>JAYOIK010000022.1:38796-69215 GCA_038118725.1 Alphaproteobacteria bacterium | reverse complement strand
ATATAAATTTTTGAGGAAATTTCTTTTATATTTTCGAATTATGTTAGAAAACACGTTTACCACGGAAGATTTGGCTATGCTCTTTCAGAGAAGCGAATAACGCGTATCGAAGCCAACTATCACGACGTTTTGTCGATAATGGACAAACGTATCGGCCAAAACCTATAGCGAGTGAAAGGGGCCGCCACTAAAGATTCCAGCCATCAATCGTACTCTCCTCGGACCACCCGGAAACAGATAACCCAAATACGCAAGCGCATGACACATCGGCGCGCCAAGAAAGCCGACGAAATCTTATCGATAAAACAAATGCTACCGCGGGTCGCTTCAAGCGCTGGCGCGGCGGCCGAAATATTTGTGAATGCGGGCCTTGACCGCTTTGTCGATCGTCACGAACTGGGCCGCGATCTTGTCGCCTTGCTTGCGAACCACGAGAGCCTCGCAACCGAAGGCGATGGCGTCGGTTCCGTCCTTGACCTCGACCTGCATCTTGAAGCGTTGTCCCTTGGCGAGATGATCGCCGTGGCCACCGATCAACACGCCGGTCGCGCTCCAATTGACCAGAGGATAGGATCGGCTATCGATCTGGACCGATCCGGAGGTTGCATCTTGTCGCACCGCCTGCCGTTTCTCGACCGGCGCGAAAGCTGATTTCAGGGACGACCACATTGGAATTCTCCGAGCCTTATCACACAAACAAACAACTCTGAGGCTAATTCATTACCAAAACGTTAACACAATAGTTACCGCGAGAAAATCTTCAAGCCGCCCCTCTCAAAACACGCGCGCCGCATATTCTTCATCAAATGTGATGCATGAAGCGTTACGAATTGCTTTCGCTCGACCATTGTGGTCGAGCAACGCCGAACCCGGAACTTGGCGACACCCGCGTGCTCCACGGCATAACCGGGCACGTCCCCTCGACCGGCTTTCTCTATGGCGGGACTTCGATTAGGGTGGCGCCAAATCCAGCACGACATCCAGGAGACCCCGATGCAGGTCAATGTCCAACCCTCCGATCCGAGCACCCGCGACACCGTGCTCGGCGTCTTGAAGCAGCGTTTCGGCGACCAACTCACGACATCGGACGCGATCCGGGACCGTCACGGCAAGGATGAAAGCTACCACGCCTCGGTGCCGCCGGACGCGGTGCTGTTCGCGCGCTCCACGGACGATGTATCGGAAGCGGTCAAAACCTGCGCCGAGTACAAGTTTCCCGTGATTCCCTTCGGTGTCGGCACCTCGCTGGAAGGGCATGTGGCGGCCTTGCGCGGCGGCCTTTGTGTCGACGTCTCGGAAATGAACGCGGTTCTGGAAGTCAATCCGGAGGATCTGGACGTCACCGTGCAAGCCGGTGTGACACGCAAGCAATTGAACGAATATTTACGCGATACCGGCCTGTTCTTTCCCATCGATCCGGGCGCCGACGCCTCGATCGGCGGCATGGCGGCGACCAGGGCCTCGGGAACCAACGCGGTGCGTTACGGCACGATGCGCGAGAATGTCCTGTCGCTTACGGTGGTGACCGCTGACGGACGCGTGGTGAAGACCGCGCGGCGGTCCCGAAAATCCTCGGCGGGCTATGACCTGACGCGACTTTTCGTCGGCTCCGAGGGCACGCTCGGCGTGATCACCGAGGTTACGCTTAAGGTCCACGGGGTTCCCGAGGCGATAACCTCGGCGGTTTGTCAGTTCGAGGATCTGGAAGGCGCGGTCAACACCTCGATCCTGACCGTCCAGTCAGGGGTTCCCGTTGCTCGCATGGAGCTTCTCGACGATGTTCAGATGGGCGCGTGCATCGCCTACTCGAAACTCGAGGGCTATGAGGCCAAGCCGACCCTGTTCTTCGAGTTTCACGGCACCGAGGCTAGCGCCGCCGAGCAGGCCCGTACGGTCCAGGCGATCGCCGAGGATCTCGGCGGCTCGGCCTTTCAATGGACCTCTCGCATGGAAGATCGCAACAAGCTTTGGCAGGCTCGTCACGACGCCTATTACGCCGCCCTGGCGCTGCGGCCCGGCTGTGGCGGTTGGGCGACGGATGTCTGCGTGCCGGTCTCCAGGCTCGCCGAATGCATCAACGAGACCAAGGCGGATCTGGCGAGTACCAGCCTGAAGGCGCCGCTGGTCGGCCATGTCGGCGACGGGAATTTTCACCTGGTTTATCTTGTCGACACCGAGAACCAGGACGAACTCGCCGAGGCGCAGGCACATTCCGACCGCATGGTCATGCGCGCCCTGGCCATGGGCGGCACCTGTACGGGTGAACACGGCGTCGGCTATGGCAAGATGGGCTTCCTACAGGCCGAACACGGCGACGCGCTGGCCCTGATGCGCTCGCTGAAGACCGCGTTCGACCCGGACAACATCATGAACCCCGGCAAGATCGTGAGCTTGTGAGGGGAATCAACCTCGCCGAACCGCGTGGTTTTACCAACCCAATGGCCTTGGCTATACTCAAGCCCTGATACAATCGGCCCGCTCAAAACACTCTCCCTGGAGGCTCCCATGCAGCCGGAAAAAATCCTCTCCCACGCCCCCAAAACCCTGAGTCAAGCGCAGCGCGAGCAGTATTTCCGCGATGGCTATCTGGTACTCGACGGCTTCATCGGCCAAGAATGGCTGGACCGGATCTGGGAGGTGACGAACGGCTTCATCGATGAGAGCCGCGCCTGGACCAAGTCCGACACCAAATTCGATCTGGAGCCCGGCCACTCAGCCGAGACGCCTCGTCTTCGGCGACTGACGGCGCCGGTGAATCATCACGAGACCTATTGGGAGTTCGCCAGCCAGGGTCCGATCGTGGATGTCGCCGAGGACTTGTTGGGCCCAAACGTGGTATTTCATCACTCCAAGCTGAACTTCAAATGGTCGGGCGGCGGCGAGGAGGTGAAGTGGCACCAGGACATTCCGTTCTATCCGCACACCAACTATTCGGTGCTGGCGATCGGTCTCTACATGAACGACGTGGATGACGAGATGGGGCCGATGGGAGCCATCCCCGGCAGCCAGAACGGCCCGATATTCAATCACTATAACGACAAGGACGAATGGGTAGGCGCCATGCCGGACGCGGACGCCGCCGCGCTGCCGATGGAGAAGGCCGGCTGGATGAAGGGCAAGGCCGGCACCATCACCGTGCATCACTGCCGGACCGTGCATGGCTCAATGCCGAACATGTCGGGCCGGATGCGTCCGCTTCTGATCAACGCCTATTCGGCGGCCGATGCCCTACCGATAACGCCTCATCCCTCGCCCTGCCCGCAGGTCGGCGCGGTTCTACGAGGCAAGGCCGCGCGTTGGGCGGAGTTCGACCCCGAGCCTTGCCTGCTGCCGCCGGACTGGTCGGGCGGTTATACCTCGATCTTCGCGCTTCAGCAGGAAGAGGGCGAAGCGGCGGCGGCTGAATAACCCGGCGTCAAGCGATCGGAACGATAAGACTGGCGCGGGTACCCTCGCCGAGACGGCTTTCGATTTCCAGACGACCGCCCATGATTTCGATCAATGATTTGGTGATCGGCAGGCCAAGTCCCGCGCCGTCGGCTTCGCAGACATAATCCTGGGCAATTGGCGCGGACATCGTCATGAGGCGCGATATCGCGTCCGATGACATTCCCCTCCCGGTATCCGACACTTGGAAAACAAGAACTCCTTCGCCACCCCCTTCAACACGGATCACCACGCGCCCGCCGGGGCCCGTGGCCTTTATCGCGTTCGAAACCAGGTTCAAAAGGCATTGATGCATCGACCGGGAGTCGACAGTGACCCGGGGAAGCGTCACCGGCGCGCTGCCACGCAGTCGAATTTCCGCCTGACGGCCGATCGGGCGTACCGCGCGGAGAGCCGCCAGCACCAAGTCTCTTGGCCGGTGAGCCTCGAACAAATACTCACGTCGACCGGATTCGATCCCCGTCAGGTCCAGCAAGTCGTTGATCAGCGAGAGCAGATGCTCGCCACTCCGCTTAACGTCGCCGACATAGTCATAGTACCGCTCCGAGCCGAGCGGCCCGAACGTCTCCGAGAGCACCAGATCGGAAAACCCGATAATCGCGTTTAGCGGCGTACGAAGCTCATGGCTCATCCGCGCCAGGAAAGCCGACTTTGCCCGGCTTGCCTGCTCGGCCGAGCGCAGTGCGTCGGCCAGGGCGCGCTCGCGTTTCGAAAGTTCCGTCAGATCGGTATTGACCACCACCGTCGCGCCGTCCGCGAGCCTGCGTTCACGGACCAGGAGCACATTCCCGTCCGTCCAACGCATCAAACGCGGTTCCTCGGGCGGCGCGCGATGCCTCGCCATGCGCTCGGCGAGAAACATCTCCTCGCGACCAACCGCCTCCTCGAGCAAACCCAGCCGCATGTTGGAGCGGATAATCATCTCGAAGGTGGTTTCGCCATCGAATTTCCAAGGTGTGTTCTCGTTCATGCGCCTGAAACTGGTATTGCAGAAGATCAACTTGTCGTCGGGATCGAACAGGGCGAACCCGTCGGTAAGACACTCAACGGCATTACGGAACATGTCCAGGCGATCACGCGCCAGGCTAGCCCCCGGGGATGTCGGGCCGATATCGGGTATCGATGTACCACCAATGCCGGGGTCGGGGAGGTCAACGACAATGGCCGAACCGACAAAACCGACGAATCCTTCGTTCGCCTCGAAAACCGGTTTACCGCTCAACACCAGACGTATTCGGTGGCCGCCGCGAGCCGGGCCGAACCCACCCACGCTTCGAAACGCCGCGCGTTTTTCCAGCGGGTCATGGTTTCGGTCCCAGATGAAATCCAGGTCGTCAAACCGCGCCCCGATACGGCTTTCCGCCTCCATGCCGGTCACGTCGGCTACCTGGTCGGAGACATAGGTAAATCGAAAATCGCGATCCAGACGCCAGATAAACCCGGGCAAGACCTCCATGACGTCGGCCGCGGAAATTTCAGTGGGAACCAGAGGCTCCCACAGAGTTTGAGCGCGTGATCTCATGCTCAAAGCATGAGCGTGCATCGTGAAGAAATCATTAACGAGAGCGGATAAAATCGAACTTGACGAATCCCCGCGATTTTATCCCCGCGCCGCGATTTCCGCCGCCATCACCAAGACATTTCGCGCCTGTTTCAGATGCGGCATGTCAAGCATCTTACCGTCGAGCCCCACGACCCCGAGACCGGGATTTTGCTCGAAAACGTCGACCACGCGGCGAGCGTGCGCGACCTCCTCCTCGGACGGCGTGAAGGCATCGTTAATGATCGCGGCCTGGGCCGGATGGATCGCGATCTTGCCGATGAAACCGGAACGCCGATCACGCAGGCAATCCTCGGCCAGGCCGTCGGAATCCTTGTAATTCACATAGACCACACCGACCGGCTGCACGTCGATGGCGCGCGCCGCGGCCAGGCAGAAGGACTTGGCCATCAGATAAGGATCGTCATAGCCGCCGGAGGTCGGGTGCATGTTGTCGCTGGCGCCCAAGGCCGCCGACAGGTCCTCGGCGCCCCAGGTGATCGCCGACATCCGGTCGGTTACACCGTCGAGATAGGTGTGAAAACTCAAAAGCGAGGCCGCGGTCTCGGTCGCGACCACCAGGATCTTGGTCGAGCCGATCTCCAGTCCCTCTCGCGCCTCGAGCGCCGAGAGATAGTTGGCCATCGTGTTCACATCCCTAGCCGAGTAGACCTTGGGAAGACAAACTCCGTCCGGCGCGCCGGCCATCACCGCCGCCAGGTCCGGCAGGCAGAGATCGGTATCTAGCGGATTCACCCGCACCCAAAGCTGTTGACGCGAACGGTCATGCCGGTCTTTCAAATAATCACACACCATCCGGCGCGCGATATCCTGACGATCGTCGGACACCGAATCCTCGAGGTCCAGGATCAGCGCGTCCGCCGGGTTTTCCCGCGCCTTTTCAAGCTTGCGCTCTGAATCGCCGGGAACGAACAACCAGGAACGAATGATCATGCCGGCCTCTTGCGCATGAAGGCGGTGCGCATGCAGTACGCGACCTCTTCGTCGCGCTGGTTATAGCCACGATGCTCGAAAATCACGATGCCGGCGGTCGGCCGCGATTTGGACTCGCGCTTGTCCTTGACGGTGGTCACCGAGCGGATCGTATCGCCGTGAAAGACCGGGTTCGCGAACCGGGTATCGGTCATGCCGAGATTGCCGATCGTGGTGCCCAGGGTCGTGTCGCTGACCGATACGCCGATCACGAGGCCCAGGGTGAACAGGCTGTTGACGATGCGCTGGCCATATTCCGTGTCCTTGCTGAACTCCTCGTCGAGATGCAGCGGCTGTGGGTTATGGGTCATGGCGCAGAACATGATGTTGTCCATCTCCGAGACCGTGCGGGTGAGCTCATGCTTGAACTCCATCCCGATCTCGAATTCCTCGTAGTACAAGCCCGGCATCGCGCGCTCCCATCAATTCTGGTTGGTCAAATCCTCAGCCGGAAACACACCACACAAGGCGGCCATGCTCAAATCAGCAGAGCCACCACCGCGCCGGTCATCATGGTGGCGATGGAGCCGGCCAGAAGCGCCTTCATGCCGAGGCCGACGATCTCGGCCCGGCGCTGGGGCGCCATGCTTACCATTCCAGCGACCGTAATTCCGACACTTCCGAAATTCGCGAAGCTACAGAGCGCATAGAGCAGAATGACGCGGCTTCGCTCCGACAGCGCCCCTTCGGGCAATCCGGCCAGTTGGAGGTAAGCGATCAACTCGTTGAGCACGATCTTGGTCCCGATCAAACCGCCGGCCACCATCGCCTCGCTCCAGGGGATCCCGATCAACCAGGCCAGCGGCGCGAGCAGCCAACCGAGCAAACGCTCCAGACTCAAGGCCGCGCCGCCAACCTCCGGCAAGATGCCGATGATCTGATTGGCCAAGGCCACGAGCGCGACAAACACGATCAAGGTCGCGACAATATTCAGCAGAAGCCGCAATCCATCGGTAATGCCCGTCACGATCGCGTCCATGGTTCCCGCGTGAGGGCTTGTGGCATCCGACTCGACGGCGGTTGGCTCATCCTCGTAAACCGGCACCATGATACGAGCGACGACCAGGGCGGCGGGCGCGCTGATCAGGGAAGCGACCAGAAGATGCCCCGCGCCATTCGGGATCGCCGCGCCGAGGATCGTCGCGTAAAGGACAAGCACCGTCCCGGCGATCGTCGTCAGCCCGCAGGTCATCATCGCGAAGAGATCGGCACGGCTCATGGTGGCGATGTGCGGGCGCACCAAAAGCGCGGCCTCGATCATGCCGACCAAGACATTAGCCGCCGCGCCGAGGCCGATTGGCCCGCCGATGCCGAGGCCGCGCCGCAATACCCAGGCCAACCCCGCGATAATCCTGGGCAGTATTCCCCAATGCCACAACACCGCCGACAGCGCCGACATGACCAGTACCAGGGGAAGCGCGCGGAATGCCAACACGAAGGCCGCGCCGGGATAACTCTCGTCAAACGGCAGGGCGCCGCCGCCGAGATAGCCGAAAACCAGGGATGTGCCGGCCCGTGTCGCTTCATCCAACGCCAGGACCAGCGCGTTCACCGCGCCGACGGCTTCACCGATAAAGGGAACATTGAGCGCCAGAGCCGCGAGACCGGTCTGTATCGCCAATCCCGCCAGGACCAGCCGCCAACGCCAACGAGACCGAGCCTCGCTCACCGCCCAGGCAAGGAACAAGAGAACACACAGACCCAAGACGGGTTGAAGGATCTCTGACATTGGCCGCCTCCTTCGCCCGGATTATTCACCAAGGTGTCCGGTATCGCCGTCATCCGGCGTCCCGGCCTCGGTCTCGGTCTCGATCACCAGGACCGTCGTCCCTTCGTCGACGCAAGCACGTGCCAAGGCCGATTCCAATTGCGCGATCCCGATAACGTTTTTCGACGTCGCTCCCAAGCTCGCCGCATGGGCCGCGAAATCGATTCCCGAGGAAGTTTCGCCGTCAGATGTCCCGTCGTTCAGGATGATGACCGTCAATCCTATCCTCAACTGGAGGGCGGCTACGATTTCGGCGCTTCCCGTCAGATAACCGGCGGCACTGGTCACGATGACCACCGCCCGTTCGGGACGCGCCAGCTTGACGCCGAGACCGGCAGCGATTTCGGCGCCTTCATTCAAGTCAGCGTGGCCGAGATGATAGCCGTTCACGCCGGACGCCCGACCATACCGGTTCAGTTCTCCCGCCAGCTCTTGCTTCGCCGCGACGATGGTCGCCGCCTTGCCCGCGCTTCGGGTGATCGCGCCGACGACCTGAGCGATGGTGGGGCGCAGCGCGTTGTCGGCGGCCAGAGAGCGGTCCGCGGCATGCAGCCATTCCTGGATCTCGATGCCGGCTTTCTCGCGCCATTTATACGGCGCCTGATAATTCGCGATCGTATGATCCAGCGCCTCGATCCCGACCCAGGCGTCCGCCACGATACCAAGCCCACGATGCTTGGCGGTATCGTGGGACGCGATGTTCAAGTTGATCAGGCGGAGATCGGGATTGGCGAAAACACCATCGTCACCGACGCTGAAATCGCGCAGACGCGTGCCGATCGCCAGGACGAGATCGGCTTCGGCGGCAAGCCTATTCACGGCGGTTGCGCCGTTCCTTGTGATCGCACCCATGTTCAGCGGATTGTCCCACGGCACCACGCCCTTTCCCGCCCGCGTTTCACAAAGCGGGATCCCATGACGTTCCGCGAACTCGGCCAAGACCGTGCCCGCCTCGGAGTAGCGCACTCCGCCGCCGGCGACGATCAGCGGCTTGCGCGCCCTTTCCAATATTCGGGCCGCCGCGCTCAACTCTCGGATATCCGGTTGAGGTCGCCGGATCCTGTGGCGAACCGGCTCGAAAAAGCGCTCGGAATAGTCATGGGTTTCCGTCAAGGCGTCGGGGCTTAGGGCCAACGTCACCGGACCACAGGCGCTGGCATCGGTGAAAACGCGGATCGCGCGATCCAAGGCACCGAAGAGCTGCTCCGGCCTCGCAACCCTGTCGAAATAGCGCGACACGGCCCGCAGGCTCTCCACGGGGGCAACCGCGCCGTCCTCGAATCTTTCCAACGACACCGTGTTCAGTCCGGAGGCGCGCGGCACACTCCCATCAACCACAAGCATGAGCACCGGTAGACGGTTCACATGCGCCGCCGTCGCGGCCGCCACCAGGTGCCCCGCATCACCGCCACTGGGATCGAGGCAGATCATGACCCGACGCCTCAGCGACGCCTTGGCGAACCCCGTCGCCGCGAAGGCGATCGCCTGAGCGCGGATGGCGTGATGCATGGGCATGTCCGTGAAGGCCTCGACAAGGGGCTCCAAACCGTTGCCGCGACGGGCGATCCAACAACCCGCAAAAAGCGGTTTCGGCCCACCAGGAGCGTCAATCGATTGGGCGACGAGATAGCGCGCCAACGCCCGGGCCATGGTGAGGCGGACTGTCTTCATGCGGTGACTCTTTTGGAATCCACAATCCAGAACCTTTGGAATGCTCGGTGGAGACCGCCAACGGCCTCGAGGTTTGTTCTAGTCCCCGACCACCCTAAAGCATCGCTCGCAAGGTGGCCGTGCGCTCCTTGCCGGCCGCCATCATGAGCTGAAGATCGCTGCTTCCCAGCACCAACCGTACACCCATGGAGATGTATTTCTCCATCAACGGCGGCGTATAGACACCGCCCATGCCGGCGTATTTTCCATGCTTCTCGCAGGCCGCGATGGTGGTTTTGTACGCCTCCACCGCCCGCTCGTGGCCGACATTACCGGGGATTCCCATCTCCATGCAAAGATCATTCGTGCCGATCAGGAGCGCGTCGACGCCCGAAACCGCCGCGATGGCGTCGGCGTTGGCGATTGCCTCCGGAGTCTCCAGCATCAGGATCAACAACGTCGCGTCATTGATCGCCGCGGACACCTCGCCCATAGGGTGACTCTCGAAATCGACCATCGGTTGCGCGCCGGCAACCGAGCGATGGCCGACCGGAGGATACTTGCAGTTCGCCACCATCTCACGCGCCACCTCGGGCGTATCGACATGCGGCACCACGATCCCCTGGGCGCCGCCGTCCAGAACCCGAGTGGCGTGGAAATGCTGGAAACCCGGCACCCGAACGATCGGCGTGATCCCGGCATCCTGCGCCGCGACGCTGATCTGGACGGCCGTGTCGGTATCCATGGAGTTGTGCTCCATGTCGATGAACAGCCAGTCGAAACCCGCCGTCTTCATCGCCTTGCCGATATCGACGGTCCTGGATTGCCGCAGCCCCACCCCGATGGCGAGTTCCCCCGCCGCTAGCTTTTCCTTGGCGACATTGCGAATTTTCACCATCTCTAGGCCCCCTTAGGCTTGAATCAGTTCCTGGGAACGGAGTGTGCCATGGGAGCGGCGACACCCGAAAGCCGGATTTCCATCCCCTTTGCGCCGTCGCGCCGCGCGCCCTAGATTGCCTAAACCATGAACGATACAGCCGACTCAGTCTTCACCGCGCCCGAGAACCAGGTAGATCAGGATTGGCCGGGTCTCGCGCGCCACCTCGCGCGGGCGGGCCACGATTTCGAAACCGCCCCGCCGCCGCGCCAGTTCGCGAGCGGTTTCGGCAATCTCAACTACCGGATCATCATGGACGGCGCCCCCGCGGTACTTCGTCGACCGCCGCCCGGCCCCCTACCACCGGGCGCCAACAACATGCTCCGTGAAGGCCGAATTCTGCGCGGACTAGAGGGTCATTTCCCCCTGGCGCCCCGGTGCTTGCATCTCTGCGAGGACACCGAGGTGTTGGGCGCGCCTTTCCTCATCATGGGCTATCGTCCGGGTATCGTCATCAGCGGCGAGCTCCCGGCCTCGCACATCAACGCCGAGCAAGTCGGCGAAGGCCTTTCCGACATGCTCATACAGGTCTTGGGCACCCTGCACGCCGTCGACCCGGCGGCCGCCGGGTTGGAAAGCCTGGGCCGGCCCGAGGGTTTCCTCTCCCGCACCGCCCTTGGTTGGGCCAAACGGGCGGAACTGGCCTGGGAAGGAAGCACGCCGGCGGTGGTCGCGGAGATCCTCGACTGGCTTGACCGCAACCCGGTTCGCGAAGGCCCGGCGCGCCTGCTGCACAACGACTTCAAACTCGACAACATGATCCTGAACCCGGAGACACTAGCGCCGAGAGCCTTGATCGACTGGGATCTCGGGACCCGAGGCGATCCGCTTTGGGATCTCGCGGTACTGTTGACCTATTGGGCGGAGGCCGACGACGTGCCGGCGATGCACGATCTGAGGCAAATGCCGACGGCCCAGCTGGGCTTTCCCAGCCGCCACGCCATGATCGAACGGTATGCGAAACATTCTGGAAACGATGTCTCCGAGATCCGCCAGTACCGGGTGGTGGCTCAGTTTCGTCTCGCCGTGGTGTTTCGGCAGATTTTTCGTCGCTTCCGTGATAGCGGTGAGAACAATCCCCGGGCGCTGACCTTTGATACACTCGCCGACGGTCTGCTGGCGTTCACGAAAGACGTCATGGCGGGCCGCGTTGACTAAATCGCTTTCCGCGATATGGAAACGAATATCGCCACCCGAAACCATCGGGTCTAAACTGCCCGCATGAAATCCAGAGACAGTGAACGCACGGGGCAGATTCAATCGGTCATGCGCGCGATCAGCGTGCTGAACGCGCTTGCCACGTCCAATGACGGGCTGACCCTGACTGAAATCGCGCAAACCGTGACACTGCCACCGTCCACGGTGCACCGCTTGCTGACCACGCTTCAGCAAGCGCGCTACGTCCGGTTCGACGCCGATCGCGGTGGCTGGCAGGTCGGGGTGACCTGTTTCTCCGTCGGCAACGCGTTTCTGCGGTCACGTGATCTGGTGACCATCACCAGACCTTACCTGCGCCGGCTCATGGAAGAGTGCGGCGAGACCGCCAATCTCGCGATCCGCGACAATATGGATATGGTCTATCTGGCCCAGGCCGAATGCCGCGAGATGATGCGCGCGCTGGCCAAGCCTGGGGCGCGGGTTCCGATCGCCGGCTCCGCGGTCGGCAAGACCCTGCTGGCCCGCATGCCCGAAGGGGAAGTCGCGCGCCTTCTCGAGATCCCCGATCCGAACACGCGCACGCGCAAGACGATCAATGCCCTGCCCAGGATGCTCGATGAGCTCGCGCGGGTGCGTGATCAGCTCTACGCCATCGACGACGAGGAGCATGCCGTCGGGCTACGTTGTGTCGCGGCGGCGGTATTCGATCACCTGGGAGAGCCTCTCGGCGCGATATCGCTATCCGGCCCAACCGCGCGCATCCCGGATGATCGGATCGCCAAGCTCGGCGGCGTGGTTCGCGATATCGCCAGGGAGGCCACGACGGCGCTGGGCGGCGCGTGGCCGACCCAAGGCGCGCCATAACAAGCCGTGGCGGAACCACTTAGACCTCGTTGAGACGTTGAAGACTCTCGCGACGACGCCTTTGTACCGTCGCCCTTGCGAAGGCAAGGGCTTGTGCCGTGAACGCCTACCACGCGGGCGATTTCCAAGCGGATGGATCTCCCGTCGATAGGCAGCGCCGGCGACAAAAGCCCTGGCCTTCGCAAGGGCGACGGCAAGCTTGAGGTGGCCGAACGGGACTAGGGTTTCAGTCACGCAACTCGGTGTTAGCCGCCGGCGTATCCCAGTTCCTTCAAGGCTTCGGTGATTTCACCGAGGATCGCGGGATCATCGATGGTCGCCGGCATCTGGTATTCCTGGGAATCCGCGATGCTCTGGATCGTCCCCCGCAGGATTTTGCCGGAGCGGGTTTTCGGCAGGCGCTTGACGACGGTCGCCTGACGAAAAGCGGCGACCGGCCCGATTTCCTGACGGACCATGCGAACCACGTCGGCCACGATCTCGTCATGCGCCTTGTTGACCCCATCCTTCAGAACCAGGAAGCCAAGCGGCACCTGCCCCTTCAGCTGATCGGCGACGCCGAGCACGGCGCATTCCGCCACATCCGGATGCGCGGCCAGAACCTGCTCCATACCCCCGGTCGAAAGCCGGTGCCCGGCAACGTTGATGATGTCGTCCGTGCGCGACATCACGTGCAGGTAGCCATCCTCGTCGATGATCCCCGCGTCCCCGGTCTGATAAAAGCCGGGATACTCGGCCATATAGCTGTCGACGAAGCGATCATCGTTTTGCCAGAGGGTCGGCAAAGCGCCCGGCGGCAGCGGCAGCTTGATCGAGATCGCCCCGATCTCTCCAGGAGCCACGGGATTGCAGGCCGGGTCTAGCACTTGAATGTTCCAGCCCGGCACGGCCGAGGTCGGCGAGCCCGGCTTGACCGGCAGCACCTCGATCCCCAGGCAGTTCGAGGCGATCGGCCATCCGGTTTCAGTCTGCCACCAGTGATCGATCACCGGGACCTTCAGCATCTCCTCGGTCCAGGCCAGGGTATCGGGATCGCAACGCTCGCCGGCCAGGAACTGGGACTTGAAATGCGAAAGATCGTATTGCGCCAGGAGCTTTCCGTTCGGGTCTTCCTTCTTGATCGCCCGCATCGCCGTCGGCGCGGTGAACATGCACGAGACCTTGTGCTGGGCGATGACCCGCCAAAAGGCGCCGGCGTCCGGCGTGCCCACCGGCTTGCCCTCGTAAAGGATTGTCGTGCAACCATGGAACAGCGGCGCGTAGACGATATAGGAATGCCCGACCACCCAGCCGACATCCGAGGCCGCCCAATAAACGTCGCCCGGATCGACACCGTAGATGTTCTTCATCGACCATTTAAGCGCCACGAGATGACCGCCGGTCGGCCGGACCACGCCTTTTGGCACCCCGGTGGTACCGGATGTGTAAAGGATATAGACCGGGTCGGTCGCGTCGACTTCCACGCAATCCGCCGCCGCCGCGCCTTCATGCGCCGCGTTCCACTCGACATCCCGACCCTCTATCAGCGGGGCTTCATGCATGGAACGCTGCACGATCACGCAGGTCTCCGGCTTGTGCGCCGAGGCCTCGATGGCACCGTCCAAAAGCGGCTTGTAGTCGACGATCCGGCCCGGCTCGATCCCGCAGGACGCCGAAACCACCAGCTTGGGACGCGCATCCTCGATCCGCTTCGCCAACTCGTTGGCCGCGAAACCACCGAACACCACGGAGTGAATGGCGCCAATCCGCGCGCAGGCCAGCATGGCGACAACGGTCTCGGGGATCATCGGCATGTAGATGATCACCCGGTCGCCGTAACCTACGCCGTATCTTCGGAGCACACCGGCGAACGCCGCGACCTTGTCCCGCAATTCGGAGAAGCTGATGGAGGCAATGGTATCCGTGACCGGGCTGTCATAAATCACCGCCGCCTGGTCACCCCGGCCTTCTTCGACATGGCGGTCCACCGCGTTGTAGCAGGTGTTGATCTTGCCGCCGACGAACCACTTGGTGAAAGGCTCGCGATCGTTGTCCAGCACGCGGTCCCAACGCTTTTGCCAGACAACATCCTCCGCCGCCTCGGCCCAAAACGCCTCGGAGTCCTCAAGTGACCGCTGGTAGACATCGGCATAGCGACCCATGGTTTCCTCCTTCACGCGCCCCTGTTTGGCCTTTATCTGTCTCGCCTTTGTCGGAACTTTGCGGGATTACGGGATCGGGGGCAAGCGCGGCCACCACCACCACCCCAGCGCGACTTTCTAAACTTCCAGATCCGCTTGAGCCTCGGCGCCGCCGCCGCCGACCCGGGCCGACAGCGCGGCCTCAAGGAATCGATCGATCGCGCCATTCAAAACCCCCTGGGTGTCCGAGGTTTCCTCGCCGGTTCGCAAATCCTTGACCATCTGATAGGGCTGGAGCACGTAGGAGCGGATCTGATGGCCCCATCCGATCTCGGATTTTGTCGCCTCGATGGCGTTGGCCTCTTCCTCGCGCCGCCGCAGTTCATGCTCGTAGAGCCGGGCCCGCAACATATCCATCGCCGTCGCCCGGTTGCGGTGCTGAGAGCGGTCGTTCTGGCATTGCACGACGATCCCGGTCGGCTCATGGGTGATGCGGACCGCCGAGTCCGTCCGATTGACATGCTGACCGCCGGCGCCGGATGCCCGGTAAGTGTCGACCCGCAGGTCCTTGTCCTCAATCACCACGTCGATGGAGTCGTCGACCACCGGATAGACCCAGGCCGAGGAAAAGCTGGTATGGCGTCGCGCGGCGCTGTCATAGGGCGAGATCCGCACGAGGCGATGCACGCCGCTCTCGGTCTTCAGCCAGCCATAGGCGTTGTGCCCCGACACCTTGAGGGTGACGGACTTGATGCCTGCCTCTTCCCCCGGGCTCTCCTCGAGATATTCGACCTTGTAGCCGCGGCTATCACACCAACGGGAATACATCCGCAGAAGCATCTGCGCCCAGTCCTGGGCCTCGGTACCTCCAGCGCCGGCATGCACCTCAAGATAGCAATCGTTGGAATCGGCCTCGCCGGACAAGAGGGACTCGAGCTGCTTCTTGTCACAGATCTCGCGGATACGCGCGAGGCTTGCTTCCGCCTCGGCGACGATCTCTTCCTCGCCCTCGGCCTCTCCCAATTCGATGAGTTCCAAGGCCTCGTCGAGATCCTGGGTGAGACCGTTTATGTCGGCGATGGCTTTCTCAAGCTGGGTGCGTTCGCGCAAAAGTTCCTGGGCGCGGTCCTGATCGTTCCAGAGATCCGGGTCCCCGGCCAGCGCGTTCAGTTCCTCCAGGCGCAGAAGAGCTTGATCCCAGTCAAAGATGCCTCCGGAGCAGCTCGATTGACTGACGAATTTCTTCCGCCGTGGCCGAAATTTCCGCGCGCATGGGAACTCCAGGAAATGGTGAGGCTATACCAGCAGCACCTTAATAGAGCCCGCGTCCGGAACCCGCAACCGCGGGTGTACCGCCGACGGTTCCGCCCCCCGTACCCGGCGCGGTCTCCGACCACCCGACGGCATAGCCACCATCAATAACCCGGTTCTCGCCGGTAGGTTCGGTTCCAGGCTTGAAAACCTCCTGGATAACGTTCCGGTCGCCGGGCCGCGCAAGTGTCCCCGTCTCGCTGTTGATCCGCACGTGAATGATCCCCGGCGGCGCGCGGAACGGAATGGCCGGACGGTTCTTCAGCGCCTCGGCCATGAATAACTTGAACAACGGCGCGGCCACGTTCGAGCCGGTATCCCGGCGTCCGAGCGTGCGCGGCGTATCAAAGCCGACATAAGCGCCGACGACGAGATCCGGCGCGAAACCGACGAACCAGGTATCAACATTGTCGTTGGTGGTTCCGGTCTTGCCGGCAAGCGGACGGCCGAGCTCGGCGATCCGGCGTCCGGTCCCGCGTTGGACAACGCCTTCGAGCATTCGAACCATCTGATAGGACGAGGTCGGATCGGCAACCTGCTCGCGCGGATCGGGAATCTTGGGTACCGGCGCGTTGGCCCATTCTGGCGTGCCACAGCCTTCGCAAGGCCGCTCGTCATGTCGGAATACCGTACGCCCATTGCGATCCTGAACCCGGTCGATCAAGCTCGGCGTGACGCGCTTGCCACCATTGACCAGCATTGCATATCCAGTGGTAATGCGCATCAAGGTGGTCTCGCCGGCGCCAAGCGACATCGAGAGCTGAGGCGGCATGGAATCCACTATGCCGAAGCGCCGGGCATATTCGGTCACCTGCTCCATGCCGATGGTCTGAGCCAGCCGAACGGTCATCAGGTTCCGCGATTTCTCGATGCCGAGACGCATGGCGCTCGGTCCATAGAACTTCTTCGTGTAGTTCGCCGGCTTCCATTTACCGAGACCCGTCCCCTGATCAATCACGAAGGGGGCGTCGAGAATACGGGTCGCCGGCGTATAGCCGTTGTCCAACGCCGCGAGATAAACGAAGGGCTTGAAGGCCGAGCCCGGTTGACGACGCGCCTGGGTCGCCCGATTGAACTCGGACATCTCGTAGTCCCAGCCGCCGCTCATCGCCAGGACACGACCAGTATGCGGATCCATGGCCAGGATCGCGCCTCCGACATCGGGGATCTGCCGAAGCGCATGGCTCCCCGGTGGGTAAGGCTCGCCCTCGTCGTTCTCCGCGACTGGCTCAACCAGGATCACATCGCCCTTGGCAAGCACATCGCCGACGCGCCTCACGCCGGGACCGAGGGTTTGATCCTCCTCCCACGCGCGCGCCCATTTCAGTTCGGCCAAGGGGATCTCGCCGAGGCTACCGTCGGAGAAACCGATGCGCGCCTTGCCGCGCTCTATCACCAGAACCAGCGCCATTCGCCATTGCGCGAGCATGCCGGCGGGTTTCTCGAGATCCGCCAAGGCGTCTCCCCAGCCCGCGACGACGGGAATATTGTACAGCGCGCCTCTCCAGCCGTGTCGCCGATCATAAAGCATCAGCCCGTCACGTAGCGCGTTGTCGGCGATCCGTTGCAAGCGCGGATCCACCGTCGTTCGAACCGAAAGACCGCCGCCATAGACACCCTTTTCACCGAATCGCTCCATGAGCTCGCGCCGGACTTCCTCGGTGAAATACGCCGCCTGGACGAATTCGGTCTCCGAACGGGGTTTGACGAGAAGCGGTTGCGCCTTGGCCTCGGCGACCTGGCTGGGAGCAATGAAGCCGTTGCGGCCCATCTGCTCGATAACCCAGTCGCGCCGCGTGACCGCCGCCTCGCGACGGCGCACCGGATGATAATTGTTGGGAGCCTTTGGCAGCGCGGCGAGAAACGCCGCCTCCGCGATGGTCAGCTCATCAAGCGGCTTGTCGAAATAGTTCAACGCCGCCGCCGCCACGCCATACGATCCGAAGCCGAGGTAAATCTCGTTCAGATAAAGCTCCAGAATGCGGTCCTTGCTCAGGGTCCGTTCGATGCGGAAGGCCAGGATCGCCTCCTTGGCCTTGCGTTCAATCGACACTTCGTTGGTCAGTAGGAAATTCTTGGCGACCTGCTGGGTGATCGTCGAGGCGCCGCGGGGCCGGCGATTGGTGCCATAGTTGCGAATATTGTCGACCATCGCGCTGGCGAGACTGATGAAGTCGACGCCCGGATGGCTGAAGAAATTCTTATCCTCGGCCGACAAAAAGGCCTTGATAATCCGCTTCGGCATCGCGTTGATCGGAACAAAGACTCTTCGCTCGGTCGCGTATTCGGCGAGCAACCGTCCGTCGCCGCCATGCACTCGGGTTACCACCGGCGGTTCGTAATCCTCAAGTTGGCTATACTCAGGCAAGCCCTGACCGTAGGTGTAGAGCCCCCAGGCAACCACACCGACGCCCCCCGCGCCGAGAACCAGTAGCAACGATAACAGATAGAGAATCCAACGCATGTCATCGAGCTCACGGCTGGTTCGTGGTTCGGTTGAATGGTTTTATCGGCCCCGAACGATGGATCCGAAACAAAACCGCGCGCCATGATCGGTCGCGATAATGGCCAGAATATGTTGCTGGGAGGGCGTCACGTCAACGCGCGGCGGCCTGCACGGTTTCAAAATATCGGTCAATTCCGTGCTTGAGCGCCACGGCGACCTTGTTCTGAAACTCCGGAGAGCGAAGCATGCGCTCTTCCTTCGGATTGGACAGATAACCCAATTCCAACAACACCGACGGCACGTCAGGCGCCTTTAGCACCGCGAAGCCGGCGAAGCGGTGGGCCCGACGGTGTGTGCGCACGGCGCCGCGCAACTCCTTCGCCAGATACCCCGCGAACCGCGCCGATTGATTCATGGTCTCGCGCTGCGCCAGATCGATGAGAATATTCGTGACCTCGGGAGTCTCCTCGCTGAAATCCATCCCGGCGATAATGTCGGATTTATTCTCCTGCTCCGCCAGGCGCGCCGCCTCCTTATCCGATGATTGTTCGGACAGGGTATATATCGACGCGCCGCGCAAACGCTTGTCGGCGATGGAATCCGCGTGCACCGAGATAAACAGATCCGCCTCCGACGCCCGTGAAACCGCGACCCTCTGGCGTAGACGCAGGAAGCGATCCCTGGATCGGGTCAACACGACCTCGTAACGTCCGGTCTTCTCGAGGACACGCTTAAGGGTTTTCGCCGCCGCGAGCGTGATTGTCTTCTCGTAGGAGCCGGAGGCACCGATCGCCCCCGGATCAACACCGCCATGGCCTGGATCGATAACGATCAACTTCTTGGTCTTGCCGGCACCGGGGTTTGCGTCCCGTCGGGCCTTGGCGTCGGGCGCAAGCGAAGAGGGCGGGTCTTGCCCACGCTCCGAGACGCGCTTGGCGATTGACGCTTTCGAGGCATTCATGAACGAGGCCCGCGTTACCTTGCGAAGATCCATGACCAACCGGTGCCCGCGACCGGCCCGCGGCGGCAATTCGAACGCCGCCGCGATTACCCGAGGCTCGGCGAGGTCGAACACCACGCGCGAGGTTCCAGGCTCGAACAGGCCAAAGCGATATCCCGCGACGCCGCCGACAAGGTTTGACTTCCCGCTGGTCGGGATCCTGAACTTGACCTCGGGCAAGTCGATTACAATTCGATACGGATCAGCGAGCACGAAGGTCTTGAAGGACGCCGGCCCATCCATGTCCATCACCAGTCGGGTCTTATCGCCATGCACTCCCACTCGAAGGCCATGGACCGTTGTTTCTCCGGCCAGCTTGATTGACTGAGCAACAACAACGGGCGCCGAGATCAGCGAAAGGACGAGCGAGAAGGTCGTCAAAATCAGCATCTGACGAAATCGCCTCGCGATGTCTGTCGAGCCACGGTCACGCCGTTTGATCGACACTTTGTCGTGTTCCATCTCGGAACGCCTTTGTCGAATCTCTGCTAGGAGCAATTTTCACTCGCAAAATCATATTACTATATCGATTGGTTCGTGCAAACTATGAATTATTCAGCTGAATGGGTTTTCGGATTCTCCGACGCTTTGACCGCGGCGAACTTCCTTTGAAAGGGACAATGAAAGCATTGTTCAAACGCGCGAAAATCGGTATGGTCGAAAAGTTCCAAGTCGATTCGTTTGGAGCAAGGGGGTCATTTAGCCCCAGTTCAGTCAAACAACACCTTCCCAGAGAAGCATCCCGCCGATCTGTGATTTTCCTAGGACGTGGTCCTGACGTGACGCGCGCACATGACAATGCAGTCAACTGGGCAATCAACTGGCCGAACCTCGCCGCCGAGCGCGGAATGACGAAGCTCGCCGTGACCGCCTTGCGCTTAGTTTCCGGTCAAACGGGAAGCGGACGCGCCACGATATGCCGCCACGAAAGGCGGCCCGCCAATCTTCATTGGCGCTCAACATCCAACCTGACGCCCGCGGCCAGGTCCGCGTATCCGGCTCAATGCGCGATCGCCGACAGGCGACGCGGCGCGCCGATATCTCGGCCCCGAGACGGAACGGGCGTTCCGGAGTTTACGTTAAATGACCAAGCGCATGCTTATCGACGCCACCCAGCCGGAAGAGACCCGGGTGGTGCTGACGAGCGGAAATCGAGTCGAGGATTTCGACTTCGAAACCGCCAGCCGCAGACAACTCAAGGGTAACATCTATCTGGCTCGGGTAACCCGGGTCGAGCCCTCGCTGCAAGCGGCATTCGTTGAATACGGCGGCAACCGCCACGGCTTCCTCGCCTTCAACGAAATTCACCCCGACTACTATCGCATTCCCATGGAGGATCGCGAGGCGTTGCTGGCCGAGCAACAAGCCCACGACGTGGAAGACCTGGACGATGATCCGGATGACCGGTCCGATGACGCTTCCGACGACGATGTTCCGGATATGGAAGCCGGCGCCGGGGATGACAAAAACGACACCACGGACGAGTCAAGCGAGGAAAACCAGGAGACCGATGCGAGCGCGGTCGATGAAGCGCCCGCGAGCGACGGCTCGAGTGTCTCCTCGGACGACGACGGCGAAATTTCCGATGAAGAGAGCGTAAAAGCCGACGGAGAGGAAGCGGCCGACGGCGAGGCGCCCGAAAACGCGACCGGCGAAGACGAAACCGATGGGAACGAACCCAACGGGGATGAAACGGGCGAGACCACGTCCGAGAGGGAAAGCGCCAAGGCCGAGGCAGGTCCGAGACGCCGATCCAGAACCGAACGTTCGTCCAGACGCTCCTCGCATCGTCGCTATCGTATCCAGGAAGTTGTCACCCGGCGCCAGATCATGCTGGTCCAGGTGGTCAAGGAAGAACGCGGCAACAAGGGCGCGGCGTTGACCACCTTCCTCTCTCTCGCGGGCCGTTATTGCGTGCTGATGCCGAATACGCCGCGCGGTGGCGGGGTTAGCCGCAAGATCACCAACGCGGTCGACCGCAAGCGCCTTAAAGGTGTCGTTGAAGGCCTGGACGTGCCAAAGGACATGGCGGTGATCGTGCGCACCGCCGGCAGTCAGCGAACCAAGACCGAGATCAAGCGGGACTACGAGTATCTGCTGCGCTTGTGGGATCAAATCCGCGAACTGACCCTGGAATCCTCCGCGCCTTGTCTGGTGCATGAGGAAGCCAACCTGATCAAGCGTTCGATCCGCGATTTATACACTCGGGACATCGACGAGGTTCTGGTCGAGGGCGAGGAAGGTTATCGCACGGCCAAGAGTTTCATGAAGATGCTGGTGCCGAGCCATGCGCGCCGCGTGCAGCCCTTCAGCAATGGCGGGGTTCCGCTGTTCCATAACTTTCAGGTCGAAAGCCAGTTGGACGGCATCCATGCCTCGACCGTGCAACTACGTTCCGGCGGCTATATCGTCCTCAACCAAACCGAGGCGCTGGTCGCGATCGATGTGAACTCCGGGCGCTCCACCCGGGAGCGCAACATCGAGGAAACCGCGCTCAAAACCAACTTGGAAGCCGCCGAGGAAGTCGCGCGGCAATTGCGTCTCAGGGACCTGGCCGGCTTGATCGTCATCGACTTCATCGACATGGATGAGTCTCGAAACCAACACGCGGTCGAGCGAAAGATGAAGGACGTGGTTAAGGATGACCGCGCCCGGATACAGCTTGGACGGATCAGCCAGTTCGGCCTGATGGAACTCTCGCGTCAGCGGCTGCGGCCGAGCGTCGCCGAGGCTAGTACACAGCCTTGCCCGCATTGCGAGGGCACGGGTCGGGTGCGCTCGATCGATTCCGCGGCACTGCAGGTTCTTCGCAATATCGAGGACGAAGGCCTTAAACAGCGCGCGTCGGAAATCGTCGTGCACGTGCCGTCGGCGATCGGCTTCTACATTCTGAACAACAAGCGCGACGTGCTGGTTTCCGCCGAGGAGCGTTATGCCTTCCGTGTCACGCTGCAACCGGACGACAAACTCATCGCGCCCGAGCATCGCATTGAGCGCCTAGGCGCCAAGACCGCGAGCGAGCGCAACGCGGTGCTGAACGCGATCGGCGCCAGCGCGGCGGTGAACGTCATCGAGGATGATGACGAAGCGGACCAGCAAGCGGACGAGCTTGAAACGGAAGGCGTGGACGATCAACGTGAACGCCGCCCCCGGCGGCGGCGGCGGCGGTCGGATCGCGGCGGTCGCAACAACGAAGCGCGCGACACGCAAGAGATCGAGGAGAACACCTCTCGCGATGCCGGCGATGGCGAGCGTCCCTCGGAGGAGGACGAATCCGGCGAGGACGAGGATGGCAACAAGCGCCGGCGGCGGCGGGGCAAGCGCGGCGGACGCCGGCGGGCCCGGCGCGGCCAGGGCGAGGATGGCGTTGAGACCGAGAACCAGAGTGCCGCCACCGATGACGCCACGCGAGCGGAGGATCAATCCGATCCGGCGACCAACGCCAACGACGGCGGGACGGAAAGCTCCAACGTCGCGGCGACAACCGAAAACGACGACGCGCCGGTAGCGGTGGCCGAGGACGGTACGCCGACTATCAACACGGCCCCCGAAGAGGTCGCGGAGGACGCTCCCAAGAAACGCGCTCGACGCCCGCGACGACGCGCGGATGCGCCCGAGCAGGCAACCGAGACGCCCGTCGAAACAGCGGCGGAGCAACCGGTGCCAGCGCAAGGCGATGAAGCCCCGGTAGAGGCAACGGTCGTCTCCACCGAACCGGCCACGCCCGCCGCCTCCGCGGACGCGACCCCGGAAGCCCCTGAAGCCCCTGAAGCCCAGGAAACAATGGAAGGCGAGGTGCGGGTCGCCGAACGGGAACCCGAGGCCACGACCGCGGTGGAGACCAAACCGGCTCAACCCGCGCGCAAGGGCTGGTGGAACCGCTTACTGTCATAGTCACGGCTGGATTGACGCGGGGATTGGGAACGGATTCACTTAATCCTCGCGTGGACAGTATTGTCCACGCCCAATCAAGACCCGCTTTAGCGCTTGGTCCACGTCTTCATGCGCTTGCACGCCTCAACCATATCCTCGGTCGATCCGGCGAAGGAAAACCGGATCGTCGCGTGCCCGCGTTCCGGGTCGAAATCCAGGCCCGGCGTGCAGGCGACGCCGGTTTCCGCCAGCATTCGGCGACAAAAATCGACGCTGTCATTGGTCAGGTCGATCACGTTCGCGTAGACGTAGAACGCTCCGTCCGCCGGCGCCAGATCCGCGAAACCGGCCCCGGGCAGGTCGTTCAGTAAAACCTCCCGGTTGCGCGCGTACCGCTTGATATTGGCCTCGAGTTCCTCGTGACAGTCAAAAGCCGCGATCGCGGCATGCTGAGAGAGCGTCGGCGAGGAGATGAACATGTTCTGGGCAAGGCACTCGACGGCACGCACCATGTCCGGCGGCACGATCATCCATCCGAGACGCCAGCCGGTCATCGAGAAATACTTCGAGAAACTGTTGATGACCAAGGCGTTCGGATCCGATTCAAGCGCCGACACCCAGGGATGGCCATAGCCGATCCCGTGATAAATCTCGTCGGAGATCAGGCGAATACCCTGGGCCTGACAATATGCCGTAAGCGCGCGCATCTCTTCCGCGCCCACCATCGTTCCGGTCGGGTTAGACGGGCTCGCCAGGATCAACCCGTCGACCGGTTTGTCGAGCGCATCCAGCAAGGCGGGGGTCGGTTGATAACGATGCTCCGGACCCGAGAGCATCAGGACCGGTTCGATGCCCAGCGCGCTTAGAATATTGCGATAAGCCGGGTATCCGGGCGAGACCATGGCCACACGGTCACCAGGGTCGAAAGCCGCGATGAAACTCAGCAGAAACGCGGCCGAGGACCCTTTGGTAATCGCGATCCGCTCCACCGGTACGTCGACGCCGTACCAGGCACGATAATGCTCGGCCAGTCGCTCGCGCAGCCGGGGCACGCCGAAGGCCAGGGTGTAACCGAGCTTGTCTTGGTCCAACGCGCTTTTCGCGGCTTCGATAACACCGCGTGGCGCGCTTGTGGCGGGTTGACCAACCTCGAGATGCAGGACATCACCACCCTCGACTTCACGGTCGGCCGCCGCTTGCATGACATCCATGACGATGAACGGCGGCACTTGCCCCCGGCTAGAGACCTTCAAGACCATTACTATTCCCTTTCGAAGAGCACCAGACCGCCACCCCGCCGATCACCCACGAGATCACAGTCGGAATTACTCTTTGAAAGCCCTTCCACACAGCGGAACAAAGCCGCGTGACCGAGAGATGGCGCGGTCTTCACCGCCATGCCTAAATTGGCCAACACCCCGCTTGCCGGCGCGGCGGCCTGTTCGACATACAGAACACCGTTGCCAGGATCGGGATGCACGCGCGGCGCCTCAACCGCTTGGGCGACGGATTGATCGTCCTCGAAATGCGCCACGATCGACTGACCGAGCGTCGAAAAGGCTGCTTCGCCTCCGCCGGCGGTAGCGCCCAGCTGAAACTGCCAGGTATTCTTGTTACCGACGACTACCGCCAGCGCGGCGGCGGGGCCGGAATCAGCGGCGGGGCGCAAGAAGATACCGGTTCCGGACGCCGTGTCGCCAAAACCAAACGGCACCGCCATGCCAATCGCGCAGGCCACCGCCTGTCCGGTTCGATCCACGGCCATGAAACTGGTCGCGCCGGGAATGTCCGGACGAGATCCGGCCTCGGCGCGTGGGCCGAGGTTTCGCGCGACCTGGATCAGTAGATTCGCCTGTTCTCCAAGATCCTCGCTCGGCCAATCGCCACGCTCCAACAACGCGGAGAGCAGGGCCGCCGCCCGCCGCCCAGCCCCCGCGTCGGCGCCGGCAACACCCCAAACATGGTTGTCATGCTCGAAAGTGGTTACCGTGCTCCACACCGGCAATGCGTCACGCAGGCGATCGGCCTCGATCTCGAATCCAGCCGCGCGTACCGCCTCGACGTATTGTCGCGACAAGGGGCCGACATAGAGATCGCCAACACCGGCGTTGCGCAATCGACCCAGGGTTGCCCCAAGCCCGTTCTGCACCAGCAAGTCACCTCGCGCGATCATGCCACCGCGCTCGGATCCGAGGACGCTAGCGACCTCGGCGCTGCCTAGGATCTTCGGATCGGCCCAAGCGAGATCGGCGGCGAGACGCGCTGAGACCGGCTCACCAAACCTGGCAAGGCGCTCGGCCTCGGTCACCAAGGCCTCGAACCGTAATCGACCATAACGCGCGTGCAGCGCGAACATGGCGCGCGGCGAAATCGGAAGCGCGATCGCGCGGCCCCGATCGGACGACGCGACGGCTGGAAAGTCGATATGTTCAAAACGCTGGGAAGACGGATCAAAGACGACGCACGATCCGGTCGCGCCCAGTCCGGCCGAGGAAGGCAAGGTGACCGACAACGCGAAATATCCCGCGACCGCCGCGTCGGCGGCCCTACCGCCTTCGACCAGGACATCCCGCATGACCAGAGCCGCCCGAGGCTCATCCGCCGCCACGCCGCCGAAAAACCCTTCTTGCACCTCGAACGGCTCGGCGGCGCAACCCATCAGAACCGCGGCGCAGGAAATCGCCGAGAAAACACGAACAAGGGCGCGCATCCGGGCACGGACTCCTATATGGTTAAGGACTATGTGGTTGCTCGCGGCGGGTTTCGGCGTCCGCGCGCGCCGAATGAGATGTTTCGCCTGATACAATGGACTCTGTCCGATGACGCGCATGGCCGGCCCCGTCAAGAACTTGGTATTCGCGTGCCTGCTCGCCGCTTGTCTCGCCACGCCGATACTACCAAGCCAGGCACAAGGCCGTACGCCCATTCGCGACACTGAAATCGAAGCTACCATTCGCGCCTTCGCCACACCGTTGTTCAACGCCGCGGGCCTGAACCCCGACGCGGTGCGCATCTATATCATCAAAGACGAAACCCTCAACGCCTTCGTGGCCGGCGGCCAGAATCTATTCCTGAATTCCGGACTGCTAATGGCGACCGATTCTCCCGGCCAGCTGATCGGCGTCATCGCCCACGAAACCGGTCATATCGCCGGAGGTCACCTCGCCCGCACCTCCGGCGCGATCCGAGACACATCAAATTCCGCGTTGTTCGGATTGCTTCTCGGCGCGGCGACAACGCTTGCAACCGGGCGGCCCGATGTCGGGATCGCGGTGTTTCAAGGCACCAGCGCCGCGGGGGTCAACGCATTGTTGCGATATAGCCAGTCGCAGGAATCCGCCGCCGACCACGCCGCAACCCGCCTGCTCGACGCAACCCGACAATCCTCCAAGGGGTTTTACGAATTCCTGGAAACCCTGAGCGGCCAGGAACTTTTGGCGCCGGAGCGCCGATCGCAATACGCGAACACCCACCCCTTAACCCGCGACCGAATTGCCTTCGCGCGCAATCATGCCGCCAACTCGCCCTTCACCGATGTACCGCCGCCGACCGAGTTCGTGGCCATGCACCAACGCATGGTCGCCAAGCTGGCCGGTTTTTTGCTCTCGCCGTCGCGAACATTTCAACGCTATCCCGAGACGGATAAAAGTTTGCCGGCGCGCTATGCCCGGGCGATCGCCACATATCAGGAGCCAGCGACCGTACGCGCCCTGGAACTGACCGACGATTTGATCGCCGAGCGCCCAATGGACGGTTATTTTTGGGAGTTGAAGGGACAGATTCTCGCGGAGTCGGGGCAACCCGAGCGCGCCCGCGAAGCCTATATCAAAGCCCTCGAGTTGCTCGGTGACGCCCCGCTGGTCGAAGCCGAATTGGCCCGCGCGGAGCTTGCGATCAACACCGAGGACTCTAACAAATCGGCGCTTCGGCACATGGAAAACGCGATCCGCGACATGGAAACCTCGGCCTTCGCCTGGAGACAGCTCGCGACCGCTCAAGGCCGCAACGACATGCCAGGCGAACTCGCGCTTTCCCTCGCCGAGGAGGCCTTGCTCCGGAACCGGATCAAGGACGCCATTCAACAGGCGAGACGCGCTCAACATCATTTGAAACGTGGAGAGCCCGGCTGGCTCAGAGCCCTGGACATCGAGACGGTCGCGAAGCAACGTTTAGCCGACCGCGACCGTCGACGTTAGTATACAAAGCCCTCACGACGACGTGGCTGGACCAATAGCGCGGTTCCGGGCGACACTGACGGTAACACGGCAAGGAATATCCGCCGCAGACTTGGATCCCATGAATGAAAACCATCGCCCGCCTGCCCCTTTTCGCCGCCGTCATCCTCGCCCTGGGTGTTCGGTTGGCCCCCATCCCGACCGTGCTCGCCGATGACAAGCCGGCCTTCAGCGATAGCCAAAAACAGGCGCTAGACGAGCTGATCCGCGACTACATCATGCGGCATCCGGAAGTGATCATGGAGTCGCTGCAAGCCATGCAACAACGTGAGCAGATGGCTCAACAACGTCTGCAGGCCGAACGGGTCGCGGCGCTAAGCGAGGCGATCGAGCGCGATCCCGGTGACCCCGTCCTCGGCAATCCCGACGGCGATGTCACGCTTGTCGAGTTCTTCGACTATCAATGTGGCTACTGTAAAAGAATGCTCGAACCGCTGCTCAATTTCGCCCGCGCCGACGGTAATCTGCGGATTGTGATGAAGGAGTTTCCGATACTCGGTCCCGAGTCCATGGTCGCCGCCCGAGCCTCTCTCGCCGCGGCGAAACAGGGCAAGTACGAACCCTTCCACACGGCGCTCATGGGCTTGCGGGGCAGGTTGTCGGAACCGGCGATTTTTCAAACCGCCCTTGAGGTCGGTCTCGATACGGAGAAGTTGCAAAAAGACATGGACGCGCCGGACGTGATGGACCAGATCCGCAAGGCCCGTGAACTTGGCGAGGCTCTGTCGGTACGAGGCACGCCGGCTTTCATCATCGACGGCACGATCGTACCTGGCGCCATCAGCGAGGAGCGCCTCGCCGATCTCGTCGCTCAAGCCCGCGCGAAGGGCTAAACGGCCTCGGTATCACGGTCAGGTTCTATTCGGCTTCCCGGCGCGGGGCTTCCCGGGCGTGGAGCGCGTAGATCCCACCGGTCACCACCAGAGTTGCGGCCACGAGGCCGAAGACCAACCGGTACTCGAACTCACTCGGAGCGCCATTCGGCGCCAGGGCGTTGATAATACCGCCGCTTACGCCCTGTAAGAGAAAGATGAAGCCGACACCAACGAGGTTGACGACGGCGATCGCCCGACCGGCGCGATGCTCGGGCACGAAATTCCGGCAATGCGCCGCCAGGGTCACGAAGATCGGCGAGGCGATCGAGAATATCGCGAAAAGCCCGATGGCCGCGAATAACGGCAAATCGGGTATACCGGCGAGAAGCAACAACGCTGTTGTCATGATCGCGACGCCCCCCAGGACTATGCGCTTGCGGCTGCTGAAAACCCGGTCCAGTGGACCATAGGCGAAGGTTCCCAGGTTCAGGCACAGAACCATGACGAGGATGATCGCTCCGGCGCTGGCGGGATTGAAACCGTGAATATCCCTTAGATAGGGCCCGGCCCAGAGGCCGCCGATCGTGGCGAATGGAGCGGAGAAACACAGCGCCATGACGAAGATCGGTCGCAGGTCACGATTACCGATCACTTCGACCAGTCCACGCAAGGCTTCACCCAAGCTCTCCCGAGGTCGGGTGTTGGTCGTCCCCGCGGGGCGGTCTCCCACGAAGATCCAGATTACCACTATGATCAGCGCCGAAACCACCGCCAGCGCCAAAAACGTCTCGGTAAAGCCGAAGCGCTGCAACGCCAAGGCCAACGGCGCTGTCGACAGCAATCCTCCAAATCCGCCGGCAAGCGCGATGACCGAGGCGGCCAGGCTCGCGACCCGCTCCGGAGGGGCCCAGGCGACCACCAGAAGATAGACACCAGTGATCGACGCCCCATGACCGACACCGATCAGGAGACGCGCCGCGGTAAGGCCGAGCGCGTCATCGGAGACGGCGAACAGGATCATGCCCGCGACCGCCAAAAACCCGAGCGAGGTGATCATACGGCGCGGCCCGAACCGGTCCAGCATCAAGCCGACGGGAAGTTGCACGGCGGCCGAGGCGAGGAACATCGCGCCGGTCACGAGACCGATGGTCGCCGGCGCAAGACCATGAATATCAGCCAGGGCCGTCGCCAAAACCGCCCCACCGGTGCGGTTAATCTGCACCAGCAGCAGAAAGACCCCCATGATGACCATGACACGGATCAGACCACGGGTTTGTCGGCGCGCGCCTTTCATCCCGGTCGGATGAGGTGCCTCCATCATGATATCCTGAACCGTGGACTTGGCCGTTGTTATGCCCCGCGCAACACCGGGAAGGTATCGCAATCGAGCTTCTGCCCAGGCTTCAGGGTCAATTCGGGAAACGGCGGCGACATCTCGCCCGCGCGCCGAACATAGACCGCGTCGTCACCGGTAAAGCGCGCGGCGAAGGCGCGGCGGCGATTGGATTGCGAGGCGTTTCCCGGCGCGCCATGGACGGTGAGAAAATGAAACGCGATACAATCTCCAGGCTCCAGATCCCATGAAAGGAACCGGTAAGCGTCTCTGTCCGCGTCGATATCCGGGATGGTCTCGTGACCGTCGTCTTCCCGCTCGTACTGCACGCCGACGAACTTGGTGGGAGTGAACCATCTCCCCCATCGGTGCGAGCCCGCGACGAACTCCACGCAGGTCTCGCGCGGCACCGGATCCAGCGGAATCCAAAGCGAACACGTGTCACGCCCATCGACACAGTAATACGGTTGATCATGATGCCAGGGCGTGCGGTCCAGGGTGCCTGGTTCCTTCACCAGGACATGCTCGTGAAAAAGATTAACCTTTTTCGAGCCCATCAGATCGCCGGCGATCTCGGCGGCGGGAGAATCGAAGAAGAACGAGCGATATTCTTCGATACGGCTCCAATTGCAGTAATCCCCGAAGAAATGGCCCGGCGCGCCTTCCTTGGTATAACCGCGTGTATAGGGACCCGGCGTGCCCATGTTGTGATCAACTCCGCGCCGCAGGGCTTCAATCCATTCGGCTGAAAAGACGCCACGCAGAACCGTCGCCCCATCCTCGCGAAACGCCGAAATCGAATTCTGATCCAAAACCATCGCGCTTCCTCCTCGCCAACCACCCGAGCATGAATGCCACAAACCGGGAATAGGCGCGACATGGAATTCGAAGGTTGAGACGGCTCACAAAAAAGACCGGGGCCGCTCTGG
>JAYOIK010000022.1:0-38696 GCA_038118725.1 Alphaproteobacteria bacterium | reverse complement strand
CCGCTCTGGGTGAAACCTTGAAAATGGATGGTGTTGGGTTCCGCTTAGCCCTTGATCATGCCGGAAACGCTGATATCTCCCTCGGCGATGGCTGATTTCAACAATTCGAGACCATGACAGAGCTCTTCATGTGATTCGCGATAGCGACGGAGCTCGGCCAATTCCGCTTCCTTCAACCCGGCTTGCTGGGAGTTGCCGGTATCAAGAAGTTTGGCGATGTAGCGACCCCGCACCTTGGCGGCGAGCTTGGCGACACGCTCTACCTCGTGGGACGCGACATCCATCACCGCGTCCTGGGTGAGATGGCGGTTCTGCTCGGCGTGGTAGCGGTCAAGTTCACGTATATATTGCTGAGGATTGACGCGTCCGGACTTTCGCGTCGGCACCCCGGCGATCTCCTCGATCACGGCCTGGCGTCGAGCCCTGGGCTCTCCCGCGCCGCGGTGGGAGTTGGCATTCGCGTTGGCCGGCTGTCGGGTCGGCGGTACCGTTATCTTAGGTTTCGGCAGGGAGTCGGACAATCCGGCACCCAAAGTCGGTTCAATCTGGCCCGGGCGCTTGGCTCCAATGGGTTTCAAGGCGGGAACCGGTTTGGCGCGCTTCTCGTCGCTGGGATAGGGGTCCCAGCCGGCCTCGGTTTCGGTCTCGTTCGCGTCGCGCGCGCTTAGTCCGGCTTTCAGTACCGCGCTCAAGGACATTGTCGTCTCCCACTCAAATTCTTCGACCTGTTTTCCTCGACCCAATTCTTGGACCGGGTCTTTGTGACCTGCCCTGAAGGAACGCAAGAGCCGTGCCGAAAGGATATCCGCGGAAACCAAGGGTTTGGAGATCCCCGACAGGCCGACCGGGCAAACATTTCCTCCCGCCCGGCAAGACTCGACGCCAGACCGCGGTTCAATTCGCGCCGCGCTTTCCCACCGCCTCCCCGTTGGGTAGACTCCAGCCTCACAATCCAGGGCGAGGTCGATATGGTCGCGGTTATTCCCGAACTTCTATCCAAGGATCAGGTGCGCGCGATCGCGACGAAACTGTTTTCCATGCCCTTCGCCGATGGGAGCATGAGTGGCGGCGTGTTGGGCGCCGAGCTGAAGAAGAACACGCAAGTACCACCGACCAGCCCTGAATACCGCGAGCTTTCGGATATGGTCATGACGGCGATGCGACGCAACGAGACCTTCAACCAGGTCGCCCTGCCCCGGCGCATTCTCTCGCCGATCTTCAACTCCTATAAGCAAGGTGAACGCTACGACCGCCATATCGACGCGGCGCTCATGGGGCCCTATCCGGGGATGCGCACGGATCTGTCGATCACCATCTTTCTCAACAGCCCCGACGCCTATGAAGGCGGGGAACTGACGCTTGAATCGCCGTTTGGCGAGCACGCCTTCAAGCTCGCGCCCGGCGACGCGGTGCTCTACCCAACCCACTACACCCACCGGGTCACGCCGATCACCAAGGGACGGCGCCTGGCCGCCGTGACCTGGGTCGAGAGCATGGTGCCCGATCCCCAGCAGCGCGAGGTGCTCGCCGATCTCGCCGGCGCCGCGGATATCCTCGTGAAGAACAAAGGAGACGCCGAGGTGATCCGCACGCTAGAGAAGGGCCGACTAAACCTGATGCGCATGTGGGCGCGACCATAGCGGCCGGAACGCTACGATCCCGCCTTGATCCGAGCCAGAACCGGTTCCGGCAACTTGCCTCGGTCGGCCAACAGACGAGCCTTGAACAACATGGCTTGGGCGAAGGCATCGACGATCTTGCCCGACAAAGCCATGGCCAGCGCCTCGGCGAAACGCACACGGCGGATCTCGATCTTCTCTTCATCCTCGGGCTCCGGCGGGAACTGTTCCAGGTCCCAAGCGATCAAGCCGATGGCGCGTTCATCGGTGATTGAGTTCGACAAGTCCATGTTCAGGAACGGATGCCAGTGGTTCGCCCGCAGACCGGTCTCCTCGCGCAATTCTCGCGCCGCCGACACCTCGGGAGCATCCTCGAAGCGTCCTCCACCCTCGGGTAACTCCCAACTGAAGCAATCCCCCGGGAAGCGGTGCTGGCCGACCAGATAGGTGAAACCGTCTTCGTCAAGCGGAAGCATGCCGATCGCCAAATGCTTCACATGCACGACGCCGTATATTCCCGGGTTTCCCGCCGGGTTCAGCACGTCGTGCTCGATCACCCGGATCCAACGGTTTTCATAGGTGACATGTTTGGCGCGAACGGTCCAGGGATTGCCGTATGCCGGTACGTCATCCTGGTCGGGCATGGATCAACTTCCCCGCGTGCGTTCAAGTCGCCGCGAGAATAAGACTAGAGCTCCCCCGCCGCCAGCGTGCCTTCAATCGCCTTGGTCGCTCGGCGCGATCGGGCGGATGAACTCGCCGATCGCCGGTGCGCAGGATTGGCCGTCGAACAGCTCTGGGCCGTATCCCAGCCACATGAGTTCCACCGACGGTGCTTGTTCCTCGGGAATGGCGCAGATCCCCGACGTCGCAAACGCGCGTCCGAGATCCGGTCGCGAGGTAATCGAGGCGAAGGGCGCCGCGAGGAGCAATCCCACGGTTACCGGCGCCCCCCAAATCAGGAACTCTGGGGCAAGGATCGCCAGCCCGAACGCGAAAAACAACCCCATCAAAGTCTGCGGCCATAACCCACGAAACGCCTCGGAGAGTGTCACGCTGTACTGATCGCGCGTCTGGCCATCCCAGGTCACCTTGTGCCCAAGAAACAAGGCGACCAGGAATATCGTTTGCGCCAAGGCAACCACCGGGGCGATCAGCATGGAGAACAATGCCTCGACGATCGCGCTCAAGGTCAAGACGCCCGCTCCGCCGTAGCGCGTCCGCTCGCCGGGCCGCAAAAGAACATCGAGGACACCCAGGATCTTCGGCGCGAAATTCATCCCAAGAATCACAATGAACAAAATCACGCCGCCACCCATTTCCGCCATGGGAACCATGAACGCGCTCATGATTTCATCGTGCAGGGTAACCTGGTGCGTCAACGCGCCATGAGCGAATTGCGCCAGCCCGGTCAACATGAAGGCGTACCAGACCGGCGCGGCGGTATACATCATGATCGCCAACAGCAGTTGCAGCCGTCCGAGGGGGCGAATGCCCGGCATGGTCAACAGTTTGAGATACTGCACATTCCCCTGACACCAACGTAGATCTCGTTTCATGAAATCCTGCAAGGTCGGCGGGTTCTCCTCGAAACTGCCATCCTCGATCGGAAGCACGCGTACCTCATATCCGGCACGGCGCATCATCACCGCCTCAACCTGATCATGGCTGAGAATCTCGCCACCAAGGGGCGCCTTTCCGGACAGGCGCGGCAAGCGACAATGCGCCCGGAACGGCGCCAGGCGAATGATCGCGTTATGGCCCCAATAGGGACCCTCGTCGCCCTGCCACCAGGCGCTCCCCGTCGTATAGGATCGCATGCCGTGGCGCATCCCGAACTGGAAAACCCGCGCGAAGGCGCTGGTCGCCGGCAGGCCGGTCACGAGGCTTTGCAAGATGCCCAATCGCGGATTGGCCTGCATCAGGCGAACCATCCGCAGGATCGCGCCGCCGGACATCAGACTGTCGGCGTCAAGCACCACCATATGCTCGAAGCCGTCACCCCAGCGCTCGCAGAAATCCTCGATGTTTCCGACTTTTTGGCGGGTGTTCTCAACCCGCCGGCGATAGTGCAGGCGTTCCGGGCGCGGGTCCGTCGCGCGCCAATTGGCGAATAGACGCTCTTCCTCCGCCGCCAGGTCCGCGCGATTGGTATCGCTCATCAAGAAGATCTCGAAATGCTCGGCAAGCCCGGTTGCATCCAGGGACTGGGTGACCGTGCGCAGATGCCTCTGAACCCGGCTCGGATCTTCGTTGAACACGGGCATGACGATGGCGGTGCGCGTGGTGATCTCGGAGGTCGTGTCGTCATGCCCCTGGAGCGGCGTTACCGCGCCGAGCCAGTTTCGCCGGCCATGCAAAAGCGAGAAGCCGATCACGGCGTTCCAGAAACCGATCGAAAGCCAGGGGGTGTTCAACGCGAAAAGCACGATCATCGCGATTTCGAAGCCGTTCAACCCCTTGGGCATGAACAGGCTCGCCAACACGAATGTCAGGCCGGCCATCGTGGAAAGGACCAGCGCCAGAAACGTCCAGCGGCGGGCCTTCATGTTGGGCCGTTGACCCTTGACGCCAACCGCCCCGTCCATGCCTGCAATAATCGAACTCACTCCACGCGCCCCATATACTCTTGTTACTCTTATTGTACCCGCCACCCTACGGCCTGCGATTACCCTCTCTCGAGCCTGTTCGCCCAACGAACTCCGATGCTCTCCCCACCCAGGAATTGGCCCGCGCCGACATCCCTCAATGAGGCCCCTATAAGGTTGGATTTCCAGGGGAAAAGTCACGCCAATCCGTTTCACAATCACGCGAGAGGCATTTGACTGGTAGCGAATACAGGCCTTGAATACATCAACCGGGTAACGCCCCCGCAACATGGAGGGCCGCCCGTGAAAACTAGTCCGTGGGATCCGATGCGCCAACCTGTCAAGAAACGAGACCCCCGGCTGGATTTCTTCCGCGGCGTGGCGATGTTGATTATCTTCATCGCGCATGTTCCGAACAATTTGTGGGGCTCCTATATCCCGGCTCGTTTCGGCTGGTCAGACGCGGCCGAGATGTTCGTGTTCTGCTCCGGCTACGCCGCGGCGATCGCCTTTGGCGGTACCTTCATTCGGGCCGGCTTCTGGTACGGTCTCGCGCGAGTGTTGAACCGGATTTGGCAGCTCTACACCTCGCATATCCTGATCTTTTTCCTAATTCTCGCCCTATGTATCGCCGGAACGGAAGTTCTCGACACCAGGAATTACGTCAATTTTCTGAACCTAGGCTACTTCACGAATGTTACGCCGGACGCCTTGCTCGGCCTGATGACGCTGACCTATGTGCCGAACTATTTCGACATCCTGCCCATGTATATGGGCGTGCTGCTGTTGATCCCCGTCGCCATGCTCCTGGCGCGCGTGCATCCCTGGCTGCCGCTTGTCGGGGCCTTCGCGCTGTGGTCGGCGAACTGGATGCTGGATGGCGGTTTGCCGGCCCATCCCAAGCACCCGCATTTGGAATGGTTCTTCAATCCCATGGGTTGGCAGATCCTGTTTCTCACCGGCTTCGCGCTATCGCGCGGCTGGGTCAAGGCGCCACCAATCAAGCCCAGCCTGATCATCCTGGCGCTCGTCTTTATCGTGATCAGCGTCCCCTTCGCCCATTGGCCAACCTGGACCCGAATTCCGGGATACGAGGGAATCCGCGACGTCCTGAATCCCTATCGATCCAAGACCGACTACGGCCTGCTGCGCTATTTCCACTTCCTGTGCCTGGCCTATCTCGCGATCGCCTTCGTGAAGGGACGGGAACATTTCCTGGAAGCGAATTGGGCCAAGCCTATTCTCAAGGTCGGCCAACAGGCCCTGCCGGTATTCCTACTGAACATGTGGCTGGCGCAGCTGGCGGGCATGGCGCTTGATGTGGGCGGACGATCGGTTGGGTTCGTCTCGCTGGTCAATGTGATCGGCTTGGCCTGCATCGTCGGATTCGCCTATCTGGTGAGCTGGATCAAATCATCCCCCTGGCAGGCGGCGGCGGTGCGGCGCGCGGCCACGGCGACGAAGGCGGAAAGTTCCAAGGAGCAACCGCCCCGCCCCGCCACTCAGCCCGCCGAATGATCCGTCTCTGGGTTGCGGCCCTGCTGCTGTGTCTCGGCGCCAACACGGCGCTTGCCGGCGGCGACGTCCAGACCACACTGAAAGCGCCCAGCGCCGTCCTACAACGCGGTATTGCCTACTCACTCTATCTTCCCGAGAAAGCCACATCGCCGCTTCCGGTGCTCTATCTACTCCACGGCTTGGGTGGGAACGAGCGTGACTGGCTGCGCATTGGGAAGATTCGCCGAACCGCCGATCGTCTGATCACCGAGAACACCATCCCGCCGATGGCCATCGTGATGCCGGGTGCCGGCAATAGCTGGTATGTCGACTCCGCCGCGCACGGCCCAATCGCCAGCGCGTTGATGGAGCATTTCATACCCCACGTGGAAAGGCATCATGGGTTCCGGTCGGATCGCGGTGGGCGCTTCATCGCCGGACTTTCGATGGGCGGCTGCGGAGCGCTGCGCCTGGCGATCCTGCACCCCGATCGCTTCAGAGCGGCGGCCAGTCTAAGCGGGGCGATTTTCCCCGATCTGGCGAATGCCGGACAAGTCAGCAAGGGACAGATCCGGATGTTCAAGGGTGCGTTCGGTGTTCCCTTCGCGCCGAGCAAATACAACAGCTTGAATTTCTACTCCAAGCTCCACGCCCTCAAGGACACCAAGCCACGCCCGGACCTTTTCATATCCGTAGGGGACGACGACGGATTTCGGCTCTATGAGGGCGCCGTGGAACTCTATCTTCGCCTCAAGCGTCTACGCTTGCCGGTTGAGATGCGGATCGTCGACGGCGATCACAACTGGCGGCTCTGGCGCGATGATATCGTCCCGGTCCTGAAACACTTCGGCGCCATCCTGCGCGCCGACACCGAGGCCGCCGTCGACGCGCGTAACTAGGGCCGGCTTCGCCGTTTAGTGCAGGAGTTCGACGTCGATCTCGTCATTGTCCAGCGACCAGTCGTCACCGAAGGATTCAAAGACATCATCCAGATCCCTGGTGTAAATCGCGCCGAGACCGGCATCGCCCGTATTCGAGCCCGGGAAGCCATAGTCGTCGGAAAAACGTGGTGCGTGCCGCATGATAGCCTCCTTGGGCTAGTGGGTTGAAACAATCACAGGATCAACCAAGCAAGACGCGTGCCAGTTTCGTGAAAACGCCTCGATTGCGGTGGGGCGAGCCCCGACATAAACTCCGGTCAAAGGTCGCGAGCCCGAAGATCGCCGGCCGCGAACAACTCTAATCCATGGAGAACAGACATGGTTGAACTGCAAGGGGTGATCCCGCCCGCCACCACGCCGTTCGGCGCCGATGATGAAATCGATCATTCCCTGGTGCGCCGCCAAGTCGAATGGCTGATCTCGGCGGGATCCCACGGAACTGCCGTCGGCGGAAGCACTGGCGAGGGCCACACTCTGGAAATCGGCGAGTACACCAAACTGGTGGAAACCGCCATTGATGCCGCCGCCGGACGCATCCCGGTGATCGCCGGCATCATCACGGACAGCACCCGCGACGCGATCAAGCGCGGCAAGGCGGTCGCCGGCATGGGCGCCGCGGCGCTTCAGGTGACGCCGGTCCACTACCTTTTCCGCCCGGACGACGAGGCGATGATCGAGCATTTCCGCGTCATGGCCGAGGAAACCGAGGTTCCGATCATCATCTATAACGTGGTGCCCTGGACCTATCTGTCCCCGGCCCTGCTGCTCCGGATCATGAAGGAAGTGCCCGGCGTCATCGGGGTCAAGCAAAGCGCCGGTGATCTCAAGCTGATGGCCGATCTGGTCATGGACGCGCGGCCAGAGGACCATATCTTCAGCGCGGTCGACGCCCTGATGTATCCGTCCTACACACTCGGCTGTCGTGGATCGATCGCCGCCATCCTGAGCGCCGCGCCGCATGCCAGCGTCGAGCTTTGGGACGCGGTCAAGGCGGGAGATCATCCCCGCGCGCTTGACCTCCATACTCGGTTACTGCGGCTTTGGAACGCGATGTTCTCGGACAACCTGCCGGCCTGTACGAAATACGCGCAGAGCCTGCAAGGCTGTCCGGCGGGCCGCCCCCGCGCGCCGATGCCCGAGGCCTCGGACACACAGAAAGCCGCGATCCGCGAGGCTCTAGCCGGCCTGAACATCCAGATGGAAGCAGCGGAGTAACGTTCTTCACGAACACGGCCAGGCACCAACCCGGCTCGGTTCGGTTCGGATTGGTTCCTAGCCCACCGTGTACTCGGCAAGGAAATCATCCTTGAAGACGAGCCCGTGGCCCGGACGTTCCGGCGCGGTGTAGACGCCCTCGACCGGCAGGACCGGGTCAACCCAGGCGTCATCCATCCAGTTCACGTATTCCAGAATATGACCGTTGGGGATCGCCGCCATCAGTTGAACCATCAACTCGGGGAACAGGTGCGGCGCGATGGTCATGCCGTGCGTGTCGGCGACCGTGGCGATCTTACGCAGCTCGGTCAAGCCGCCGCGCATCACGTCGGGCTGTAGGATCGGCAGGCGCGAATGCTCGAAGAAAGGCCGCATGTCGAAGCGGGTGAAATGGGTCTCGCCACCGACGATCCGCAGGTCCAAGGTTTCGGCGATCCGGGCGTATCCGGCGAAATCCTCGCAGTCGACCGGCTCCTCCAGCCAATAGAGATCGTAGTCCTGGAACTTGCGCCCGGTGATGATCGCCTGATCCGCCGTCCAGCCCATGTTGCAGTCGATCATGATGTCGATCTCGGGCCCTAGCGCGTCGCGCATCATCGCGACATTGCGGACATCCTGGTGCCGGTCGAACAGATGACCGCACTGCATCTTGATCGCCTTGAAGCCCTGATCGACATAGCGCTTGGCCCGATCCACCATTCCCTCGGGGCCATAGCCGCGCCAGCAACCGCTGCCATAGGCCGGGATCGTATCGGCGCTATGTCCCCAGAGCCGATGCAACGGCATCCCCGCGCGTTTGCCGAGCGCGTCCCAAAGCGCGATGTCGATCACCGATTGGGCCAAAACCGTGACGCCCATCCGCCCGATCCAGTAATTCGCCTTCCAGAGATGCTGCCAGATACCCTCGATATCGGTCGCATCCCGGCCGATGATCTCGGGGATGACCAATTCTTCCAGACAGGCGCGCACGGTCGGCACGCCGCCGCGCAACAGGATCAGATACCCCATGCCGACAATGCCCGACGCGGTCTCGATCTCGGCGACCAAAACATCTCGATTCTCGGGCACGACGGCGCCGAATACTGGCGGCTCGACCCAGGGCGCGCGGATATGACGAGTGCGGACTTCCTTGATGATCATCACTCTCTCCCTCGAATGTTCCGCAAGCTTAGAGCCCGCGGCTTCGGCCTTCACGTGGATTCGCCAGCACGCTCTTGATGGCGTCCGGGCAAGCCAGGACAATCATCTTGACGGACGCTGAAATCAGCGGCTTGTCTTGGTGATTGTCGTCGCCGGAGCCCGAAAAATGAATATCGCCGCCACCCTTGCGAAAATCGCGCTGACCTACCCGGATCGCCCGGCGATCTCCAAGGGTTCCAAAGTCGTTTGGAGCTATCGGGAGTTCGCGGATCGAGTGTCACGCCTGGCCTTGTCGATGCTCGAAAACCTGGGGCTGGCGCCGGGAGATCGGGTCGCCCTGATCATGAAGAACTGCGTCGAGGATCTGGAGGTCATGTATGCCTGCTGGCACGCCGGCCTGGCGGCGGTGCCGGTCAACGCCAAGCTGCATCCACGCGAGTTCGGCTACATTCTAGAGAATAGCGGCACCAAGGCCTGTTTCATCACATCTGACCTAAGCGAAGCCGTCGCCGACGCGCGCTCCGACGCGCCGGACCTCGAACACATCATCAAGGTGGCGAGCCCGGACTATGAAGCATTGTTCACTGTCGAGCCGCTGGAAATGGTCGAGGTGGCGCCGACGGATCTCGGCTGGCTTTTCTATACCTCGGGCACCACGGGTAGGCCGAAGGGCGCGATGCTTTCGCACCGGAACCTTATCTCGATGACCATGAACTATCTGGTCGACGTGGATGGGATCGAGCCCGAGGACTGCATCATCCACGCCGCCCCGATGAGCCACGGCTCGGGCCTCTATGCCCTGCCCCATGTCGCCCAGGCGGCCAATAACATCATTCCCGACAGCGGCGCTTTCGACGTCGCGGAGACCTTGGAGCTGATTACCCAATGGCCGGGCTGTACGTTCTTCTTCGCGCCGACCATGGTCACCCGCCTGATCAACGCGCCCAATATCGCCGAGGCGGATACCTCCAACCTCAAAACCATCGTCTATGGTGGCGCGCCGATGTATCTGACCGATACCCTCAAGGCCATCGACCTACTGGGCAACAAGCTGGTCCAGATCTACGGCCAGGGTGAATCGCCGATGACCATCAGCGGCCTGCCGAAGCGGGTCTTCGAGGATCACACGCATCCCCGCTATCAGGAGCGCCTGGCCTCGGCGGGGATCGCGCGCGCCGATGTTCAGGTCTGTATCCGCGCCGAGGACGGCACACCCCTGCCGGTGGATGAGATCGGAGAGATCACCGTGCGCGGCGACGTGGTGATGAGCGGCTATTGGAACAATCCCGAGGCCACGGCCAACTCCATCCGCGACGGCTGGCTCTGGACCGGCGATGTCGGGGCGGTGAACGCCGAGGGGTTCCTCACCCTGAAGGATCGTTCGAAGGACATGATCATCTCCGGCGGCACCAACATCTATCCTCGCGAGATCGAGGAAGTCCTGCTCAAGCACGAAGCGGTATACGAATGCGCGGTGGTCGGACGCCCACACCCGGATTGGGGCGAGGAAGTGGTTGCCTTCGTCGTGCCGCATCCGGGCCGGACCGTGGACGCCGAGACGTTGAACCAGCTTTGCCTTGAAAACATCGCCCGCTTCAAGCGCCCCAAGGACTATCGTTTCGTCGAGGCGCTGGCGAAGAACAACTACGGTAAAATTCTGAAAACCGAGCTGCGGGAAATCTTCGAGAAGGAAAAGGTGGGGTAGCCAAAAAAACAAAGTGAGCTCGGAGTCTGTTCATCAACCGACTAGACGGAATCGGAGAGAGACATGGCGAGTGTTGCGATTACGGCTTTCTACGCGGGGATCCTCGCGATCATTCTCGTGGCGCTGAGTATACGCGTGGTCATCGTCGCGCGCGCCAAGGCCCATGTCCCCTACGGCGATGGAGGCAAGGAGGAACTGACCCCGGTCGTAAGGGCACAGGCCAACTTCGTGGAGTACGTGCCCCTGGCGGTCGTGCTGATCGGGTTCTTGGAGTTCGGCGGCGCCCCGGAAAATCTGGTTCACGGTCTTGGAATTGCGTTGGTCGTCGCGCGCGTGGTTCATCCGTTTGGCCTACGCGCCGGCGTCGGCCCGAGCATTCCGCGGGTCATCGGAGCCCTCACTACGTGGGTTGTCCTGCTGGTGGCGGGCGTAACGGCGATCCTTGATTTTCTATAAACCGGCACAACCGTCCAAATAGTCCAGCAACGCCTCCTGATACGGCGCGACGTTCTTGTATCGCCGCGTGCCTTCCGGCAGCTGACGGACAGCCGAGGCCAGCCCCGCCGCGGCGTCCGGACGTCCGGCGAGCGAGGCGATCGGGTCCACATAGGTCTTGATGGTGAACAGGATCCATCCACATTCGGGTAACCGCCTGAGAGTTTGACGCTCGCACCGGATGAACAGACGGTCTCCTGCATTCTCCACCGTGATGGCCTCGTCGGTGTCCGCATCTTGGCGGCGCACCGGTTGAAACAAGGTCGGGTCGTCGTTGAGGGACCAGTTTACGCGCCAGACCGGGCGGTCAACACCGAGATGATCGAAAAACCTATCAACCGGTCGGGCCAGCTTGTCGCCGAAGCCCGGCACGGGGTCGTGAATGATCGACATGGGCTGGCCGAGCTTTTCACAGAGCCGCCAGCGCGAGGGGAAGCACAGCGACGCCGCCTCCAAGGTGTAGCCGCCTGGCCCCGGGGCCATCAGACAGAAATCCTCCTGAACCAGACGCCCGGCGAGATCAATTGCGGCGTCATGCCAGTCATCGCGCCGATAAGCCGCGCCGGTGGGCGGTATCGAAAGGGTTTGCCCGTCATCGTGAAGCAGGTCCGGATAGTGCCCGACCATATGCGCGACCAAGAGGTCCAACACTTCGCGCTGCGCCGGCTGGCTGCCGGGTCGGGTCGCGACGACCTCTCCATGGCGCTCGGCCAGAAGCCGTTCCTTTTCCCGCAACTCCGGCGCGAATTGGTCGTCCGGCTCGATCCAAAGTTTCGGGTCCAGCGCCACCAATCCCATGGCGAGCCGGAAATCGCCGGAAAGATAGGGCAGATATCTGGGTTGCGGGATCGGCGCGTTTTCCAAGGGGCTAGTCATCGAACGATAATGCCGGGAACGGCGGACTACTTCCAGGACTTCGCCCGTGCCGCGGCGTCCGCCAATTGCTTCTCGGACAGGAGCGGCGACAAGGCATCAATGTACCCGGCGGTACCGTCGACCTTCGCCGCCTCGGCCAACCGTGCCCATTTCATCGCCTCGACGAGATCCGCCTTCCGCCCCCTGGTATTGAGCACCGCGAGATGCAGGAAGGAGATGTCGATGCCTTCGCGGGCCGTGCGCTCAAACAGATCGGCCGCGCCATCCAGATCCACCGGACCACCCGCGCCGTCCTGACGCATCACGGCGAGATTATAGCGCGCTTCCGCGACGCCTTGCTCCGCGGCCTGTCCATACAGCCGACGCGCCTCCGGCAGGTCCGCCGGGCCACCCAGCTGATTCTGTAGCATCACCGCCAGTTTGTAGCGCGCCAGGGCATGCCCACCGTCGGCGGCTTTCTTGAACCAGCCCCGAGCGGCGGGCAGGTCGGGTCGCCCCCGCGCGCCCTGCTCGAGCGCCACGCCGAGATAGAACTGCGCCTTGGGATCACCCGCTTCGGCCCCGGACCGATACCAGTTCATGGCCTCGGTATAGGATTTTGGCGCGTCGGTTTGCGCGATCGCCCCGCCCGGCCCCGCCAGGATCATTGGCATGGCGAGTAGGATCGCGATAAGGGGAGTAATCAGACGCAAGGAACCAACCAATCAGGAATTGAATCGCGTCAAGGCCTGAGCGGCCCGGTACCCGAGGTCGAGCGCGGCGCGGGTCCGTCATAACCGATCAGACGATTCGCTTCCTGGCCTTCCAGGGGCTCGGTATAGCAATTGACATTACCGATGGTTCGGTAGCAATAGCGCGGTTCGGTGGCCACGATCTTCCTCGGCTCCTCTTTCTTGCCGGTGATCCGGTCAATACCCGCGCGAATATCCTCGGCACACCCCATGAGGGGCAGCACGATGATCAAAGGAACGAAAAAGCGTCGCATTGACAAGCTCTTGCATGACGTAATCGTGACAACACTCGCAATTCCGCGATTCCTTGGCAAGTCAAAAGCCGCCGGGGATATAGCAGGTCCCCGGCGCGCCTCGTGCTAGGCCACGGCTTTCAGAACGTCGCGAACGGTTTCCGCGATGAAGTCGATTTGTTTTTCCTCGACGATCAGGGGCGGCGACAGAGCGATGGTATCGCCGGTGGTTCGCACCAGAAGCCCCTTCTCGAACGCCCGATTGAAGGCATCGAAGGCGCGGGCCGTGGGCTTACCCGGTATCGGCTCCAGGTCAATCCCGCCCATGATGCCGATATTGCGAATGTCGGTCACATGATTGGCGTCACGAAGCGAATGCACGGCATCCTCGAAATAGGGTCGCAGGCTCGCGGCACGCTCGAACAGCCCTTCGTCGCGATAAAGATCCATGGTCGCGAGGCCGGCGGCGCAGGCGAGCGGATGACCGGAATAAGTATAGCCGTGGAAGAACTCGATCGCGTTCGGCTCCGTGGCGGCGTTCATGAAGGCGTCATAGATACCGTCGCGCACGAAAACCGCGCCCATCGGGACGGTTGCGTTGGTAATGCCCTTAGCGGTCGTGAAGAGATCCGGCTGAACGCCGAAATACTCGCTCGCGAAGCTATCTCCAAGGCGCCCGAAACCGGTGATAACCTCATCGAAGATCAACAGGATACCGTGCTTGGTGCAGATCTCGCGCAGTTTCTGCAGATACCCTTTCGGCGGCACCAGCACACCGGTCGACCCGGCGACCGGCTCGACGATGACCGCGGCGATATTGGACGCGTCATGCAACGCGACAATCCGCTCCAGTTCCTCGGCCAAGTGCGCGCCGGTCTCGGGCTGTCCGCGGGTGAAACGGCTACCTTCCGGGTCATGGGTGTGCGGCAGATGGTCGATCCCGGTCAGCATGTTGCCGAACATCTTGCGGTTCGGGGTCATGCCGCCAACCGAGATGCCGCCGAATCCGACGCCGTGATAGCCACGCTCGCGGCCGACGAAGCGCGTGCGGGTCCCCTGGCCGATGGTCCGCTGATAGGCCAGCGCCATCTTGAGAGCGGTATCCACCGATTCCGACCCGGAATTGGTGAACATCACTTGGCTGTATCCCTCGATCATTCCGGTCAGGCGGGAGGCGAATTCAAAGGAGATCGGGTGACCGACCTGAAAACCCGGCGCGTAGTCAAGTTTCTCCACCTGCTTGCGCACCGCCTCGATGATCGGTTTGCGACGATGCCCGGCGTTAACGCACCACAGACCGGCCGTACCGTCCAAAACCTTGCGACCATCGGGGGTGGTGTAATACATCCCCTCGGCCTCGGCGAAAAGGCGCGGCTCCTTCTTGAACTGCCGGTTGCCGGTGAACGGCATCCACAGCGAATCTAGGTCATTGGGTACATTGGTATCGGACATCGACATGACAGGCTCCCTCTCGGTTCCGGGCCACGCCAACGGTTCCGCACGGGTTGAAAACAGACGCGCACTATAGGGAAAAAGCCGTTCCGAACCAACGCCTATCGGGCAAGCTGGCGAAAGAATTCCATATAGTCCCGAACAATGATTTCCTCCGTGAAGCGGGCCTTGAACGCCGCCTCGCCTGCGGTTCCGAGACGTCCCGCTAGATCCGGATCACCCGCCACTCGGCGCAGGGCATCGGCCAATGCGTCCGGCGCGTCGATGGGACACAACAAGCCGGTCTCGCCGTCGGTGATCAGATGCCTCGGTCCATCGCTAGCCGCCGCGACCACCGGCCTCGCCCGCGCCCATCCCTCGATCACCACATTGCCCAGGGGTTCGTGCCGCGACGGGCAAACCAGGATATCCGCCGACGCGATCAGGCCAGCGGTATCGTCGCGCCAGCCGAGAAACCGCATCCGATCAACGGCCCCAACCTCTTTAGCCAAGGTCTTGAGCTCGGCTTCCAGCGGGCCATCCCCGGCCAGCCAAAGCACCGCGTTGGGGACATCCGCCATGGCCCGGATCAGAACATCAAAGGCCTTGTTTTCATGCAAGCGCCCGAGCGCCACGATCACCGTGACATCCGCCGGGGTCGCCAGGCTTTCACGCGGCACCGGCGCGCCGCTGTCGGTATCGACGAAATTGGCGATGTAATGCGCCCGTTCGGCCGGCCAGCCATGGCGGACGACATGCTCAACGATGTCCGGGGTATTGCCCACGAGATGGTCGCAATGCCGGTAGTATTTCAGGTCATAATATCCGCCGAGTCGGGCGACATGGACGAAACGCCCGCGCGGAAGTTTCGACGTCGCCCGGTTCATCCAGGTCATCACCACATCGGGACGGTAGGAACGAAGTTCCCGCCCCAGCCGCCTTTTGGTGATCAGATCCATGGCCCCACCAAAGCTCAGTTCAATCGGCTCGACCCCGCCGGCGCGCAACGCCGCCGCGCGGTCCGGGTCGCGCCGAATCACCACCCGCTGGTCCTGTCCGGCTCGGCGCAGCGCCACCGCGAGGCGCGTGAAGAACGCCTCGGCGCCGCCATGTTTGGCGCCGGCCATCGCTTGCAGCACTTTCACCATCGCCACCATCGCGTGTTGGTTCCGCACGACGAAAGATCGTGCCATCGGCGGGGATTGTGTTGTAGGCATCACGCAACGGCAAGGCCCGGGCGCGAGAGAGCCATTGAGCGTGGAGATGAAGTGCATGCGTTCCGAGAAAGGCAAGCCTGGCGGAACCCTGGTGATTCAACCGCTTCCCGGCATCGGCGATACGGTCTGGCACCTGCCGCACCTCAAGGCGATCGCCGGGAGCACGCCCGGTCGGGCGATCACCCTGTTGACCAAGGAACGGTCCATGGCGCGCGACCTCCTCGCCGGCGCCGACTTCGTGCGGGAGGTGTTGTACCTAGCACCCGACAAGGGCCGGCACTCCGGCCCCCTCGGAGGATGGCGGCTTGGAGGCGATCTTCGCCCCCGCGGCTTCGATGCGGTATGGATCCTGCACGCGTCTAGCCGATATGCCCTGGCGGCTTGCCGCGCCGGTATTCCCAAGCGAATCGGCTACGGGATCGGCTGGCAGGATGCGCTGCTGACCTCGCCGCATGGCCTATCGAGGCGGGACCGGCATCTGTCGTCGATCGCCAAGGCCGATCGGCTGCTGGAAGTGCACGATGTTCCGATTTCCGGCGTCGCTCCGGAACTGCCTCTCTCCAAACAAGCCAAAGAGGCGGCGGCCACGATCATGGATGGTGTTTCCCCGTCCGTGGTCGCGCTCGCCATTGGTTCCAGCGAGCCGTTCAAGCAATGGGGTGAAGAGAATTTCGGCGATCTCATCGGCGCGCTTCGGGAACGTCGCGACATCTCGGTGGTTCTTGTCGGCGGGGTGACGGAGGCGGAAAACGCCGCGCGGATCGCCGCGCGATTCGACAACCCATCCTGGCTGGTCCAATCGATCGATCGACCCATCCTTGAGGCGGCCGCGATCGTGGCTCGCTGTGACGCATGTATCGGCAACGATACCGGCATGCTGAACATTGCCGCCGCCGTCGACACGCCCGCGCTCGGCCTGTTCGGTGGGTCTCCGCCGATAAGCCAGGACCCGAGACTCATCGCGATCTCGCCACCCGGACGGATCAAATACGGCAAGAACCGAATGGCCGAGATCAGCGTGGAGATGGTGCTCGGCTCATTCCTCGACCTCGACCTTCGCCAATAAATCCCTCGCCGCGTCGACGACCGTCGCCACGCTCAGCCCATTCATGAGATCGCTATCCGGGCTTGGCCGATAGTTCGGGTCGGCGCGCAACTGTTCGTAGCTGAGTTCCGTGCGCGCCACCGCGCAACGCGGTCCCCAGGGCGCGTAGTTTTCGTCCCGGGTCGGACCGAACAAGCCCAAGGTCGGCGCGCCGGACGCGGCGGCGAGATGCATCAAGCCGCTGTCATTGCCGACATAAAGCGTCGTCCGCGCCAGCACGGCGGCGGTCTCAAGTACCGGTGCCTCCATGAGATCGATCAGATTCTCATCCGGCACCGCCTTCAACAAACCCGCCGCCATGTCGCGTTCCCCCGGACCACCGACCACCGCCACCCGCGCGCCCTCGAGCACTCCGCTGGGACCAGTAAGAGTTCGGGCGAGTTCGGCGAAACGGTCGATCGGCCAAATCTTGGCGTCCCAATTCGCGGTCGGGCCAAGCGTCAGAAGCGGACATGTGTCCGCGGGGCCTCCCGCTTTTCCCAGGACGGTGTCGGCGAAGTCATGATGCTGGGAGCCAAGCCAGATCCGAGGTGGCGCGGGAGCATCCAACCCCAGAATATGCCGCATGTCCTCAACCCTATGGGCGTTTCGATCACGGCGTCGGTAAACGTGCCGGCGCAAGGTGGGCAGGACATAGGCGGTCGCGGATCCCCGCACGTCGACCACCATGAACCAATTCTTGGTCAGCGTGGCGCCGAGCAGGGTCCGCCAATGCGCGAGCCAGGGGCCCTTGCGCATCCGGATAATCCTCTCAAGACCCGGCACGGCTTCATACAGCGACGCGGCAACCGGACCACAGGCGATCGTGAAACGCGCGCCGGGATACCGTTCGATAAGTGTGTTCAGCAATCCCGTACCGAGGATCGCGTCTCCGAGACGGCTGGCGGAAATAAAAAGAATACGCATGGCGCCGTTATAGGGTGGCGGTTTCGGTTACGAAAGGTTCACGCGCCACTACAGCGCGGGCTACTCACCCTCATGCAGCATCCGCACCCAAACGGACACGACCGTGCCCGCTTCGTCGGAGTTGAATTGCGCGCGGGTACCGGATGGGTCCACCCCGACGACGGTCGCCTCCAAGCTTAACTCGGACTTCGGATGGAGAATCGTGATGGTTTCACCTATCTCGGCTTCCAGGGCGGGCGACAGTCGCAGGCCTCCGGCGGATACATTTTCCACTTCGCATTGAAAACTCTTGTAACCCACGGTCACCTCTAGCGGCGCGACAATCGGATAGCGCTCGTATTTGCGGCGATTCTCCTTACTCCCCAATCCGATGAGACTCATGAGAGATTTGATCATCGCTCCCCCGCAATGCCGTTCGCTTTCCATCGAAACAAAACGCACCCGTCCAGATGGGCATGACAGTCATGTTACGCCACCCCAGCCCATCACGCAGCGGGTTTTCACACATGATTGCCCAACCGAAGCCAAAGGTTTAGACGATGGTGGGATATTGAGCGAGGCGACGTGACAAAACTCTCGATAAGCGAGGTTCGGCGGCGATTTCCCGCTCGAGGTCGAAACCGCGCCGTCGACGCGCTCGGTCCAGTGTCGCTGACCATCGCGGACGGCGAGTTCGTGGCGATTGTCGGCCCCTCGGGTTGTGGGAAGTCAACCTTGCTTCGCCTGATCGCGGGGCTGGATCAGCCAAGCGAGGGTCACATTGCGCTCAATGATCGACGGATCACGGCGCCGATGCCGGAATGCGGCATGGTTTTTCAGCGATTCGCGCTTTTCCCGTGGCTTTCGGTCCGACGAAACATCGGTTTCGCGCTTGGTTCGAGCACCGACCGAGACGCCGTCATCGACCGATTGCTCGAAGCGGTGGGACTTTCCGAATTCGCCGATCAGTATCCCGCCAGTCTGTCCGGCGGCATGCAGCAGCGCGCCGCCTTGGCCAGGGCCTTGGCGCCCGGTCCCGAGGTGCTCTTGCTTGACGAGCCGTTCGGAGCCTTGGACCAACAGACCCGCGGCCTCATGCAGGAAATGCTGGAGAAACTTTGGCGCGCGGAGAACCGCACCGTCTTGCTGGTCACCCATGATATCGACGAAGCGCTCTACCTGGCCGATCGAGTCCTGGTTATGTCGGCCCGTCCCGGGGTTATCCTTTACGAGATGGTGGTGCCGTTCGAACGGCCGCGGCGCCCCGATCAACCGACCCAGCCCACGCATTCATCGCTTAAGGCGAGGATCACGGAAATTCTTCGCGCCGAGGTCTTGGCGAGCATGGACCCCACGCCTCCCTCATCCGCGCGCGCCGACAATCGGAGGACACCATGACTGAACAAAATCAAACCACGATGATCAACGCGGAAACCCTCGCCGCATGGCTCCAAGCCGGCGAGGCGGATCTTTACGATGTACGCGAGGCACTTGAGTTCGAAGCCGCGCGCATTCCCGGCTCGACACTGGTGCCGCTCTCGACCTTCGACCCCGGCGCCATCGACACCAGCTCCCCCAGAAAACTGGTGTTTCACTGCAAGAGCGGCGTGCGCTGTGGCATGGCGACGGAGATCATGCGCGCAACCGGTTTCGCCGGGCCGATCTTTCGCCTGGAGGGAGGAATTTTGGCCTGGCACGCCGAGGGAGGAAATATTCAACCCGGAAATGCGTGATTCACGGTAATTTTTTTAAACAACCCATGGCGGCATGACTCGAAGTTCTGTATGATAACACCTTGAATCCGCTAAACTTGCCCGATTACACGTGTGGGCTAGCGAAACGCGGATGCGTCTGAGTCTCACCGGCCCGACAAGGTTTCATGCACTTCTACCTGCCGATCGCCGAGATGTCGGTCAATATCTTCCTTATCCTGGCGATGGGCGGAGGTATTGGTTTTCTATCGGGGCTGTTCGGCGTGGGTGGCGGGTTTCTGATGACGCCGTTGCTGATCTTCATTGGCGTCCCGGCGCCGGTCGCCGTCGGCACCGAGGCGAACCAGATCGTCGCCAGTTCGGTCTCCGGCGTCATTGCCCATATGCGCCGACGCAACGTGGACTTCAAAATGGGCGGCGTTCTGCTGGCGGGCGGCTTTGTCGGTTCATCCCTTGGCGTCGTCTTGTTCAAGTATCTGCAAGGCCTCGGCCAGATCGATCTGGTCATCAAGCTTTGCTATGTCGTGTTTCTCGGCATAATCGGCGGCCTGATGTTCGTCGAGAGCGCTCGCACCATCCTGCGTTCCAGGTCGGTAAGCGCAACCCGGGGCAAACTGCATCAACACAACTGGCTGCATGGCCTGCCCTTCAAGATGCGGTTCCGCCGCTCCAAGCTCTATATCAGCGCGCTTCTACCCCTGATGGTGGGTGCCGGGGTGGGCGTGCTATCGGCGCTAATGGGCGTCGGCGGCGGGTTCATCATGGTGCCGGCGATGATTTATCTCCTGGGCATGCCGACATCCGTTGTGATCGGCACGTCGCTGTTCCAGATCATTTTCGTCACCGCGAACGTGACCTTCCTGCAGGCGGTCACGACCCAGACCGTCGACGTGCCGTTGGCGATCCTGCTGTTGATCGGCGCCGTCATCGGGGCACAGTTCGGAAGCAAGTACAGCGTGCGCCTCAAGGGCGAGCAGTTGCGCATTCTACTGGCGCTGATGGTGCTCGGGGTTTGCGCGAAGATCGGCTATGACCTGATCGTCACGCCGGAGGATCTCTACTCCATCGCTCCCCTGATCGCGCATTGAGGAGCGGGACGTGAAGCACAATCCAACCACCCTACTGCTTCTGATCGCCGCCTTCGTGACAGTCGCCAGCGCCGCCGCGCGCGGTCAGGCATTGGTCGCGGATCTCTCCAGCCATCACGTGGCGATCACCACTGGTTTCACCGGAACAGATGTTCTCCTATTCGGCGCGCTGGATGGCGAAGGCGACGTGGTGGTGGTTATCACTGGCCCGCCGGAAACCGTGGCCGTTCGCAACAAGCAACGGATCGCCGGAATCTGGGTCAACGCCGACGCGGTCGAATTCCAGGGTGTTCCGAACTTCTACGCGGTCGCGTCAAATCGACCTCTCACCGAGATCACCAGCGCCGATATCCGCGAGACACAACAGATCGGCGCCGAGTATATCGCCGCCACGGTCGCCGAGGATGACAAGGACAGACCGGCCGCCGATCTCGCGCGGTTTCGCGAAGCCTTGATCCGCAATAAACAAAAGAACGGACTGTTCAGCGTCGAGCCGGAGGAGATCTCCATCGTCTCCGACCGCCTGTTCCGCACCCAGATCCACTTCCCTTCGAACATGGCCACGGGAAGCTATACCGCCGTGGTCTATCTGTTCCGCGACGGCGAGGCGATACAGGCGGTAAGCACGCCGATGTTGGTCGAGAAAGTAGGCGTCGGCGCGGAGATCTATAACTTCGCCCACGAGCAATCGGCGCTTTACGGAATAGCCGCCATCGTGGTCGCGGTCTTCGCGGGCTGGCTTGGCGGCGTTATTTTTCGTAAGGTCTAGATAGATGTTGGATACCGTATCCACTGGCTCCGCTGGCCAAGCCGCTCCCGAGCACCATCGCGTTTTTCTGGTGGTGGTGGATGATTCCGAGGAAATGAAGGTCGCCCTGCGCTTCGCCGCGCTCAGGGCCAAGAGCACCGGTGGACGCGTGGCTTTGTTCCGCGATATCGAGCCGGCGGGCGGTTTTCATCACTGGGCCGGTGTCGGTCAATTGATGCAGGACGAGGCGCGACAGGAGGCCGAACAACTGCTCTCCGACCTCGCGGGCGAGGTTATCGAGCTTTCCGGGCAACTTCCGGCGCTCTACGTCCGGGTGGGTCCGATCGTCGACGAGTTGGTGGCGCTGGTCGAGGAAGAGCCGACGATCTCTATCCTGGTGCTCGCGGCCGGAACCAGCAAGGACGGACCGGGGCCACTGATCAGCTTTCTCGCCGGCAAGGGCGCGAACAGCCTACGCATCCCCGTCACGATCGTTCCCGGCAACCTGACCATGGAACAGATCGAGGCTTTGGCCTAAAGGCCGACACGCCAACATCACTCCCGCTATCGCTAATTCCGTCCCTCGATCAGGCCGATGATCGCGTCCGTGACCTCGCGCGTGCCGGCCTCGCCGCCGAGGTCACGGGGCATGTGCTCGCCCCGCGCCGCGAAGGCCTCGATGGCGCCCATCAGCGCCGCCGCCGCCTTGGGCTCGCCGATATGCTCCAGCATCATCGAGGCCGACCAAAAGGCACCGATCGGATTGGCCACCCCCTTGCCCATGATGTCGAAGGCGGAGCCGTGGATCGGCTCGAACATCGAGGGATACTTTCGCTCGGGGTTGAGGTTCCCCGTCGGCGCGATCCCCATGCTGCCGCTCAGCGCCGCCGCGAGATCGCTCAAGACGTCGGCGTGTAGATTGGTCGCCACCACCACGTCTATCGATTTAGGGTTCAGCACCATCCGCGTGGTCATGGCGTCGACCAACATCTTGTCGATCTCCAGATCCGGATAGTCGCCGCGGATTTCCTCGAACACGTCATCCCACATCACCATGCCGTGGCGTTGGGCGTTGGACTTGGTGACCAGGGTCAGATGCTTGGCCGGACGCGAGCGGGCGAGCTCCAGGGCAAAGCGCTGAATCCGCTCGACGCCGGTTCGGGTGAAGACCGTCACGTCCATGCCGACTTCCTCGGGATGGCCGCGATGCACCCGCCCACCGGCGCCGGCATACTCTCCCTCGGTGTTCTCGCGCACGATCACCCAGTCCAGATCCTCGGGCTGAACCCCCTTTAGCGGCCCGTCGATACCCGGCAGCAGACGCGAGGGCCGCACATTGGCGTATTGATCAAAGGGCTGACAGATCGCCAAGCGCAGGCCCCAGAGCGAGATATGATCCGGCACCCTCGGATCACCCGCCGAGCCGAAATAGATCGCGTCGAACGGCTTCAACGCGTCAAGCCCGTCTTCCGGCATCATCCTGCCATGCTTGAGATAATAGTCAGTGCCCCAGTCGAAGTTCTCGACCGCGAGTTCGAACCCACCGTCCCGCTTGGCCAGGGCCTGAACAACCTCGACACCGGCCTCGATAACCTCGGTTCCGATCCCGTCTCCAGGGATGGCGGCGATACGGTATTGGCGCATGAAGGATCTCCAATCAAAGGGGCGGGGCTCGCGCGCGACAATCTACATGAAACGGCGGGGCTGGAAATCCCCACGAGCCGCTAAACCAACGACCGGCGAAACCGTTGAGCCGCCAGCGGATCAATCCCACCGATCCCTTGACCCGACAAGCGCGAGCAGGCAACAGTGATCTTGAGATTTTTTGGTGCCCCTATCGCGGAAATTCCATGAGCCTGAATCCCTTCGAGACGGTGCGCGAGACCGTCGACACCTCGCCGCCGGTTTCCGACGAGGTCAAGTACACGACCTGTTACATGTGCGCCTGCCGCTGCGGCATCAAGGTTCACATGAAGGACGGCAAGGTCCGCTATATCGAGGGCAACAAGAACCACCCGGTGAACCGGGGGGTGCTCTGCGCCAAGGGGTCCGCGGGGATCATGCAGCACTATTCCCCGGCGCGCCTGACCAAGCCGTTGAAGCGAGTCGGCCCGCGCGGTTCCGGCGAGTTCGAGGAGATCGAATGGGAAGAGGCGTTGGAGACCGCGGTGAGTTGGCTGAAGCCGCTCCGCGAAACCGATCCGCGCAAGCTGGCGTTTTTCACCGGACGCGATCAAAGCCAGGGCCTTACAGGCTTTTGGGCCAGCCAGTTCGGTACCCCCAACCACGCGGCCCATGGCGGTTTCTGCTCGGTCAACATGGCGGCGGCGGGGCTGTACACGATCGGCGGTTCATTCTGGGAGTTCGGTGAGCCGGATTGGGAGCACACCAAATACTTCATGATGTTCGGCGTCGCCGAGGATCACGACTCCAACCCGATCAAGATCGGCCTCGGCAAGCTCAAGACCCGGGGCGCCAAGTTCGTCTCCGTCAATCCGGTCAAGACCGGCTATTCGGCGATCGCCGACGAGTGGGTCGGCGTGCGGCCCGGCACCGACGGCTTGCTGGTGATGGCGATCATCCATGAATTGCTACATGCCGATCAGGTCGATCTCGACTATCTCGTGCGCTACACCAACGCGCCCTGGCTGGTGATCCAGGACGAGGGCGCCGCGGATCATGGTCTGTTCGCCCGCGATGACGAGGGCCGCCCGCTTTCCTGGAACAAAACCGCCGACGCGGTGGCTCCGGCGACGGCGAGCGAGATCACCCCGGCGATGGTCGGTACCTTCACCTTGCCGGACGGTCGCAAGGCGGTCCCGGCGTTCCAGCTGTTGGCCGAGCGCTACATGGACGCCGAGTACAGCCCCGACGCGGTCGCCGAACGCTGCGGCGTCAAGGCCGAGGTGATCAGGCGGCTGGCCGCCGAACTAGCGCATGTGGCGTTCCAGGAAAGCATCGAGCTGGACGTGGAGTGGACGGACTGGGCCGGACGCAAGCATGACAAGATGATCGGTCGACCGGTCGCCATGCACGCGATGCGCGGGATCTCCGCCCATTCCAACGGCTTTCATACCTGCCGGGCCTTGCATCTCTTGCAGATCCTGATCGGCAGCATCGATGTCCCCGGCGGTTTCCGTTACAAGCCGCCCTTTCCCAAGCCGGCGCCACCACCGCTCAAGCCCGCGGGCAAGCCCGACCAGATCAAGCCCGAAACCCCGATGCCCGGCCCGCCGCTCGGCTTCACCACCGGACCCGAGGATCTGTTGGTCCAGGAGGACGGCTCCCCCGCGCGAATCGACCGGGCGTTTTCCTGGGAAGCGCCGATGTCGGCCCATGGCCTGATGCACTTGGTGATCAGCAACGCCCACAAGGGCGATCCATATCCGATCGACACCTTGTTCATGTACATGGCGAACATGGGCTGGAACTCGTCGATGAACGTGCCCGACACGATCGCCATGCTGACCGACAAGGACGAGGCGACGGGCGAGTACAAGATCCCGAGGATCATCTATTCAGACGCGTTCTTCTCGGAAACCATCCCTTATGCGGATCTGATCCTGCCGGACACGACTTATCTGGAGCGCTGGGACTGCATCTCGCTTCTGGACCGTCCGATCTGTGACGCCGACGGCGTGGCGGACTCGATCCGCCAGCCCGTCGTGGCGCCGGACCGCGATGTACGCCCGTTTCAGGACGTACTGATCGATCTCGGGACACGCCTCGGCCTGCCGGCTTTCACCAACGAGGATGGCGGCGCGAAATTCCCGGGCGGCTACCCGGATTATATCGTCAATCACGAGCGCGCGCCCGGTGTCGGACCGCTGGCCGGTTTCCGGGGCGAGGACGGCAAGTCAGAGGGCAAGGGCGCGGTGAACCCGAAACAGCTCGAACAATATGTCGAGAACCAATGTTTCTGGCGCCACGAGTTCGAGCCCACCGAGCGCTATTTCAAGCACTCCAACCAGGCCTATCTCGACAAGGCCACGGCCATGGGTCTGATCGGCGCGCCGAACCAGATCGTCCTGCAGGTCTATGTGGAGGCGATGCAGAAGTTCCGCCTCGCCGCCGAGGGCCATGGTGATATTCAGCCGCCGGACGAGCATCGCGATCGGGTGAAGACCTATTTCGACCCGCTGCCGATCTGGTACACGCCTTTTGAGGAAGCCGAGGTCGATACCGACGCCTTTCCGATGCACGCGCTCACCCAGCGCCCGATGGCGATGTATCACTCCTGGGGCTCGCAAAACGCCTGGCTGCGGCAGATTCACGGCTACAACCGGCTCTATATCAGCCGGGCGCGAGCGGAGAAGCTCGGCATCGCCGACGACGATTGGGTGCAGGTCACCTCGAACCAGGGCACCATCAAGGTACAGTGCCGCCTGATGGAGGGCGTGAACGAGGACACGGTCTGGACCTGGAACGCGATCGGCAAGCGCAAGGGCGCCTGGAACCTCGCGACCGACGCGCCGGAAGCCAATAAGGGATTTCTGCTGAACCACGTGATCTCGGAGTTGCTCCCGGAGAAAGGCGGCGGCCATCGCTATGCGAACGCCGACCCGATAACCGGCCAGGCGGCGTGGTTCGACCTGCGGGTGAAGGTGGAGAAAGCCGCGGACGACAAGCCTGGCGTGGTGTCCGAACCACAATTCGACGCGCTGAAACCGGTCGCCACGGTCCCACGTGGTGGCGGGGTGCTTCGATTTGGCGCGAAGGGAGGCAAGTGATGACCAGTCTTCCCACGACACAAAGCGCGACCAAGCTCGGCCTGGTGATTGACCTTGATATCTGCGTCGGCTGCCATGCCTGCGCGGTGAACTGCAAGGAATGGAACGCCGGCGGCCACTCGGCGCCGATGACCGACTGGAACGCCTATTCCGGCACCGAAAGCCACGACGGCGACGATGCCGGGGCCTGGGGTGTCTGGTTCAACCGAGTCCACACCTTCGAGGTCGGCGAGGCCGAGGCGAGCCGCACCGTTCATTTCCCCCGTTCCTGCCTGCATTGCGAGGAGCCGGCTTGCGTGACCGTCTGTCCGACCGGCGCGTCCTACAAGCGCGAGGAAGACGGCATCGTCCTGGTCAACCCGGACACCTGCATCGGCTGCAAGCTGTGTTCCTGGGCCTGTCCCTACGGCGCCCGCGAATATGATCACACCGACGGCGTGATGAAGAAATGCACGCTTTGCGTCGACAAGATCTACAACGAGAACCTCGAGGAAGTTGATCGGGTTCCGGCCTGCGTCGCGACCTGTCCGGCCGGCGCGCGGCATTTCGGCGATCTCGGCGACCCCAACTCCGATGTCTCGGTTCTGGTCAAGAAGCGTCAAGGTTACGATCTGATGCCGGAGATGGGCTACAAGCCGACCAATAAGTATCTGCCGCCCCGGGCGCGCCGCGACAAGGGCGGCGAGAATGACGCGCCGGTATCGCTCGCGGCGCTTGCGGCACAGGCCCAAAACGAGGCCAATCCAAAACCGGACGGAGTCGGGGGCGCCTTGCTGCGCTGGGTCGACTCGGTTCTATCACGCTAGGGGGAGAGGACGATGCATCCCGCGTTTTCGGTCATCATCTTCACCACCGCGTCGGGGGCCGGCTATGGCCTTTTGGCGCTGACGGGTTTTTTCGCGGCCAATGGATGGCTTCCGGCGGATAGCGAGATCATCGCCTGCGCGATTGGACTGGCGCTTGTATTGATCACGGGCGGCTTGCTGTGTTCCACCGCGCATCTCGGGCATCCGGAGCGAGCCTGGCGCGCGATTTCGCAATGGCGGTCATCCTGGCTTTCCAGGGAGGGCCTGTTCGCGCTTGTGACATACATCCCGGCGGTCCTGTTCTTTCTCGGCTTCGTCGCGCCGGAGATGATCGGCGTTAACTGGAAACTATGCGGCCTGATCGCCAGTGTCCTGTCCCTCGTGACGATCTATTCGACCGGCAAGATCTACGCGTCGCTGCCGACCATCCGGCAATGGCGCGACGGTCGGGTGGTGCCTCTCTACATCCTCATCGGTCTGTTGGGCGGGGCCATCCTCACCGGCTTTTTGACCGCGGCCTTCGGCGTCTTCATGCAGGAGATCGCCTGGGTCATTCTCGCGCTGGCGGTGGTCACCGGCATGCTGAAAATGACCTATTGGCGCTCGATCGACGATGGGCCGGCGGAATCCACCTCCAGCACCGCCACCGGCCTCGGCGCCCCGAACGAGAAGGTTCGATTGCTTGACGCACCGAATACCTCGGAAAACTTCGTCATGCGCGAGATGGGCTTTCGGGTCGCTCGCAAACATGCCACCAAGCTTCGCCAGGTGACCCTGACCTTGTTGTTCGCGGTCCCGTTGCTGCTGACCTTGCTCGCCTCGATGGTTGATGGACAAGCCCTACTGATCCTGTTGACCCTGGCGACCGTGGTCTCGGCGGGCATCGGCTCCCTGGTCGAGCGGTGGTTGTTCTTCGCCGAGGCCCGGCACGTGGTGACGCTCTACTACGGCGCCGAGACCGCCTGACGCGACGCCGCGGGAAGCGGCGCCCCCTCAGTTCTGGTAGTCGGCTTCCAGCGGCCCCTCGCCCTCGAGGTCGGCGCGTGGGTCCAACTCGACCGATGCCGCCGTGGTGCGGGACAGCAGGACGTAAGGCCCTTGCTCCTCGTTGGAGACCGCGGGCCGGCGGGTCATTCGGTAAACCGCGAAACCGCCGAGCGAGATACAGATCGCGCCGCTGAAGATATAGAGCCCGTCCGGCCCGATTTCCTCCATCACCACCGCCGTGGCGAGCGGGCCAATCGCCGCGCCGACCGCCATCGCCATGATCAGCCCGGCGCTGGCCGCGACGAGATCCGCCGGGTCGAGATAGTCGTTTGCGTGCGAGACCGCCAGTGGATAGAGCGCGTAAACAATGCCGCCATAGAGGATGGTCATCCCGGCTAGCGCCCAAAAACCAAGATCAGGGACCAGGGCAATGGCGAAACAGACACCACCGCCGGCGAACAAGGTCAAGGCGATCACCGTGCGTCGGTCAAACAGGTCCGAGGCGCGCCCAATAGGATACTGCACCACCAAGCCACCCAAAATCGTCACACTCATGAACAGAGCGATATCGGATACGCCATAGGTCAAGTCACTCAGATAGACCGGCATCAACCCCATGAGGATCGCAACCAACGCCCCTCCGGCGAAACACCCAATCACTCCCAATGGCGAGATCTCGATCAGCTTCAGAATGCCCAGACGAGACGGTGCCACCTCGCCGGCGGTCACCGACCGAGACAAGACCAAGGGCACCAGAGCTAGCGAGAACAGGATCGAGGCCACGGTGAACAGCACGAAACTGGTTGGTTCCTGTAGATTCAGGAACTGCTGACCCGCGCTCATCGCCAGGTATTGAATGATCGTATAGACCGCCAGCAATCGGCCCCGACCTTGATTGGATGTCGCGCCGTTCAGCCAACTCTCGGCGACCATGACCGATCCCGCGATGCAGAATCCATGCAGAATCCGGATCGCGGTCCAGACATAGAGATCCACGTGAAGCGCGTAGCCGATCACGCTCGCCGAGATGATCGAGGCAAAGGCGGCAAAGGCACGGACATGACCAACACCCTCGATCATCCGACCGCACACCATCGCGCCGAGCAATTGCCCCACGAAGTATCCGGTGGTCACCAAACCGACATCGGACGTGGAAAATCCCTCGGCGTTCAAGCGGATGGCGAGCAAGGTAAAGCTGAGGCCGTTAGCCGTCCAGACCAGGGCGACGCTGACCAGGAGAGCGAGGATCGAAGGAGAGAAGGCCGGCATGACGAGGGTCCCGCGACGGGGTTTCAAAAAGCCGCCACTACGCCTGTTGTTCGGCTAAATCTCGCTTGGGCGCGACAGAAGAGACGCAAACAGAACTTTCTGAATCAATCAGAGCTTTTTCGTCAGAGCGCCGCGATCATCTTCCGCAGCTCCTCCGGGCTAAGCCAGGCGGAGTTGGTATCGCTGGCGTAGCGAAAATCACTGGCAACGGGTTTGGCGCCGCGCTCCAGATAGGCTTGATTTCGCGCCTCGAGAAACGGCGCCAAAATGGCATATCTGTCATCCAGTTCCACGGTCACCCGCGCGTCATCCTCGGAGATCATCACCTCGTGGAGTTTTTCGCCGGCCCTGATGCCGACATTCCTGTGCGGCAGATCCGGCGCCATGCACCGGGCCATGTCGGTCACCCGCATCGAGGTGATCTTTGGCACGAAGATCTCGCCGCCACGCATCATTTCCATGCAGGACAGAACGAAGGCGACACCCTGCTCCAGGGTGATCCAGAAGCGCGTCATGCGTTCGTCGGTGATCGGCAGCTCAGTCGCTCCCTCGCTGATCAGTTTCTGGAAGAACGGAATCACGCTGCCACGAGAGCCGATCACGTTGCCGTAGCGGACGACGGAAAAGTCACAGCCCCCGGCGCCCGAGAGATTATTGCCGGCGACGAAAATCTTGTCGGAGGCAAGCTTGGTCGCGCCATAGAGATTGATCGGGTTCGCCGCCTTGTCCGTCGACAGCGCGATAACTTTTTTCACGCCCGTTCGGATCGCCGCCATGACGACGTTTTCCGCGCCGTTGATGTTGGTTTTCACGCATTCGAACGGATTGTATTCCGCTGTCGTCACATGCTTCATGGCGGCGGCGTGCACGACATAGTCGACGCCGCGCATGGCGAGTTCTAGACGCTCCACGTCGCGTACATCGCCGATGAAATAGCGGATCGGCCGCCCGGGGCCGGCTGGAAACTCCTGTGCCATCTCATATTGCTTCAGTTCGTCGCGGGAAAACACGATGCAGCGACGCAGATCGTATTTCTCCAACACAGTGCGGATAAAAGCGCGACCAAACGAGCCGGTTCCCCCGGTCACCAGAATGGTCTTGCCGTTGAGATCAATCTGATCGGCATCGAAGCGAAAATGCGTGGCGCTCATGTTTTCATCTCCGTGCTATCGGCGGCGACCTGAAGTCCCAGCACCTCGGCCAACGCCTCGACGACGCGATCCACATCGCTCTCCACCATCGTTGGAAACAGTGGAAGGCTCAAACATCGCTCATAATACCGCTCGGCTCCCGGCAGCGTCGGTGTCTCGTACCGGTCACGGTAATAAGGCTGCAGGTGAACCGGAATATAGTGGACCTGGGTACCGATGGATTTCTCCCGCAATCGCCGCATGACCTGACTTCTGGTGGTGTCCAGGGCCGCGAAATCAATGAGCGCCACCGATAGATGCCAGGCCGGATCGCATCCCTTCGCGACGGTGATAGGCCGGACATGCGCGCCAAGCCCATTCAGAAGCACGGCATAGCGGCCGCGCAACTTGCGGCGCTGCTCGACAAAACCGGAAAGCCGGCGCAACTGACTGATCCCCAGGGCGCATTGCAGATCATTCAGACGATAGTTGAAACCCGGTTCGTGCATCTCGTAGTACCAGGGCGCGGCGACGCCATCGCCGCTCTCGAACGCCATGTCACGGTTTTTAAACGCCGCCGCTTCGCGCACCATGCCATGATTGCGAAACCTTCTCAGACGGTCCGCCATGGCGCCATCGTTGGTCGTCAGCACGCCGCCTTCTCCGGTGGCGATGGCTTTTACCGGGTGGGTCGAGAACATCGCCGCGTCGCTGTTCGAGCAAGACCCGACCGGGACCATCGCGCCCGCCCGCGTGGCTTGATCACCGCCAAGGGCATGGCAGGCGTCCTCGGCCACGAAAAGCCCTTCGGCGGCTTGCCTCAGGCCGGGCATGTCAACGCAATGCCCATTCAAATGGACGGGGAACACCGCTTTCACCGCCCCCTCGGGCGCCCGTTTGACGGCTTCGAGGAAATGCTCCGTGTCCATCAGGCCGGTTTCCGGATCAATATCCGCGAAAACCACGTCCGCGCCGACATAGCGCGCGGCGTTCGCGGTTGCCAGGAACGTAACCGTCGGCACGACCACTACGTCGCCAGGGCCGAGGCCATGTGCCAGGGCCAAAAGGTGCAGCCCGGCGGTGCCGCTGGAGCAAGCGACCGCGTGTCGAGCATGGACACGTTCCGAGAAAGCAGCTTCGAACGCCTCGACACTCGGCCCGGTGGTCAACCAATCGCCACGGAGCACCGCCTCTACCGCCGCGACGTCGTCGTCGTCGATCACCTGTCGTCCATATGGGAGGAATTCAGCGCTCATCGCGGCCTCAGTTCTCCCGCAATGCCTGATCAAGGCTTCGGGTAATCGGCGCCAGTAGGTACTCAAGCAAGGTCTGGTCGCCGGTACTGATCACCGCCGTCGCCGGCATGCCTTGAATGAGATGAAGGTCCGGCTGTCTGGCCAGGCTCTCGCGATCAAGTTCGATACGCGCTTGGTAGTATGGAGCCTGACCGTCCTGCTGCACCACATCGGCGGAAATATCGACGAGTTTGCCGTCGATCGGTTTGGTCGTTCGCTGACTAAAGGAGGTCAGACGCACGCTTGCCTCGGCGCCGACCTCGACATTGTCCCGGTCCACCGGGTCAATGTTGACCTGAACAATCAAATCGTCATTCTCGGGAACGATCCCCATCATCGGCTCGGCCGGCCCGACCACACCGCCCTCGGTATGGAACCTCAAGCCGTAGATTCGACCCGCGTAGGGCGCCCGGACCTGCGATCGATCCAGTGAATCACGCGCGGCGGTCAAACGGTCCTCCAGATCCTCCAGCGCGTCCTGGACCTCGCGAAGCTCCGCCTCGACCTCCGAGGCTGCCTGCTCGACTAGGTTGATCTTCTGAAACTCGGTCTCGGAAATGGTTTGCCGTGCCCTGGCGATGAGCGCCTCGCGATTGCCGATGCTGCCATGCAGTTGGGCCTCTGTCCGCTCCAGCGCGAGCAAACGGGTCTTGCGGGCCAGTCCGGCTTCGTAGAGCTTGCGCAAATCGCCGATTTCCTCGTCGATCAACTCGAGCTGACGTTCATCGGCCTGTTGTTGCGCCGAGAGCGCCGAGATCTCCTCCCGGGTCTGGCCGATCCTTTGACCCAGTAGGCTAATCTGGCTGCGTAGCGCCTTCGTTCGATTGGCGAACAGGCGCCGCTGCCCCTCGAGGATCTCCTGCACATAGGGATCGGATTTCCGGGCCATCAAGGTACTGGGAAACGTCACCTCGCGTTTGCGATCACGCTCAGCCACCAGACGGGCCTGCATGCCGAGATTCGCCAGGTATTGCTGCTCCAGTAGATCGAACTCGACCCGCACCCGAGTGTCGTCCAGCTCGAGCAAAATTTTCCCCGCGGGAACCACATCACCGTTCCGCACGTGGATGCGGCGAATGATACCCCCTTCGAGATGTTGAACGGTCTTCTGATTGCTGTCCACCTGCAGCTGACCCGACGCGATCGCGCCGCTACCCAATTGCGCGAACGCCGCCCAAATCCCGAAAATTCCGAAGAATATGAAGATGATCACGAAGCCAATGACCGTGACGCCGCGCCAGCGCTTCGGGTTCGCCTCCTCCTTCAAGGCAAACAGATCATCGACCGGCACAATGTCCTTCGTATCGCTCATCGCGCCACGGCTTTCTCGCCGCCCATCAAGGCAAGCTTAGTCGCCACGTTCACCTCACTTCTGCCGAGGAAAAGCGGAGATCGCCTGCACGCTTGGCACGCTGAGCGCCGCCGTTTCCTGCTTTTCAAGCTTGGGTGGCTGCAGCACACGGGTCCGAGGTCGCCGGGCCGGCGGCGCGGGAGGAGAAGGAGGCGCGGGAGCCGTGGCGTCGGGCTCCGTGGGGCGATCCTGATTGGCAACCTCGGCGGCACCGGACGGTCGCCCCTGGACAGCCGCGTCTGGCGTCACCGCTGGCGCCGAGGACGATGGTCCAGACTCGGAGCCCTGGGACATGGGAGCCTGAGGCATGGAGGTTTGGGACACCGGTCCTTGGGGGAGCGGTGTTTGAGGGTCGGCTTCCCTTGCGGCGCCGGCTTGACCCTGGCGCGCGAACATAGCCGGGGTCATCGGGCCGGCGGACGCGGCGGGCCGCTCCGGCGGCTCCGGGGCCCGAAGGGAGGGCGCCGGCCCTCTCAATTGTTGCTCGGCCGGCGGCGGTGTGCCCCCGTTCAAAAAACCCAGTATCTCGTCTCGGGGGCCATACTTCTGGATCATCCCGTTTTGCAGGATCAGCACCTTGTCCATGTGAATCAGGCTTTGAGGGCGATGGGTCACCATGACAACGGTCGTCCCGGCGGCCTTCAAGGCGGCGATCGCCGCCATTAGCGCGTCATCGCCGCTCGCGTCCAAGCTGGCGTTGGGTTCGTCCAGAACGACGATCTTGGGGTCACCGAAAAGCGCGCGGGCCAAGGCCACGCGCTGGCGTTGGCCGCCGGACAGAATGGCGCCGGCATTACCGATCTGGGTGTCGTACCCCTCCGGCAGCCGGAGAACCATGTCGTGCAACCCGGCCGCCTTGGAGGCCTTGATGATGTCATTCGGATCCGCGCCCTCGGCCAAACGCGCGACATTGACGGCCACCGTGCCGGTGAAAAGCTCGCTATCCTGCGGCATGAAGCCGACATGCTGGCCCAGTTGCTCGGCATTCCAGTCATAGGCGTCGGCGCCGTCGATACGAACATGACCGACGGTTGGTTTTTCAACGCCCACCAGAAGCCGAGCCAGGGTTGATTTGCCCGCGGCCGACGGTCCGATGACGCCCAGCGCTTCACCCGGGTGCACGTCGAAGGCAATGCGCTGTAGTATCGGCTTGGGAACACCCGGCGGTTGGAACCCGACATTCTCGACGACGATATGACCCTCCGGCGGCGGCAACTCCATGCGCTGGATACGCGATTGAGCGTTGCGTAAGGTTTCCTCGACCACCCGGTAAGCGCCGATCGCCTCGATCAGGGGGCGAGCCTGGCTGATCCCCATCTCGACCGGCTGCAAGGCTCTTCCCAGGATCAGGACGCAGGCAATCATCATCCCTGGCGTCATGGCGGTGTTCGGGTCGATTATCTGGGTCACCGCCACCGACATGATAACCATCTGGATCAGCATCCGCATCGACTTGGAGATCGCCTGAAAGATCGCGGCGCGGTCGCTGGCCTTGCTCTGGAGAGTCAGTACCTGCTCGTTCTCCTTGTGCCAGCGCCCGAGAATGTTACGGCGCATCCCCATGCTTTCCACGACCGCGGCATTGCGCACCGCCGATTCCGCCGCTTGAAATGCTTTCGAGGAGTACTCCTGAGCCTCGTTCAGAGCCGAGCGGGTCAGCCGGTCATTCATGACGCCGAGAACGAACATCACCACGGCGCCACATACCGCCGCCCAGCCCATCGCAGGATTCACGATGAAGATCAAGATAAGAAAGATCGGCACCCATGGTACATCCAGCATGGTCAACATGCCGGGACCGGTCAAAAACATCCGCAACGTGCCGAGCGAACGAAGGGGATTGCTATTGGGTTGCTTGCCGCGATCAAGCGCGTCGACGATGATCGATGACAGTAACATCGGCCCGACACGGCGGTCGATCCATCCACTAATCCGAACGAAGGAAAACGCCCGGACCGCGTCCAACGCCGCCTGAACACCAAGCGCGATTCCCGCCATCAGCAGCAAAAGGAACAGAGTCGACATACTGCGGCTGGCGAGAACCCGGTCGAAGACCTGGAACATGAAAACCGGCAGGGTCAGCATCAACAGATTCACCGCGAAACTGAATACCCCAGCCGCGGCGAACGCCGTATAACAAGCCTTGAGAAGCTTATTAACCGTAACCGGTTCTTGGTTGTACATCGAGGCTACCCGGCACCAGATTGCACTGTACACGACCTGTGCAAGTTCCGCGCCAGCACCTTAGCACAACCGGAGTCACCAATCGATATGGCATATTGCCGCCATCGCGCCACTAAATATTGTGGCAAACCGCGGATATGAAAGCCGCCGAAGCGGTCAATCCTCGGTGAACTTGGCGAGATCTATGTCGCCGTGACGGAACGGGATCCAGTATTTGGTCTCGCCGTTGAACTGCAATCCGTAGATATTGGTGCAATACACCTTTGTCGGAGCGGCCGCGCCCTGCAGTTCGGACTCGGTTCGGCCGACATCAACCAGCTCGGACGGCTTGAAGTGACCTTCCCACGCCTTGCCGACATCCGAGCGCTCTTCCTCGGCGAGATCATTGACCGTCATGGCCAGATCCCAGGTCTGCTCAAGGTCGTTCCAAAGGTCGTCGAGATAGGTTCCCATCGGCGAATTCCAAAAAACGGTGAGGACGCGATAAATCCTGTTCTAATCAGCCTTATAACCGACACGCGCCATGGGGTGAAGATCGAATTTGGATTTCCCGCCTTTTCGCCATCGGTTAAAGGCTCGCAACACCTCGCATGACCTGAACCGCGTTGCCGCCGACGGAAATCGCGTCGACACCATCGGCGGAGCGGAGGACGCCGACATCGATTCGGCTGGCGCGTCCCATTTCCACGCCCTGGTCGATGGTCACCGAGATATCGTGCGTTCCCGGCTCCAGGCTCCCCAACAGTGCGCCGAGCATCGCCGCCGCGCTTCCGGTCGCGGGATCCTCGGAAATGCCGTGCATCGGCGCGAACATCCGCGAGCGGACCTGAATATCCGGCCCATTACCGGACCGCGTGTAAAGGTATAGCCCATCCGTGGTTTCGACCGGTAAATGCGTTTTAAAAACGTCCAAACGCGGCGAACAATGCTCGAGCGCCGCTAGGTCCCGCACCTCGGCGAAAACAAACCCGATTCCCAAGGTGACGAGTTGCGGCAAGTGGCGCCCGCTCTCGATCTCCGCCACGTCGAGACCGGCCACGCCGGCAATGACATCCTCCTCGGACATGGGTCCGAACGTGGCCGCGCCGGGCGCGGTGAACCGAGCGCCGGTCGCCTCGCCGCCTTCACGCAGGATGTCGATCTCAACGAGGCCGACCTTTTCCTCGAACCGCACCGTGTCGCCGATCGGCTTGCCGAAAGCCGTCCCCGCCCGGGCCAGCGCGACCGCGGTTCCGACATTCGGATGCCCCGCGAATGGCATCTCGTGCACCGGGTCGAAGATCCGCACCTGGGCGGTGTTGCTAGGATCCTCGGGCGGCAGAACGAAGGTCGATTCGGAGTAGTTGAACTCAGCCGTGATCGCCTGCATCTGCTCGGTCGTCAGACCGCGCGCGTCGGTGATCACCGCCAGCGGGTTGCCGCCGAAGGTGCGGGAGGTGAATACATCGAGTGTAACGAAATTGACGTCCATGGCCCGGCCCTCCGCGCCCCTGGGATCGCTCCCAGGGGCGCTATTCGGTTGCTATTGAAGCGCGATGTTAATCCGGCGGTTTTGCTTGCCCTTGTTCTCGATCTTACCAACCGCGATCTTGCCAATCTCGCCGGTCGACTTCAGATGCGTGCCGCCACAGGGTTGGAAATCGACGGCATCACCGACCCGAATCATCCGCACCTTGCCGGCGCCGGTCGGCGGCTTGACCGACATGGTCCGCACCAGATCCGGATTGCTCTCGAGTTCCGCGTCGGAAATCCACGAGACGGTCAGGGGATGGTCCGCCTCGACGACCTCCATGAGCTTGGCGGTCAAGGCCTCCTTGTCGGGGCGCTCGCCAGGGATATCAAAATCAAGACGCCCCTTGCCGGCGCCGATGGACCCGCCGGTGACCGCGCCCTCGACATGGGCGCACAGGACGTGCAGCGCCGTGTGAACGCGCATATGCAGGTACCGGCGGTCCCAATCGATCCGCGCTGTCACTCGCTCTCCCACCGCCGGCGGTTCGGCTCCCTCGGAAAGTACATGCAGGATCCCGTCGGCACCCTTTCGGGTATTCGCGACGGCGATCTCCCCACCACCGGCGCGCTCAAGGGCTCCCGTGTCCCCGGGCTGTCCGCCGCCCTCGGGATAAAACACCGTTCGATCGAGCACGATCCCGTCATCGTCCACCGCGACAACCGTCGCCTCGCAACTTTTCAGATACGAGTCCTCGCGAAATAGTTCCTCGGTCATGCCGTGGATACCTCCTTGCTGTCCGCTTCCATCAAGATCGACTGATAAACCGTGCGATCGATATTACCGCCGCTCAGGATCAGCCCGACCCGCTTGCCCGCCATCGTCTCGCGCTCTTTCAAAAGCGCGGCCAAGGGGGCGGCGCCGGCACCCTCGGCAATGTTGTGCGTGTCGGTGAAGTAGTGTCGCATCGCGGCTTTCATGGCCTCCTCCGACACCATCACCACGCGATCCGCCCCGGCCCAGATCATCTCCAGCGCCGACATCACGGGCACTCTGCACGCCACGCCATCGGCCATGGTTTCCGCCGAGTTCGTCGAAATCGCTTCGCGACGCTCAAAGGACAAGGCATAGGCCGGCGCGTTCTCGGCCACCACCCCGACCACCTTGGTCGACAATCCCAACGCGTCTCGCGCCGCGATGACGCCGCAGATGCCCGAGCCCATGCCGATGGGCACGTAGACCGTGTCCAGATCCGGCACCGCCGAGAAAAGCTCCCAGGCATAGGTGCCGACGCCGCGCACAAGGTGGTCGTGCAGGCTGGGAAACATATGCAAGCCGCGCTCCGCCGCGATGTCCTGTGCATACTCGAGGGATTCCTGGAAATCCGCTCCGTGCACGACGATCTCGGCGCCTTGAGCGCGCATGGCCACGTTCTTCTCGACCGAATTGCCGTGGGGCACCACCACGGTCGAGGGCAGGCCCCGACGGGTCGCGGCGCAGGCGACGCTCTGGCCATGATTACCCCTTGTCGCGGCAATCACGCCTGGACAATCCGGCTCGCGCCGCAGCAGATCATCGACATAGATGACACCGCCACGTACCTTGAACGCACCGGTCGGCGTATGGTTCTCATGCTTCACCCAGACTTCGGCGCCGGCCCGAGCGGACAACAAGGGCCAGTTGTATTGCGGCGTGGGTTGCATCACCGCGTGAACCGTCTTGGCGGTTGTCTCGAACTTCACCGCGCTAACTCTAAAAGCCGCCATCGCTTATCCTCGTCTTCTTGCCATCCCGCGCCGCCGGGCACTTTCAAACACCCCGTCGCTTACCATGGAAACACCACCGGGCGAAACGTCGCCGCGATAACGTCCCGACGACCCGCGCCGCAAGCCCGATCGATTTCAGCCTTGAGCAATATTGTCTCGGTCCTTCCGGAAAAATCGATACAATCTCGAAGTTGCACCCTTATTGTCTCGATATTATTTTATATCAATGAAAACAATCGAAACATTGTTATCATGACAAAGTGGGTACCAGATCTCTCCAAGCACCGGGGACCGCGTTATCTGGCCATCGCCGATGCCCTGGCCGAGGATATCGCGATCGGGCGGCTCCCCATCGGCGCGCGGGTGCCGACACATCGAGAGCTTGCGTATCAACTCGGCCTCACGGTTGGAACGGTAACGCGTGGCTACGCCGAAGCCACGACGCGAGGGCTCATCGACGGAGAAATCGGTCGCGGCACCTTCGTTCGCGAACGACCGCCCC
>JAYOIK010000021.1:54692-69577 GCA_038118725.1 Alphaproteobacteria bacterium | reverse complement strand
GTTTGTTCCACCGCGATCCCGGTGTTGGGGTTGTCCTCAAGGCAGTGAATATCCTCGTCACCATCCAGTTCCCGGCCAAAGTCGATCAGATCCGGCCGATGAACCTCCTGAATGAAGACCACGGGGATATCCAGGGCTCTGGCCTTGTCGATGGCGAGGCGCGAGCGTGCCATTCGTTCGGAGTATCCCGGCATGTGCGGGATCGCGTGTTTCTTGATGGACTCGTCGAACGCACCGGCCTGGATATCGATCACGATCAGCGCGGGACGTCCCTCGATCATGGCTCGCTTGCCTTTGGAAATCGCCTGCATGGATCTGTCTCCGATGAAGCCGTAACGCGCGAGGATATCTAAAGGTTCTCGCGGGCCCAGACATCCTGAGCCGGTGTATTGGCGGGATCATCGGCCCTTAGCGCGTAATAGTCGATATAGGGCGCGTAGCCGGCGTGAACTCGGCGCAGTTCGTTGATCGCGTCGTCGTGCAGGTCGACCCGAAGATTGATGTCCCGGGTGATGTCCCGGTCCATGACGATCAGGGCCGCCGATCGCTCCGGCAAGGGCGAGCCGTCGGCCGCCGCCTGACCACCCGCGGCACGTCCCGCCTCCAGTGCCGATAGTAGTCGCTCGTCGAGCGTCTGCCCGGCGCCATCGGCGAATGCCTTGGCGATCGCGCTGACCACGCCGGCGCCCGCGAGCACATTGCCGAAAGCCGCGAAGCCCTCGCCGACCGCGTGTCCGGCCCATGTCCGGCAGCGCGCGCCGGTATGCATCTCGACCGCGCCGTCGATGCCGACAACGCATACCTGGCGATAGTCGTAACCAGGATCGGACGCCGCGAGGAGCTTGACCGTCTCGGCCGGGCTCGTTCCCTTTTCCAGAGCCGTCACGCCGAGCGGGCCGAGGCGCGGGTTGGCGAAGGCCTGGGTCGACATCACCGCCCGCCCGCGCGCCAGGAACGGGCAATAGCCTCCGACGCCGAGAGAGTAGGTGGCGATACCGACACCCAGCCTATCCGTGTCCGGGCATCTCGCTACAATCGTGTAGGTCATCTTAATCCTCCGAGTTATCGAAGAGCGCCCGGCCAACGACCGACCAGCGGCGCCTCGACCATCATGGGTCTCGGGCGGGGAATGGAAAGCCGCGGCAATCGCGCCCGCCACAATAGCAGCACCACGATCGCCATGTTGATCAGGTTCCAGGCAAAGCCGTTGAGAAACGCCGCCGTATAGGACAACGTCCAATCGAAGATCTCACCCGAGAGCCAACCACCGAGCGCCATGCCGCCGATCGTCGCGGACAGGACAAGACCGACTCTGGTCCCGGCTTGCGAGGCCGGGAAATACTCGCGGATGATCACCGCGTAGGTCGGAACGATCCCGCCCTGAAACAGGCCGAACAAGGCGGAGACTAGGTAGAGCGAATAGAGCCCGTCCGCCGGTAGATAGAGCAGCAGCGACAACGCCTGCAGGGACGAGCTCGCCATCAGTGTCCAAAGTGCGCCTATCCGGTCCATGAGAAAACCGAAGCCGATCCGGCTGACCACGCCCAGGCCCAGCATGATGGACAGCATTTCCGCGCCGCGGGCCTGACCGAGATCCAGGTCCACGCAATAGGCGACGATATGTACCTGAGGCATCGACATCGCCACGCAGCAGGCTATTCCGGCGAGTATCAGCAGCGCTTGAAGAACCGGCAAGGACACCGGAGGAGGTCTCCCCTTGTCGCCGGCCGGAGCGCCTTGGCTTGCCGCCTCCGCCGCGATCTCGGCGCCGATCGACGGCTCCGCTGGAGGCTTTCGCCGGAGCGCCAGGGTGAACGGCGGGATCACCACGACACAGATCGCCGCGATGATGAGATGCGTGTCCCGCCATCCCAACCGGTCGATCAGAAACTCCACGACCGGAGGCCAGATCGTGCCGGCCACATAGCTCCCGCTCGCCACCAGCGCCACGGCGATCCCGCGATGCCGAACAAACCAGTGAGAGATCGCCGCGATCAGTGGGCCGAAGGTCGAACTGGTTCCGAGCCCGCCGATCAATACGCCCTGGATAAAGAGAAAAATCCAGAGATTGGTCGTGAAGGCGGCCCAGGAATAGCCGATCCCCAGCGCGACCGAGCCGATCAGAACGGGCGCGATCACCCCGAACCGGTCGGCGAGCCTTCCCATGAAAACGTTGCCGAACATGATCCCGGTCATGACCGCGGTATAGGGCAGCGAGGCGTCGCCTCGATCGATCCCGAAATGCTGTTCGGCCTCGGTGAGAAGCACCACCGACGACCACAGGCCGACGCCACCGATGCTGCTCATCACCATCGACGCGACGAGACGCCACCAGGCGTAGGCGCTATCGGCCTCGCTCGCCCGGATCGGGCGCGGGCTCATGTCGGCGAAAGTCGCCATTCAACGTGTATCCAGATGGGCCAACGAGGCGAAAATACTTCCACCCCGAACCGCTAACGCCTATTGGGCGGGTTTGCAAACAACGGTTTGGTGCCCACGGGTCACGACACCCATGCCAATTACGCAATAGCGGCTGGGCTCGGCCGCGACGTCGTCAGCCATTCGCCGGCGCCTCGCCCATCTTCCAGGTCGAGGTGCCATGCGCCGAGAGCTTGCCGTCGCCGTCCCAGATCCGCGACTCCAAGAAGCTGATTGAGCGGCCCTGGCGAATGAACCGACCCTCGCAGCGCGCCGGCCCCTTGGTCAGCGGGCGCATATACTGGTTCTTCATCTCCAGGGTCACGCCGGCGACGCCGGTGGTGTGCTTGATCAGGTGGCCCATGGAGATATCCATGACCGTCGCGAGCATGCCGCCGTGATAGCTGCCCTGGGGATTGAACAAGAAGTCGGCGACGGGAAAGTCCACCCGGCAAAAATCATCGGGATACGAGATCTCCAGCCCCATCATCCGCGCGATGAAGAAATGGGCGAATTCCTGTCGATAGTCCCCAAGCGCGGTATCGAACATCTCGCGGGCGCGTTTCTCATCCATGTGGGAATACCAGTTCATCCAGGGTTGCGCGTTAAGCGCCGCTAGATGCCATGGCGGGGCGTCAGAGGCAATCCGAACCCGGACAAAAGCGCATCCCGGATACTCCAGCGGGGAAGCGAGTTTGGTGGACCAGTGGCCGTTTCCAGGCTCCGGCGGGACGACCGCTGGTCCGCCCGGTCGCGCCGTTTTTTTAGCCGGAAATTGTTAAGGTTTTCTTAGCGTTGGATGATCGTCAGCCGACAAACTTGTTGCGAGTTTCCTCAAGCCGCCGCAACGAACGACTAGCCGCCCGCGCCCTAGCCTTGCTATTCAGGCGCGGGGAGATTGATGCATGACCACCGAAACCCAATCAGCCTTCCAGCGTCGCCTTGCCGGGCCGCCCGCCGGACCCAATCAACGTTCGGACAAGCGGGTCGCGGTAATCGGCGCCGGGGCTTGTGGGCTGGCCAACGCCAAGTACCTACTGGCCTGCGGCTTTGATGTCACGGTCTTCGAGATCGGAAGCCAGATCGGCGGCATGTGGTGCTATCGCAACGACAACGGACGCTCATCGGCCTATCGAACCCTGCACATCAACACCTCGCGCGGGGTGACGCGTTTCAGCGACCTAGCCTTCGACGCCGAGACCCAGGCGTTTCCCGACCATGTCGACATGCATCGCTATCTGGTCCGCTATGCCGAACATTTCCAGGTAACGCCGCGAATTCGCTTCAACACCCCCGTCCGCCAAATCCGCCCCGCTTTCGATCCGGCTTCCGAGCCGCCCAAATGGAAGGTCGAGACGACGGCGGGCGACACCGAGACCTTCGACGCCGTGATCGTCGCCAGCGGGCATCTCACCAAGCCGTTGGAAGTGCCGGAATTCCAGGCCTTCGGTGGCGAGTATCTACACTCGCATCACTACCGCGAGCCGGAACCCTATGTTGGCAAGCGGATCTGCGTGGTCGGTGTCGGCAACAGCGCCTGCGACATCGTCAGCGATGTTTGCGTGACCGCGCCCCGCTGTGTGCTGGTCGCGCGATCCGGCGTGGTGGTTCTGCCCAAGCTAATGTTTGGGCGGGCCTTCACCGATATCACGGCCAAGATCCAACGGCCCTGGATTCCCCGCGCCCTGCGCAGGCGGCTGGTCAAGTTTCTGGTCTGGTTGGCGCATGGCGACATGGCGGATCTCGGCTTTAAGCCGCCTACCGAACTGACGCATGTCACCTCGAATGCCACGGTCTGCACCGATATCGCCTACCGACGGATCGAGGTGAAGCACGGCATCAAGACCGTGAATGGCAAGACCCTACGCTTCGTCGACGGGACCGAAGAGGAGTTCGACGTTCTGATCGCCGCGACAGGATACGAAATCGATCTCGACTTCATCCCGCTGGAGGTCCTCAAGGTCGAGAACAATGAACTCGACCTCTATATGAGGATCGTGCCGCCGGATTGGCCGGGCCTGTTTCTTCAGGGATTCTTCAATACAGATACCGCGCTTAACATGGTGTTCGAGCATCAGGCTCGCTGGGTGCGCGAGATCCTGCTTGGCAACGCGGCAACGCCTTCTCCCACCGAGATGCGCGAGGCGATCGCCGATCGCAAGGCCTGGTACGCCACCCAGTATAAACACACGCCGCGCCACACGATCGAGGAAGAACATGTCCGCTATCTCGGCGATCTGGCGAAGAGCTTGAAATCCATGCTCGCACGCGGTCGCGGTCTGAGCCGGGCAGCCTGAGCGATGCATATGCCCGAACCCGCGCGGTCCGATTCCCTGTATTTCACATACGAGGACTTCCCCTTCCGGCGGCCGACCGAGATGGACGGAGCCCGGACCATCCACGACGTCGCGATCGTCGGCGGTGGGCCGGTCGGATTGGTGACGGCGTTGGAGCTTGCGCGTCACGGCGTCCGCGCCGTGGTGCTGGAGCCAAAGCGTAATGTTTCCGAGGGCAGCCGAGCGCTGGCCTTCAGCCGCCGCAGCCAGGAAATCCTGCACGGTCTGGGTGTGTCGGAGCCGGTTCACGCCAAGGCCCTGGCCTGGACCCGGGGCCGGACCTTCTATCGAGGCGATGTCATCTTTCGCCTGGAGATGCCGCACTCTCCCGAGGAGCGGTTCGGCCCAATGATCAATCTCCAGCAATGTTATCTGGAACAGTTCCTGGTCGACCGGATCAGAGCCGACGACCGTGCCGACCTTCGCTGGCGCTCCAAGGTCACGGACGCCGTTCAGGACAATGACAAAGTCACGCTCACGATCGACACGCCGAACGGTGAATACGCCCTCGACGCGCGTTACGTGGTCGCCGCCGACGGCGCCAGAAGCGTGATGCGGAGCGCCTTCGGTCTCGGAATGAACGGACAATCCCATGAGGGCACCTACCTTATCGCCGACATCAAAATCGACAGCGCCCTGCCGACCGAGCGCCATGCCTGGTTCGACCCGCCCTCCAATCCCGGCGCGACGATGTTGATGCACAAACAACCCGACGGTTTGTGGCGCGTGGACTATCAACTCCGCGAGGACCAGGACCCGGAGGTTGAATTGCAAGCCGGACGGGTAAGACGGCGCATCCAAGGCCATCTTGATTGGATCGGCGAGTCCGCGCCGTGGGAATTGGAGATGTCGTCGCTCTACAAGGCCCATTGCATCTGTCTCGACGACTATCGCCACGGGCGGGTGTTCTTCGCCGGTGACGCCGCGCATCTGGTGCCGATTTTCGGGGTGCGTGGATTGAATTCCGGGATCGCCGACGCCAATAACATCGGCTGGAAACTGGCCGCCGTGCTTGCCGGAAAGGCGCCGGACACCTTGCTCGACAGCTATTCGCGAGAACGTCGACCCGCCACCATGGAGATCTTCGAGCAGGCCGGCAAAAGCACCGCCTTCATGACCCCGCCCAGCCGCGGCTACCGGCTGATGCGCGACGCGGCGCTGTCTCTCGCGTTGAAACACGCCTGGGCCGGTGACCTGGCGAATCCCAGACAGTCCCAGCCATACGACTATCAGGAAAGCCCGCTCAACGCCGAAACCGACGATGACGCTCTGTTCGAGACCGGCCCGAGGACCGGCGCCGCGTTTGTGGATACACGCCTCCACGACGGTCGTCATCTGGTCGATCTCCTCGCCGTCGGCCCGACCCTACTCTGTTTCGAGGTGGACTCGGACCTCCACCCCGACGGCGTGACGCGAGTCGATATATGTCGGTCGGGGGCATCGGAGCACGGGCGGATAGTCGATGCCGACGAACATCTGTTCTCCCGATATGACGCGCGCGTGGGGACCTGCTATCTGCTGCGGCCAGACGGTCATGTCGCCGGGCGTTGGCGGTGTTTCGAGCCGAACCTCATAAACAAGGCGATGGCACGTCTATTCGGGGATGTCGAGGTGGGGACGGAATCATGAGCGGCCCTAAGCAGAGATTAACCCTCGAGGACCTGGAGCGGCTTTACAGTCAATTGGCGGATGCCATCGATCAGGTCGGCGAGGACAAGGAGGCGCTGTTCCTGTCCAAGCTGGCGTTGATCCTGGCCCGCGAACTGGGCGACCCCAAAAAATTGGCCGAGGGGATCGATGCCGCTCGACAAGATCTCGACTGACACCGCGCCTGTCACCGTCGCTCGAATGACGATGCTCCCGAGGAGCGAAGCCGTACGAGATTTTGGTCGAATGGCAATCGGGACCGGTTAATCAGGAGCCCACGCTTGCGCGAGGACGACGACAAAACGCGCCTTTGAGAGCCTGACGATTTTGCCGGTTGGCACAGAGTGTCGGCCGCGAACTCGGTCTTGGTCGCGTTGTGGCGAAAATCCCCGCCGCCCCGCCTGGCGGCGGAACGACGGGGATGGATTTCGTTGGCTCTATCGAGCGCCCGGTTTACGCGGCGGCGCTGGGACGGGCCTTGGCGCGCTCGAACCAGGCGGCGATGTTCTTGTGTTCCGGGTTCAGCGGCTGTCCGACATTGCCGAAGAAATTGGTGAAGGCGAACAGCAGGACATCGGCCATGGTGAACCGGTCGCCGCAAACCCAGGTCTTGCCCGCCATCTGCTCGTCCAGCCAGGCGAGATTATCCTGAGCCACGGCTTTTAGGCCGTCGGAGGCCTCGGGGATGCACCGCATGCGGGACTCGAACATCTTCAAGCCCTCGCCATAACGGAAACCATTGGCCGCCGGCTCGCAGATGCCGAGATCAATGCGCCGGGTCCACATCCGGGTCTCGCCGCGTTCCTCGGCGGTCGTGCCGATTAGCGACGGGGTGGGGTGCAAGTCCTCGAGATACTCGCAAATGACCGTGATTTCGGTGATCACGTCTCCACTATCGGTGACGAGCGCCGGGCTCTGACCCTTGGGATTAACCTTCAGGAACTCCGGCTGACGGTTCACGCCGCCGCGAATATCGATCTCCTCCATTGGGATTTCGAGGCCTTTTTCGGCGATGAACATGCGTACCATGTGCGGGTTCGGGCCGATCGAATTGATGAGCTTCATGAACTGTCTCCGGATTTGGTTGAATTGGCGACAGCCTATCAGCACCGCACCAATCAGCAAGGGACGGATCGGATCACAACTTCGCTACGTTGCGAGGGTGGCGCGCGGGGCATAAGCTCATGATGTCCAAGAGCATCGTCACCGGAGATCCTTGCCATGAGCCTTACCCATTCACCCGCGCGCGCGACCGGCGGCATGGTTGCCTCGGCGCATCCCCTGGCCTCCGGCGCGGGAGGCGAGATGCTTCGGGCCGGCGGCAATGCTTTCGACGCGGTGGTCGCGACCATGGCGACGCTCAACGTCGTGGAGCCGTTCATGTCCGGGCTCGCGGGGCTCGGCGCGGCGACCTGCTGGATCGAGGCGGAAAAGCGGGTGCGTTGCCTCGATTTCATCCCACCGCTGCCAGCGGAGTTTCTCTCCGACCGCTTGGGGCAGGAGGATATCAACACCGGCGCCTCGGCGAGCGGTGTCCCGGGTAATCTCGCGGGCTGGTGCGCGTTGTTGGAGACTTACGGCACGCTTCCGCTGGAGCAGGTGCTGGCGCCGGCGATCCGGCATGCCCGGGACGGTTTTCCAGTAGGCGGTCTCTATGTGCACAGCGCCGCCGCCACCGATATCCGCGCGAGCACGCCGGAATGGCGGCGCGTCTACATGCCGGACGTAGGGGAACTGGCCGAGGGATGGGTCCTGAAACAGCCGGAGCTCGCGGCGACCTACGAGGCGATCGCCTCCGAGGGACCTGGATATCTGTTTGGCGGCCCGCTTGGCCAAAAAATGGTCGAGCATATCCGCGCGCTCGGCGGGCCGATGTCCATGGCGGATTTGGAAGCGGTCGAGCCGGTTTGGGAGGAGCCGATCGTCGCCGCCTATCGCGATCTGCTGGTCCATGTCCCGCCACCGCCGGCGGAGAGCTTTCAGTTCTCCCTGGCACTGCGCATTCTCGACGGCATGGATATGGGTGCGTTGGAGCATTTGGGGGTTGAGCATCTCGACCGGGTGCTACGGGCAATCCGCCTTTCCGCCGAGGCGAGGATCCTGAACAACAACCGCTGTCCCGACGATATCCGTGCGCTTTTGGAGGAGGCCAGCGTGGCGCCGATGCGCGCGCGGGTTCTGGACGGCGAGCCGATTACCGCGCGCACCGAACAGTTCGGCAATCCTCCACCGCCGGAGGTCGCCGAGGCGCGTCAGCACACCACCTCGACCTCGGTGGCGGACCGGCACGGCAACATGATCTGCCTTACCCAGTCCCTGGGCTCGCCCTGGGGGTCGACCGTGGTAATCCCGGGAACCGGCGTTTGCATGAACAACTTCATGAACTGGGGCGATCTCAATCCCAAGTCGCCGAACCATCTGGTGGGCGGCAAGCGCTTCGCCATGTGCCTGACCCCGTCGATTTCAACGCGCGACGGCGAGGCGGTCCTGGCGCTGGGCACGCCGGGCAGTTACGGCATCATGCAGACCCAAACCCAGGCGATGGTTCACTACATGGACTATGGTCTGAACCTGCGCGAGGCGATCGAGGCACCCCGCGCGCGGCTTCAGGATGGCCGCGAGGTGATCCTGGAGGATCGGGTCGCGCCGGAGGTGGTCGCTGAACTCAAGCGCCGAGGACACGAGATCAGCCAGCCGGCGGCTTACACGATGATGTGTGGCGGCATGCAGGCGGTGTCCCGTGATCCGTCGAGCGGCGCGCTCGCGGGTGCGGCGGATCCCAGGCGTGACGGTACGGCGGTGGGGGTCTAGTCCTTGGAATGAGGTTTATCGGGCCGCCATGCCTTCGATATAGGCGTTGATGACCGCGTCCTGATGCTCGCAGAGGGCGAGCACCGGCGCGGGATCGACGGCATCGGTTGACGCCATGGCGAGGTTGCGAAGCCCGGCATAGAAAGACCGCGTTCGCTGAAGGATCTCCCACTCCACCCGGTCCATCACGCGATTGATCGATGTCTGGTCGTGGCCTTGCAAATGTTCCAGGAGCGCGATCCCCAAGCCTCGGCGTAGAACCGAACGGTTGCCTATCCTTTTTATGACGAGGTTCGAGACCTCGAGGCTATCGGTATCGGTGGATCGGAGAACGGGGGTCGGGAACGCGCGTTCCCGGTCACTTTCCTTACGGTTCGCGTGACTTCGCCGGGGTCGGCCCGGTTTGATCCGTATCAACCCGATCTCCGGGAGCTCCATATCGAAGCTTGGCAATCGGGTGAAGAATGTGTTTGTGTCGACGAAGCCGTGATGGATGAACATCGCATGTGGATCGCCCGCGTGGTAGTTGATGAAGCAGGCATCGTGGGGCGTTCCGCATCTAGCCGCCGAGACCGATAGAAGGGCCGGAGACGCCAGGGCATCGTATCGGGTGCCGCTCGGGTGATGGTCGAAATAGTCGATAAGGCTCATCAACACTTCCGAGGTCCGAGCCGGCGCGCCGGATTCGCGCCAGGAGAGCAGACGCGAGCCCAGAAACGCGGTGAGGACATCCGGCGGCTCAATCACTGGCGCGGCGTCGGGGTTCTCGCCGGGCAGTCTTCTCGTCAGTAACGCGGTGAGAAGCTCGGGCGCGGCTTGATAGTAGATTTTCGGGACCCGATCGCGTGTTTTACCGATTTTTTTTGCCCTAGATTGTAAACGTCGCTCTGCGCCGCCAAGATGCTTTGCTGGTTTTCCGGCAGGTTGGCGAACTCACTCCCGGGCACGATATCATCGCCTTCGAGGCTCAGAACACCATCCACCATGCGAACCAAGCTTGCGTCCGGGACGGTGATAATCGGACCGTCCGGTGGTGGTGACGGATGCGCAACCGAGATCTCTCCGTTGCGTGAGCGAATAACAACACCGGGCGCGATGGTTCCTCCTTGCTCCAATAACAAGTCGGCATGGGCGCGCAGGGCCCGTTCCATCGCCAGGTCGTCACATTCGATCGTTGCCATGTCCGACTCAACCCGAGAGCGCCGCCACGCGCTGAAGTATCATCGGTTCGGGGCGGCCCCGAGGTCGAGGACAATCCCCTCGAACTCCGGAGCGATCGCCGGATACCAGTCCGTTACCTTGGGGTCATGGCCCGAGATCAGTCCGTCAATACCGCCCGCGAGTTCGAAACAGGCGCGATAGCCGTCGATCATGTCCTTCAGGTCATAGAAAATCGCGAAGGGGCGTTCGTCCTCGACTTCCTCGTAGAGATGCACCGCGTCGGAGGCGAGCACGATCCAGCCGCGCCTAGTATGTACCCGCAGGACCAGTTGGCCGCGCGCGTGACCGCCGACCAGATGAAACTCAATCCCCGGCGCCACCGGCGTCACTTTCTCGGTGTAGAAGGACAGACGCTCCTCGTAGAGCAGTTCCACGAGCCGCGTGGTGTCGCGCTTGTGGTAGGCGAGCTTGAACGGCGCGTAGTTCATGTCAGGCCCGGTAATCGACATCATCTCTTCTTCATGGATGGTGAAGTGAGCATTGGGATAATGATCCAGATTGCCGACATGATCGAAATGCGCGTGCGTGAGAAGCACCTTGTCGACGGATTTCGGATCGACGCCGATCCGGGAAAGAGCCTCCGCCGGCTCGATCAGAAACTCCCGTCCCCCTTCGCCTGAGAGATCCGCCTTCATGCCGGTATCGACGACGAAGGTTCCCGACGGGCCCTTGATGACATAGGTGAAAAAGTCCAACCCCCGGATCATCTTCGCCGGATCGCCGCCGATGAAGGTCGATCCCTCTGGTCGGAGTTTTTGCTCGCCGTAGCGAATGGCGTATACGTCGTGAATGGGAGTGTCGGACATGGATGCTACCTCTCGTCTGAACAGCCGGGCTCGGGGCCATTATGTGCCTTGTGGCGGGGGCAATCGAGCGATAAGCAATCGAGATGGCGAAGAACCATGACTTTCCGGGCGACGTGGCCGAGATCGAACTGGGAGAAGCACCCGTAATGACGCGCCGTCTCCTCTACCTGCTGATCGAAGAGGCGGACCGGGAATTGAAAAGCCGGGCCCTGATCGCGGCGGTCGCGGTCGAGCGTGGCTTCGATGTCGTACTGCTCCCGCAATGGACAGCTTGGCGGAACTGGGCCGTATTGCCTCCCGGCGTGGCGCTCTTCAAGGGAAACAACGCGGCGCAATGCGTCGAGATGCGGGAAGCCAAGCGTCACGGCCATCTGGTCGCCTCGATCGAGGAGGAAACCCTCGGGGTGATCGGCGAAGGCGAAATCCATCGCTGCTACGCCGCGGCGATTGACGAGGTCTGTGATATCGTATTCGCGAACGGTGAATCCCAGGCGGAGGTGCTTCGGGCTCGGTTCGGCGCGCTTTCCGGCTCAATCCACGTCGTGGGAAATCCGCGCGTTGATTTGCTTAAGGGTGCGTTCATTGGGGATGTGCACGCGGCGGCGGAGGATCTACGCCGCCGATATGGTGATTTCATCCTGATCAACACGAATTTCTCAAGCATCAACCCGCGAGACGGCGACACGCTGGCGTATTTCGATACCTGTGCGAATGTCGGGGTGCTGGATCCGCGTCAAGCCGATGATCTGGATGATTTCTTCACCTGGTGCGCCTGGGAACGAACGAACCTCGCGGCCGTGGGGGAATTCGTTCGAAAAGCCCGGGAACGATCTCCATGGCCATTGATCATCCGCCCGCATCCAACGGAAAACCTGGAGCCCTGGGTTGAAATCGCCGCGGGCATGGGCGACCGCGCGCGGGTGATACGCGAGGGCGACCATCTGGCCTGGACCGCCGCCGCGCGCGTTCTTGTGCATCCCGGGTGCACCACCGGAACCGAGGCGCTGCTGCTGGGAACGCCGGCGGTCAGCTTAGCCGTCGATGACAATCGCTGGCACGACCTCTATCTGTCCAATCTGGTCAATCCGAGGGCGGACACTGTTGACCGCGCGATGGACATGGTTGTCGACCTCGCCGAGGGAGGCGGGGCGATAAGCCGGAGCCGGGATGCCTGTTTCAAAAATCTGACCCGTCACATCGCCACTGGGCCCGAGCACTACTCATGCATCGCGATCGCCGATATTCTCGACGCCGCCCGAGTTCCCCATATCTCGGCGGACCGAATTCCGGACCTCGCGACTATTGTCCCGGTTCCCGCCACCGAGGGGAAAATCGATAACGCGCGTTTCGCGCCGGGGCCCGTTGAGGCGCTAATCGCGTCCTATCGAGAAACGCTTGGCTTGCAAGACCGGACTCTCGTCCAGGAGCCGGCCGCTGGTGTCTTGCATTGCGCGCCGGTCGCGCGCGCCCGAGAGGCAGTGTAGTGGAACCCGGTTTCGAGCAACTCGCCCGCGAGGCGGACCGGCTGTTGCGGGCCGGTCAATGGCGTCCGGCGCTTCAGGCGGTGAAAGCCGCTTTGGTCGTCTCTCCGGATTGGTCCGCCGGCTCCCGGGAGGCGGGCGGGCTGGCGTTGCGTCTCGGTGATGGCGCTCGGGCGGTCGTTGATCTGCGGCGCGCGATTTGCCGGACGCCGGATGATCCTCGAAGTTGGATGTTGTTGGCGCGCGCCGCCCAGGCGGGCTCGGGTGCCATATCATCGCTGGATGCCGGGCGCCGCGCCATCGTTTTGAAACCAGGTCACCACCATGCGCAGTCCTTTCTCGCCGCCGCTCTCGCCAGCCGAGCGGAGAACCGACGCGCGTTGACACTGCTTGGTCGGCTGGGTTGTATCGCGCCGCCAAGTCCCTTTGACCTGAATGTTGGATTGCACGCGCGCTTGGCGCTCGGCGATCTCTCCGGAGCGGACCGAACGGCACGCCATATCCTGACTCGCTCGCCGGTTGACCCTTCGGCCATGGCGGCGATGGGCCGGCTCTCTAACCGTCGCAGGGACCACCAGGGCGCTTGGCGCTATCTTGCTCGGTTGGGCGTTCTTCGGGGCGGGGACGCCCGGACACTAACCGCGATGTCACGCGCGGCTCTCGCCAACGCTATGTTCGAGGCGGCGGCCCGCTTGGCGCGCAAGGCGCTCCTCGCTGGCGCCGACCAGGGAGAATGCTACCTTGATCTCGCGCGCGCCCTTTGGCGTCTCGAGGATCGGGATGGTGCCGATAGAGCGATCGAGCGGGCGCGCCTTGTTGACGCGAAGACGGATTTGCGTGGGCGGGTCCTGCGTCTCACGGTAACCGGCTCGACATTCGCCGATGTTTTTCAAAGAAACAGCGTCAATACACCGGTATAGGCATAGATCCGATCCCGGCTGATCTCACCATTGGCGAAGAAACCGGCCATCGGAAAGTCGCCCAGGGTTTCGCGAATGATGTCCGTCTCGCGGTCCGGCGCGGCGAATTGGTTCGGTCCGCGCGCCGCGCAGGAGATATAGAGGCCGCCCCGGATCGGCTTGTCTCCGACACGGCGCTTCAGGTCCTCCGTCATGCGCCGCATATCCTCGACCGCGCTGTCCCGGTCGCGGCGGCAGAACAGGACCGGGTCGCCTTCCGAGACCGTCTCGGCGATGGCCACGGCCTTGTGCTCTGGATCAAGGCCGACGAGGTTGCGCACGGTATAGTCCCCGGTATCGGAACCCGGGACCGGCAGGGCGGCGAAAATGACACCGCCGATGCGTCGGAGATCCGAGGCGAGTTCGGGGCCGATTTCCTCGACCATCACGTCGAGCGCCGGGCGTCCATCGAGCTCGATCAGAATATTGTCTTGGGCGCGGGTCACGGTATGCGCTTCGCCGAGTGGGGTGCATCCTTGGCTGAGCGCCGTCGCGACCTCGATCACCAAGGGGGAGAGAGCAACGCCGCTGATACAATCGCCACCGGAGCTTGACGCGCCGCCGGCCTGGTGCGGAGTCTCGCCCGCTGCCGCCGTCAGGCCGCCGATCAGAAAACCGTTCGTGGCCTCGGACATGGTCGACACGGCGGTCATGGCTTCCCGATGGCGTGGGTCGACATGGGTGATGGCGAGCGGCATCGTTGCCTCGGCGATCCAGTCCGCGTGATTGGCGGCTAGTCTGGCCCCCGCGTCGCCGCCGCCCGAGAACAACCGATAACCATCGCCGGGAAGGTCAAGGATCATCGCCGTCGCGCCAGGCTGGCCGAAATGTTCCTCGCCGGCCGCGATAACGCCGTATCCGGCGGCGGAAACCCAATCCGTGACGCCGGTACGCTCGCGCACGACCGAGAGCATTTCGCTTATATGCGGCGCGAAGGTCTCGCCGGTGTAAAGGATGCCCAGGGTCCCTGGCGCGGCTCCCAGATCATTCGTCAGGGCTTCGACGCTTTCCCGCCAGTTCTCGGCGAAACTACTGGCCGAGGCGAAAGCTTGTGAGCTGTCGTTCATGGGGTTCTTCCGGCACCGCTTGCAACAGTCGCTGATGAAACCATGGCAGCGTGGTCGGCGGGATACAAGATGGGATGGTATGGAGGAGCTTGATCCGTTTTGTCTTTTCGTATCCCCGACGCAGGTCGGGGTCCACGCC
>JAYOIK010000021.1:0-54592 GCA_038118725.1 Alphaproteobacteria bacterium | reverse complement strand
TTTTCGTATCCCCGACGCAGGTCGGGGTCCACGCCTGATGCCTATCCATTTGGGGGATAGCGGATCACGTCGCGCGGTATGCTGAAGTGCTCCGCCACCCGTCACGCGGTAACGCCACGGGCGTCGGCCCCGACCTTCGTCGGGGATACGAGTGAGATTGACCGTGGCTTTGGCACTAGCCGACTACCCGCGTTACACCGTCAATCACGAACTGCACGCCGAGGGCGGCGGTGATGATGCCGAAGACCCGGGTGATGACGTTCACCCCGGTAACCCCCAGCAGTTTCATCAAGGTGCTCGCCGCCAGCAGGCAGAGCAGAGTCAGGATCAGCACCACCGCCGTGGTGGCGAGCACGGTGATCTGCACCTGCCGGTCGCCTTCCGCCTTGCCCATCAACAGCACGATGGATGTCAGCGCGCCCGGGCCGGCGATAAGCGGGATCGCCAGCGGGAAAACCGAAATGTCAGCGCGTTTGGCGCCCTCCTGGGTTTCATCCTCGGTGGTGTTGCGCAGTCCGCTGTCTCGCGCCATGAGCATGTCGATGGAGAGGAGAACCAATAGAATGCCGCCGGCGATCCGAAACGCCGGCATGCCAATGCCGAGGGCGTTCAACAAGGCCTCGCCGAACAGGCCGAAGACGAACAGGATACCGGCCCCGATCGCGACGCCCTTCAGCGCCAGCTTGCGCCGCTCGGCCACGGTCTCGGTCGGCGTCAGCGACATGAAAAGCGGTGCAACGCCGATCGGATCGATCACGACAAACAGCGTGACGAATACAGAGAGGAGGGCCTCGGTCATCATGCTAGAGCGCCATGGTCATGCCGATCACGCCGCCGCCCTTTGCCGGCAATAGCAGGAGGCGTGGACCTCGACCTCGGCGCGGGCCAAGGCCTGGTCGAGCTGCTGCTTGATATGCATTGCCTCCACGGTCTCGCCCCGGCGTGTCAGGCATTCGTGCAGGCCGTGCAAGCTCCAGAGATTGCCGGGATGCTGACAGGCGCGGCTAAGGGTCTTGTCGAGGCCGAGATCGGCGCGATAGACGGCCTCCGCCTCCTCGAAATGGCCCTGCTCCATCAACAGCGCGCCGAGCGCGTGGCGGGCCGGCTGCATCCAGCCCCAGGGCTCGTCATAGGGCAGGTTGTCGTCCAGTTCGACGGATTTTCTGAGATGCGCGAAGGCGACGTCGTAATTTCCACGCCGGTACTCTAGCTCGCCGTTCAGCATTTCCTCGGCGATATCCAGCAGGTCCGGGAGGATGTTGTTGTGAACCCGGCGGGTGTCCGGCACTCGCGCCTTGGCGGCGAGGAACTCTTCCTTGGTTTTCTCGGCCTCGGCGACATTACCGAGCGCGGAATGGGCGACGCATTTGGCATAGAGCATCATCGCGATGGTCGAGCAGTAGAGCTCCTGGTCCTCGGGCAGATCCTGGGCGAGGATGTCCTGCCATTTGCCGAAGCGGACCAGCACGTGCTGCTTCATCGGGAAATAGCCCTCGATGAAATCGGCCATCGGCGGCGAGGGGATTCGCAGGACCTCCTCCGGCGTGGTGTCGATGAGTTCCTGGGCCGCCTCGATCGCCGGAGTGAACTGGCCGAGGAACATGGCGCCGTAAATCACGAAATGATGGTTGTGCGTCCGGTACATCGTATAGACGTTGAGCGCGCCGTTGCGCTTGAGATACTCGCGGTCGGCGACGATGGCCTTTTGATTGTAGACCACCACGTCGCGATAGTTGCCGCAGAGCACGTCGATATGGGTCGGCATATGGGTGAGGTGGCCACTATCCGGAACAATCTCCCGCAACCGGTCACCGGCCCGCAGCGCCAGTTCGGGAAACGGCGACATCTCCATCAGATGGACATAGAGATGCAGCATGCCCGGATGGTTCCAGGTTTCGGGCAGGTCGCGGAACGCGCCCTCGAGAACCTCACGGGCCTCGGCCGTGCCCGCGCCCTCGGCGATCTGGCCGGTGGGTAGATCCCACATCTTCCAAGGCGTCTCGTTCATGATTGCCTCAACGAAGATCGTGCGCGCCTCCAGATCGTCGGGATAGGCGGCGAGCACCTCGCGCATGGCGTTGGTGTAGGCCTTGTCCCAGGGGCGCAGGTCCTCGATCGGCTCGCGTTGGGGATAGCGGGCGGTAAGCGCCTGGATCATGGCTTGCTCGAAATCGGAGGTTCCGTCGAGATTGTCGAGCGCGCCCTGGGTCGCGTCATAGGCCGCCTCGAGCGCCTTGGCCCGACCCTTGGGATCAAGACGGTGCCAGGGCAGGTTGTAGTTCGGACCCACGGCGTAGGCGAGGCCCCAATAGGCCATCGCGCAAGTCGGGTCGGCCTCGATCGCTTTCTTGAAACAGCTTACCGCTTCGCCGTGGTTGTAACCGAAGGTCCAGTTCAGGCCGCGGTCGAACCAAGTTTGGGCATCCGGAGAATTCGTGGTGATTTTTCGCTCATACTGGCCAAGATCAAAATAATCCATTTGTCGGTCCCCATTTCGTCGCCCAATTCGTTCCCGCAGCCTAATGCAGAAGCGCGGAGTGGGAAAATGGGGAATCCGGTACGTGAATCTCTTTCCCTGTTTTCGCGCCCGCGCGGTGACGACGGAGGAGGCTGAAAGCCTCGAGCTAAAATCCGGTTAAAACGAAACCGGCGGGACCGATGGATGGTCCCGCCAGCTTGATGGATTTTAGTTTGGGAGTCTGTCCGACCTAGGCGGCCCGCTTCGGAGCCGTGAACCAGGAACTTACTTGGTTGCAGTTGACCGGCTTGACGATCTTGTGGGCCTTGGCGACGGGTTTGCCCTCGGTCGCCGTCATCGCGGTCTCGACGGTGGCGGGAGTGCCGAAGGTGCCGGCGCGGATCTCATCCGCCAGCATCTCGACGTCGAACCGGGTGAGGCCGATATCGGTCAGTTGGGCGTCGGTCAGCCGAAGCAGGGCCTGTTTGGTCCGCCGCGCCGTGTTCCAGGTTTTAACCGCATCGGCGATTGCGGCGAAACCGCTGGAGATCACACCCGGCTTACCCTTTGCGAGATAGGCGTCGATATCGCCGCGCTCCAACCCGATATCCTGCAGGAGACGCGTGTCGAGATCGGCAAGAGCCCGTTGCGTGGCGCGCTTGCGGTTCCAGGTGACGACCGGACCGAACAAGGCCTTGACGCCCGAGGCGATTAGTCCGGCGACATAGCGGTTACGCGCGGCGTGGCTTTCCGCGATCATCCGCATGACCTTGGCGTCGCTCGGGAAGTCGACGATGGTCATCTGGGTGTTCGCGGGCGTGGCGGAGGCACCGGTGAAAGCAAAGCTGTCGGTTTCGATGGAATGGATGTTTTTCATGTCAGGCCCCTCCTAAGGGTATCAGCCGTTTAGCCGCCCCGGTTCTGGAGCGATTTGCCGAAAGCGAGATTGCCGCCTTCGATGACTGGAAGATGGACCTTTTGATTCAGTTTAGAAGCGACGGTATTGCACCCCAGGGATGCGTCCCGCGCATGGGTCGCTATCCGAGCCGGACACTTGTCCAGGCGGCGTCGGGCGTCCTATCGTCTTGGAACCCGAGCGTCATGAGGGTCGATCTTCGGCGCTCGCCCTTTCTAGGAGGATCTACCCGTGGAGCGATCATCGCCGAGTGGCGAGCGGAGCAACGAGTTAGTGGGCCGGCTGGACGAGGCGGGAGTGACTATTGCCTCGGATGCCTTGCTGGACCTGATCGATGGCGTGAACGCGTCTCCCATGGCCATCGATGACACGGCCTGGACGACGATGGTCGGCGACCGTTTGGGCAAGGAACTCGTGTCGGACCTCGTCGCGCTTCGAATGCTCCGAACAAACGAACGAGCGGGTGGCGCCGCGTTACTCGCCGCGGACGATCCAGGTGAGCGCCTAAGTCGTTTGCGGGCGGTCCTCGACGAACGGGGTGTCGACGGGATGATCCTGCCCCGCGCGGACGAACATCAGGGCGAGTATCTGCCGCCCCGCGCCGAGCGCCTGGCCTGGCTGACGGGTTTTACAGGTTCGGCGGGCGTGGTGGTCGTGCTGAGGGACAAGGCGGCGGTGTTTACCGATGGCCGCTATACCCTGGCGATACGGGAGCAAGTGGACCTTTCGCTGTATGAGACCCGGCATGTCATTTCCGATTCTCCGGCTGAATGGATCGAGAAAAATCTTGGCGCGGGTGGCCGTCTCGGTTTCGATCCCTGGCTGCACACATTGTCTGGCGTGGAACGTCTCGAAAAGGCGGCGGAGAAGGCCGGCGGAAGCTTGGTCGAGCTGGACCAGAATCCCATCGACGCCATCTGGGTGGATCAGCCGTCGCCACCGCTAACGCCGGTGGTGCCGCATCGCGCGGAATATGCCGGCCGGTCCATCGCCGACAAGCGCATCGCCATCGCCGAGGCGATTGCAAGGGACGGCCATGACGCGGTGGTGCTCTCGTCGCCGGAGTCGATCGCCTGGCTGTTGAATATTCGTGGCGGCGACGTGCCCCGCACGCCGTTGCCGCTGTCCTTCGCGATCATCAACCGCGAGGCGGCGGTGGATCTCTATATCGACGAGCGCAAGATGACCCGGGAGACGCGGGAGCATCTCGGCAATGCCGTGAGCGTCCGCCCGCGCGAGGCCTTGGGCGAGGCGATCGACGTGTTGATTTCCGATGGTGTCGCGCTCCGGGTTGACCCGGCTTCCAGCCCGGCCTGGATCGCCCGGCGGATCGAGGCGGCGGGGGGTACCGTGGCAAAGGGGGACGATCCCGTTGTCTTGCCGCGGGCGCTGAAGAACCGGATCGAGCTTTCCGGAACACGCGCGGCGCATATTCGCGACGGGGTCGCCATGACCCGGTTTCTGCACTGGTTCGCGAACGAGGCGCCGGGTGGCCAGATCGACGAGATTACCGCCGCCGACCGGCTGCGCGCGTTTCGCGCCGAGGGAGATCTCTTCAAGGATCTCAGTTTCGACACCATCTCGGGTTCGGGGCCCAATGGGGCCATCGTGCATTACCGGGTCACCCCGGAAAGTAACCGGACTATCCAGCCTGGCGATCTATACCTCGTTGATTCCGGCGCGCAATATCTCGACGGCACCACGGACATTACCCGCACCATCGGTGTCGGTGATCCGGGTAACGAGGCGCGGGATCGCTTCACACGGGTGCTGAAGGGCCATATCGCGGTGGCGATGGCGCGCTTTCCCGTGGGCGTGAATGGTAGCCAACTCGATCCGCTGGCTCGGGCTCCGCTGTGGCGAGCCGGTCTTGATTTCGATCACGGCACCGGTCACGGCGTCGGCTCTTATCTCGGGGTTCACGAGGGCCCGCAACGGATCTCCAAGGCGGCGGGCTCCGTGGCGCTTCAACCGGGCATGATCATCTCGAATGAGCCGGGATACTACAAGGAGGGCGCCTTCGGCATTCGCCTCGAGAACCTTGTCGTCGTCCAGGAAGAGAAGATCGCGGGTGGGGATCGCGAGATGCTGAGCTTCGAGACCATCACGCTCGCGCCCTTTGATCGTTCGATGATCGAGGTCGCGTTGCTCGACGGCGCCGAGATCGCCTGGCTTGACGGTTATCACCGCTGGGTGCGAGATACCTTGACCCCGTTGTTGGATCCCGATGTCGCGGCGTGGCTCGCCGCGGCGACCGCCGAGATCGGTTGATCCGAAGGCAAGTATAATCCGGACCCGTTGGAGGCCTCATGACCTATAAGACAATCCTTTACGAGGTTGATAACGGCCTCGCCAAGATCACGTTAAATCGTCCGGAGGCCGGAAACGCGATCAATCGTGATCTCGGCCATGAGTTCATGGCCGTCTGTATCCGCGCGACCACCGATCCGGCGGTCCGCTGTATCCTGGTAAGCGGCGCCGGCAAGAACTACGGCTTTGGCGGCGACTTGAAATTCTTCGCCACCGAGATGGACACGGTGGAGGCCACGCTTATCGAGCTGACGGCCGTGCTGCATCAAGGCATTCAGCGGCTGCATCACGGCAAGGCGCCGGTGATTATCGCGGTAAACGGTGTCGCGGCGGGCGGCGGGTTCAGCCTGGCGCTGTTCGGCGACATCGTCATCGCCGGCAAGTCGTCCAAATTCGTTTCCGCCTATACCAACGCGGGCCTCTCGCCGGACGGAAGCTCGTCCTATTACTTGCCTCGCGTGGTGGGCCTGCGCCGGGCTCAGGAACTGATGCTCACCAACCGCATGCTGACCGCCGACGAGGCGCTGGATTGGGGATTGATCACCAAGGTGGTGGATGATGACGCGCTGGCAGAGGAGGCCGAGGCCCTGGGCCGGACACTGGCCGCCGGTCCGACCAAGGCCTATGCGGGCGTGAAGCAACTTCTATCCAAGACCTTCGAACAATCCTTGGAGGCACAGCTGGAGATCGAATCCCGCAACATCGCGGCCAATGCCGCGACCGCCGATGGGCGCGAGGGGCTCGACAGCTTCATCAACAAGCGCAAGCCGGACTTCAAGGGGGCATAGGCCAGTGAGTGACCTCTCCGCCGCCGAGCCGAGGAAGCAGTTCGTCGAGGTCAAGGGCAAGCGGATGGCCTATGTCGAATTGGGCAAGGGGGATCCGATTGTCTTCCTGCACGGCAATCCGACTTCCTCCTATCTTTGGCGCAATATCATGCCGCATATGGAGGGACAGGGCCGCTGTCTGGCGCCGGATCTGATCGGCATGGGGGATAGCGACAAACTGGCGGACTCCGGCCCCGAACGCTATCGCTTTGTCGAGCATCGCGACTATCTCGACGCCTGTTTGGATGCCTTGGGGGTGGGCGGAAATGTCACCCTCGTCGTGCATGACTGGGGTTCGGCCCTGGGTTTCGATTGGGCGCGCCGTCATCCAGACCGGGTCAAGGCGATCGCCTATATGGAGGCCGTTGTCAGGCCCATGGCATGGGATGACTTTAACCAGCAAGCCCGCCCGGTCTTCGAGGGGTTCCGTTCTCCCAATGGCGAGGCGATGGTACTGGAGAAAAACATCTTCGTTGAGAGGGTGTTGCCTGGCTCGGTGCTTCGCGGTCTCACGGATGCCGAGATGGTCGTATATCGCCGGCCGTTCGCCGAACCTGGCGAGGGGCGGCGGCCCACTCTAACCTGGCCGAGGCAGATTCCCCTCGGCGGCGAGCCGGAAGACGTCGTGGCCATCGCCAATGACTACGCGGCGTTTCTCGCCGGCTCGGAGGTTCCCAAGCTGTTCATCAACGCCGAGCCCGGCGCTATCCTGATCGGCCCGCAACGAGAGTTCTGCCGATCCTGGCCTAATCAGCGCGAAGTCACCGTCCGGGGCGCGCATTTCATCCAAGAGGACAGCCCGCACGAGATCGGCGCCGCGATTTCCGAATGGCTCGCGGATCTCGGCTAAAGGCACGAGATGGACACGCTCGCCCCCAAGGAACGCAGCGAGCGTATGTCCCGAGTGCGGGGCAAGGACACCAAGCCGGAGCTAATCGTTCGCCGGCTTCTGCATGGTCTCGGCTATCGCTATCGCCTGCACGCCCGTGATCTGCCGGGTAAGCCAGACATTGTGTTTCGAGGCCGGCGTAAGGCAATATATGTCCATGGCTGTTTCTGGCACCGGCATCCCGATCCGGCCTGCAAACTGGCCAGATTACCCAAGACTCGCCAGGAATTCTGGCTGCCGAAACTGGAGGGAAACCGCCGGAGGGATATTGAGAACCAGCGGCGATTGACGGAAATGGGGTGGGATTGTCTGTTGGTTTGGGAATGTGAGATAGGGCGAGTGAGCCAACCGGACCTCACACGAAAGCTGCGCCGGTTTCTCGATTCCGAAACACCTCCATGTTGACCAGTGTCGAACTCTTCGCTGGGGCCGGAGGGCTTGCCATGGGCGCGAGCCTTGCGGGCGTGCGCCCGAAAGCCGTTATCGAGCGGGATCGCTGGGCTTGCGAGACTATTGTGCGCAACCAAGCGCTGGGGTTTCCGCTTGTGGCGGATTGGCCGGTGAGCCGTTGTGACGTTCGAGACTTTCTATTCGAGGAAATCCAAGGGCCGGTTGATCTCTTGACCGGCGGCCCCCCCTGTCAGCCTTTTTCCACCGGAGGTCGCCATCGCGCGCAATTGGACGAACGTGACATGTTCCCGGCCACCGTAGCCGTGATCCGCGCCCTTCGCCCGCGTGCCTTCGTAATCGAAAACGTTCGTGGTCTTACCCGTGAGAGCTTCCGGAACTACTTCGAATACACGAAACTTCAACTGGAGTTTCCCGAGCTCGAGCGTGGCGCCGAGGAAACATGGTCGGCGCATCACGGACGCTTGGAGCGCGCGCGTAACATCGGGGCGGATGGAGCCGGGACCCGCTACACCGTTACCGCCAGGGTCCTCAACGCCGCTGATTACGGCGCGCCGCAGAAGCGGGAACGGGTTTTTCTTGTTGGATTTCGCGAGGATGTTTCCTCCGGATGGTCCTTCGCGGACGTGCCGGCGACTCACTCGCATGATGCCTTGCTTCACGATCAGTGGATTTCCGGAACCTATTGGGACCGGCACGAGGTCGCTTCCCGCGACCGCCCGGAAATGCCCCGCCGCTTTTCCCGCCGGGTTGAAAAGTTGCAACAAGACGGTCTAGAGGCGGAGACCAGCGCCACGCCGTGGGTCACGGTTCGCGATGTGTTGATTGATCTCCCCGATCCACTATCCGGCGAGGCGAATGAGATCGGCAATCATGGTTTTCAACCCGGTGCCCGCGCCTATCCCGGACATACCGGCAGCCCGATTGATTTTCCCGCCAAGGCCTTGAAGGCGGGTGACCATGGCGTGCCCGGCGGGGAGAACATGCTGGTACGTCCGGACGGAAGCTTGCGGTACTTTACCGTTCGAGAGGCCGCGCGATTGCAGTGTTTTCCAGACGCCTATGTTTTCGAGGGCGCCTGGTCCGAGGCCATGCGGCAATTGGGAAACGCGGTGCCCGTGGCGCTGGCGGAGGCGGTGGTGGGGAGCGTGGCGAGTGCGTTGCGTGAGAGCGAGAAAACGGGAACGGTTTAACCCATGCCAGAGCCGACAGCCTTTCCGCATCTCTTCTCACCGTTCCGGATCAAGTCGCTGGAGATCCGAAACCGGATCTTCTCGACCGGCCATGACACCGATCTGGCGCGAGGCGGGCTGCCGACCGAGGAACTGATTGCCTATCACTGGGCGCGGGCGCGCGGGGGCGTCGGGCTCATTATCGTCCAGGTCGTGGCGGTACACCCCTCGGCCCGATACACAACCGGGGTTCTGAGCGCCGGGTCGGACGACTGTATCCCCGCTTTCCGGCGTCTGTTCGACGCGATCCACGCCGAGGGCGCCGTCGCGTTCGTGCAATTGTTTCACCCCGGACGAGAGTTGGCCTCAAGGCGGGACGGCGCGGTGCGCGAGGCCTGGGGTGTCTCGCAAAGCCCGTCGGAACGCTTCAAGGTCGTGCCCAAGGTGATGTCCGAGGCCGAAATCGCCGACGTGGTCGCCGGTCACGGCGCCGCCGCGCGCCGCCTTGTGGAGGCCGGGGCCGACGGACTCGAAATCGTCGGCAGCCACGGCTACTTGCCCACTCAGTTTCTCTCGCCGGCCGTAAATCTTAGAGAAGACCGCTACGGAGGTTCGCCGGAAAACCGTCGGCGCTACATGGACGAGACTATCGCCGCGATCCGAGCGGCGGTGCCGGCGGAGACGATCCTCGGCGCGCGGTTCTCGGGCAATGAATATGACGCCGAGGGCGAGGACGAAGAGACGATGTTCGCGGTGCTGCGTGATCTGGCCCCGTCTCTTGATTATCTGAACGTAATCGCCGGCACTTCCGCTTCGGTGGGCGGGGCGGTGCATATCGTGCCGCCGATGACCGTGGAAAACGGTTACATGGCGCCGTTCGCCGCCAAGCTGAAGCAGGCATGCGGTGGGACCGCGATCCTGGTCGCCGGGCGGATCAATCAGCCCCAGGACGCCGACAGGATCATCGCGTCTTCCTCGGCGGATATGTGCGGCATGACCCGGGCGATGATCGCCGACCCCCGCATGCCGGCCAAGGCGCGCGCCGGCAAAACCGATGAAATCCGCGCCTGCATAGCCTGCAATCAGGCCTGTATCGGCCATGCGCAACTCGGCCTGTCCATATCCTGCATTCAGTATCCCGAATCCGGCCGAGAGCTTCGTTTCGGCGCGCGGCCGCGAACCCGATCGCCCCGTCGTGTCCTGGTGGCCGGCGGTGGCCCGGCGGGCATGAAGGCGGCGAGTGTCGCGGCACGGGCCGGTCATCGCGTGACCCTGTGGGAGCGTGGCCCGAGGCTGGGCGGCCAAGCCGTTCTCGCGCAAAGCCTTCCCCATCGCGAGGAGTTCGGCGGCATCATCGACAACCTGCGAGGCGAGGCCGAACGGGCGGGCGTCGAGATCGTGACGAACAAAGCCTTCGACGAGGCGGCTTGCGACGCCTTCGCGCCCGACGCGGTGATCCTGGCGACTGGTAGCCGACGCTGGATGCCGCCGATCGAGAGCGGCGAGGGAATACGGATCCTGCATCACGAGGATGTTCTCGCGGGTATCGAAACGGGCGCCCGGGTCGTCGTGCATGACTGGCGCGCCGATTGGGTGGGGATCGGCGTCGCGGAGCGCCTGGCGAGCGCGGGAGCACATGTCCGTTTGGCGGTAAACGGTGTCTGCGCCGGCATCTCCATTCAGAACTATGTACGCGACGCCGGAATCGCCCGGTTGCATGGCCTCGGCGTCGAGATGTTGCCGTTCACGCGGCTCTACGGGGCGGAGGAGAGGACGGTCTATCTTCTTCACACCGCCGCTCAGTCGCCTGTGGTATTGGAGGACGTGGATACCCTCGTGGTTGTTCCTCCGAACCAGGCGAACGTGGAGCCCGCCGCGTGGCTCGCCGCGTCCGGTGTACCCCACCGGGTAATCGGCGACGCGCTGGCGCCCAGGACGGCGGAGGAGGCGGTCTACGAGGGGCTCGCCCTGACCCTGGAGTTGCTGGAGGCGTTGGAAAGCCGATGAAGTCCGCCAAGAGTCCGAAGATTGTTGTCGCGCCAGCCGATCCGCGCTTGCCGGAGATCATGGCGATGATTGCCGAACTGGACGCGCTGATGCACGCGCTCTATCCGATCGAAAGCGCGCATCTGACCGACCCCGCGACCCTGGCCGACGACAGCAACCGGTTCTTCGCCGCGGCGGTCGATGGTGAGTTCCTGGGCTGCGGCGGTTTCCTCGTGACCGACGAGGGTTACGGCGAGGTCAAGCGGATCTTCGTTAGTCCAAAAGCCCGGGGGCTCGGCCTTGCGCGCGCGGTGATGGGGCGATTGGAACAAGAGGCCCGCGCGCTCGGGCTATCGCGTTTGAAGCTTGAGACCGGTATCCATCAGCCCGAGGCATTGGCCTTATTCGAGCGTCAGGGCTTTACCGAATGCGGCCGCTTCGGCGACTATCCCGAGGGCGATCCGAACAGCGTATTTTACGAAAAGCTCCTCTAGGCGAGCGCCGCGGTAACCCTGGGAAAGGTATCATATGAGCTCGTTTACCGATCAACTCGCGGCGGCGCGTCTCGAGGGAACCACTGTCCGTGCCGGCGCGGTCGAGGGACCTGACGGCGCGCTCGAAGCCTATGCCATGCAGGCCGAGGTGTTCGCGCATCTCGGCCCCGCCTCGAATGCCTGGAAAGTCGGGTCCACCTCTCCGGAAAGCCAGGCAAAACTCGGCACCAGCGAGCCAGGATCGGCGCGGGTGCCGGCGCGGTTCAACTTTACTTCCGGCGCGTCGGTGCCGGTCTTCGCCGCGCATGACCTGTGGATCGAGGGAGAGTTCGCGTTGCGCCTCGGCCGCGACCTGCCGCCGCGCGAGGCGCAATATACGCGGGACGAGGTCGAGGCGGCGATCGATGGTGTCGCGCCGGTCTTGGAAGTCGTCGGCTCGCGCCTCGCCGAGGGGATCGCCAACGGAGGACGGTTTCGTGTCACCGCGGATGGCGGCGCGAATGTGTCGTTGATCACCGGCGAGGTGATCTCGAATTGGCGGCGTTTCGATCTGCCGGGTCATGAGTTGTGCTTGACTGTCAATGGCCAAACAGTCGCCGTCGGAAAGGGCGATCGCGCGCTTGGCGATCCGGTCAACGTTATGCTCTGGCTCGCCAATCACCTGCGCGGTTCCGAGGGCCTGAAGGCTGGCGAGATCGTCTCCACGGGAACCTGTACCGGCTTGATTCGGGTTGCGCCCGGCGATCGGCTAAGCGCTGATTTTGGCGATATCGGCATGGTTGAGGCGCTGTTGACGGACGCAAGCGCATAGGGATGTCTGGTCTCCTGTCCCTGAAATTCGCCTTGCTACGCGCCCTGGGCAGGCACGTGCCGATCAGGGGTCGTGACCGATTGCTTAGATTGCTGGAAAACCCCGACAGTCAGCGCGATTTTCCATTTGTCGAGGATTTTCAAGGGTTCCGTTACCCTGGCAATCTGAAGCGGTTTATAGACTGGTCCGTCTATTTTTATGGCGGATATAGCGGACACGAACTGACCTTGTTAGGTGACTTGGCTCGAGGCCTGAGATCAGATGGCGCCCGCGGGGTCGTGGCTTGGGATATCGGGGCGAATATCGGGCACCATTGCCTGTACATGGCCGGGATCGCCGATCAGGTGATCGCGTTCGAGCCGATTCCCTTCAATGCCGATCTATTGCAAGAGAAGCTTATGGTTAACGCGCTGGGAACCGTGGAATTGCACCGCTTAGCCCTGGGGGACGAGCCGGCGGAGCTGCCGCTCCATCACCCGGACATGGCGAATAGCCCGAATGTCGGTACGGCGTCGTTTTACGCGGATTACAATCCCGCGAACAATGTCGATCAAACCACCGCCCAAGTCGTTGTCGGAGACGATTATCGCGAGGAACTGGGGCTGCCCGCGCCCGATCTGATCAAGATTGATGTCGAGGGATTTGAGCGACCGGCCCTGGCCGGGATGGCGAAGACCCTGCGCGGGAACCCGTCCGCGGTTCTCGTGGAGATGAGCGATTATACCTGGAAGAGCTTCGCGAACTTGGATGAACTGCGGATGATCCTCCCGGACCGGGAGTTCTTCGAGCTGCACGCGACGCCGGATCCGATGGGATATCGCGCCGGACCGCTGCAATTCGGGGTGTCGCCCGAGATATTCGCGATTTCCCGATCCCGCCCAACTCTCGTCGCCGCCTTTGCAGGCGCGCGTGACGGGCTTATCAGCCGCCCGACGCTCTAGCCGCAATCCAGCATGATCTTGCCGATATGCTCGCTCGATTCCATCAGCGCGTGAGCGGCGGCCGCCTCGGCCATGGGGAAGGTCTTGAACAGCACCGGCTTGATCGAGCCGTCTTCCAGCAGGGGCCAGACATGGGCTCGGAGATCCCGGGCGATCTCCGCCTTTTGCTCCACCGTGCGAGGCCTCAGAGTTGAGCCGGTGAGCGTGAGCCGCAGGGTCAACATCTTCAGAAAATTGAACTTTTCAACCACCGGCGGCTGCAGGAACGCGATCTGGCAAAGCCGGCCCTCGATATTCAGGCAGTCTATATTCCGTTGAATATACGGGCCGCCGACCATGTCCAGGATGACGTCGGCGCGACCAGCCTCCTTCATCACCGCGACGAAATCCTCCTCACGATAGTTGATCGCCCGCTCGGCGCCCAGATCCTCGCAAACCCTGCATTTCTCCGCCGACCCCGCCGTGGCGAAGACCCGCGCCCCGAACGCCTTGGCCATCTGGATCGCCATGGTGCCGATACCACTGGAGCCGCCATGCACCAGGAAGGTTTCGCCGGATTTCAGATGGCCCCGCATGAACACATTGGCCCAAACCGTGTAGCTGGTTTCAACCACGCTCGCGGCTTGTTCCAGCGTGTAGCCCTTGGGGATGGGGAGACATTGCGGCGCTGGAGCCGTGCAGTATTCGGCATAACCGCCGCCGGACACCAGCGCGCAGGTCTGGTCGCCGACTTTCCAGTCACCGGCATTGGGTCCGAGCGCCACGATCGTTCCGGCGATCTCCAGCCCTGGGATGTCCGATGCGCCGGGAGGGGGCGGATAGCCGCCCAGGCGTTGCTGAACGTCCGGTCGGTTGACGCCGGCATGCGAGACCCGGATCAGCACCTCGCCATCACCCGGCGTGGGAACCGGACGTGTCGTGGGTTTCAACCCCTCGGGCGGACCAAAGGCTTCGATCTCGATCGCGGTCATGGAGGCGGGGAGGGCGGACATGGGCGTAATTCCTAGAGGTGAGGTGTCTTCGGTTGCTGTTTGGAAAGAGGTCGTGGCACAAGTGATCGACATCCCTTGTGATTGACCCTACCTAAACCGATGCCCTGGCGAAAGGCAGGGCCGTGTTAAGGAACTTACCGCCGCTATTTGTAACGTCACGCGGCGATATCCGCGCTAGGCCCTGCCTTTCGCCAGGGCGACGGTTGTCATCCGCGTGTCCCCAACGCACGCGGGGAGAAGGTGCGGATTCTCGCGCTTTAGGTTCGCGCGCGGATTAGGCGAAAGGATCGTTATCCGGGTCGTCGTTGCGCACATACTCCGCTCGGCGGGCAATGGTTTCCATGGCTTCGGCACCGATCAGCTTTTCGATCAGCGCGAGGCTCATATCCGTGCCGGCCGACACGCCGGAGGAGGTGAAGAACTTGCCGTCCTCGACCCAGCGGGCCTTGTGCACCCAGTTTACCTTCGGTCCCTGGGAGGTCACCCATTTCCAGGCCATCTTGTTCGAGGTCGCGCGCTTGCCGTCAAGCTGGCCGGTTCCCGCGAGTAAGGCCGAGCCTGTGCAAACCGTGGCGACGATCTCGGCGCGCTCCGACTGCTCGGCGATCCAGTTAAGCAGGGTTTTGTTCTCCATCCCCGGACGCGAGCCCATGCCTCCGGGTATGAGAAGGATGTCATAGCGCTCGCGGTCGCCGAACGCCTCGTCGGGCTGGGTCTTGGGGCCCGGCGTGGCGGCGACCGGATCCATGGTCTCGGCGACCACGTGGATCTTGAACGCGTCCTGGTTAAGGCCAAACATCTCCAGCGGACCGTAGAGGTCGAGGAGTTCGAACTGGGGAAAGACAAGAGCGCCGATGGTTTTCATGGCCGGACGGTATCAAGGGATCGCGTGGGGTTCAATGACTGACAAGCACCGCTCGGATACTCCGCTAGCCATCCGCCGCCGCCCGCCTGCGCTCGCGGGCCAATTGCGCCTCGCGGTGCGTGACATAGGCGGTTGAGGCGAAGATCACCGCGCCGCCGAGCCAGGTCCAGATCGTCGGGACTTCCGCGAAAATGAGATAAGCCAATAGCGCGATGATCGGCAGCCGGATGAAATCCAGCGGCTGGATCTGTGTTACCTCGGCGAGCTGGATTGCTCGCGTATACATTAGATGCCCGAGCGTTCCAGCGCCCGCGAGCCCGATCAGCCAGAGCCAGATCAGTGGCTCCGGCCATTGCCAATAAAACAACGCCGGGATCAGCGACATGGGTGTCTGAAGCAGCACCATATACGTGACGATGGTCGCCGGTCGCTCCGTGTCCGTCAGTTTTTTGACGATGATGATGGTGATCGCGATGGTTACCGAATTCAGCAAGGCGAGGAGCGCCCCTGGCGAGATCGCCTCGACGCCGGGACGAATGACGATCAGCATCCCGATGAAGCCGACCGCCAGGGCGGTGATCCGCCTGATTCGTACGACCTCGCCAAGGAAGATCGCCGCCGCGATGGTGGCGAAGAGGGGGGCGGTGAAGCTGAGGGCGGTGGCTTCGGCGAGCGGGATCAGGGTGAGCGCGGTAAAGCCCGCGGTCATGCCGATAATGTTGAAGAAGGACCGGCTGGCATAGAGGCCGATACGGCGCGTCTTCATCACCCCTGGGCCCTGGCGGATCAGCCAGGGCACCATCATCAGAACCGCGAGGAAATTGCGGAAAAACACCACCTCGAAGGCGTGTAGTTGCTCGGCTGCGAGCTTGATGAATATCCCCATCGACGCGAAGAAGGTCATCGCGCCGATCATCATCAGAGCCGCCAGCAGTGGCGCGCCCATGGGGGGGCGCGACACCGGCGCGGGGGAAGGCGGGTTTCCTATAGAACAGTCTCCGCCAGCAGTCTCAGCGCCTCGGGAGAGCCGGTGCGCGCGATCAGGGTGTCCACGTGCCGCTGCTTGGCCGCCGCTTTCCAATCCGCGAGTTTTTCGACGATCCGTTCCTTCGGCCCGACCAGGGCGACCTGATCGATCAGTTCCTGGGGTACCGCCGCGGCCGCCTCGGCGCGTTTGCCGTCCAGGAACAGGTTCTGGATGTTGGTCGCCGCCTCCTCGAAGCCGATGCGCTTGGCGTAGTCGCAGTAGAAGTTCTTATCCCTGGCGCCCATGCCGCCGATATAAAACGACACGTTCTGACGGACCGGGCGGCTCGCCACCTCCACGTCGTCATCGATATTGATGTAGCACATGGGCATGACATCGAAATCGGCGAGGGTGCGGCCGTTTCCGGCCTTGTCGAAACCAGCCTGAATATGCGGCGCGAAAACATCGAAGCGGGTCGGGTCCATGTAGATCGGAATGAAACCGTCGACGCATTCCGCCGCCGCCTTGACCCCGGCCGGCGAGATCGCGCCGGTGACCATGCGCAAAGACGGGTCGCCGTGCAGGATGCTCTTGAGCGGGATGCCGAGCCCGGTTGCGCCTTCGCCCTTATAGGGGAACTGATAATGCTCGCCCTGGTGTTCCAACGCACCTTCGCGGGCCAGGATGTTCTTGATGATCGAGACATATTCCCGAAGCCGGGTCAGCGGCTTGCCGTAGGGTACCCCGTGCCAGCCCTCGACCACCTGCGGGCCGGACGGTCCGAGGCCGAGGATGAAGCGTCCGCCGGACATCTGCTGGAGCGTGATCGCGGTCATCGCCGTCATGGTCGGCGCGCGCGTGGTCATTTGAATGATGCCGGTGCCGACCTTGATCCGGCTGGTCCGCGCCAGAACCCAGGCCGCCGGCGTTACCGCGTCATGGCCCCAGGACTCCGATGTCCAAACGGAATCGAAGCCGAGATTCTCGGCCTCGGTGATCAGATCCATGTCGAGCGAGAATTTGGCGCCGTGGCCGCCGATGCTCAGTCCCAGTTTCATCGCTTTAACTTCCTCCGGATGGACGCCGCCGAACGGATCGTGGCAGGCTCGTTGTCGACAGCATAAGAGCGCCGCTAGCAAAAGGCGACGCCCCTCTTGGGAGAAGACGTTATGAAATTTGGCCTGTATATGGCGACCCAATGGCCGCGGGGCGCGGATCTCGGACGGGAGGTCGCCAATCTTTGCGAACAGACACGCGCCTGCAAGCAAAACGGCTTCGACTCGGTCCTGGTCGGCCAACATTTCCTGTCCGAACCCTTGCAGATGATCCAGGCGGAGCCCTTGATCGCGCGGCTCGCCGCCGAGGGCGAGGGAATGGAGTTCGGTATCGCCATTGTGTTGCTGGCCATGCAGAACCCAGTCATCGTCGCGGAATACGCCGCCTCGCTCGATTGGATCACCAATGGCAACTACATTCTCGGGGTCGGCGTCGGATACCGCGAGGAGGAATTCGAGGGTCTGGGTGTCAAGTTCGAGGATCGGCGCGAGCGCTTCGAGGAGGCGATCCCGCTGATCCGTCGGCTCTGGACCGAGGACCGGGTCGAGCATCGCGGCAAGCATTTCACCGTCGGCAATCTCAGCGCCAGTATCCGCCCCAAGCGCCCGGGCGGTCCGCCGATCTGGGTTGGCGGCGATATCCCGCCGGCGGTGCGCCGCGCCGCGCGCCTCGGCTGTCCCTGGGTGGTGCCGCCGACCATGCACTGGGACGACGCGGTTCAGCGCATGAGGGTCTATAAGGCCGAGATGGAAAAGGCCGGCACAAGCAATCCGCACGGTCAGCCGCTGATCCGCGAGGTCGCCATCGGTCCGACCAAGGAAGCCGCGATGGAGGCGGCGCGGCCCTATCTGCTGGCGAAGTACGAGTCCTACGCCTCCTGGGGACAGCATTCCGCCAGCCAGGGCCCAAGCCTCGCCGACCGGTTCGACGAGTTCTGCGCCGACCGTTTCATCATCGGCGACGAGGCCGAGGTCGCCGACGAGATCGCTCGGTATCGCGAGACCTTCGGCGTCGACCACTTCCTTGCCCGCGTCCAGTGGCCCGGCTTTGGCCAGGCGGGCGTGTTGGACGCGATCGAGCGGCTTGGGAGGGTTTCGGCGAAGCTGGGGTGAGGAAGTCGGGTGAAGTAAGAGGCCGCCTCCGCCTCCGCTTCCGTCGCCCTCGCGGAAGCGAGGGCTCTTGCCGTGATGTCTCGCGCGGGGCGAAAACAGCGATCATCTCGCGCGTGGTGGAAGCCGGCGGCACAAGCCCCGGCCTCCGCCGGGGCGACGCTGAATTGGGGTCTGCTTTGGGCTCCCACTTTCCCGAGGACGATGAAAAGGATTTTCTCCGACCGTCTGGGCGTCCCCCCACCTCGGCAATTGGGGCCCGGGATAGGTAAGCGTGACTTCCAATTGCCTTGCACGCCCCATCTCGTCTAAAGCTGTGCGCGAGAACACACGTCGTCATCCCGGCGAAGGCCGGGACCCATTCCGCCGGCGCAAAATTCAGGGGGGTTGTTAGGCTCTCCGTGGGGTGATAACGCGCGGTTGCGCCCGAGGAATGGCTCCCGGCCTTCGCCGGGATGACGATCTAGAGCGAACAAGAGGAACCAAACATCATGGCCAAGAAGATCGCGATTATCGGAGGCTCCGGCGCCTTGGGAGCGGGGCTCGCCAAGCGGTGGGCCAAGGCGGGGCACACGATCATCGTCGGCTCGCGCGACGCCGGGCGCGCGGCCGAAGCGGCGGAGCGGTTGAACGGCGAGGCCGGCACGACGACCATCACCGGGATGGGCAATCCCGAGGCCGCGGCCGCCGGCGAAATCGTGGTGCTGACCGTGCCCTACGCCAACCAGATGCCGACCCTGGACGCCATCGCGCCGGCGCTGGAGGGCAAGATCCTGGTCGATGTCACCGTGCCGTTGGTGCCGCCGAAGGTGCGCACCGTGCATGTGCCCGAGGGAGGTTCCTGCGCCAAGGCGGCCCAGGACAAGCTCGGCGAGGGGGTGCGGGTGGTCTCGGCCTTTCAGAATGTCGCGGCGACGCACCTGGATGACCTGGATCACGCCATCGACTGTGACGTGCTGGTCTGCGGCAATGATCCGAAGGCTCGCGAGGAGGTCGTGCGACTCGCCGGGGATGCCGACATGAAGGCCTGGCACGCCGGTGTCATCGCCAATTCGATCGTCGCCGAGGCGCTGACATCGACGCTGATTTTCATGAACGCGCGCTATAAGATCGACGGGGCTGGCATCAAGATGACCGGAGAACCCGGTTCCGCCGCCTCGGAGTAATCTCTTTCCATGTCCACCCGCGAACCCGCCCGCCGCGACAACCGCATGAGTTTGGCGGCGCTTTCGGGCGTCCCGATGGTCAAGCCCGGCGATGACCTGGCCACGATCCTGATCTCGGCGCTTGAAGAAAGCGGAGAGGTTCTGGTCGACGGCGACATCCTGGTCGTTGCCCAGAAGATCGTCTCCAAGGCCGAGGGCCGGATCGTCGCGCTGGAGGATATCGAGCCATCGGAGCGCGCCGTTGAACTCGCCGCCGAGGTCGACAAGGACCCGAGGCAGATCGAACTGGTGTTGCGCGAGTCCCGCGAGGTGGTCAAAACCCGTCCTGGCGTGATCATCGTCGAGCAGAATCTGGGTCTGGTGATGGCAAATGCCGGGATCGACCATTCCAATGTCGAAAGCGAGGCGGGTCGGGAACATCTGCTGCTTTTGCCGCGGGATCCGGACGCCAGCGCCGCGAAACTGCGCGACGAGTTGCGTGCTCGGCTCGGCGTGACCGTCGGCGTAATCATCAATGACAGCATCGGTCGGGCCTGGCGGGTCGGCACGGTCGGGCACGCGATCGGTGTTGCCGGATTGCCGGCGGTGGTTGATCTGCGCGGCAACCGGGACATGTTCGGTCGCGAGCTTCTGGTGAGCGAGGAAGCCGTCGCCGATGAGTTGTCCGGCGCCGCCTCGCTTTTGCAAGGCCAGGGCGCCGAGGGTTTGCCGGTGGTTCTGATCCGCGGCTTCGCCTCGGACGCGCCGAGCCAGGGCGCGGACGCGCTGATCCGTCCGCGCGACATGGATATGTTCCGGTGAATTCTCGCGATCCGGCTCAAGGGCTGGCGGTGCTGTCCGGTGGGGTCGGCGGGGCCAAGCTGGTGCTCGGCCTGTCTCACGCGATGGCGCCGGAGAATTTGACGGTGGTCGCCAATACCGGCGACGACATGCGCTATCTCGGTCTGCGTATCTCGCCGGATATCGATTCTGTGGTCTATGCGCTGGCGGACCTTTCGGACAAGGAACGGGGTTGGGGCCGGGCGAACGAGACCTGGACCTTCATGGAGGCCTTGAAGGGCCTCGGCGGCGAGGGATGGTTCAATCTCGGCGACGGCGACTTGGCGATGCATGTGGAGCGCACCCGGCGGCTCGACGAGGGTGAGACCCTGACCCAGGCGACGGCGGCGATTTGCCAGGCGCTGGGCATCGGCGCGCGCATCCTGCCGATGACCGATGACGCGGTCGCGACGATCGTGGACACCGCCGGCGGTCCGCTGGCGTTCCAGCATTATTTCGTCCGAGATCGCTGCGAGCCGGCGGTAACCGGTTTTCGCTTTCAAGGCATCGCCGATGCCCGGCCAAGCCCGGCCCTGACGCGATCCTTGGAGAGCGGCGCGGTTTCCTCTGTTCTGATCGCGCCCTCGAATCCCTTTGTCAGTGTCGACCCGATCCTCGGCCTGCCCGGAATGCGGGCCGCGCTCAAGGCGCTTCCCGGCCCCATCGTCGCGGTGTCGCCGATTGTCGGTGGCCAGGCGATCAAGGGGCCGGCGGCCAAGATGATGGCCGAACTCGGCGCGCCGGTCAGCGCCGCCGGGGTCGCGCGCCATTACGCGGGTTTCATCGACGCCATGGTGATCGACGAGGTTGATCGCGACCAGGAGCAGGAGATTCGCGCTCTCGGCATGGAGGTTCTGGTCACCCAGACCGTCATGCGCACGCTGGAGGACCGGGTCGCGCTGGCGGGGGACTGTCTCGACTTCATCGCCCGGCTTGGAGCGCGCTAGTGGCCGTCGCCATTGTGCCCGTGAAGAACCTGGATCAGGCGAAAAGCCGATTGAGCCCGTTGCTCGACGCCGCGGAACGGCGGGGGCTCGTGGAGGCGATGCTTGCCGACGTGCTGGGGGCCCTGTCGCGTGCCGGTGGTGTTGACGAAATCTTCGTGGTCAGCGATGGCAGGGGATTGGCGCCGGGCGCGTATACGCTCGTGCCGGAACAAATCAATCGAGGTTATGACGAGGCGGTGGCGACCGCGCTTGCGGAGCCGCGGGTCGTGTCGGCCTCGGCGGCGCTTATCCTGCCGGGAGATTTGCCGCTGGTGTCCAGCGATGACATCGATGCTTTTCTAGGGGAAGGCGATCCAGGTTCGCCGATGATTCGAATAGCCCCGGCGCGGGATGGCGACGGCACCAACGCGCTGCTGATCGCGCCGCCGGGGCTGATGCCGACGCGTTTTGGACCGGGAAGTTTTGAGCGCCATAAGCGAGCGGCGGAAGCGCTGAATTCCACGGTTGAGATCGTGGCCCCCGCCGGGCTTGCGTTCGATATCGATACTCCGCAAGATCTGCTCGAGTTTCGCGCGCGCGGCGGCGAGACCAATACCCACGCGTTCCTGGCGCGGGCGGACTTGGCGGAGCGGCTGGACCGCGCGGCGGAAATGACGCGTAAACCGGCGGCGGATCGGGGATGACCTTGTCGAACGAGCTTTTCTGGACCGAGCCCGCCGAGCGGCCGGACGAAACCGCCGCGATGGCCTTGGCGGTGCGCGCGGATCTGTCGGCGTTGATGCAAGTCGCCGGACGGATGCGCGATCATGGCTTTGGCCGGCAAATCAGCTATTCCCGCAAGGTTTTCATTCCGTTGACGCAATTGTGCCGGGATGTTTGCCACTACTGTACTTTCGCCCAGGCACCTCGGAATCTGAAGCAAGCGTTTCTATCGCGCGAACAGGTCCTTGAGATCGCCCGCGCGGGCAAGGCAACGGGCTGCAAGGAGGCGCTGTTCACTCTCGGGGACAAGCCGGAACTGCGCTACGCCGCCGCCCGCGAGGCGCTGGCCGAGATGGGTTACGCGACGACCCTGGAATATCTACGGGACATGGCCCTGGCGGTTTTCGAGGAAACCGGTCTGATGCCGCATCTCAATCCCGGCGTGATGACCGCGGCCGAGATCGCCAGCCTGCGCGAGGCCTCGGTCAGCATGGGGATCATGTTGGAAAGCGCGTCGACAAGTCTGATGGAAAAGGGCGGCTGTCACCATGGCTCGCCCGATAAGGACCCGGCGGTGCGGCTTGAGACCATGGCCGAGGCCGGACGCCAGAAGGTGCCGTTCACCAGCGGTATCCTGATCGGGATCGGCGAGACACGGGCCGAACGGATCGAGGCATTGCTGGCGCTCCGGGATCTGCATGACGCGCATGGTCATATCCAGGAAGTCATCATCCAGAACTTCCGCGCCAAGCCCGGCACCAAGATGTTCGACGCGCCGGAGCCGGATCTCGAGGATCTGCAATGGACGATCGCCGTGGCGCGGTTGATCCTTGGGCCTGAAATGTCGATCCAGGCACCGCCGAACCTCTCCTACGGCGACGCGGCCCGGCTGATCCCGGCTGGGATCAACGACTGGGGCGGCGTCTCGCCGGTGACGCCGGATCACGTCAACCCCGAGGCGCCCTGGCCGCATCTTGACGTTCTGGCCCGCGACACCGCCTCCATGGGTAAGATCCTGGTGGAGCGCCTGTCGATCTACCCGGACTACGCGCGGGACGTGGAGGTCTGGCTTGATCCCGGCTTCAGGGCCGCGATCCTATCGGCGTCCGACGCGGATGGCCTTGCCCGGACCGAGGATTGGTCGCCGGGCCGGGCCGAGGCGCCGGATAACCGGATTCCGGAATTGGACGTGACTCCGGGTTTTCTGGCGCATGACGATCTCGACGCGGTTCTCGACAGCGCGATGTCCGGCGATACGCTGAGCGAGCGGGAGATCGCGCGCCTGTTTCACGCCCGTGACGGCGAGGTCGAGACCATCGCCAAGGCCGCCGACGAGCTGCGCCGCAAGATGAACGGCGACTCCGTGCGCTACGTCGTCAACCGCAATATCAACTACACCAATGTCTGTTACTTCGGTTGCAAGTTCTGCGCGTTCTCCAAGGGCAAGACCCAGGAAAGCCTGCGCGGCAAGCCCTATGACCTGGCGATGGAGGAGATCGTGCGCCGGGCCACCGAGGCGTGGGAGCGCGGCGCCACCGAGGTATGCCTGCAAGGCGGTATCCACCCGGATTACGACGGTAACACCTATCTCGAGATCACCAGGGCGCTGAAGGCCGCGTTGCCGGATCTGCATATCCACGCGTTCTCTCCGCTGGAAGTGCATCAGGGCGCGCGCACCCTCGACATCCCGCTGGATACATTCCTCGGGCGCCTGCGCGATGCGGGTCTCGGCAGCCTGCCGGGAACCGCGGCCGAGGTGTTGGATGACGAGGTCAGGGCGATCCTTTGTCCGGACAAGGTCAACACCGCGCAATGGCTGGAAGTGGTCGAGACCGCGCATAACGTGGGCTTGCGCACCACTTCGACCATCATGTTCGGTCACGTCGACAAGCCCGTCCATTGGGCGCGTCATCTGATCCGTCTGCGCGAGTTACAGGCACGGACCGGTGGCATCACCGAGTTCGTGCCCTTGCCCTTCGTGCATATGGAGGCACCGATCTATCTGCGCGGTGGCGCGCGGCGCGGGCCGAGCTGGCGCGAGACCGTTCTGATCCATGCCGTGGCGCGGCTGGCGCTGCATCCCTTGATCCCCAACATTCAAACCTCCTGGGTTAAGCTCGGTCCGACCGGGGCGGGGGTGTGCCTGGAATCCGGCGCCAATGATTTCGGCGGCACCCTGATGAACGAGACCATTACCCGCTCCGCCGGCGCCAGCCATGGTCAGGAACTGCCACCCGAGAAGATGGACGCGGTGATTCGCTCGCTCGGCCGCGAGCCGGGGCAGCGCTCGACCCTCTACGGCCTGGTGAACGAGGCGCAACGCGCGCGTTCCTACAACGCCCCGCCGCTCGCCGATGTGGTCAACACGCCCGTGCGAAAGGCGCGCAAGCGTGACGGCGCGGCGGATCTTATCCGACCGGGCTATGAAATTCAGGGAAGCGCCGACTAACCGGGCGAGGAAGCGAAGCCATCATGCCGGACGGCCCTGTAAGTTTCGGACTCATGCTCTCCAATCGTGGACCGGTGCTCGGCTACAGCACACCGGCGGATCTGATTGATCTAGGGGTACGCGCCGAAACAAGCGGGTTATTCAACACAGTCTGGTCCGGCGATGCGTTCCTAACCAATCCGAGGCTTGACGCGATCACCCTGCTGACGGCGGTCGCGGCACGGACCGAACGGGTGCGGCTCGGTCCCGCCTGCATGGGCAGTTTCACCCAACGCGCGGCGCTGGATCTGGCCTATCAATGGGCCAGCCTTGACCAGATTTCCGGCGGGCGTACCGTCATGGTGGCCTGCGCTGGTGGCGGCAGCGGCGAGGCCTGGGCGCGCGAGGACCGCAATACCGGCGTTTCCTCGGCGGATCGCCGCGCCTTGATGTGGGAGCGGATCGAACTGTTTCACCGTCTCTTCGCCGAGGACGAGGTGACCTTCCAGGGCCGGTTCCACGACTATGACAAGGTGACCATCGTCCCCAAGCCCCTGAAGCAGCCGAGCCCGGTCTGGGCCGCGACCAACATCACTCGGCTCGCGAGTGGCGGTTCGGCGGGGCGGATGCCGGTGAAGACCCTGGCCAAGGTCGGCGAGATCTGCGACGGCTGGATGACTCATTCGGTGAGCCCCGCGACCTTTACCGAGGCCTGGGGGCATATTCGCGCCTCCGCCAGCGCCCATGGCAAGGACGCCGACGCAATGGATAACGCCCTCGTGGTCAATATCTGCGTGCGCGACGATCCGGACGAGGCGCTGGAGGAAACCCGCGACTTCCTGGCGGATTACTACGGCATTCGTTTCACGGTGGAGCGTACCCGGGACTGGACGGCGCATGGAACGCCGGAGGCCTGCGCCGAGACGTTGCGTGGGTTCATCGGCTCCGGGGTCAAGCATATCGCGCTGCGGGCGACATCGCGTGACCAGATCGGTCAGTTCGAGCGGTTGGTGACGGATGTCCTGCCGTTGGTGAACGAGGTTTAGGCGAGGAGGGAGACGGCTATGGCGATCGGTGTCGGACTGGGAATGGCGGCGTTCACCTTCTCGAGCGCCGAGGGGTATTGGCGCTGGGTGAAGCGGTGCGACGAGGCCGGAGTGGACTCCCTGTGGCAGACCGACCGGCTGGTCTCGCGCGAGCCGTTCCTGGAATGCATGAGCACCATGGCGGCGCTGGCCGGGGCCACGAAGAAGGTCAAGTTCGGGATGAACGTCGCCTCCATGGGGCTGCGGGATCCTCTGCAAACCGCCAAGCAATGCTCGACCATCGACTACCTCTCGGGAGGGCGGCTACTTCCGGCCTTCGGGCTCGGTAGCAACCGGTCTCGTGACTTCATCGCGACAGGCACCGCCACCAAGGCGCGTGGTCAACGCATGAACGAGGCGCTGGAGATCATGAGCCGCCTCTGGACCGAGGACGAGGTCACCTTCGAGGGCAAGCATTACCAGTACGAAAAGGCGGTTGTCAGCCCGCGCCCCGTGCAGAACCCGCTTCCGCTTTGGGTCGGTGGCTCCTCCGACGCGGCGATCGAGCGCACGGCGAAATACGGCACCGGCTGGCAGGCGGCGGCGGACTCGCCGGCGGAGGCCGGCGTGGTGGTCGACAAGATCCTGCTTGCCACGGAAAAGCACGGTCGCTCCATCGACCATGATCATTTCGGGGCGGCCATGGGCGTGCGCTTCGGCTCCTGGGACGAGGAACCGGTCAAGAAGATGGGCGCCGATTTCGAAAAGCGCCTCGGCAAGCCGGCCAAGGAAGGCTTCATCGTCGGCGGCGCGGACGAGATGCTCGACCGTATTCAGCAATATGCCGATCACGGCATCTCCAAGTTCATCCTGCGCCCCATCGGCGCCGGCGACGCGGAGATGGAGGATCAGACCGAACAGCTGATCGAGAAGGTCCTGAGCCGTGTGAAGGAGTTACGGGAACCAAAGCGGGGGTGAGGAGGTAACTCAAGTCCCTGTAAGACCGTCATCCCGCCGCGGGGCGGGACCCATTCCGCCTACTAGGCAGCAAGGATATCGTTCAATTTTCAATATGCGCGTGTTTTCCGAGTCAACGCTGGAATAGAACGCCGGCGGAGTGGATCCCGCCCATCGGCGGGATGACGAATGAGAATGAAAACGTTAAGGCTCGAGTGAGGAAACAGTCATGAAATTCGGCTTTCAAACCATGTTACGCGGGGCGGCCTCGAGCCCGGAAGGGCTGACGGCGATCGCCCAAAAGGGCGAGGCGGTCGGGTTCGACGTGATCGCGCCGAATGATCACATCATCGTGCCCGGCGGCATTGAGAGCACCTATCCCTATACCGAGGACGGGATCTGGCCCGGCGCCGCGGTGGTGGAATGTCACGAGCAGTTGACCGCGCTCACCTATATCGCGGGCAAGACCGACAGGATCCGCATCCTGACCTCGGTCATGGTGGTGCCTTATCGCGACCCGGTGCTGACGGCCAAGATCATTTCCAGCGCGGACGTGCTCTCCGAAGGCCGCGTAACCGTGGGGGTCGGCGCTGGTTGGATGGCCGAGGAGATCGCGGCGATCGGCGCGCCGCCCTTTGCGGAACGCGGCGCGGTTACGAATGAATATTTATCCATTTTCAAGGAATTATGGACTTCTGATAATCCAAAATATGAAGGACAATACGCGCGCTTTTCCGATATTCACTTCAAGCCCCTTCCGGTGCAGAAGCCGCATCCGCCGATCTGGGTCGGCGGCGAGAGCAAGCCTGCCCTGCGCCGGGCGGCGTGGCTTGGCGACGGATGGTATCCGGTCGGCAACAACCCGAAATTCCCGCTCACCACGCCCGAGGAACTCGCCGCCCGTCTGGATACGTTGCGCCAGGTTTGCGACAAGGAGGGCCGCGATTTCGCGGAGCTCGATATCGGCTACTTCTTCAGCGGCGCGGTGCTGGCCAAGGAACGCCTAGGCGCCGACGGCAAGCGCCAGATCATGACCGGAAACCCGGCGGATATCGCCGAGGACATCGCCGGCTTCGGCGAGGTCGGCGTCGGCACGATGATCTTCTTGTTCCAGCGTCCGGAAGTCGAGGCGACCTTGGAGCAGATGGAGTGGTTCGCGGGCGAAGTGATGCCGCTCGTTAAATAACAGGATGAAACCGAGGGATCGCCGCGACGGTGGTCCTCGTCACGAAGGAGGCCGACATGGTGTTCGGATTTGGACTTCCCACCCGTGGGCCGCTGGCCGAGCCCGCGGCGATCAAGAAGGTTCTGGCCCATGCCGAGGCAATGGGGCTGGGCTATGTCTCGGTATCGGATCACATCGTGATTCCGAAACAGATCAACCCGCTTTACCCCTATTCGGACGACGGCGAGCCGCCGTTCCCGCCGGACGGCGCGTGTCTGGAACAGCTGACCCTGATGTCCTATGTGGCGGCGGTCACCACCGATATTCGCATCCTTTCCTCGGTGATGGTGGTTCCGCACCGCAATCCCGTGCATACCGCCAAGACCATCGCGACCATTGATGTACTGTCCAACGGTCGGGTCACCATCGGCTGCGGCGCCGGCTGGATGGAGGAGGAATTCGAGGCCATCGGTACCGAGCCGTTCAAGGAACGCGGCAAGGTGACGGACGAATACCTGGAGATCTTCAAGGAGCTCTGGACCGCCGAGTCGCCGTCCTATCAGGGCAAATACAACAGCTTTTCCGACGTGAAGTTCGAACCCAAGCCGGTGCAGGACCCGCACCCGCCGCTCTGGATCGGCGGCGAGAGCCCGGCGGCCAAACGGCGCGCGGTCAAACTCGGCGACGGCTGGTTCCCGATCGGCGCCAACCCGGCCTTTCCCTTGAACACGACGGATAAATACGCCGCCGGGCTATCCTCGCTGAAGCAGATGGCGGCCGAGCACGACCGCGCCCCGGAAAGCATCGATCTCGGTTTCTGGAGCAACTGGGACTGGGAGATGATGGACCGCAAAACACCCCAGGAAGGCGTCCGGCACATCATGACCGGCGGTGGCTCGGCGATCATGGATGATATCGGCGCGCTCAAGGAGCTGGGCGTTGAGATCTTCATGTTCCAACTCGCCAAACCGGATAGCCTGGATGCGACCCTGGCGTCCATGGACCGTTTCGCCGAGGGGATCCTGAGCAAGGCGTGAGGGTAAGGGGAGTTTGACGGCCCCACGAAGGATGTCATCCCGCGGGAGCGCGGGATCCATTCCTCGGACAGAGAGCATGGGGCATGGTGGTTCATTGATGAGTTTTGCAAGGATAGCCGGGTTGTGAAGAAAGCGGAATGGATCCCGCCCTACGGTGGGATGATGGAGTAGGTTGATATGAATCTAGACGCGGACTACATCGTCGTCGGCGCCGGCTCGGCCGGTTGCGTGCTTGCGGACCGGTTGAGCGAGGACGGCTCGCGGGTGCTGGTGCTGGAGGCGGGGCCGAGGGATCTGCACCCGATGATCCATATTCCGGCCGGTATCCTGCATCTGCTGTACAACGACAAGGTCAATTGGAACTATTCCTCCGAGCCCGAGGAAACCAGCGGCAATAGACGCATCCACTGGCCGAGGGGCCGTGTGCTCGGCGGGTCGAGCTCGATCAACGGCATGCTCTACGTGCGCGGCAATCCCGCGGACTATGACGGTTGGGCCCAGATGGGCTGTCGCGGCTGGTCCTTCGAGGAAGTGTTGCCGTTCTTCCGCAAGTCCGAAAACTATCGCAATGGCGGTGATCCGGCGCATCGCGGCAAGGGAGGGCCGCTCGAGGTCGAGGATTACCGCACCAACCTAACCCTGACTCATAAGTTCGTCGAAGCCGCCGAGCAGGCTGGTTTCAAGCGCAGCCAGGACCTGAACGGCGCCGAGCCCGAGGGGGTCGGCTACTCGCAGATGACCCGGATTGGCCGTCGTCGTGGCTCCACGGCGCAAACCTTTCTCGCCCGGGCCAAGCGGCGCCAGAACGTGCATATCGAGGTTAACGCGGTCGCCACGCGCCTCATCTTCGAGGGCAAGCGCTGCACCGGTATCGCGTTTCGCCAGAAGGGCGTCGATCGGGTCGCGACGGCCCGGCGCGAGGTGATCGTCTCGGGCGGCGCGGTGAACTCCCCGCATTTGCTTCAGGTTTCGGGTATCGGACCGGCGGAGCATCTGCGCTCCATCGGGGTCGAGGTCCTGCATGACTCGCCCGGCGTCGGCGGCAATCTCTCGGATCACTATGTCGCCCGCATCGCGCATCGGGTCAAGGACACGGACTCGATCAACCAACTGGCGCGCGGCGCGAAACTGCTGCGCGAAATCGGCAAGTTCGTGATCCAGGGCAAGGGCGCGTTGACCTTCGGGGTGACCAGCGCCCAGGTGTTCTGCCGCAGCCGGGAAGGGCTTTCCAGTCCGGACCTGCAGCTCTTGTTTACTCCGGCGAGCTATCAGCAGGGGGTGATCGGCCAACTTGAGAAAGAAGGCGGCATGACCGTCGCGGTCTGCGCGGTCCGGCCGTCCAGCCGGGGCACGATCATGGCCGCCTCGCCGGACCCGTTGGAGCGTCCGAAGATCCGTCCGAACTATCTCTCGGACCCCGATGACATGCGGGTCACCCTGGCGGGAATCGAGCACACAAGGCGGATTTTCGCCCAGCCGGCCTTCGCGCCCTATAACGTGGCGGAGACCCTGCCGGGGCCGGACGTGACCGCGCGCGAGGCGCTGGAGACCTTCGTGCGCGAGCAGGGCAGCATCATCTATCACCCCGTGGGCACCTGTAAGATGGGCGAGGACCCGATGGCCGTGGTCAGCCCGCGGCTCGCGGTGCACGGGATCCAGGGGCTGCGTGTTGTCGACGCCTCGGTGATGCCGACGGTGACCACGGGCAATACCAACGCGCCGACCATCATGATCGCCGAGAAGGCCTCGGCGATGATCATCGAGGACGCCAAGAGCGCGGCCTAACCACAAAACAGGGAGCCCGTCATGAGTGAGACGAAAACCGAGATGCCCGGCGCGGCGGAAATCAAGACCGCCGCCGAGGATCTGGTGGACCTGATCAAGATCCGCACCTTTCCGTTCGGCATGAAGCTGTTCGAGGACGCGGACGAGATGCGCCGGATCCAGGGATTGCGCACGCCGAGCGACGGCAAGTTCTTCACCACCTGTCAGTTGGTCACCCAAGTGCGCACCGCCGGTTTCACCCTCGGTATCGTCCAGGACAATCTGCGCCCCGGCTCTAGCTGCGGCGCGAATATCGGGTTGGAGCCGATACCCGCGGATGTCGGCTCGGGCGAGAAGATGACCGGGGTCTGGTTCGGCAACCAGGAGGCCGCCGCCGCCCATCAGGCGCAAATGCCGCGGGTCGAGGCCGGGCGCTATTCCGGCCTCGCGGCCTCGCCCCTGCGTTCGGGCCGTCTTGATCCGCCGGATATCTGTTTGTTCTACGCCTCGCCGGGGCAGATGATCCTGTTCATCAACGGTTTACAGTATCACAACTACCGCCGCTATGACTTCACCCTTACGGGCGAGAGCGCCTGCGCCGATAGCTGGGGCCGAGCGCTTTCGACCCGCGAGACCAGCTTGGCGCTGCCCTGCTATGCCGAGCGTCGCTACGGCGGCGTCGCCGATGATGAGTTGCTGATGGCCTGCCCGCCGGACGAGTTCGTGCGCGGGGTCGAGGGGATGAAGCATCTCGCCAAGAACGGCCTGCGCTATCCCTATCCGCCGTATTCCGCCTTCGCCGACCCTGGAGACGGGATGTCGAAGAGCTACGGCTAGTTTGAAGTCAGTGATCGGCGCGACGGAGCATTCCGCTTGCGGGTCGCGCCGCTCTCCCATAATTTCGCCGCGATCCTCGCGATGAACAAAGGCGTTTTCCATGAGTGAAGTGAAAAGCGGCGGCGCGCTCGCCGGAATGAAGGTGGTCGATTGCACAAGGGTGCTCGGCGGACCGTACTGTACCCAGATGCTGGGCGATCATGGCGCCGAAATCATCAAGGTCGAACCGCCCCAGGGTGACGAGGTACGGGATTGGGGACCGCCGTTCCATGACGAGGACGCGTCATACTTCATCGGCGTGAACCGCAACAAGAAATCCATCGGTCTGGATCTGGCGACAGAGGAGGGCAAGGCGGTACTGCTGCGCCTGCTCGAGGGCGCCGACGTGATCATCGAGAACTACAAGACCGGCTCCATGGAGCGTTGGGGGCTGGGCTACGAGGAGGTTCTCTCCAAGAAATTCCCGAAACTGGTGCATTGCCGGATCTCCGGCTTCGGCGCCGATGGTCCCTATGGCGGTTTTCCCGGGTATGACGGGATCATCCAGGCCATGGTCGGCCATTTTTCGATCAACGGCGCGCCGGAAAGCGGCCCGACCCGGCTCGGCCTGGCGATGGTCGATATCGGCACCGGCCTCTATGCCGGCAACGCAATCCTGATGGCTCTGCTGGAGCGCGAGAAGTCCGGCGTCGGTCAGTATCTCGACATGACGCTCTATGATTGCGGGCTGGCGCTAATGCACCCGCACGTCCCGAACTATTTCGTCTCCGGCGGCAAAATCCCGGGCCTGAGCGGTAATCCACACCCGAATATCGCGCCCTATGATCTGTTCGAGACCAAGACCTGCAAGATCTTCATCGCCGGCGGTAACGACCGCGCCTGGCGGCGGTTGTGCAACGAGGTCGGGCGCCCGGAACTGGGTGAGGACCCCAGATTCCTGACCAATGGCGACCGGCAGACCAACAAGGCGGAGCTCAAGAAGGAGCTCGAGGGCGTCTTCGCCGAAGTCGACGGCGAGGCGTTTTGCGAGAAGTTGCTGGCCGCGGGTCTGCCGGTGGGACCGATCCGCGACACCCACGACGTGATGAACCACCCGCACACCCTGCACCGCAAGATGCGGGTCGAGAAGGATTGGTACAAAAGCTGGGGCATTCCGATCAAATTCTCCCGCACCCCGGGTTCGGTCAAGAGCGTGCCGCCGAAATTCGGCCAGCATGGCCGCGAGATCCTCGCCGATCATGGCTACTCCGAGGAAGAGATCGACGGCTTGCTCAAGGACGGCATCCTGATCGAGGAGCGCCGCAAGGTTTGATCGGACGCCTCGAAGGCGGCGCTTGTGAAGAGTGCCGCCTCGGCTCTATCTTGAATCACCCCCAAGGGAGGATTGATCGATGGATAAAATCGTTAAAACCGAAGCCGAGTGGCGCGCGCAGCTTGACGACATTCAGTACAAGGTAACCCGCGCTCATGGCACCGAGCGGGCCTGGTCGGGGAAATACGCCTCGAACAAGGACCCGGGGATCTATAACTGCGTGTGTTGTGGTCAGCCGCTGTTTGATAGCGACACCAAGTTCGAGTCCGGCACCGGCTGGCCGAGCTTCTACGAGCCGATCAACGCCGAGGCGGTCGAAACCACAACGGATCGCAGCTTCTTCATGACCCGCACCGAGGTGCATTGCGCGCGTTGTGACGGCCATCTGGGGCATGTCTTCGAGGATGGACCAGCGCCGACGGGACTGCGCTACTGCATGAACTCGGCCTCGTTGGATCTGGTCGCCAAGGGCGATGTCGAGGACGCGGCGGAGTAAAACTCGATAGTTTTCAATGTGCAAAACATCGCAATATCAAACTATTGCGGGTCATTCCTCATGAAATGGTTTAGCCATGCCGAAGATCGCGATTCTGGACGACTACACCGAATTGGCCTTGAAGATGGCCGATTGGGGCTCTCTCCCCGACGGCTACGAGACGGTGGTGTTCACCGATAATCTGGTCGAACCGGACGCGCTGGTGGCGCGGCTCCAGGATTTCGAGATTGTCTGCGCCATGCGCGAGCGAACGCCCTTCCCGGCGGCCGTGTTCGAACGCTTGCCGAACCTGAAGCTGTTCATCACCACGGGGATGCGGAACGCGTCGGTGGACGTGGCGGCGGCCAAGGCGCAAGGCGTGGTGGTCTGCGGGACCCAGGGGTCGGCCTGGGCGACGGCGGAGCACACCTGGGCGTTGTTGATGGCGGCGGCGCGGAACATCGCGCATGACGATCGGATGATGCGCCAGGGTCTCTGGCAAACGCGGATATGCCTTGAGTTGCGTGGCAAGACCCTGGGCCTGCTGGGTCTCGGCAAGATCGGCGGTCAGGTCGCGACTTTCGCCAAGGCCTTCGGGATGAAGATCATCGCCTGGAGCGCCAATCTCACCGCCGAGCGCTGCGCCGAGATGGGGGCGGAACTGGTCTCCAAGGAAGAACTGTTCTCGAAAGCCGATTTCATCAGCATTCACATGGTGCTGAGCGACCGTTCCCGCGGCCTGGTGACGGCGGCGGATCTCGGGCGGATGCAATCCCACGCGTTTCTGGTCAATACCTCGCGTGGGCCGATCGTCGACCAGGCGGCGCTGTTGAGCACCCTGCAAGCCGGCTCGATCCGCGGCGCGGCGATAGACGTCTACGAGACCGAGCCGCTGCTGGCGGATCATCCCTATCGCTCCCTGGAGAATGTCGTGCTCAGTCCGCATATGGGCTACGTGACCGAGGAGACCTATCGGATCTTCCACGGACACGCGGTCGAGAATATACAGGCTTGGCACGATGGCGCGCCGGTGCGCGAATTGAACTGACATTCCCGTCGACGCGTTGACCTCGGCAAACTCAAGGACGTTTCAATGACCGCTCCCTGCGCGATCTATCTCGGGGCGACGGGCATCGGCTTGAAGCATAATCCGTTCGGCAAGGACGTGGCCAATCTCGGGCTTTATCGGGCTCTCGCCAAGTACGCGCCGGGGGATGAGTTGCCGTTTCTCGCCTTCAATCGCATGGACAATGACGACGTCGCGGCCGAGCTCTACCAGGACAATCCCAGAACCAAGACAGTCTCAACCACCAGCGTGTTCAACAACCCGGTGCTTGCCGACGCGGGCACCTTGGTGCGGGCCAGCGCCGACCTTTCCGATCTCGCCTGGATGCGGCGCCGGGGCGGGGATCGCGCTTACTCGATCACTGGTTTGATCCACTCGCTCGCCCCGCCCGCGATGCGAGAGTACATCGCGCGGGCGATCACCGCGCCGATCCAGCCTTGGGATACCATGTGGTGCACTTCGCCCGCCGTGCGTGCCGCGCTGACGGAAATGTACGAGGAATACGCCGACTTCCTCGCCGGTCGTTTCGGTGGCGGGGAAAGTAAACCGCGCCCGTTCCCCGCGATGCCGGTTATTCCGCTCGGGGTCGAGGTTGACGAGATTCAGTCCCGTGCCGGCGCTCCCGGGACGCGCGAGGCGGTGCGCGGGCAACTCGGGATCGCCGAGGAAGAAGTGGTGGTGCTTTGGGTCGGACGCCTGTCGTTCTTCGAGAAGGCCCATCCGAGCCCGATGTTCGTGGCGCTGGAGGAGGCGGTCAAGCGAACCGGGGCCAAGGTGCGCATGGTCAATGTCGGCTGGTTTCCCGGTGGTGAGCAACACCGCGAACTTTATGAAGAGGCCGCGCGCAACCATGCGCCCTCGGTGACCGTCGATTTTCTGGACGGCAATGACCGGAGCTTCGTGGACAGGGTCTGGGGGGCGGCGGATGTGTTCATCTCGCTGGTCGACAATATTCAGGAGACCTTCGGCATCACCCCGATCGAGGCGATGGCCGCCGGCTTGCCGGTGGTGTTGAGCGACTGGGACGGCTATCGGGCCAGTGTCGCCGACGGGGTCGAGGGTTTTCTTATCCCGACCCTGCTGCCCCAGGCCGGGAGCGGATGGCTCATCGGACAGCGTCATGTTCTAGGCATGGACGGCTACCAGGGATACGCGGGTTCGGTGGCGATCCACACGGCGGTCGATGTCTCCGTCGCCGCCGGTGCCCTGGAAGCCCTGATACGCGATCCCGATCTGCGTCGTCGCATGGGCGAGGCGGGCAAGGCGCGGGCGCGCTCGGTTTTTGATTGGCCCGGTGTCGTGAACCAATTGTGCGAGCATTGGGGCGAACAGGCCGACCGACGTGGGAAGGCGGAGAACAATGATCCCAACCCCGAGCGTTTCCCGGTTAGTCCGATCAAGGGCGATCCGATTTCCGCTTTCCAAGGCTTCGCCAGTACCGCCTTGTCGCCGACCAGCGTGATCCGCGCGCGTGGGGAGGATCCAAGGGCCAGGCTAAACGCCGCGTTGGCGACACGGATTGATCGCATCGGCGAACCGTTTCGAGGCACCAATGCCGCTCGGGCGCTTGATCATCTTCTCGAAAGAGGGGCGATCACGACGAACGATTTGGCCGAAGCGCTCGGCCAGTCTTTGGAGCAGGTAGTCTTGCTCGTGGTCTGGATGGTGAAGCTGGGGATTGTCGCGCGGGATTGACCGGCTTAGACGAGTAACCAAGCCATCAAGAGCAAGGTGATCACGATCAGAACGATCGAAACCTTGAAAAGCGTTAGGACCCCATCATAGGTGCTCTGATGGAACTGGTAATCCGCGTCGTTCTTGGAATGCTCGGCCGCCATGTTCTCTATCCCCCGGTTTCGTCCGGTTTATAACCTCTAGACGCTGTATAAAACACCGCCAGTGGTTCCGCCAAGTCTGAAAACATCATTCGGGGTTTGGATTGATCATGACGCCGCCGTTCGGCGCTGGCTGATCCGAGATCATCGCCCGGCCATCCACAACCCGTACCCGGCCTTCCGCGACAAGTTTGAGGGCCAGCGGATAGATCCGATGTTCCTGCTCCAAAACCCGCGCCGCCAGGCTCTCGGCGGTGTCGTCCGGTAGAATGGGTACCGCCGCCTGGACGAGAATCGGGCCGGCGTCGAGATCCGGGATGACCAGATGCGCGGTGCAACCGGCGATGCGAGCGCTGGCGTCCAGGGCGCGCTGATGGGTGTTCAATCCGGGAAACGCTGGAAGTAGGCTCGGGTGAATGTTGATCATGCGCCCGCGCCAACCCTCGACGAAATCGGCGGTCAGAATACGCATGAAACCGGCGGTGCAGACGATGTCGCAGTCGGCGGCGCGCAGGGCGTCGTCCAGCGCCGCGTCAAAGGGCGCGCGCCCGTCGAAATCGCCATGGCGTATCACTTGGGTGGCGATCCCGGCTCTCGCCGCGCGGTCCAGGGCCCCGGCGTCGGGGCGATTGGAGATCACCAGGACAATCTCGGCTGGAAAATCCGGAGCCGAGGCCGCGTCGATCAGCGCCTGGAGATTGGTGCCGCCGCCGGATACCAGAACGCCGGTTCTAACCTTGCCCTTAAGCGCTTTTCTCACCGGGACCAGCTCTCAAGGTTTTCGAGAATGACCGAAGGGTCGTCATCGGCCCGGGCTTCCAGCGCGCCGACGCGATACACGCTCTCTCCGGCTCCGGTCAGGGCGGCGGTGATCGTGTCAACCGAGGCGGGCGCGGCGATGACCAGCATCCCGATGCCGCAGTTGAAGGTTCGCGCTAGTTCTCGAGCCTCGATCCCGCCGGTCTCGGCCAGCCACCGAAAGACCGGGGGCAAGGTCCAACTGGCGGCGTCGATCCGCGCCGTCAGATCGGGGGCAAAGGCCCGGGGAGGGTTCTCGATAAGACCGCCGCCGGTGATATGCGCGAACCCCCTGACGCCGCCGGCGGCAAGCGCGGCGCGGCATGCGGCAATGTAAATTTTGGTTGGCGTCAGCATGGCCTCGCCCACTGTGCGTCCGCTCTCGAACGGACAGGGGGCGCCGTATTCCAGTCCAGCGGTCTCCATGACGCGACGAACCAAGGACAACCCGTTGGAATGCGGGCCCGAGGAGGCGATCCCCAACAGCACGTCTCCCGCCTGGGCTTGCGTGCCGTCAAGAAGTTTCGCGCGCTCGACCGCGCCGACCGCGAATCCGGCGAGGTCATAGTCTCCGTCGCCATACATGCCCGGCATCTCGGCGGTCTCCCCGCCGACCAGGGCACAGCCGGCTTGCCGGCATCCCTCGGCGATGCCGGTAACCACGTCGCGCGCGGTCTCGACCGAAAGCTTCCCGGTGGCGTAGTAGTCCAGAAAGAACAGGGGTTCGGCGCCTTGTACGATCAGGTCGTTGACGCACATGGCGACAAGATCGATACCCACCGTGCCGTGGATGCCTGTTTCGATGGCGATCTTGAGCTTGGTGCCGACGCCGTCGGTCGCGGAAATCAGCAAGGGATCCGCGAAGCCGGCGGCCTTCAGATCAAACACGCCGCCAAAACCCCCGATGCTTCCATCGGCGCCGGGACGGGCGGTCGAACGGGTAAGCGGCTTGATGGCATCGACAAGCCGTTCTCCGGCGTCGATATCGACACCCGCGTCGCGATAGGTGAGCGGGCGATTGCTTCCGGGCTGGCTGATGGTTTCCTCCGCGGCGATCCGCTATAAAAGCCAAAAGGCGAGGTGTGTCGCGCATGAAATGATGACGCGGCCACGAAATCGCCGAATTCATGCTTTATGGCGTGTTGGTGTCGTAATGAGCAAGACGGTTTTGGAGTTGGAGCACCGATGAGGACAAGCCGTGCGAGATACGCTTCCCTGATCGCGGGCTGTTTCGTTCTGTTCAGCGTGTTGTTCGCGAGCCCGCCGGCGGCGGCCCTGCGCCCCGATGAAGTCTTCATCGTTGCTCCGGTTCCCGTCGATGTAACCGCCGAGTCGGCGCTCGCCGCGCGCGGCCAGGCTCTTGAAATGGGGCGGGTGATCGCCTGGAAACGGCTGATGGCCCGTCTAACCCTGCCGGGCGAGGCCGGGGCATTGATGGATTACCGATCCGAGCAATTGGAGCCGTTGATACAAGGGTTCGAGGTATTGCGCGAACGAACCTCGGCGGTTCGCTATCTGGCGTCGGTGTCCTATCGCTTCAATCGTGACGAAGTGCGCCGTGTGTTGACCGAGGCCGGCGTCGCCTTCGCGGAAACACCGAGCCGGCCGGTCCTGATCATTCCGGTTCTTACCAGCCAAGGCGTTGGCGTTCTCTGGGAGGATCCGAACCCTTGGCGCGAGGCCTGGCAGAATCTGCCGCCTAGGGACGGGTTGCTGCCCATCGCGGTACCCTACGGCGATCTCGCCGACATCCGTGACCTCTCGACGGTGCAGGCTTTGCGCGGCGATGAGCAGAGACTGCGGGCGGTGGCGGACAGATACGGCGCGCGGGACGTGGTGGTCGCCAAGGCATCGCGAACCTTTGACCGGCGCGACAATCTACCGGTGCTGGAGATCGCCATCGTGCGACGCGTCGGCGAGGGCTTGGAGGAAACCATCATCGAGTCGATCAAGGGGCAAACCCCCGATGATCTGATCGGCCTCCTCGATGCAGGCGTTACGCGGGTCGTGTCGACCTTGTCGAGCGCTTGGAAGCGCGCGAATCTGGTCCTGCCGGGCCTGGAAACCCGGGTCACGGTCGTGGTCCCGATCGATGGTTTCGGGCGCTGGCTATCCATTCGACGTCGCCTCGAGGGGATCGGTGTGCTGCGGCGGTTCGACTTGTTGCGGATATCCAAGCGCGAGGCGCTGATGGATCTTTGGGTGCAAGGCGGGGCGGAGCAGTTGCGCAACGCCATCCGACAGCGGGATCTGGAATTGCTGGAAGGCCGGGTGGACTACGTCTTGGCGGATCGCGATCAGCGGGTTCCCGAGATTTATCTTCCGGCGGGCGACGAGCCGGCGCCACTTCCCGAGGCGGCAACCGGCGCCGGGCTGAACGTAGCGCCCAAACCGGCGGGCACGCGGTAGTCATGGCGGGCTTGTCATGACCCGGCGCGAACGTCGTCTGTTCTGGCTGGCTTTTCTGGCCATGGGCCTGCTCGGGCTCTATGCCTTGAGCGAGGTGCTTCTGCCTTTCGTGGCGGGGATGGCGATTGCCTACTTCCTCGACCCGGTTGTCGACAGACTGGAGAAGATAGGCTGTTCGAGAACCCTTGGAACATCCGTGGTCCTGATCGGTTTCCTGATCATTTCCGCCGGTTTGTTTTTGTTGTTGCTGCCGGTTCTGAACGCACAGCTTCTTCGACTGATCGAGGTGGTTCCGGCGATCCTGGAGCGGTTGGAGCCGGTGCTGCGCCCGATCCTCGATGAGTTCAACGCGGGGAGCGAGGGCGCGGCGCTGGGCAAACTCCCCTCCATGGCCGGGGACGCGCTGAAGTGGATCGGTGGCGTTTTGGCGCGTTTGGTGAGCGGCGGCGTGGCGGTGGCCAATCTATTGTCGCTGCTGCTAATCACGCCGATCGTCGCGTTCTATCTTCTGCGGGACTGGGACCGCATGGTCGAGACGATCGACGGTTGGCTCCCCCGCGCCCAACAAAACACCATCCGCGAACAATGCGCCGCGATCGACAGGACCCTAGCGGCATTCGTGCGCGGACAGGGAAGCGTCTGTATCGTGCTCGCGGTGTTCTATGCCGCGACCCTCAGTCTCGCCGGATTGCAGTTTGGTATCGTGATCGGAATCTTCGTCGGGCTGATATCCTTTATACCCTTTCTCGGCGCTATCCTTGGCGGTCTGGTGAGCATCGGTCTCGCCGCGGTTCAATTCGATACCTGGCAGCCGGCTGCGATCATCGCTGGCATTTTCGTCGTCGGTCAGGTGCTGGAGGGCAATGTCTTGACGCCGAAACTGGTTGGCGGCGCGGTTGGCTTGCATCCCGTCTGGGTGATCTTCGCGCTGCTGGCGGGGGGCGCTCTATTCGGCTTCGTCGGCGTCTTGTTGGCGCTGCCGGCGGCGGCGGTGATCGGCGTGCTGACCCGTTTCGGCATGGCGGAGTATCTGGCAAGCCCCTTGCATCTTCACGGCATCCCACCGCCCGACGACGCGTCGCCGCCTCGGGATGCCGGAGCCGACGGCAAGACGGATGCCGGAAGCGGATCGTGAATTCCACGGACCAGTTGGTGTTGGAGCTTGTTCCGCGTCCGGCGCATGGCCGCGAGGCGTTCCTCGTCTCCGACTGCAACCGCGAGGCGATTGCCTGGATTGACCGTTGGCCGGACTGGCCACCTCATACCACGGGGCTTAACGTTTACGGTCCCGCCGCTTGCGGAAAGACCCATCTGGCGGCGGTATGGCGCGCGCGATCGAAGGCCAGCCGGATTGAAGACCCGATCAAGCGTTCCGAGGATGTCCCGGCGGTGCTGGGAGGCGCGAAGGACGTGGTAATCGATGGTCTATCCGGAGATTGGCCGGGCGAGCCGTTGTTGCATTTGCATAATCTCGCGGTCGAGCGCGGCGGCGCGCTCCTGATCCTGAGCCGGGAGCCGGTCGCGCGCATGGGGTTACGGCCCGCAGATCTGGCTTCGCGATTGGCGGCCATGCCCGCGGTTGCGATCGGCGCGCCCGATGACAGCCTGATCATTGGTGTGATGAGTAAGCTGTTTCGGGACCGTCAACTGCATGTCGGTCGCGATGTTCTGGAGTTTCTGGCGAACCGCATGCAACGGTCGCTCGAGGAAGCGGTTCGACTGGTGGACCGTCTGGATCGAAAGGCGCTTGCCGAAAAACGCGGCATAACCTTGCCTCTGGCGCGCGCGGTGCTGGCGTCCGAGGATTAGTCAAGAAAGATCACCCAAGGGAGATAGGGAATGGATTTGGGAATTGCGGGCAAGAATGCCCTGGTTTGCGCGGCCAGCAAGGGGCTGGGCTGGGCATGCGCGGATTCGCTGGCCGAGGCGGGCGTGAACGTTACCATTTGCTCGCGCACCGAGGCGGATATCAAGGCGGCGGCCGAGGCAATCGGCGCGGCGCATGGCACGACCGTGAAGTGGCTGGCGTGCGATATCACTACCGAGGAGGGAAGGGCCGGGGCTCTCGAGCTGGCCGGTGATGTCGACATCCTGGTCAACAACGCGGGTGGTCCGCCGCCGGGGAGTTTTCGGGAATGGACGCGGGATGATTGGATCAAGGCCATCGATTCCAACATGCTGACCGCGGTCGAACTGATCAAGGCGACGGTCGACGGCATGATGGAGCGCAAGTTCGGGCGGATCGTCAACATCACCTCGGCGGCGGTGAAGTCGCCGATCTCGATCCTAGGGCTTTCGAACGGCGCTCGGACCGGGCTGACCGGCTTTTGCGCCGGTATTGCCCGTGACACCGTGCGCGAGGGGGTGACGATCAATGGCTTGCTGCCGGGGCCCTTCGATACCGACCGGCTACGCGGCAACATCGAGGTGCGGGCCAAGGCCGCCGGCAAGACCTATGACGAGATGTACGAGATCGCGGCGGCGGATAACCCGGCTGGCCGCTTTGGCACCGCCGACGAGTTCGGCAAGACCTGTGCCTTCCTGTGCAGCGCGCATGCCGGTTTCATCAATGGTCAGAATGTCCTGATGGATGGCGGCGCGTTCCGGAGCTCGCTATAGGGTTTCGAGAACGTCACGCGCGTTTCGATAGGCCTCGTCGACGGCATCCTCGCCGCGGGCGAGGCCTTCAAGCGTGATGAATCTGATGCTCTTAATGCCGATGGTCCCGAGTATATCCTTCAGATAGGGTGTGAGGTGATCAGGCTGGCGCGCGCGATCGCCGCTGAAATAGCCTCCTGACGCAATAACGATGTAGGTCGGGCGGTCCATCAGCAGTCCGATCTTGCCCTCCGGCGTGCTTTTGAAGGTGCGCCCGAAGCGGACGACCTGATCGATCCACGCCTTGAGCGCCGCCGGCACGGTGAAATTATGCATCGGCGTCGACAGAATCAGGAGGTCGGATCGCTCCAACTCGTCTATTAGCGATTCCGATTCTCTTAGCGCCGCGTGATCCCGCGTGGCCTCTTTGTCCTGATGGGTCATCATCGCCGCCGCGAAAGCGTCGTCGACAATGGGCGAGGGCGTACTCGCCAGAACTCGGGTGGTCACCGATGCATCGGCATGGGTGCGGGTAATCGTCGCCAAGACCTCGTCCGCGAAGCGGCTGCTGTGGGCCGAGCCCGCCTTGGGGCTGCAATCGATGCGCAAGATCGCCTTGTTCATGGTCGCCTCTCATGTCGCTTGCTTGTCCGCCGCCCGGCGGAAGGCCGGGGTGAATGTCGGTAACATGAAAACCGGCGGAGACACCATTGCGCGTCGGGAATGGCAGTCGTGATGGTCCTGTTATCCTCCGGCGGGTTCTGGCATGCTTAGGAAGATGGCGGCGTGATCTCGCCGGCGAAAGTTGGACAGGACGATGAGCGGCAAGAAATCCGTTTCACCGGTAAAGGCATGGGGAAGTCAGGCCTCGCGATACTTCAATCGCGAACTGTCCTGGCTGGCTTTCAACGCCCGGGTCCTGGAGGAAGCGCGCAATCCGCGCTCGCCGTTATTGGAACGTTTGCGCTTTCTCGCCATCTCCAGCGCCAATCTCGATGAGTTCTACATGGTTCGTGTCGCCGGGTTAAAAGGCATGGTGACCGCCGGTGTTTCCACGGCGAGCCCGGACGGTTTGCTCCCCGCCCAACAGCTTCAGGCGATATCGGGCGAGGTAATGAAGCTGGTTTCCGATCAGCAGGATTGCCTACGGGAATTGCGCCGTGAACTACGCGCCGTCGGTTTTCATATCGTCGATCACGAGGAGCTGTCGCGAAAGGACCGGGCCTGGCTGGAGGACTATTTCCTCGATCAGATCTTTCCGGTTCTCACCCCTCTGGCGATTGACCCAGCGCATCCGTTCCCGTTTTTCCCGAACCGGGGCGCCTGTCTGGCGCTGCAATTGACCCGGATGTCGGATGGGCACGACATGGAGGCGTTGTTGCCGTTGCCGACGACGGTAAACCGGTTCGTGCGTTTGCCGGGCAACGAGATCCGTTTCATCGCCACCGAGCAAGTCATCCTGGAGCATATCGCCGCGGTCTTCCCAAACTGCAAAGTGGTCGGACAGGGAATCTTCCGGGTGCTGCGCGATAGCGAGATGGAGATCGACGAGGAAGCCGAGGATCTGGTCGATTCCTTTGAGTCGGCGTTGCGGCGGCGGCGGCGCGGCAATGTGATCCGGATCGGGGTCAGCACATCAATGCCCGACGACCTGCGAGGCTTCGTCGTGCGCGAGCTCGGCTGCTCGGAGGAGGATATCTTCACCCTTGGTGAGTTGGTCGGGCTGGCCGAGCTTACACAATTGATCACCGGCGAGCGTCCGGATCTGCTTTGGCCTCCCTTCAATGCTCGTTTTCCGGAACGTATCCGCGATTTTGGCGGCGATTGTCTAGCGGCGATCCGGGCCAAGGATATTATCGTTCACCATCCCTATGAAAGTTTCGACGTCGTCGTCCAGTTTCTGCGGCAAGCCGCGTCGGATCCGGCAGTCGTCGCGATCAAGCAAACGCTATATCGGACGACCCGCGATTCGCCGATCGTGAAAGCCCTGACCGAGGCGGCTGAATCAGGTAAGTCGGTTACCGCGATGATTGAGTTGAAGGCCAGGTTCGACGAGGAAACGAACATCCAACTGGCACGGGATCTCGAACGCGCGGGTGTTCAGGTGGTCTACGGGTTCGTGGATCTGAAAACCCATGCGAAGATTTCGCTGGTGGTGCGTCGCGAGGGGGGACAACTCCGCAACTACGCGCATTTCGGCACCGGCAATTATCACCCGATCACGGCGAAGATCTATTCGGACCTGTCGTTTTTTACCTGCGATGCCGAGCTGTGCCGCGACGCGTCGCGGGTGTTCAACTACATGACGGGTTACGCCGCGCCCGCCGGCATGAGCAAGGTCGCGATCTCGCCAATATCCCTGCGCAAGCAACTCAACACGCTTATCCGCGCCGAGATGGCGCATGCCCGCGCCGGGCGACCGGGGCATATCTGGGTTAAGTTGAACGCGATTGTCGATCCCGACCTGATTGATTTGTTGTACGAGGCCTCGGGTGTTGGCGTGAAGATTGAGTTGGTCGTTAGAGGTATTTGTTGTCTGCGCCCTGGCGTGCCCGGCTTGTCGGAGAACATACGGGTTCGCAGCATTGTCGGGCGTTTTCTGGAACACTCCAGGATCGCGTGCTTTGGAAACGGGAAAGGGCTACCCTCGGACGACGCCAAGGTCTACATATCGTCCGCGGACTGGATGCCGCGCAACCTGGATCGCAGAGTGGAGCATTTCGTGCCGGTTGATAACGCGACGGTGCATCAGCAGGTGCTCGACGAGATCATGCAGGCAAATTTGAGGGATCAGACCAATTGTTGGTTCCTGAACGGTGACGGCGAGTACACACGCGTCGATGCCTCGGCCTCCGATTTCTCCGCGCATGACTATTTCATGACCAATCCGAGCCTTTCCGGGCGAGGCAGCGGACTTCGCCGTTCGGCGGAGAGTGCCTTGCATTTGGCCAGTTCCACCTGACCCCGGCGAAGTCTTGTCAAAAACCACTTCCCTAGCGGCTTCCGAAAGCGAAAATCGGGTCGGTGTCCTAGACATCGGGTCGAATTCCGTACGTCTTGTGGTCTTTGAGGGCGGTCGGCGCATGCCGATACCGATCTTTAACGAGAAAGCCCTTTGCGCGCTCGGCGCGGAATTGAAGGGGACCGGTCGGCTATCCGAGACGGGACGGATCTCGGCAATCGTCAATATTGCTCGCTTTAGCGAGATTGCCCGTGAAATGGCGGTGACGGACCTGCATGCGGTTGCCACGGCGGCGGTTCGAGAGGCGGAGAACGGACCGGAATTCGTTGAGGAGTTATCGCGTCGATTTGGATTGAAGGTCCGCGTGCTTTCGGGCGATGAGGAAGCGGTGATGTCGGCCCATGGCGTGATCAGCGCGTTTCCTGGCGCCGATGGCGTGGTCGGTGATCTTGGGGGTGGCAGCCTGGAACTGGTGGACGTGCGAGATGGCGAGGTCCGCCGTTCCATCTCCCTGCCGCTCGGTCCTTTGCGTCTCGGTACTCTGACGCCTGATCGTCGCGAGAAACTCGAAGAGCGTATCGACCAGGAACTGTTGAGGCTGGATTGGCTGGATCAATTGCAAGGGCGACCGCTTTTCGCCGTAGGCGGCTCTTGGCGCAGCCTCGCTCGGGCTCACATGATCGACTCGAACTATCCGTTGCAGGTGATTCACGGCTACGAAATCGCCTTTGGTCCGGCGCTCGACTATCTCAGTCGGATGTCAGGATCGGCGGGCGGCAAACGGCAACGGATCGAGGGGGTGTCGAAGCGGCGCTATGCCTCGCTGGGCCTGGCGGCGTTGGTTCTTACCCGGCTGATGACGCTGGGGGGACCCAGCCATCTGATGTTTTCCGCTTTCGGGCTTCGCGAGGGGTGCCTGTTTGACCAGTTGCCGGCGGCGGAAAAGACGTCCGATCCACTGCTGGCGAGTTGCTCGGTGATCGCGAGTAAAACCGGTCGCTTTCCGATTGCGCCCGATGTCGTGGAAAGATGGATCAGAGGGTTTCTGCCTTATCTCGACGCCAGGGAAAATCGGCTGATCGCGGTGGTCTCAATTCTCGCGGATATCGGATGGTCGGAGCATCCACAATATCGAGGCGAGCATGCGTTTCTGAAGGTTCTCAGGTTGCCGGTTGTCGGGATCGGACATGAGGACAGGGCATTCGTCGCGCTCGCCATACTGGCGCGCTATCAGGGGAACTTCAAACTGCCCGCCGCCGCCGCCGTATTGACCCTGGTTCCCGAGGAGCGTTGCCGCGACGCTCTGCGGATTGGCTTGGCGCTTCGGCTTGGTTTGACTTTGTGCGGCGGTGTCGAGCGACTTCTGGCGAATATCAGGGTGCTGGCGGACCACGATTGGATATCGATCACCTACCCCAAGTCCATGGCCGCCCTGCATGGCGAGGTTATCGGCCGGCGCATCGAGGAATTGGCACGCGCGATCGACATGCCGATCGTGCTCGCGCCCAGGCCTGATGACGAAAACCCGCGGGACCCGCCCGAGGCGCGAGAGGCTAGAGGGTAATAAGCTTAACCTGATCGCCGGATACCGCCAGGGCCAGGCGGCCCGCCTTCAAGGCCAGGGCGTCATCGCCAAACAGCTTTTTGCGCCAACCCCGAAGCGCCGCCACATCGGCGTCGTCCGCGATGGCGATCGCGTCGAGATCCGCGGAATTGGCAATGAGTTTCTGGGCGACCTGGTGCTTTTCCGACTTTTGTTTCAACAGCACGCGTAGCAACTCAACGATCGCCGGATGCGGCTGCCTGGTATCGCGGTTTTGCTCGATGCGGGGACATTCCTCGTCCGATAGCGCCATTGCCTTGGCGACCGCCTCCAGGATCTCCGCGCCGGCGCGGCCGGTCGCGAATTGTTCCGAGATGTTGCGGACCTTCGCCAAGTCCTTGAGGTTTCGCGGGGAGCGGGCGGCGATATCTAGCAGGACATCGTCGCGCATGATCCGATTGCGAGGGATGTCGCGTCGTCTAGCTTCCAGTTCTCGATAAGTGGCCAACTCGCGGACAACCGCCAGAAAACGGCTTTTGCCGCTTCTGACCTTGAGCCGCAGCCAGGCATCGCGCGGATCGAGTTCGTAGGTCGCGGGATTGCTGACCACCGCGAACTCTTCCTCGAGCCAGGATTCACGTCCATTGGCCTTGAGTTGGGCCGCGAGCTTCTCGTACACCACCCGAAGATACGTCACGTCGGAGAGGGCGTAACCGATCTGCGCGCTCGAAAGTGGCCTATGCGACCAATCGGTGAAGCGCGAGCTTTTATCGACTTGAACGCCGGTTAGTTTTCGAACCAGCTTGTCATAGCTGACGGACTCTCCGTGGCCGCAGACCATCGCGCCGATCTGGGTGTCGAATAGAGGCGCGGGGATGGTCTTGGTCTGGAGATAGAAGATCTCCATGTCTTGGCGGCACGCATGGAAAACCTTCAGCACATCGGGATTGGCCATCAGGGCGTGAACCGGTTCCAAGGAGATGCCGTCGGCCAGGGGGTCGATCGCCACCGCCTCGTTCTCGCCGGAGATCTGGATCAGGCACAGTTTCGGATAAAAAGTCCGCTCGCGCATGAACTCGGTATCAACGCAAACAAACGCTTCCTTGGCCATGCGTTCACAGAAGGCGGCCAGATCGGTATTGTCGGATATAAGGGTCATGGCCCGCGTATACACTGATTCCCGCGGGCTGAAAACGACCCCGAAAAAAGTTTTCCAGGCCAGAAAACCGAATCTCCATCAAGGGCTTACGGAGCTTGTCGGATGGATATATAAAATCCAATCTTTCTTTTGGGTTGCAACCATTTGAGATTTGAATCAAGATTCATTATCTAAGCTATTGATTCAGGCGGGGAATCAATATGAAACGTCTCGTGACATTAGGCGCGGTGCCACTCCTGTTGGCGGGCTGCGTCCCTGTAATCCCTCTACCGATCTCGATTGTCACCTCGGGTTTGTCCGGTGTTTCCTTTTTGACCACCGGTAAAAGCACGACGGATCACGTGATCTCGGCGGCGAACAAGCAAGACTGCGTGATGCACCGGGTCGCGTTTGGGGAAGAGGTTTGTCGCGAATACGCCGCTGGTGAATACCGCCCGGTGACCGAATATACCGGTCATTTCCCGGGAGACCTCGAACAGGCCGAGCCGCAAGCGGCCCCAGTTGATTTCTGGGCCGATAAACAAGAGACCAATACCGCCGAGCTTCCCGAGGAGGCGCCCAAGAAGGTTGACCCCTTGATGGTGTCATCACTGGCGCGCTCGGATCGCGAGAGCGATGTGATCAGCATGGATGTTGGAAAACTCGAGGCGATGTCGGAGGGGATCGGAAGCGACCTTCAAGAGGCGAGTTGGCAACGACCGATTACGCCGATTCCGGTTGAAAGTTCGGTCCTTCCGCCGCTGCCGGAGACGCGGCCTTCCGACGCCACGGCCGTGGGCGCGACCAGGGACCTTCGCTTTCTGTCACTTGGTTCATTTCGTTCGACCGAACGCGCGAATGATCTGGTTCAGCGCTACGCGCATCTAAGCCCGACTGTCATGACCGTCGAGGTGCGGGGCGTCACCTGGCAGCGCGTCGCCGTGGGGCCCATGGGCAAACCGGCGGTTGAACGCTTGCGCCGCTCGAACCCCAAAATCGACGGCCGCGATACCTGGACCTTTGTTCGCTAGATTCCATTAGGTCCGATGGCGCGGCTACCGGCTTTCGATAGCCGGTCTTGTTGTGGGAAATCACCCCTTACACTTCGGTCGTCCTCGCGAAAGAGGGGACCTTCCCTCTGTTCGCGCGGGTGGCTTTGTTTTTATACATTGCCTCGTCGGCGCGGTTGAGGACGGCGGCTTCGTCATCGCCCTCGGCATAGTGTGCCAGGCCCAAACTGGCGCCGATCGGGATTTGGATCCCGTCCCAGGCCAAGGTCCGACCATTCAACTCGCGATCCAGTCCCTGCATTCGCTTGGCGGCGATTTCCTTCGTGATGCCAGGCATGAGCACGGCGAATTCGTCGCCGCCGAGCCGACCGATGGAGTCGGTTTCCCGAACCCGATGGCGCAGGCTCTCCGCGACGGCCTTCAACAAGGCATCACCCGCGGCGTGTCCATGGTGATCATTCACCGATTTGAATCGGTCGAGATCGATCATGATAACCGAGCCGCTGACATGCGAGCGCACGGCGAAAGCCAGGGCACGGTGCAAATTGGTCATGAAACCCCGGCGATTGAGCAGCCGCGTCAATTCATCGGTGTTTGAAAGATTTTCCAACTCGCGAATGCGCTGTTCCTGACGCTCGATGCGCTTTTCGGCCTCGGTCATCGCGATCAAGGCAAGCCGCAGGGCGACCTCGGTCTCGTTGCCGGCGTCCGGACCAATCTGCGGCAGTTGGCTGTCGTCGAGCGCCAGCACATCCGACATTTTGCCAGGCAGGGCATCGAACTCGGATCGAATAGCGATCGCGTTCGTTTGGGGCGAGATCGGGAGGGGGGCGAGGACTGCCATCCGTTCCATGTGCTCAATCCGCTATCGTTAAACTTTCTCAACGTGGGAGTAGCAATCGCCGTGCCAGTTGGCGTGGTCGTGCCAAGCAAGGCAGGGCTTCGAAAATCGGACGTTGGTCGCGCCGAGGCGACGACACTCGGCGGAATGTTCCATCCAGCCGGAAATTTTTGCCCCATCGACATGGCGGATCGGCACTTCGGTCTTTGCGAGAGGCCACGGTGTGACCATATTCTTGACGTAGGCGTGACCCTTGAGGATGCAAACTTGGTTGCCGTTCCGCCATTTCGTTTGGAGAGATCAATTGAATACACGCGATATCTCACGTTACGCCGTTCTTGGGCTGGCCTTGGCGGTGGCGCCGGCGCTCTCGGCGGATGCCGGGCAGGCGCGATCCGACTTCGCGCCGCACCGGGCGCTTTATTCAATGTCGCTCGGGACGTCTCAATCCGACTCGGGAATCACCGACGTAGAGGGGCGCATGGCGTTCGAATGGCGCGAGGACTGCGACGGATGGATTGTGGAGCAACGCTATGCCATGCGTTATTTCGGCGCGTCGAGCGCGGTTCATGAAGTCGACACGACCTTTACGACCTGGGAAAGCAAGGACGGCAAGAGATATAGATTCTTCGTGACCAACAAACCCGGGGGAAGCACACCGCCGAAGATCGAGGGCTTTGCCTCCCACCCTGGACAAAGCGGGACCGGGATGGCGCGTTTCACGGTTCCCGATGAAACCGATTTCGAACTCGCCAATACCGTGCTGTTTCCTTCCGCCCATACCTTCGCGATGCTCGACGCGGCGCTCACCGGGGGTAAATTCTTCGCCGCGCCGATGTTTGATGGAAGCGAGGTCGAAGGGGCGACCTCGGTCAGCGCGGTCATGGGCAAGGAACGACGGGACGAGGCGGCCGAGGAGGAATTGCTGAGAGGCAGACATTGGCCGATCCGCATGGCGTTCTTCGGAGCCGATAGCAAATCAAGCGAGCCGAGCTACGAGATGTCCGCGACCATGCATTCCAACGGCGTGGCCAGTGACCTGGTGCTCGACTACGGCGATTTCACCGTCAAGGTGACGCTTAAGACCCTTGAGGCGCTGCCCAAGCCATCCTGTTAAGGGGGTTGGATCAGGCCGGGTCTTCGTCTTCCGGACGAATCCGGTTAGCGGGACTTTGCGGCCTGATGGTTTGTCCGAATCCACGGCCTTTCTCGATAGCCCCCCGGCCTAGCCTTTCGCGCACCTGATCCATCGCTTGCTCCGCCTTTTTGCGGCGGGCGGCGTCGGGGTCCGCCAGGTCCAGGGGGTCGGCATCGGATTCCTCGCCAAGTTCCGATAATCCGACACCCAACAGACGATAGCGCCGGCCGTCGAGCTCGCGCGAGAGCAATGGAAGAGCGGTACGAAAAATCGTATCGGCGAGTTGCGTCGGCGCGGCCAGACTGGCGCGTCGTGTCAGTGTCTTGAAATCGGCGGTCTTCAGTTTGACCGTCACGACCCGTCCGGAGATGTGCTTTCTCTTCAGATTTCCCGAGACCGATTCACAGAGTTTCCAAAGGACCGGGCGTAGGTCATCCTCGGATGTCAGATCGGTGTTGAAGGTTGTTTCGTTCGAGACACTCTTGGCCGTCGATATCGGCTCGACACGGCGATGGTCGATACCTCGGGAGAAATTCGACAATCGAGTGCCGATCGAACCATAGCGACGCGTCAATTCCCGCTCGTCCATGCCCTGGAGATCACCGATGGTTCGCAAGCCGTCGTTCAACAGCTTTTGGTGCAGACTCTTGCCGACACCCCAGATGACGCTCGCGGGCATCGGGGCCAAAAAGGCCGTCGCTTCCGCCTTGCCTATGATGCTGAAGCCCCGGGGCTTATCCAGATCCGAGGCGACTTTCGCCAGGAATTTGTTGTAGCTAAGGCCGATGGAGGCGGTGATGCCGATCTCGTCCTGGATGCGGCGCACGAGCTTGGCCAAGGTCTCGGACGGGGGGGCCTTATGCAGGCGCTCGGTTCCCGTGAGATCGAGAAAGGCCTCGTCAATCGACAGCGGTTCCACAAGCGGCGTCGCCTCCCGCATCAGGGTCCGAACTTCCTGGCCGACGGCGACGTATTTGCTCATATCGGGTTTGATGACCACCGCGTCGGGGCATGCGGCGAGTGCCTTGAACATCGGCATGGCGGAGCGCACGCCGAAGATCCGGGCTATGTAGCAGGCCGCCGAGACAACGCCCCGCCGCCCGCCGCCAACGATTACCGGCTTGTCGGCGATGCTCGGATCGTCGCGTTTCTCGACGCTGGCGTAAAACGCGTCACAGTCGATATGAGCGATGGACAGGCTACGTAACTCCGCGTGGCGGATCAGACGGGGCGAGCCGCAACGAGGACAGGTATCTCCGGCATCAGGAGCGGGCCAGGTCAGGCAGTCCCGGCAGAGCGCTGCTTGTTTCTCCTCGGTCGAACTCTTTATTGGAGGGGGTGCCGGGGGTTTCATTTTAGCTCTTGATGGTCGGCGCGATCGCCCCGCCACAGCCAAGCCGCGCCTCTCACACCACTCGAATCGCCATGAACGGGCCGCATAAGGCGGGTGTCCACGGCGTCGGAGAAGACGTACGGCTCCCACAGCAACGGCACGGTTTCGTACCAACGCTCGATATTGGACAGGCCACCTCCAAGTACGATGACGTCCGGGTCGAGGATATTGATGACATGGGCCAAGGCGCGCGCCAGGCGGTTTTCGTACTTCGAAATGATATCCCGCGCTCGACCGTCACCGGTCTCGGCACTCAAGACGATGTCGGGCACGGCGAGCTCCATGCCGGTGTTGTCCCGGTGCTGGCGTTCAAGGGCCGGGCCGGACAGGAAGGTCTCAATGCAACCGTCGCGCCCGCAATAGCAGGCCGCGCCCGGGCGTTCGTCGTCGTCTGGCCAGGGAAGGGGGTTGTGCCCCCACTCGCCGGCGATCGCGTTGATGCCGACGAGCGGCCGTCCCGCGATCGCGATGCCCGCGCCGACGCCGGTCCCGAGGATGACGCCGAAGACGACGGGGGAACCTTGGCCCGCGCCGTCGACGGCCTCGGAAACCGCGAAACAGTTCGCGTCATTTTCGATTCGCACCGCGCGGCCCAGCGCGGCCTCCAAGTCGGCCGCGAGTGGCTTGCCGATCAACCAGGTCGAGTTCGCGTTCTTGACCAGTCCCGTGCGCCGGGACATCGCGCCGGGAATACCTATGCCCACCGAAGCCTTGTGACCGGCGGCTTGATCCGCCTCGAGGACGAGGTCCCGTATCGCCGCGACCGTATGCTCGTACACGCCTCTCGGCGCGGCGATCCGGCGTCGATGAACCTCTTCGCCGTCCGGCCCCAGAAGCACGCATTCGATCTTCGTTCCGCCGAGATCTATACCGATCCTGAATGTCTCGGACATCGTTTCCATCAATAGATATGAATCAGGTATGAGCGGACGCGCGGGCGATCGCGCGTCATGCTTGGCTAAATCGTACTCGAACGCGTATCATGGGTCGAGGTGGCTTGGCGCGTGATGCGCGTCGACCCAATCGAGGGCGGTTCACCTGGCCCAGGGGGACGGAGGATACTTTGTCAGCGGATCAAACCGACGCGAAAACCATACTGATCGTCGAGGATAACGAGCTCAATATGAAGCTGTTCAACGATCTGTTGGAGGCGCACGACTATAACATCCTCCAGACTCGTGACGGGATGGAAGCGCTCAAGATCGCGCGCGAAAAGAAACCCGATCTTATTCTCATGGATATCCAGCTTCCCGAAGTGTCGGGACTGGAAGTGACGAAGTGGATCAAGGAAGACGAAAACCTCCGGTCTATTCCGGTAATCGCCGTCACGGCGTTCGCGATGAAGGGCGATGAGGAAAAGATCCGCGAGGGAGGCTGCGAGGCGTATATCGCGAAACCGATATCGGTCAGCCATTTTCTGGAAACCGTGCAAAAATTCCTAAGCTAGGCGCTCATGCCCGGACGTGTCCTCGTCGTTGACGATGTATTGCCGAACGTCAAGTTGCTCGAGGCGAAGCTTTCGAGCGAGTATTTCGACGTCTTGTCGGCCTATGACGGGCCGGAGGCGCTGAAGGTCATCGAGGATCAGTCGACGGATCTCGTGTTGCTCGACGTGATGATGCCGGGCATGGATGGCTTCGAGGTTGGTCGGCGCATTCGCGGCAACCCCGGCAGCATGCATCTTCCGGTGATCATGGTGACGGCCTTGAGCGACCCGAGCGACCGGGTTCATGGGCTTGAAGCCGGCGCGGATGATTTCCTCACCAAGCCGGTGGACGATGTCGCTCTGTTCGCCCGGGTGCGCTCGCTGTTGCGGCTGAAGATGATGATGGATGAATGGCTCCTTCGCGAGCAGACATCCCAGCAGCTGGCGATGATCGAGGCCCCGAACACCTTGGACGCGATCGAATATCGTGGGGCCAATATCCTACTCGTCGAGGACAAGGTCATAGATGTCGCGAATTTCCGCGAGGCGCTTCGCGATGACGGGCATCGTATCGAGCGCGCCTCGACGGTCGAGGACGGCATGGCGGCGGCCGGGTCCGAGGCTTATGACCTGATTGTTTGCAACCTCAATCTCGGCGGCGGGGTCGATGTACTCCGGATGGTCTCGCAACTACGCGCGCTCGAGAAAACCCGACAGATTCCGATCCTCATGATCGGCGAGAACACCCAGATCGACCGCTTGGCCAAGGCCCTGGACCTTGGCGTCAACGACTATGTGATCAAACCGTTCGACCGCAACGAGTTGATCGCCCGGGTGCGCACCCAGATTCGCCGGGGACGGTTCCAAAGCCTGCTTCGACAAAGCTATGAGGCGTCCATATCCCTGGCGCTTATCGATAGTCTTACCGGTCTGTACAATCGTCGCTATCTGCTGACCTACCTTCAGGGAATGATGGCGGGTTTTGAAAACTGCGGTAAACCGCTGGCGGTTCTCCTTGTCGATGTCGATCACTTCAAGCGCGTCAATGACACCCATGGCCATGGAGCCGGCGACGAGATCTTGCGATCGCTCGCTGATCGGATGACCGGTAACTTGCGCAATGTCGACATGGTCGCGCGGATCGGCGGCGAGGAATTCGTGGTGGTTATGCCGGATACGAACCTGTCTGTGGCCGGACGGGTAGCTGGCCGGTTGCTGGAGAAGATCGCGGATCGGCCCTTCAAGATATCCGACGATCTATCGATACCCGTGACCATCAGTATTGGTATCGCCATGCGTGATGACACCAGCGATACAATCGAAACCTTCCTCGCCCGGGCCGACGCCGCGCTATACAAGGCCAAGGACCAAGGGCGGAACCAGATGGTGTTTGACCGCGATCTTTAGTCGGTGACCCGTCGGCGCGTCTCCCGCGTGGCATGATCGTGGTATTCTCGACAAAATTTTGAGATATTGTAGCTAAGAGTGGCTTGGTCTGTTCTGGGCTCCTGGGCATTTGGGGGAAAAGGATTGGTGGATTCCGCCTCTAGAGCCGATTCAATCTAGTCGCGATCATATCCTGCGGCGGCGAAGTAGTTTT
>JAYOIK010000020.1:0-70694 GCA_038118725.1 Alphaproteobacteria bacterium | reverse complement strand
ACGACCGCGTGACCACGGGCCGCGGCTCCGACCGGATCTCCGTCGGCGACGGCGATAATGTTGTGAATGCCGGCGACGGCAATAACTCCGTCTCCTCCGGTCGTGGCGACGACCGCGTGACCACGGGCCGCGGCTCCGACCGGATCTCCGTCGGCGACGGTGACAATGTCGTGAACGCCGGTGATGGCAACAACTCGGTCTCCGCCGGTAGAGGTGATGACCGCGTGACCACGGGCCGCGGCTCCGACCGTATCTCCGTCGGCGACGGTGACAACGTGGTGAATGCCGGTGACGGCAATAACTCGGTGACCGCCGGTAGAGGTGATGACCGGGTCACCGCGGGATCGGGGCGTGACTACATTTCAGTTGGCGATGGCGACAATACCGTCGATGCCGGGCGCGGAGATGACCGTATCATCGCCGGTCGTGGTGACGATTCGATCGATGGCGGCGCGGGTTCGGACCGCATCCTCGCGGGAGCGGGAGACGATACGATCCGTGGTGGCTCGGGTGCCGATGTGATCGATGCCGGCTCGGGTGACGACGTGGTCGCGATCAATGTCGCGGAGAACTCCCGCGAGCGACGCGACGACACGATCCAGGGCGGTACGGGCGACGATACTCTGCGTCTGGAAATCACCCAGGAACAGTATGATAGTGGCAATTACGATGACGCGCTCTTCGAGGCGAAGGACTATTTCGCGGATGTCGCGGACGGTAAGGTCGATGCCGGCGCGACGGGAAGATTCGATGACCTGAACGTTCGAGCCAGCGGCTTTGAACAAATGGAGCTGTCGGTCGACGGCAGGACGGTTGAGCTCAATCGCAAGCCGGTGATTCGTGGCGTCGAGGCTGTTCAGATCGACTTCACCACGGCCGCCGAACCCGTCGAGATTTCCCCCTCGAAAGGGCCCGAACTGGTCGGCGAGGATGGCATTCAAATTCTCGACCAGACCGCCGGCGACAACAATCGAGGTGGTCGTTCCGAAGGGAATGCGTCGAATGATCAGGCGCAAGACGGCGGCGCCGGCGGCGAGGCGACGACGGCGCTTCTATCGCGGGTCGAAATCACCGACGACGACCGCGAGGACAATCTCGAATCGGCGACGGTTACCATTGATAACCTCGGCGACGGCGCGGAAGTGCTCTTTGACACCGGAGATACCGGGATCGAGGTGAAGGTAACGCATGTCGAGGGGGGTGGCGTCCGGATCAGTTTCGAGGGTAGCGCCGACCCTTCCGCGTATACCGCGGTGCTGCGATCCGTTTCGGTCAAGAACGATACGGTCAGTCAGGACGGCGGATCTCATGAAATCTCGGTCTCTGTCGAGGACGAGCATGGAGTGGCAAGTGATCCGGCGACCGCGGATCTAGAGATCATCGAGGATCCGAACGCGGTTGAGGAAACCGGCTCCGAAGCCGCGACCGGCGTCGATTTGGAAGCTGACGATAGCGAATCCGAGGATGAGCGAGGTGGCAAGTCCGAGAAGGTCAAGGATCTCAACGAAGAGGATGACGAGAAGGCGACCATCTCGGAAGAGGACGATAAGTCCAAGGGTAAGAAATCCGACGAGGATACCGAGGACAAGGACGCCTCGGACAAGAGTTCCCAGGGTAAGGTCACCGGTGACGAGGATGCCGATGATAAAGACGATAGCGGCAAGGGCGGAAGCGACGACGCCAAGGCCGATAAGGATGCCAAGGGAGCGGATTCGGACAGCGAGGAGGACCAGGAGGTTGCCGGCGATTCCGAGGAAAAACCCGGCAAGGATAAATCCGATGCCGACGTTGACGGCAAGGAAACCGGAGCGCTCACGGGCGCCGACGGCGGAGACGATGCCGGTGATTTCGACGGCTCGGGCGACGAAGAGGATTTCGCGCTCTATGCCGAATTGGATAGCGGTTCCGAAAGTTCACCGGATTGGATGACGGTGAGTGAGCAACCCGCGGATGACGCGGTGGTTTCCACCGGCGACGAAGCGGCGGCGAATGATGACTGGAGTGGTGGCGACACCGTCGAGGTAAGCGATACATCCGCCTCGGAGGATCTTGACTCGAGCATCCAGATCTCGACTTTGGTTTAGAACGGCGTCGATGATCCTTGAGCCGTCGATCATCCGAGGGCTGGTGCATTATCGGAGCCCAGGGATGGGCTAGTCCGTGGTCTCGCGGTTCCCACTGGCGTTCCGACCCAAGCGGAAGATCGCCGGCGAGGTGCGAAGCAAGGCGATGAAGGGACTGCGCTGTTCGGCGGGAACCACCGCGCGCCGGGTCATTCGATATAGAACGAATAGAATCAGAACGGCGTGGCAGACCGAAGTATAGAGGAAGAAGCCCCGGCTACCGTAATTCTCGATCACCACCGAGACGATTGTCGGCCCGAACAGCGCGCCGGCGGAGAATGTCAGGATCACGGCGATTGAAATCTCGACATACTCGCCGGGATGCGCGAAGTCGTTCGCGTGTGCCGCCGAGAGCGAATAGAGCGGCAACGCGAAGGCGCCGAACATGAAAATCCCGGCATAGGCGAAATTTGGCCCAAGATCTCCCAGGAACGAGAGAAACGCCCCGGCGCCGACGGCGCCACTGGTCGCCGTGATAAGCGCCCAACGCCGGTCGATCCTGTCCGATAGCCACCCGAACGGATATTGCGCCACCGCCGCGCCGATAATGCCGGCGGTCATGAAATAGGCGACCTGACTGACATCGAGACCGACATCGCGCGCGTAAACCGGGCCCATCGTTCGAAACGCGCTATTGGTCATGCCGATGGTGAAACAGCCGACGAAGGCGACCGGAGAAACCTTCCAGAGCTTGAACACGTCGATCTTGGAACTTTCCGGGACCGCCGGCGCCGGTGAACGCGACAGGGAAACCGGTACCACGGCGGCGCAGAACGCGATCGCCATTACCGCGAAGGCGACGAAGCCGTCGGTTCTGATGATCGGCAACAACAATTGCGAGCAGGTTACGAAGGACAAATCGACCAGCCGGTAGACGCTGAGGATGCGAGCTCGGTCCCCGCTCTCGGCCTTCTCGTTGAGCCAGCTCTCGGCGACGGTTAGAATCGCGGAGAAGCAGAATCCGGTTATCAGCCGCGCCCCGATCCAGACCCAGGGGTCGACCAGCATGGCCATGACCAGCGAGCAGATCGCGGCGATCGCGGCGAAGGCGCCGAACACCCTGGTGTGCCCGGCTCGGCGAATCAGGCTCGTGGTGAACAAGCAGGCGATGATGAAGCCGAGGAAATAGGCCGTCCCCATCAGACCGATCTCGGTGGTCGAGAAACCCTCGGCGCCGGCGCGCATCGCGATCAAGGTCGCTTGCATGCCGTTACCCGCCAGCAAAACGCCGGCGGAAGCGAACAGAGGAACGAAGGGTCCAAGGCGCAGGGACATCGGGTCTATCGCCAAAAGGTCTGGGAAATCGGCTTGCGCCCTGGGAGCTTCCGAGTCAATGGCTTGGATTTACGAAAAGCCCAGCGGAACCGGCTATTCACCAATGCCTAGAGGGCGCGAAACACGTAGGGTTTCTCCAGCCGGGCGATGTCACCGGGGGTCAGCGTGACCTCGACAGCCGCCGCCGCGTCGTCGATCTGATCAAGTTTGGTGGTGCCGATGATCGGCGCCGCCATGACCGGCTTGGACAGCATCCAGGCCAAGGCGACCTGCGTTGGTTTCACGCCAAGGCGCTCGGCGATGGAAACCACCGCGCGCACGATCTTGCGATCGCTTGGCCGGAAAAGCGAGGCATCGGCCTTGATGTCCTTGTTGGCGCGTTCCGTCTCGCCACTGCCGGAGGCTTGGCGATTCCCGGCGAGAATGCCACGGGCCAGCGGGCTATAGGGGATTAAACCGACCCTGGCCTCCAGGCAAAGCGGGATCATCTCGCGCTCTTCCTCGCGCTGGATGAGGTTGTAGAGATTCTGCATCGCGATCGGTCGAGCGTAGCCCTTGCACGCGGCCAAGGTGACCATCTGGGCGAATTTATAGACCGGCATGGTAGACCCACCGATATATCGAACCTTGCCGGCCTTCACGATCTCGGTGAGGGTATCCAGTGTCTCCTCCAAGGGCGTCACCCCGTCGAGGCGATGCACTTGGTAAACGTCGATATAGTCGGTCTTCAGGCGTTTGAGTTGCTGGTCAATGCTTTTAAGAAGGTGCTTGCGGCCAAGCCCGCCCTGGTTCGGACCGTCGCCCATGGCGATGCCGACCTTGGTCGAGATCACCAACTCGTCGCGAGGGGCGTAGCTCATCAGGGTTTCGCCCATGATCCGCTCGCTCTCGCCGCTGTTATAGGCGTCGGCGGTGTCGAAGAAGGTGATCCCCTTGTCCAGCGCGCGGCGAAAGAACGGGGCGCTATCGGCCTCGTCGAACGGCGCCCAGGCCCGCCGGCCGCGCGCGCCCCAGGAATTGCCGCCAATACAGATCGCGCTGACCTCGAGACCGCTATCGCCGAGCCGGACATACTTCATAACCATCACCTTCTTTTGGAACGCCACTTTCGCGTGGCTGGTTTCATTTGATACCCTAACCCGGATCACGCGACATGATCATCACTGTTCCAATCATCGCACTCGGGGGGGAGCGTCTTGGAGCATCCATATGAGCGTCTAGGTGGCGATAAGTTTTGGCGGGTTTCGGTTGCCGAGAAGGTCCCGGGAGCGCCGTTTCGTGGGATTTGGTCTCCGAAGTTCGATATCGGCGGGGAAACCAAAATGATCTCGGCGGGCTCATGCTTTGCTCAACATGTCGGCTCGTGGTTGGTCCATAACGGGTACACATGGCTGCCGTCGCCGCTCGTGCCGGATGGCACGGCCTTCTCTTTCGCGCTTGGAAACATTTATACGCCCGCGGCCTTGGTCCAATGGCTTCGCGCGGCGCTTGGAGAAACCAGCCTCGCGGGAACCACGCATGTCGAGAACGGCCGGCACCTTGACTTGCTACGCCCCGCCGTGTTTCCCGCGGGCTTCGAAGACGCGGCCGCTTTGGAGGATGCGCGCCGGGCGGCGCTATCGGAAATGCTTACCCGGATCGAGCGATCGGATGTCTTCATCTTCACGCTTGGTCTGACCGAGGCCTGGCTTGACGATCAAGATCTCGTCTATCCGGTTTGCCCCGGAACCGTCGCCGGGCGTTATGATCCCATGCGTCATCGGTTCAAGAATTTCGACTATCCCGAGATTCTCGAAGGCATGCTCCAGGCTCGCGCCTTGCTGCATCGGATCAACCCGAACCTAAAGATCATCCTGACCGTCTCGCCCGTCCCGTTGACCGCCACCGCGTCACGCGAGCAGGTGTTGGTGGCGACGACCTATTCCAAATCAGTGCTGCGCGCGGTAGCGGGGCATCTGTGCGCGACCGAGGATGATATCGACTATTTCCCCTCATACGAGTTGATAAACGCGCCCGGGGAGCGGGAGCGATTCTTCACCGACAAATATCGTGACGTAACCCGGGTCGGCGTCGACTATATACTGGCGCATTTCAGCGCCGCCCTTCAAGGTTCTCCGGTCAGCCCGGTGGAACGCACGGACACAACCCGTTTCGAGGCAAACGACGGGTTTTGCGATGAATCGCGCCTTGATGGAGCTCCTAGATCGAACGATGTCTCGACAGCCGGGGTTCTCCTCTTGGGCGACAGCCACATGGGTAACCTGTCAGAGGCATTCGATGCCCTTGGCATCGCCCATGTCGGCGGCAAGACCATGGACGGGACATCTTGGGTCGAGAAACGGTTCGTCCGTGACGACGATCACTATTTCTCGCTCCAAGACCCTAAAGAGGATAGGCGTTGGCGCGTATTGATGAAGGCATATGCCGATCGCGCCGCCACCGTGGAACGAGATGCCAAACCCCTTGTTTTCACCAATGTGGGGCTGCATACCCATCGTGGTATTGATCATTGCTGGAACTGGATCGAGCGAAACCACGATATTAAGGGAGCCATCTCGCACGACCATCTGGTGGATTTTTTCACACGCGAGTTCGCGCCACATCTGAAACTGTTGGAACATCTCGCGAAGGATTTCCGGGTCGTCGTGGTCACGGATCCACCGCTGCAAGCCCTATTCAAGCTTACCGAAAACCATGTCCACGCCTTCGATTGGTATGAATCGGGGTACGGTAAACTGGCAACGGCCTTGGGTTGTTCGTTGTTCAGCGCCCGAGCATGGATCGGTTCCGAACCCGAGGCGGTCCGGAAATATCGCCGGCATATCGTTGACGAGGTCGGTAACGAGGACTGGTTCCACGGCAACGATCTCTACTATCGGGATCTGGCCGTCGAATTGGCGGCGCGGTTTCTTGGAGCAAGCCGGACGCCGTGATTTCGCCGTGGCCTCGCTGAACGCGAACACATCGCGGATTACTCCATGGCGGCGCTTAACCGGAGCGCATGGAGGCTTGCCCGCGGCCGCGCATGGCGACAAAGTGCGGCCCGACGCTTTCACCAGGATTATCAGGGACAAGGGAGACGGCCATGGCCGAGACGGTGGGTTGGATCGGGGTTGGTAGCATGGGTAGCCGCATGGCGGCGAATCTGGCGAAGGGTGGCTATCATCTCGTCGTCGCCGACATGATGAGCACGGCTCATGCCCCGGCGGGATCGACCATCGCCGCGAACAATACCGAAGTCGCGCAAGCCGCCGAGGTCGTTATCCTGTCTGTTCCCGCCGGGCCGGACAGCCTTGCCATCGCCGATGAGTTCATCGCCGCGCCGAACGCCAAGGTGAAGACGGTTATCGATACCTCGACCATCGGTATTCCCCATGCCCGCGAGGCGGCGGCGAAACTCTCGGAACACGGGATCGAATATATCGACGCACCGGTTTCGGGAGGCATCGCCGGGGCCGAGGCGGCGACCCTGGCGGTGATGATGGGATGCGCGCCGGATAGCTACGAGAAGTACAAGGGGATGCTCGGCTGTATCGGCAAGAACGTCTTTCATGTCGGCCCCGAGGCCGGCCAGGGCCAGACGGTCAAACTGCTGAACAACTTCCTCTCCGCCACCGCCATGGCGGCGACCAGCGAGGCCATGGCCTTCGGCACCGCGAACGGCCTGGATATGCGCGCGATCCTCGACGTGGTGAATGTCTCCAGCGGTCGCAACACCGCGACCATGGACAAGTTCCCGAACCGGATCGCCAACGAAGCCTATGACGGCGGTTTCGCGACCAAGATGATGGCCAAGGATGTGCGGCTCTATTGCGAAAACGTCGCCAATGCCGGAACGACCAACCGTCTCGCCTCATTGGTGGCCGAGGGTTTCGCTCTGCTTGAGGATGCCGAGCCGGGGTCCGATTTCACCCGCATCTATCCGTTCGTGCGGGGTGGACTGAAGGGGTAACGCCGAGGCGCGCCGCTAAACGAAGGGTTAACCGGATCAATCCGGCTTCTGCTCGCCGTCCTTGACGCCGGCTTCCGGGAACATCCAAAGCGCGATGACCAGGAACACCACGAGCCCGGCGATCACCTTGGCGACAAAAGGATCGGCGTAGGTCATTTCGAGCCAGGCGCAGAACGCGCCGATGGCGATGACCGCGAGCGTCAAGAGTAGTTTGACCTTGGTGGGCACGAACCGGTCTCCGGAAGCGGCTTAAGACATTGCCAGTTTGCCACCACCGCGCGTCCGGGCCAAGTTGCCAATCATCGGTCTGGTGCGCCAGGATGGGCTCGTCTGGTGAAGACGGAACTTGGACGGGAGTGACGGCGATGGACGCGGCAAAGGACCTCAATGACAACATGATGCCTTTCGCGCGGCTATTGGGCATGCGCGTCACCTCGGCCGACCCGGATCGCCTGGAGGCTGAATTAGAGATTCGGGAAGAGCTTCGCACCAGTGTCGATGTCGCCCATGGCGGCTGCCTGATGGCCTTCGCCGATACCATGGGCGCGATGGCAACCTTCCTCAATCTCCCGGAAGGGGCGGGCACGACAACCCTGGAGAGCAAGACGAACTTTCTGGCGGCCGCGCCGGGCGGCACCAAGATCACCGGCGAGACCACGCCGGTCCATCGCGGGCGCACGACCATGGTCTGGCAAACCCGGATCACCTCCGAGGCGGGCAAGCTGGTCGCGCTCATCACGCAGACTCAAATGGTGCTGTTGCCGCGCCCGACGAAATAAGAAAACGGCGATCCCGAGGGGAGATCGCCGTTAGAGACACTGAGCCAACCCGGGTGGGGGAGGCGTCTGGCTGGCTCTTTGTCTTGAGAGCAAGATACCAGCGAGATCTGAACAAAATGTTAATCAGCAAGGCAAGGTCGTCGGTTTCCTATGCCGCCCGATCCGCGGCCTGGGCCGTGGTCGGGCCTTCGCCGGCGACGGTTGTGCGGCGCATGTCGCGGACCACGCCGGTATCGCGAAACGGCCGGACCCGATGCATGTTCTGCCGGTTGTCCCACATGACCAGGTCGCCGAGGTGCCATTCATGGGCATGAACGAACCGGCGTTGTGTCGCGTGCTCGGTCAACTCGCGGATGAAGTCACGCGCCTCGGGCACCTCCCAGCCCACGATCGTGCCGATATGCGCCGACAGATAGATCGATTTCCGTCCGGTCAGGTCGTTCCGTCGTACCAGGGCGTGGCGCACCGGCGCGAAGGTCTGTTTTTCTTCCTCGGAAAACTCATCGAAGCCGAGCTTGCCGCGGGAAAAAATCAGCGAGTGCTCGGTGATCAGGTCTTCGATCTCGACCTTTGTCTCGTCCTCGAGCGCGTCATAGGCCGCCGGCATGAAGGCGAACTCGGTATTCCCGCCCTTCGGCGGCTCGGACCGACAGGACAACAGCGAAAATTTCGAGGGTGTCGCCCGGAATGAGCTGTCCGAATGCCAGAGCCGGTTACCGAGATTGAACATCCTGCGGCGATCATCGCGGGCCAGAACCTCCCCGTTCTGATCCAGGTTGCTGACATCGGCCATCTCCAGGCGCAGCCGACGCTGGCCCTCCTTCAGCACATTTGAACCGATCGCGAGTTCGAGCTCGCCGAAATTCTTGGTGAAGTCGACCTGTTGCTGATCCGAAAGATCCTGATCGTGAAAGATCAGAACACCGAAGCGGTCCATGCCTTCGTGTATCTCGCGCGCCTGTTCCGTGGTCAGCGGTTGGCGCAAGTCAATGCCGTCGACCTCGCCAACGAAACACTCATGCAGTTGCTTGATCGAGATGCCCATCGAAACGTCCTTCTCGCCTATTGGCTCTTTAGTTTGGACCATGACCGAAGTCATATCGTTACAACGGTTTCTGGCCCATGTCCAAATGCAGCGCCTCGCCGTCATAGGGATGCCGCGCCGCGACCTCTTCGTTCAGTTCCACGCCCAGACCCGGCGCGGTGGGTGGGATTACGTAGCCATCCTCCCAGCGGATCGGGCTTTTCAGGATCTCGGCGTGAAAGCCCTCCCAACGCTGAATGCTTTCCAGGATCAGGAAATTGGGGCTACAGGCCGCGACCTGAATATTGGCGGCGCCGACAACCGGACCGCAATAGAGATGCGGGGCGATCTGCGCGTAGTGCGCCTCGGCCATCCCGGCGATTTTCTTGGCCTCGAGAATGCCGCCGACACGCCCGAGATTCATTTGCAGGATCGAAGCGGCTTGAAGTTTCAACACCCGCGCGAACTCCACCTTGGTGGTGAGCCGCTCGCCGGTGGCGATGGGGATGGTGGTCTGGCGGGCCACCCGCGCCATCTCCTCCGGTACGTCCGGGGGCGTCGGCTCCTCGAACCAGAGCGGGTCATAGGCCTCCAGCCGCCGGGCGAAACGAATCGCGCCGGAAGTGCTGAACTGACCATGGGTGCCGAACAGCATGTCGGCCTTGTCGCCGACCGCCTCGCGGATGCGTTTTACGAACAGCTCCGAGCGATCCATCGCTTCCAGGTCCGGCTGGCGCGGATCGTAGACGGTATAGGGACCGGCGGGATCGAACTTAACTGCGGTAAAACCCTGGGCCACGGCTTCGGCGGCGCGTTTTGCCGCGAGATCCGGGTCGGAATAGACCCGCGCCTCCTCGAAGGCATTCGGGCCATCGGCGGCGTCGGGATAGAGATAGGTGTAACTGCGCAGGCGGTCATGAACCTGGCCGCCCAGCATCTCATAGACCGGCTTGTCGACCGCCTTGCCGGCGATGTCCCAACAGGCCATCTCGATACCGCTCAACACCCCCATCATCGAGATATCCGGGCGCTGGGTGAAGCCGGAGCCATAGGCTCGGCGCCATAGCTGCTCGATCTTGAACGGATCGTTCCCGACCACCAGGCGCTCGCAGACATCCTCGACCATGCGGGCGACCACATGGGGACTGAAGGGCACGCTATAGACCTCGCCGATGCCGGTGATTCCGTCATCGGTGGTAAGTTTGACGAAGATGAAATACCTGCCGCCAAAGCCCGGCGGCGGGTTGCCGACGACGAAGGTCTTGAAGTCGGTGATCTTCATCTCGGCGGTTCCTAACCCCGACCATAGAGCGCGTCGAGACGCTCCCAATAGGCCTCGCGGATCTTGTGGCGGCGGATCTTCAGGGTCGGCGTCATCATCGCGTTGTCGGTGGTGAAGGCCTCGGTGGCGATGGTGACCCGGCGGACCTTTTCGATCTGCGAGAGTTTCACGTTCACCCGATCCATCACCTCGCCGATCGCCTTGGCGAAATCCGGGTTCTCGGACAAGCTCGCCAGATCCGCCTCCACCCCGTTGGCCTTGGCCCATTCGGCGATAAAATCGTCCGACGGCACGACGACCGCCACGAGGTTCGGGCGCTTGTCGCCGTAGACCATGGCCTGGGCGATCTCGGTTTCCAGGGTGATCACGCCCTCGACCCGGGCCGGCGCGATGTTGTCGCCTCCGGAATTGACGATGATGTCCTTCTTGCGATCGGTGATTTTCAGATATCCGTCATCCTCGATCACGCCAATGTCGCCGGTATGCAGCCAACCATCGATGATCGTCGCGTCGGTGGTTTCCTGGTCGTGCCAATAGCCTTTCATCAGAAGCTCGCCGCGCACCAGGATCTCTCCGTCATCCGCGATCTTGATCTCGACGCCCGCCAGTTTCGGGCCGACGGTTTCGATCCGAGTCTTCGAGGGGCGATTACAACTGATGACCGGCGAGGCCTCGGTCTGGCCATAGCCCTGAAGAATGCCGACCCCGAGTGCCAGGAAGAAGTTCCCGATATCCGGATTAAGCGCCGCCCCGCCCGATACGAAGGTCTTGAGGCGGCCGCCAAACCGTCCGGCGACTTTCTTGCGCACCAATAGGTCGAGCACGACATTTGTCATCCGCTCACCCAAGGTGAGCGTCGCCGGCGCCTCATGACGCTTCTGGCCGAGCTCGATGGCCTTGAGGAACAGTTTCTCCTTCGAGCCACCGACCTGCTCGACGCCGCGGCGGATGCGGTCATGCAAAACCTCGTACAAGCGCGGCACCGCGGTCATGATCGTCGGTCGCGCCTCTTGCAGGTTCTGGGCAATCTTGTCCGGTCCCTCGGCATAATAGATCTGCGCGCCGATCGAGATCGGGAAGAACATTCCGCAGGTATGCTCGTAGGAATGCGACAGCGGTAGCAGCGACAGGAACACCTCGTCGCCGAGGCCAAGTTCCACCAGCAGATCATAAGCGGAATAGCAATTCGCCAGGATCGAGCCGTGGGTCAGCATCACCCCCTTGGGCCGACCGCCGGTGCCGGAGGTATAGATGAAGCAGGCCACGTCTTCCCGCGCCAAGGACGCGGCGACCTCGCGAATGTCGTCGGGACCGTCGTCGCCCATAACCATGACGTCGTCCCAGTGCAGGCTGCGAACCCCCGCCTGGTTGTCCGAGGCCGGCGCATCCATCGAGATCACGATGTCACAGGACGAGGCGCTGTGCGCCGCCGGGAGTACGTTCCGGGCCAGACGCTCGGTCGAGACAATGGCGAGCTTTGCCTCGGAATGATCCAAGATATAGAGATGATCGTCGGTGGTGTTGGTCGTATAGGCCGGCACGCTGATCGCGCCGAGAGCGCCGATCGCCAGATCCGCCACGACCCAGTCCGGGCGGTTCTCCGAGACGATGACAACCCGATCGCCTTTCTCGACACCGAGGGAACGCAAGCCGCGGGCGAGCCGGCTGACCTGTGTCGCGGTCTCGCCGTAACTTCGAGAGCGCCATGCCCCTTCGTGTTTGTCCCAAAGGAAAGGTTTGGCCCCGAGCTTGTCGGCCTGCTCGAAGAACATCGTCGCGAGATTGCGTATTGCCTTATAGTCCATTGCCCACCCCCGGCGCGTGCCCATATACACGCTGAAACCAAACTCCCATGCGTGTCGGCGAGACACGATACCACCTTGTGATGGAACAATCATGGCCGATACCGCGCAAAACAATCCCGACAAGCAACTTGGAGCGCTTCCGGAGTGGAACCTGGCGGATCTGTATTCCGGCACCGAGTCCCAGGCGCTGGCCGGCGACCTGGACGCGGCGGCGCGGGACGCCAAATCCTTCAAAGCCAGTTACGCCGGCAAGGTCGCGACATTGTCCGGCGCCGAACTCGGCGCGGCGATCGTCACCTACGAGAAGATCGATGAGACCATCGGGCGTGTCATGTCCTACGCCCAACTGGTCTATGCCGGCGATATGTCTAGCTCGGAAAACGGCAAGTTCAGCCAATCCATGAGGGAACGCGCCACCGAGATCGGTAGCGATCTGTTGTTCTTTGGCCTGGAGATCAACCGGATCGAGGACGCGGACCTCGAGGACAAGCTCAAGGCGCCGGAACTCGCGCGATATCAGCCATGGCTGCGCGATGTGCGGGTCTTTCGTCCGCATCAGCTCTCGGACGAGTTGGAAGAGATGCTGCACGAGAAAAGTGTCGCGGGCCGTGCCGCTTGGATGCGCCTGTTCGACGAGACCATGGCCGGGTTGCGCTTCGAGCACGGCGGCAAGGAATTGACGGCGGCGGAGATCCTCGACCGGCTCTCCCACAAGGACGGCCGCGAGCGCGAGGCGGCGGCGCGGTCACTCTCCAAGGTTCTCGGCGAGAATGTGAAACTCTTCGCGCTGATTACCAACACCCTGGCCAAGGACAAGGAAGTCGAGGACAAGTGGCGGCACTATGACCGTCCGATCTCGTCGCGCAATCGGGTCAATCAGGTCGAGGACGAGGTGGTCGATGCCTTGGTCGACGCGGTCGCCGATAGCTATCCGAGGCTCTCGCACCGCTACTATGCCTTGAAGGCCAAATGGTTCGGCGTCGAGGCGCTGGATTTCTGGGATCGCAACGCGCCCTTGCCGGATGACGACGACAGCGTGATCCGTTGGGACGAGGCCGAGCGCACCGTGCTGGAGGCTTATGGCGCGTTCTCGCCGAAACTGGCGGAGATCGGCTCGCGATTCTTCGAGAAGAAATGGATCGATGCGCCGGTCCGTCCGGGCAAGGCGTCAGGCGCGTTTTCGCATTCCACCGTGCCGGCGGTTCACCCGTATATTCTTATGAACTATCAGGGCAAGACGCGCGACGTGATGACCCTGGCGCATGAGCTTGGCCACGGCGTGCATCAAGTCCTATCGGCGGGCCAGGGTTATCTTCAGGCCGATACCCCGCTCACCCTGGCGGAAACCGCGTCGGTGTTCGGCGAGATGCTGACCTTTCGCTCGATGCTGGCGGCGCGGACGGATCCCAAGCAGCGACGGATCATGCTCGCCTCGAAGGTCGAGGACATGCTCAACACGGTGGTCCGCCAGATTGCTTTTCACCAGTTCGAGACCCGTGTCCATGATCAGCGTCGCCAGGGCGAGCTGACACCCGACGCGATCGGCGATATCTGGATGGGCGTGCAAGGGGAAAGCCTTGGCCCGGCGATCCGTTTCGATGACGATTACCGGGTCTTCTGGACCTATATACCGCATTTCATTCACTCGCCGTTCTATGTCTATGCCTACGCGTTCGGCGACTGTCTGGTGAACTCGCTTTACGCGGTCTATCAGGACGCCGAACAGGGTTTCGCCGACAAGTATCTTGAGATGCTCTCGGCCGGGGGCACGCTTCGTCACAAGGAACTCCTGGCGCCGTTCGGCCTCGACGCCGGCGATCCGGCGTTCTGGGGCAAGGGCCTGTCGGTGATCGAAGGCTTCATCGACGAGTTGGAGGCGATGGAGTAGGGCAGGCGGAGAGGGATCATGACCAAGACCGAGGAACTGGATCGCCATCTGGAGCACCTGCCGCGGGTGAGGTTGGCGAACACACCGACCCCGATCGAGAGCTTGACCCGGCTTTCCGAGGCGGTGGGCTCCGGGGTGAATCTTCTGGCCAAGCGGGACGACATGACCGGCTTCGCCACCGGCGGCAACAAAGCGCGACAGCTTGAATATTCCATGGGCGCCGCCGTCGATGCCGGCGCGGATATGATCCTGGTGACCGGCGCGGTGCAGTCGAACTACATGCGCACCGCCGCCGCCGCGGCCGCGAAGCTGGGCATGGGCTGTCATCTCCAGTTCGAGAACCGGGTCCCGGATATGGACGCGGGATATCACGAGAACGGCAATGTCCTCTTGGACCGGTTGTTCGGCGCCACCACCTCGACCTTCCCATTGGGCGAGGACGAGGCGGCGGCGGACGGTAATCTCGCGCAGATCGCCGGGACCTATCGAAGCCAGGGAAAGACCACCTACCAGCTCAAGCTTTCGGCGGATACCAAACCACTCGGTTCGCTCGGCTATATGCGATGCGCCGCCGAAATTCTCGACCAGATCGCAGCCGGCGAGCCGACTGTCGACGCCGTCGTGCTGGCCAGCGGGAGCGCCGCGACCCATGTGGGCATGTTGCTGGGCCTGCGCCTGCTCGGCTCGGACATTCCGGTGCATGGCATTTGCGTGCGCCGGGACGCGGTTCAGCAGACCCAACGGGTTCGCGATATCGTGCGTCTCGCCGAGGGTCTGGTCGGCTGTGGCCCGGTCGTCGAGGACTCGGACGTCTTCTGCCACGATGACTGGTTTGGCCCCGGCTATGGCCGACCGATCGAAAGCACACACGAGGCCATTCAACTCGCGGGACGAATGGAAGGCATCATCGTCGACCCGGTCTATACGGCCAAGTCACTGGCCGGCGCCATCGGCCTTAGCCGCGCCGGCGCCTTCGAGCAAGGCGCGAGGGTGTTGTGGATTCACACCGGCGGTCTGCCGTCGGTTTTCGCTTATGGCGACAAGATGCTGGGGTGAGGGATCTCGGACGGGTCCCGCCGGAAATCGGATCAGCGCTTGCGTTCGAAGAACGGCTTCATCATCCGTTGCGGCTCGTCGGTCTTGAAGGCGTCGGACAGCGAGTCGATGCCGGCTCGGATCGCGTCATCCACGGAAAGTTTCTCCCATTCCCCGACCAGCGCTTTCTGGCTTCTAACCGCCAGCGGTCCGGCGGCGGCGATGGCATCGGCGATCCTGGCGACTTCGGCGTCCAGACCCGCGGCCGAGGTCAGGCTCTCGAGAAATCCCCAGTCATTGGCGGTCGCGGCGGTGATGTTTTCCGCTGTCAGAACCAGATAGTTCGCGCGTCCCCATCCCACCAGACGCGGCAGGAGCGCCGCCTCGATCACCGAGGGGATGCCGACCTTGACCTCGGGCATGCCAAATATCGCGTTGTCCGAGGCGACCCTGAGATCGCAGGCCGCCGCCATCTCCATGCCCGCTCCCAGGCAATACCCGTTGACCCGGGCGATCACCGGCACGGGCAGCTCGCGGATCAACACGAAAAGCTCGTGCAGCGCAGTGATGAAGGCGCGCCCTGTGTCGGGGGTGAGCGCGTTGAGCTCATTCACATCCGCGCCGCCGACAAAGGATTTGGGTCCGGCGCCGGTCAGCACCACCGCCCGCATGTTCCGGTCGCCGGCCAGGCTCTTGAACGCATCGCTCAAGGCCGCGATTCCGGCGCTATCGAGGCTGTTCAGCTTGGTCTGTCGGTCATAGGTGATGGTAACGACATCACCGGTGCCGGCCGCGCGGCGCTCGACGGAAACGCTCATTCAACCGTCCTCCACATCGGAGGGCTCGCCACCCTGATCACGGATTAGTTGGCGCACCTCCTCGGCGGCGGTTTGCAAGATCTCCATCTCGGTCCCGCGCAGCACCAGCGTCGTGCCGTAGTTGCCGGCCCGGAAGTACGGGTAACTGCCGATCGAGATATCGGGATAGCGGCCCTGGATCTCCCCAAGTCCGGTGGCCACGCGCCCCTCGCCGAGATTCGAGGAAACAGCGATCGAATGCACCTTGGCCCCACCCTTCAAGGTCGGCAGCAACTCCTTGACCATGGCTTGGAAGATCCGGGGCACGCCGGCCATGACATGCACGTTCTCGACCGTGAAGCCCGGCGCCGCCGAAACCGGGTTCAGGATCAGGCTGGCGCCGTTCGGGGTGCGGGCCATGCGCATCCGCGCCTCGTTCAGATCGACCCCGACATTTCCGGCATGGGCCCGCATCCGCTTCACCGCCTCCGGGTGATGCGAGACCTCCAGGCCGAATGCCTTGGCGACGGAATCACAAGTGATGTCGTCATGGGTCGGGCCGATCCCGCCTGAAGTGAAGACATAGTCGTATTTGTCGCTCAAGGCTTGTACCGCGCCGACGATCTCGTCCTCGTCGTCGCTGATCACCCGTACTTCCTTGAGGCGGATACCAGCCTCGACCAACTCATCGGCGATAAAGCCGAGATTGGCGTCCTTGGTGCGACCGGACAGGATCTCGTCGCCGATGATGATGAAAGCGGCGGTGACGATCTCGGGACCTGCGCCGTTATTCTCGGTGTCGTTGGGCATGTGCGGTTTCTTCGGGCGATTGGGCGGGCTAGAAAAGTCGCGAACAATCGCGCATCGGAAACGACCATGCAACTGCCGACCCTCTATCCTGGACGCCTGATCAAGCGCTACAAGCGCTTCCTCGCCGATATCCGCCTCGACAGTGGAGAGACCTTGACGGCGCATTGTCCCAACCCCGGCGCGATGACCGGTCTCCAGGATCCGGGCGCGCGGGTCTGGCTATCCCGCTCGGACAACCCCAAGCGCAAGCTTTCCCACACCTTCGAGCTGATCGAGACGGCGGGTGGATTGGTCGGGATCAATACCGGTCATCCCAACGCGGTGGTCGCCGAGGCGATCGCGGCTGGATCGATCGGGCCGATCCAGGGCTATGCCTCGCTACGCCGGGAAGTGAAGTATGGCGAGAAATCCAGGATCGATATCCTGCTGGATGACCCGGATCGGGGAAAGTGCTGGGTCGAGATAAAGAATGTGCATCTGAAGCGTGACGACGGCCCCAATCCGGGAGCGGCGGAGTTTCCCGATTCCGTGACCGCGCGCGGCGCGCGGCATCTGGATGAAATGGCCAACCAGGTCCGCGCCGGTGATCGGGCGGTCATGATCTATCTGGTTCAGCGCATGGATTGTGACCGGTTTTGCGTCGCCGGCGATATTGACCCGGCCTATCGCGACGCGCTGACCCGCGCCATGGCGGCGGGAGTGGAGGCACTTTGCGTAGACACGGAGATTACCACGGAGGCTATCGTTGTCCGCCGACATCTGCCGCTGGACCTCGGATGACCGTCCCGACTTTCATCGCCTGGGTGATGGGTTTCCCAATGAAACGACACGAGTATTGACCCAAACCCCGCGAAACCGGCACACTCCGACGAGCTGCCCACCCGTCGGTGGGATAAAGGCCGCCTAGGGGGCGGGTATGTGTTCGATGCATGCGTCGGAAACACCCGAAACCGTCAAAGAGCAGCCAGGCGAGGAATGGGGAACGGGGGTCGTTTCAGCGTGACAGTATCAAATCGACATCGACGATTGTTTGTCGAAACACGCTCCCGACCATGCGTGGTTTAACCTCATGAACTCTGAATCGATGGGTGGGGGATCCCTCGGGGCCGCCACCGCCGACCCACTTGCAGGAGAAAAGAGGCCGGAATGGTAGGGATTGTTCGACTTATCGAACGATTTTCGATGTTGATAGGCACGATCGGCGCGGTGGTCATGGCGCCCCTTGTGCTTTCCATGGTCTACGAAGTGTTGGCCCGGCATTTCTTCAATGCCCCGACATTCTGGGCCTATGAAATCGGCTATATGCTGGCCGGCACCTGTTACATGTTCGGCATGGGCTACTGCCTGCGCCAGGGTGGACACATCCGGGTCGACTTCCTCTATCAGGGCATGAGCCTCAAGGGTAAGGCGACGGTGAACACCTTGGGTTATGTTTTTCTGATGATCCCGGTCTGCGCCTGGGTCACCTGGGGATTGTACGAATACGCGATCGAGGCCTATGTCACGAACGAGGTTTCCGGAGAATCGGCCTGGAACCCGATCATCTGGCCGTTCCGGGTTGTCTGGGTGATCGGGTTTGTATCGCTCACCCTGCAAGGGATCGCCGAACTCATCAAGAACATCATGATCCTGCAAGGGATTGATATCGCCCAATACGGGTTTGGCGCGACCGAGGAGGCCACGGGATGACACTTAGTATCGGCCTTCTCATGTTCCCGGCGTTGATCATCTGCATCTTCATCGGGTTCCCGGTAGCTTTCTCCCTGATGGGCGTCGCGGTTTTCTTCGGCCTCTATCGTTTTGAGTTCAACCTGGTCCATCAGCTCGTCGCCAAGGTCGACGACGTCGCGTCCTATTATGTTCTGGCGGCGGTGCCGTTGTTCATCTTCATGGGCTCGATGTTGGAACGCTCGGGCATCGCGGAAAAACTGTTCGAGGCGATCCATCTGTGGACCCGGCGCCTACCCGGCGGCTTGGCCATCGGCACGGTGCTGCTCTGTGTCGTGTTCGCCGCCGCCAGCGGCGTGGTCGGCGCGACGGAGTCGGTCGTCGGCCTTTTGGCTATCCCCGTCATGCTCCGTTACGCCTACGACAAGGGGCTGATTTCCGGCACGATCTGCGCCGGTGGTTCGCTCGGCACCATCATCCCACCCTCGGTGGTCGTGGTCATTCTTGGCCCGGTCGCCGACGTGTCGGTTGGTGATCTCTTCGCCGGCATGCTGCTTCCCGGTCTGATCCTGGCGGGGCTGTACATCCTCTATATCCTGGTACGTTGTATCATCAGGCCACAGGACGGGCCGTCCCTGCCGCCGGATGAGAACGATCCGCCCTTCTTCCGGAAGGTCTACATCACCGTCACCGCGCTGGTGCCGCCGTTGGTGCTGATCTTCGCGGTGTTGGGTACGATCATGATGGGCCTCGCCACGCCGACCGAGGCGGCCGCCATGGGCGCCATCGGAACGGTGATCATGACGATGATCTACGGCGCGTTTAGCCTGGCCACGCTCCAGGAAGCCTTCCTGAAGACCCTGCAGATCACGGCGATGATCCTGACCATTCTGCTCGGCGGCGTGATGTTCGCCGGCGTGTTCGTCGCTCTCGGCGGTATCAGCGCGGTCAAGGATCTCTTGGAGGTCGCTCAACTCGGCCCCTGGTCGACCATGCTGATTCTCATGCTGCTCGCCTTCATGGCCGGCTTCGTGCTGGATCTGATATCGATCATCCTGATCATCATCCCGGTCGCGGTCGCCGTGCTGCGAACCATGGGTGTGGACGATGTCTGGTTCTGCATCATGTTCCTGGTGGTGATCCAAACCAGCTACCTGACCCCGCCCATGGCGCCGGCGATCTTCTATCTCCGAGGCATCAGTCCGCCGGAGATCAGATTGTCGGACATGTATCGCGGCGTTCTGCCATTCATCGCGCTGGAGTTTATATGCTTGGGGTTGGTCATGGCCTTCCCGGGACTGGCGCTATGGTTGCCGGAGGTGTTGTTCCGCTGATCGGCGATCACCACAAACCAACAGGTTGGAGCGTCCTCTCGGGCGCTCCTTCCATTTTCAGAGTGGGGATCCGACCGCGAAATCAATCAAGGGAGAGGCCGCCATGGCCATGCCGAACGTAAAGCTCACCTATGAGATCAAGCCGGATTCCCACGCCATGCTGGGCCGCATCGCGGAACGCTATGGACTACCGGATGAATCGAAGGCGCTGCGCTGTCTTCTCGACTACGCGGCCATGGAGGGCGACTGGGATGAGATCTTCAAGAAGATTCGGTGTCGGCGCTGTGGCTAGGCGTATCGGATAGACTTAATTCGCCGTGGATTGGTCGCCACGAAAACGCTAAACTATCCGCCAATTCTCACATTGCGCCCCTTTGGCCGCATGATCAGGACACGGGAGACTTGCCCCATGATGAGCGAACGGCAGATGGAGTTCCGCAAGGGATATCGCGCCAAGATCGACGGTTGGTACAACGGCTATGTCCATATCGCCGTGATCTACGCCATCGGCTTTACCGCCATGTGGATCTTCGCCACGCATATCTCGAATGTTCAGTGGTACGAGTGGCTGATCATCCCGGCGACCATCCTGGTCTGCAACATCTTCGAGTGGTTCCTGCACAAGCATGTCATGCACCGTCGGATCAACGTGACCGGCCTGCGCGCCATCTACGAGCGGCACACCCTGAACCATCACCAGTTCTTCACTGATGACGAGGTTCGCTTCAGCGATCACGAGGACTGGCGCGTTACGGTTTTCCCGCCTTACGCGCTGGTGATTTTCATCATGATGTCCCTGCCGGGAGTCTTGGTCTTCGGTTATCTGTTCGGATGGAACGTGGGCTGGCTGTTCATCTGCACCACGGTCGGCATGTATCTGACCTATGAGTTCATGCATTTCTGTTGTCACGTGGACGAGAACGCCTTCGTGCGCAACATGCCCTTCATCAACACCCTGCGTCGCCACCATGTCGCGCATCACAACAAGGGGCTGATGATGGAAGTGAACATGAATCTCACCTTCCCGATCGCCGACTGGTTGTTCGGTACCTCGGATCTGAATCGCGGCCTATTGGGGCACATTTTCAACGGCTACAACACCAAGCACCTGAAAACCGACCTGCGCTCGACCCCGAAAACCCCCTTCGAAGCCACGACGGGGCCGGTGCCGGCGGAGTAGTCCGGCGACGGGAGCGCGGAGCCAGAGCACCGACGATGCGATCCCCGCCATCGAAAGCCGGCGCGCGCCGGTTCGTGGTCAGGCTGTTCGCCTCGTTACTCGTGTTGATCGCCTGCGGTGGCTTCGCGACACTCGAACGTCTACTCGCGCCCGACGCCGAGCTCTGGGAACGGTGGACGGCGCATGACGCGGCCAGCACCGCGAGGATCGATCACGGTGCGTGGGACGGTTTTCTTTCCCGCAATCTGGTGCCCGGCCCGGACGGCTCGACTCGTCTGGCCTATGCGCGGGTCTCGCCGTCGGATCGAGCCTTGCTCGATGAATATCTGAAAGCTCTCACCGCCACGCCGATAAGCCGCCATGCGCGAGACACCCAACTGGCGTATTGGATCAACCTTTATAATGCCCTGACGGTTCAGGTTGTTCTCGATCACTACCCGGTGGCTTCGATTCGCGATATCAAGCTCGACTCCGGCCTATTCTCGAGCGGCCCCTGGGACAAGAAGCTGGTCGAGATCGAGGGTGAGGAGATCAGCCTCAACGATATCGAGCACCGCATAATTCGTCCGGTCTGGCGAGACCCGAGGGTTCACTACGCGCTCAACTGCGCCTCGATCGGATGCCCGAGCCTTTCGCCCAAGGCGTTCACTTCCGAAGACCTGGACGCGCGCCTGACCCAGGCAGCCACCGCCTTCGTCAATAGCCCCCACGGCGTCCGGGTCGCCGATGGTCAAATCACCGTTTCCCGTATTTATGACTGGTTTCACGAGGATTTCGGCGTCGGTGACGCGGCGGTTTTCGAGCATATTCTCAAGTTCGCGATGCCGGAGCTTCGCGAGATGATGCAGTCGATTGGCAAGATCAACAATGTCGCCTATGACTGGAAGTTGAACGACGCGGGCTAACCCGGCGCGCGGCAAACCGCCGAGGGCATCCATGAGCACTCCCCAACCTTATTCCGGTTTCGTCATCGACGGCGCGCAATACGCCAAATGGGACCGCTTGATCTTTCAGGAGATGCGCGATGGCGGCGTTACCTGCGTTAATGTCACCATCGTCTATTGGGAAAGCGCGCGGGAAACCTTGTCGGAGATCGGCAAGTGGAACCGTCTGTTCGAGCAGAATGGCGACCTGATCATGCAAGCGCGGACCGCCGATGACGTTCGGCGCGCCAAGGCCGAGAACAAGACCGCGATCACCTTCGCCTTCCAGCATTGCTCGCCGATCGAGGAAGACATCGACCTGGTCGAGATCATGCACACCCTCGGCGTGCGCTTCATGCAGCTCAGCTACAACAACCAGAGTGTCTGCGCCACCGGCTGCTACGAGGACGAGGATCCGGGCATCACCCGCTTCGGCAAGCAGGTGATCAAGGAGATGAACCGCGTCGGCATGGTGGTCGATATGTCGCATTCCGGCGAACGTTCGACCTTCCACGCCATCGAGCTGTCCGATCGGCCGATCACGGTTACCCATGCTAACCCGAAATCCTGGCACCCGGCGCTGCGAAACAAGACCGACGACTTGCTCAAGGCCTTGGCCGATAGTGGGGGCATGCTCGGCTTTTCGATGTATCCGTTTCATCTGAAGGGCAAATCGGCCTGCACCCTCGAGGAGTTCTGTGGGATGATTGCCCGGACCGCCGACCTTATGGGGATCGACCGGATCGGGATCGGCTCGGACCTGGTCCAGGGGCACGGTAACGAGGTCGTCGAGTGGATGCGCAACGGTCGCTGGAGCAAGGCGATGGATTTCGGCGAGGGCACGGCGTCCGACGCGGGTTGGCCGGATCCGGTGCCCTGGTTCACCGGCAATCGCGACTTCGGAAACCTCGCCGCCGGTCTCGCGGCGCACGGCTTTACGCCCGAGGACGTGGACAAGGTGATGGGCCTCAATTGGCTACGCTTCTTCGAGGAAAACTTCGGACCCGGGGAATGACCGTCGCCTCGGCATCGGCGGCGTCAATTCCCGCGAAGGCGCTTCGCGCTCCCGAGACCGTGATGCGGTTGGCGCGGGTCGGCTCGTTCCATCCGACCAGGATAAGCTTCACCCGAACGCTGATCCGCCGCATGGCCCGTGAGAATTGGCGCTTCGAACGGACCCTGTTTGACCTGGACGCGCGCGGCATCGGTACCGCGGTTTACAAGGTGGATACTTCCACGGCGCCGATCTGGTTCGTCGTCTTCGCCGATCATTTGGAGCCGGAAGACCGCACCGACCGCGTGATCGCGGAGAAATGGGATGCGACCTTCACCCTGACGACACGCGAGCCGGATACCGATGAACTATCCCGCCTGAAGGCGAATATTCCCCTTCAGGAAGCCGGGCGCTGCACCTCCGGCGAGATGGTGCTTAGCCGGGCGAACAAAAGCGTCCGATTTTTCGAACATGTTGTCGAGGCGCTCGCCCGTGGCATGCAGCCTGACCGCGGGAAAATTCTGGATGTCGGCTATCTTGTGCGCACGACGGCGGTCTACGGCAACGGAAAGTTCGGTCTCGCCGATCTCGACCAACTCCGCGCCGCCGGCGTCTTCGGTTTGCCGTTCCAGGCCGAGATGCTGTGCGTTTTCATGGCTAGACAGTTCAGTTTGGATTGGGTCGAGCATATCGCCTCGATGCGCGCGCCGGAGACTTTCGCGCCGATGGATGACGGCCTGAAACGGGCGCTCGGCGTCGGTAACGCCACGGGGCTTGGGATGGCGCCGTTCTTGATCGGTCATCCGAAACTGATTCATGCTTGGATCGAGGCGCGCGAGACCGCGCTTGCCCGAGTTCGGGCGGTAACCGACCGGGAGCCCGAGGTGGAAGATCGGTTCCACGCTCTGCTGGATCGGGCGGTCGAACATGTCCGGCAATGGCCGACAACCGATGTGCTTCAACAAGACCGCTGCGTCGAATTGCTCGACGATCTCGCGCGCTTGACGGAGTTCGCGTCCGGCGAGGGCCGGGCATCGACCTGGGACGAATTGGTTGATTGGGCCGAGCGGAATCTTGGTCTCGAGGCACAGGAATTGTTGAACAGCGTGCTGATCGAGCTCTATCCGGCGCTCGTGGATGAGCTGGAGAACCAGATGGGTTCCGACGAGGTGATGCGCCTTGTGCCGGGGATGACCTTGCGGGATCTGAAATCCCTGATCGAGCGGGCGTATCATTGGGCGCTGGATGTCGATTTCTCCGTAGACGCGGCGAATGCGCGGTTCTGGTATCGCTCGGAGGAGAAGGAGGAACCGCGGTTGGGCTGGCGCGCGCGCGAGCCCGGCGCCGACAAGGAAATGCGGATCGCCATTGCCCGCGACGTCTCCAGGCTTCACGTGATCCTCGCCGGCCAAGCCGACGAGATGCTGGAGGCGACGGTCGGTGAGTTTCTGATGGCGTATCCCGAATGGCGGCAAACCGCGCGACGGGTACAAAGCCTCGCCGGGCTCGGCTACGCGGAGTTTCGCGACAACCTGATTGACGAGACCTGCCGGCCCATCGATTTGCTGCGCTGCAAGCTCTCGATGTTCGGGGCCACCAAGTTTGATCCCAAATCCGATCTCTGGACGCGAATCGCAATGTTCCAGGGGGCGCCGATAGCCGAGGGCTTGAGCGCCGATGACGTCGATGATTGGGCGTTTCCGTTTCTCGCGACCGAGGCCGAAGGATGACTGACCCGATGCCGTTTCGGGTCTCGCTTGCGGAGATCCTGCAAACCAGTTGGAAAGCACTGGAGGGCACGGGACTTCCCGCCGGAATCGATCGTGACGCCGCCGCTAATGTCGCTTGGTTGGAATCCCGCGGCTTGGGCGGGATCGGCGTTCTCGCCCGAGAGCTCGAACGGTTGGGCGAGACCGCTGCTTGGGTCGCCCCCGAAATCGACGGCGATGGAAACAGCGTGACAATCCAGGCCGAGGGGGCGTCGGGGGTTCTACTCGCGCCGGGAGCGATCGATTGGGCCTTAAGCGGAAGCGTGGTTACCGTCGTCGATTGCGTCGCTCCTCTGTTGTTCACGGCCGAGGCGGCCCAACGCGCCGACGAGGGTCAAGCGCTGGTCATCACCTGGGGCGAGGCGCGGAACAAGAGCACGGCTAAATGTGGTGGTGGCTTGGCCGCGCTGTCCCTTGATATCCGCACGGCACGCGCGCCGGCGACGGTCGTAATTCGCGCTGGTAGGCCGCCCTCCACCAAGGAGGGCCGCCGCTTGGTCGGGTTTCACGCGCAATCCCTGCGTGATGGCGTCGCGGTTGACCCGGCGGATTGGGCCGTTATCAAGCAGGCCGCCGCGCGGGTTCTTGTCCCCGCCAGCGCCCAATCCCGTGGCGGGGCCGGGGCCGAGGTTGACGATAGCGCCTAACCCAGGAGCCGCTCATGCTGGAGCTGAGACCGAACTGCGAGCTTTGTGACCGTGACCTGCCGCCGCATAGCGAGGACGCGCGGATCTGCTCCTATGAATGCACGTATTGCGCCGAGTGTGTCGACACGGTCCTGCGCAATGTTTGCCCGACCTGTGGTGGTGGTTTCGCGCCGCGACCGCTAAGGCCACTGAAGGCCTGGCGACCGGAACTCAAACTGGGTTTGGAAAACCACCCGGCCGGCACAAAGCGTCGGTATTCGAAATTCACGGCGGACGATATCGAAACCCATGTCTCTCGAATCGCGCCACTCGCGCCGAAGGATCGCTGAGACGGCGATTAGTTTTCGTCGTACCAGTTGAACTCCAGGATCAGACAACCGTTATCAGAGCGTACCGGGCCATGCATGGTCCCCGGAGACCGGATCGCGTAGCCCGGCGCCTCGACCTTGCGTTCTCCATCGGCGTCAATGGAGATGATATCGCCCTCAAGGACATAGAGCTCTTCCCAGAAGGGATGGGCATGCGCCTCTGGCGTCCGGCATCCCGGGTCGAGCTTGATCAGCCGTGTACGAACCCCCGTGCCCGCATCCGTGTCTAGGCTACTGCTCAAGACCTTCAGATGGACCTTCGGGTTGCTTGGCCGCGTGGTGAAGCCACCGGAAATGTCGAGATTGTGAAAATCCAGATTAACCTTTCCGAGTCCCTTCATCACGCCACCTTCAATTCGCCGTTCAAAACATAGGCCAGGATCCGCACCACTTGATCGGGTGTTTCGGCGACCGCGAGCGCGGCGGCGTCGACTTCCTTCAGCGCATGGGTCAGGGCCGGGTCGTGCAGCACGATCACCGGCTTGCCCAGCGCGGCGGCGTAACCCGCGTCGAAGGCCGCGTTCCACTGTTTGTACTTGTCGCCGAACCGGACAACCACGACATCGGCGCGTTCGATCAGGGTGCGGGTGCGAATGGCGTTGATCTTGGCGCCCTTGTGATCCTTCCAGAAGGGATTGTCCTCGCCGCCGAGAATGGCGACGCCGCAATCATCACTGCTTTCGTGATGAGTGACCGGCGCCGTGAAGTCGATCGAGAGACCGGCGGCCCCGCTTCCGGTTTCGATTTGCTGGCGCCAATCGCTATGGATCTCGCCGGACAGATAGACGGACAACGCGCTCATCGTGACTCTCCCATTCGCGGTAAAAGGCAGTAACTTGCATAGGCCGCGAAACGCGATGGTGCAAGTCCGCGAAGGATTCAATATCGCGTCGCGGGATACCAGTCGCCGCGCCCACCCGGCGTCAGATCAAGGGTGTTCCAAAGCGGCCACAACATGTCCACATGCCGGGGGTTCTGATCCGGCTCGCTCGGCGCGAAGAACATCTCGCTGGCCACGACATGGCGTATCGCCTCGCCGTCGCGGCGGAACACATTGACCATGGGGAGTTGCCCATGGCTGTCTGATTCCGCGTGATAGTCGGTATTGAAGTCACTCCCCTCCGAGGAATAGAGCGGCAGGTTTCGCCAACCCCGATCGTCGGCCCAAGCGCGAATACGGGACGCGCCGGTCTTGGCGACGATCGCGATATCGGCCTGTCGCGCGATATGCGGAACCGCGCCGTCGAAACTATCCAAAAAGGCCGAGCACATCGGGCAGGGCGCGCCATCATCCGCGTACATGAAGCCGTAGACGATCAGGCTGTCCTTGCCGCCGGTGAACAGATCGGAGAGACCCATCCGCTGTTCCCGCCGTCCCGGCGTGGCGGTCGTGAAGGTGTACGCCTTGTCGACCAGCCCGCCGGGCGGGAGCGCGCGTCTTTGCGCGGCAACCGACTCGATTTGGCGGCGCAGGTCCATCTCGGCTTGCAAAAGATCGTTTCGCGCGGCGCGATACTCGGCGGATTCTCCAGGAAAGGTCACCATGACTCAGGCCCCATCGGACAAAAGGGTTTGGAGTTTTTCGAGGCTGGCGCTCCAGCCTTCGGTCACGCTTGCCCGGCCCGCTTCGTCGGTGAGTTGCTCATGCCGGATCTCCACGTCGGTTCCGCCGTCCGATTCGACGAGGGTAATGGTGACCAGGCTTTCCAGCGATCTCTTCTCGGCCCCGTCATCCAGGGTGGAAACATGCACCCAGGTGAAGATCAGACGGTGTGGTGGATCGACCCGCCTATAGACGCCCTCCAGCCGCGATGTCGGCGAGAAAGTGATCTTGTAAGTCCCGTCAACCCGCAGATCCATGATCACCTCGCTGGGGGCGTCATTGGTGCCCCCGAACCAGCGGATCGCGATGGCCGGATCAATCCACGCCTTGAATACCTTTCCGGGGGGAAACGGCAGGTGCCGGGTCACCCGCGCGGTTGGCCGGGTCGTGGTCGTCGCCGCGTCATTCATCTTCCATTTCCTCCAATACCCGTTCGAGGCTTTCCATCCGCTCTTGCCAGAAGGACTCGTGCCAACGGATCCAATCGGCCGCCGATTTCAGCGCGCCCGGCTCTAGCCGACAAAGCCGGGCGCGACCGACCTTGCGATGAGTGACAAGTCCGGCGCGACGTAGAACCTCGACATGCTTGGCGGCGCCGGCGAGGGTTATCCCATGGGGCTCGGCGAGCGCGCCGATGCTGGCCTCGCCCTCGCGGAGCGCGATGAGCATGGCCCGGCGCGTGGGATCGCCGAGCGCCGAGAAAACAAGGTCGAGGGCCGGGTCGGGGTTCAAATCGGCTGACGGATCATTAAACTGTACCATTCGGTATAGTTATTCGAATTTTCTTTGACAGTCAACCATTCGGTAAAGTGGAAATTTCGCGATCGACCAAGCACTGATAGCGCTTGCCCGCCGACCGGACGCGCACCACACTTCGGCAATGAGTTTGCCCCCGGAAACCAACGCCCCGACGCGCAACAAGAACATCGAATTCGCTATCGCCCTGATGGTGATCGCGGTTCTGATCTTGCCCGCTATCGATGCCATCGCGAAGCTGTTGTCGGCGACGGTTCCAGCGGGTCAAGTCGCCTGGGCCCGGTTCGTCTTCCAGGTCGCGATCATGGCGCCGTTTGTCATGGCCGCCTATCGCCGCGCGCCGGTGGCCAATCTCGGCGTTCAGGCGCTGCGCGGTGTCCTGATCGCCACGACGACCGTTTTGATTTTCGCGGCGGTCAAGGTGATGCCGATCGCCGATGTCATCGCGATCTTCTTTGTCGAGCCGCTCATCGTGACCTTATTGTCGGCGATCTTTCTCGGCGAGCGGATCGGCTGGCGGCGGGTCTTGGCGGCGGTGGTCGGCTTCGCCGGCGCCCTGGTCGTGGTCCGGCCGAGCTATGATCTGTTCGGGCTCACCGCCATCCTGCCGCTCGGCGCGGCTTTGTGCTTCGCGGTCTATATCGTGCTGACCCGCCGGCTGGCGCGGAACCAGGACCCGGTGGTGATGCAGTTCAATTCGGGCCTGTCGGGCCTGCTGTTCATGAGCGCCGCCCTGGTGATTGGCCACGCCTTTGAAATCCCGGTGTTCGAGCCGGTCTGGCCGACGGCTTGGGAATGGGGGTTGCTGGCGCTTTCGGGCGCGATCGCGACCGCCGGCCATTTCATGATGGCGGTGGCGTTTCGCCATGTTGAAGCCGGTGTGCTGGCGCCGTTTCAGTATCTCGAGATTGTCGGCGCCACGGCCTACGGGCTTTGGCTGTTCGGAGATTTCCCGGACGGGATTACCTGGGTCGGGATCGCCATCATCGTCGGCTCCGGGCTGTACATCTTCCACCGCGAACGGGTTCGCGGTCGTGGCGGGTGAGCGCTGATATTGCCGCTTGCCCGCGAGCCGCTTTCGGCTTTCGATAGTCGCCGACAACCATGATGGAAACCACCATGTCCGACCCCCTGCTTACACCCTTCAGCATCCGCGGCGTCACCTTTCGCAACCGGATCATGAGCACCAGCCACGCCTGTGGTCTGGAGGAAGGCGGCATGCCGGCGGATCGCTATCAGGCCTATCACGAGGAAAAGGCGCGGGGCGGCATCGGGCTGACGATGTTCGGCGGCTCTTCCAATGTCGCGGCGGATTCGCCCTCGGTCTTCCAGCAACTCAATGTCGGCGTCGACCGGGTGATCCCGCATCTCCAGAAACTGTCCGAACGCGTGCATGGCCAGGGCGCCAAGCTGATGTGTCAGATCACCCATCTCGGGCGACGGGGCGAGCCCTATGCCGGGCACTGGCTGCCGACCATCGCGCCGAGCGCCCAGCGCGAAACCCTGCATCGGAGTTTTCCGAAGGAAATGGACGAGCATGATATCCGGCGTGTCGTCCAGGCCTATGGCGAGGCGGCGTTGCGCTGCAAGGAAGGAGGGTTGGACGGTATCGAGGCCTTGGCGGGCGGGCACCTGATCGGCCAGTTCCTGTCTCCGAAAACCAACACCCGTACCGATGGCTATGGCGGCTCGGTCGCCAATCGCTGTCGGTTCGGGCTGATGGTCTTCGAGGAAATCCGCCGCCGGGTCGGCGATGATTTTCTGGTCGGCTTCCGTTACGTGATCGACGAGGGCGATCCAGAGGATCTCGATTTCGATTCCTGCTTGGAGATCGCCAAGATTTTCGAGACAGAGGTGGATATCGACTTCTTCAACGCGATCTTCGGACGCATGGATACCGAGATCGGCCTCGCCGTCGACAACATGCCGGGCATGGCCTCGCCGATCGCGCCATGGCTCGCGCCGGTCGGGCGCTTCAAGCGCGAGATTTCGCTGCCGGTGTTCCACGCTGCTCGGATTACCGATATCGCCACCGCCCGCCATGCAATCGCCGAGGGCCATCTCGACATGGTGGCGATGACGCGCGCGCAGATCGCCGACCCGCATCTCGTCGCCAAGCTCTCATCCGGTCGGGAGGAGCGAATCCGCCCCTGTGTCGGCGCCACCCACTGCATGTCGGCGCATCGTCCGGTCTGTCTGCACAATGCCGCGACGGGCCGCGAGACGGTCCTGCCGCATGCCGTTGCCCGCGCCGAGACGCGCCGGCGGGTCGTGGTGGTCGGCGGCGGACCCGCCGGGCTCGAGGCGGCCCGGGTCGCGGCGGAACGAGGGCATGACGTTACCCTGTTCGAAGCCGCGCCCAAGCTCGGCGGGCAGGTCCTGCTGGCCGCGCGGGCGAGCTGGCGCGGCGACGTGATCGGCGTCACCGACTGGCGCGCGGCGGAACTGGAAGCGCTCGGGGTCGAGGTCCGGGTGAACAGCTATGCCGAGGCGGCCGATGTGATCGCTCTCGACCCGGATCTAGTGATCATCGCCACCGGCGGCGTGCCCGATTTGGACTGGCTTCCCGGCGCCGAGCATGTGACCAGCGCCTGGGATCTGCTAAGCGGGGCAGTCCCGATAGGGGCCGAGGTGCTGATTTACGACGGCACCGGCCGCCACCCCGCGCCCCATTCAGCCGAGCTTGCCGCGAGCAATGGAAGCGCGGTCTCGCTGTTCTCGATCGACGGCCATCTCGCCGCCGAACTGACCTACTCGGAACGGGTGATCTGGAAGAAAAGAAGCTACGAGCTGGGGATCGAGACTCAATTCGACAACCGCCTCGTCGGCGTGGAAAAAACCGGTAACCGGCTCACCGCGCGTCTCGTCAATGAGGTCACCGGGGTCGAGATCACGCGTGCGGCGGATCAGATTGTCGTCGAGCACGGCACCACGCCCGCCGACCAACTCTACCGGGATCTTCGGGGCCAAGCCGGCAATGACGGCGTCACCGATCTCGACGCTCTCCTCGCCGGCGCTCCGCAACCCCGCGATGGAGAGGGTTTCGAGCTACACCGGATCGGCGACGCTGTTGCAAGCCGGAATATCCCAGCGGCGATCCTGGACGCCTTCCGGCTTTTGCGGGTGGCTTAGACCGTTTCTGGTCTTTACGGAACCGCCGTGATGGCTTTTGGTGAGTCGATCCGCGAGGAGAAGCGGCGCGGGCGATGCGGTGCATCGGCAAGCCTTTTCGATGTGGCGGGCGGCCATCAAAAGCCACCCTTCGGGCCGGTTCTCGTGAGCCTGGGAGGGCGTCGCGCACCTTGGCCGTGGCTCCGCCACGCCCCGCGGCACGCTCCTACCCCAGGAACACGACAACCGGTCACGGTGCTTCCGTAAAGACCAGATACGGTCTAGGCGCGCCGAGACGCCACCGTCATTCGCGGTCGATCAATCCCTCGACGCCGGCCTTGTCGGTTCCCTTGAGATAGATCGCGCCCTGGATGTCGGCGATCTCCTCGTGCAGGCGGACCATGCTGGGTTCCATGGTGACACTGGGACGCGGCTCCGCCTCGAAATGGCCGTATCGGTCCTCGCCGCGCACCAGGGTGGCGAAGTCGCGATCGGTTCGAGTCTGGCGCGCGCGCGGCGTGATATAGCGCAGCGCTACCGCGACCCGGCGTCCGTCGGTGACATTCGGCGGCGAGGCGTGCCACATGTGCAGATGATGGATCGAAGTCTGGCCGGGTTCGAGTTCGACCCAAACCGCCTTGTCCTCGTCGATTTCCTCGGCGATGGTCTGGCCGCGGGTGAGGATATTCTTGGTCTCCCAGGTATCGCGATGTTCGACGATGCCAGTGGTCTGGCTGCCCGGCAGCATCTGCATGCAGCCGTTGTCGCGGGTCGCCGGGGTCAAGGCGACCCAGACGGTCAGGACATTGTCGGTCTCGAGCCCCCAATGGGCCGAGTCCTGATGCCACGAAATGAAGCGGCCGTCCCCCGGTTCCTTGGGATAGAGGTGACTGCTCCAGACCATGATATCCGGGCCGATCAGATCCTCGACTATGTCCAGGATCGCGTCGTTCCGCATCAGCTCGTTGATCCAGGGGAAGACCAGGTGGCATTTATAGCGATACTTGCCGTTCACCGGGCCGCCGGTCTCTTTCTCGTAAGCTTCCAGGGTCGCGAGGTACCGCGCCGCGTCATCCCGTGAAATCCCCGGCTTGGGAAACAGCAATCCGTCCTTGCGGTAATCCGCGATTTCCTGGTCGGTCAGGCTTCTCGGCATTTCTCTGCTCTCCCGCAAGGCTCGGATTGTGTCAAAATCCGCCGGTTAAAAGGGTCCCTTGAAGAAGGGATCGGGAACGTCGATTGGCAGGCCCTGACGTTCCTCCAGGATGCGCGCCTCGGCCTTGGCGATGGTTTCCTCGGGCAGGCCGAGCATTTCCGCGCAACTTCGCGCGATGCGCGCGGCGTCGGGATAAAAGCCCCGGACCAGACCGCGCGAACTCGGCGTCGGATGATCCGGCAGGCCCAGGCGCACCGGCGCGGCCTTGAGTTCGCCAAAGCATCGGGTGGTGATCTCGGCGGCGATCTCGGCGCCGATGCCGAACTTGGCGAAGCCGGTATCAACGGTCAGCAATCCGCCGGTGCGGGCCACCGACGCGGCGATCGGATCGACATTCAGCGGGCGCAGCACCCGAAGGTCGAAAACGTCGATCGAATGGCCGAGATCGGCAAGAACATCCGCCGCGCGGATCGCCTCCAAGGTCATATAGGAGGTTGCCACCACCGTGAGATTGTCGCCGGAACGGACCCGCTTAGGGCCGTCCAGCGGTTCCCGATAGTAACCCTCGGGCACCTCGCCGCTGGCGTAATGGGTCCAGCGATGCTCCAGACAGATTACCGGGTTATTGTCCTCGACGGCGGCGATCATCATCCCCTTCGCGTCGGCGGCGAAGGCCGGCATGATGACTTTCAGCCCCGGCACGTGGCTGAATATCGCCTCTAGACTCTGGGAATGTTCCGGACCCTGGCCCCAACCGCGCCCGACCACCATGCGGATGACGATTGGCACCTTGTGCAGACCGTTACTGACATAGTGGATCTTCGCGGCGTTGTTGAGGATCTGCTCCATCGCGAGCAGCGCGAATTCCACGCGCTGGAGACTGATCACCGGACGCTTGCCGGCCATCGCCGCGCCGATGGCGATCCCGATCAACCCGTTCTCGGCGATCGGCATCTCGATCAGACGGCTCGGCTCCAGATGTTTGTCCAGATCCCTGAGGGTGCCGAAAAGCGCGGCCGGATCCTGCACGCCCTCGGCGAAGAACAGAACCGAGGGATCACGCTTGGCGACTTCGGTCAGACCGTCGCGGATCGCGTCGCCGAGACTTTGATTGTTGCTGGCGCTCATGACTGGCTTACTCCGCGTAGACCGAAACCGCCGCCGAGGCCGGGTCCGGCAAGGGCGCGCTCTTGGCGAAATCAAAGGCGTCGTCGATCTCGCGTTCCAGCTCCTTGGTCACCTCGGCGCGCCAATCATCGTCGGCGAGGCCAAGGTTGCGCAGCGACGCCCAGGTCCGCTCCAGCGGATCGAGCGTGCGCCATTCCTCGAACTCGGCCTCGGTTCGATAGCCGATGTGATTGTCGTAATTCGGGCCGCAATGCTCGCGCCAACGATAGGTATCAAGCAGCAGAAAAGTCGGACCGCCGCCACCGCGCGCCCGATCGACGGCGCACGCCGTCGCGGCCCGAACAAGCGCGACATCGTTTCCGTCCACTTGCTCCGAGGGAACGCCGTGGGCCTCGGCCAGCGCCGTCAGGGGACGATTGGGCTGACGCGCGTCGAGGCGGGTGTAGACCGAGTAGAGATTGTTCTCGCAGGCGAAGATCACCGGCAGGTCGTGCAGACGCGCGAAGTTCGCCGTCTCGTGAAAAACCCCTTCCTCGACACAGGCATCTCCGAGAAACGAGACCGTCACCCGGCCATTGCCGTCGAGCTTGTCGGAAAGCGCGGTGCCGGCGGCGAGAGGGATCGCGCTGGCGACAATCGGCACGCTCGACATCAGGCCGACCTCCGGTGCCGCCAGATGCATGGAACCGCCACGGCCACCAATGCATCCCTCGGCCTTGCCGTAGATTTCGGCCAGCATCTCTTTCATCCCGCCGCCCTTGGCCAGATAGTGGGCGTGGCAGCGATGGGTGCTGTACATCCGGTCCTGGTCCGTCAACGGAGCGCAAACGCCGACCGCAGAGGCCTCCTGGCCGACCGAGAGATGTACCGGACAGCGCATTTCCTGCTCGGCATAGCGTTCCGCGATCGCTTCCTCGACAAGCCGAATCCGCAGCATCGCCGTGAAATCGACGATATCGGGGTTGTTTTCTAAGCCAGTGGTTTGCGCCATGTCGTGCTACGTCGCGTCGGTTGTTGAGGGAGATGTCGAGAAATTTTCGGTATTCGAGGCTCTAGATGAAATTCAGGTGCATCGGCGGGTTGTCGGGCAGTTCCGGTAGTTCGAACCGGTCCTTTTGATAGTCGTCCAGGAATTCGTTGACCTTATGCTGCAGGCACAGGCTGCCGCACATCTTTTGAGCATTGAAGGCCGGGCTCGCAAGGTAATTCATGATCTCCCAATATCGGTCGCCGGCGAAGATATCGCGAAAGCGTTCCTCGCAGATATTGCCGATGTGAAATTTCTTGTAACGCTCGTTGAACAGCATGCCGCATGGCGCCACGAGGCCGGATCCGGACATCTGCAGCATGAACGGCGCGCCGTAGCAGCGCTGATAGCCGCGGGTTCCCTCGGCCTCGATCTTCGACCACTTCACCTGAACGCTATAGCTCTCGTCGCTCAGCGCCTCGGCGTCGCGCAGGGTCTGATAGAGATCCTTGTAGCCGGCATAGTCCACGCCGAGAGTGCCGTCCTCGTCGTCGCTGCAATGCTTGATGACCAGATAGTCGGGCCGGAGCTCCTTGCCGAGACGGGCCAAGGGCATGATCTGGTCGGCATATTCCGGCATCAGCACCATTTGCATGCCGATGGTGACATCGAGGCCCCGCTCCCGCTTGATCGCGGCCATGTCGCGGATGTTCTGGCTAACCCGGTCGAACCAGTGCTCCTTGACCCCCATGATCTCGGCGTAACGTTCACGCTCGCCGGCGGAGATATTCACCCTGAGATAGGTCAGCGCCGGCAGAACCTCCTCCAGCTTGCGTCGGTTGAGCACGAAGCCGTTGGTTCCGACGGCCATCGACAGTCCCAATTCATGCCCGTACTTGACCGCGTCGACAAAGACCGGGGAAATCGTGCTCTCGCCGTCCGAGACAAAGCTGATGCCCTTGACGCCTATTTCGGCGCAGTCCTCCAGAAAGGCGAAGATCACCTTCTTGTCGATCACCTGGCGTTCGTTTTCCTGGAGCATGGCGTAGCAAAAATGGCAGGCGTAATTGCAGGCGCGGGTCAACGACATGTCGATGGTGATCGGCGCCACGCGCTCGCCGCGCTCCCAGGCCCGAATACGGTCCTGATGCCAGGCGATCTTGGTGCCATCCAGAATCAGGTCCGTGTGGTCGGTCATGCCGGTCATGGGCGTCGTCCCTCGTGGCGCGGTCTATCCTCGGCGGTCAAAGTCGGCGGATCCGGTTCGAGTCCTTCGCGATCTCCACGAAGACCTCAATCCGCTCCCCGGTTTCCTGGCGCAACCAGCGCTCGAGCGCCAGTAGATGGGGTGGTTTATCCCAGACATCCACGCCATCGCCGAACATGACGACGACCCGATCATACCGGTCAATCTCGAAAATCTCCATGGATGACGCGTTCAGTCCGGCGTTTTGCCGGTAGAGTTCCACCAAACCGCCAAGGCGTTGGCGCTTGACCTCGGGGTCGGTAGCCAGCCAGGCCTCCGAGAACGGTCTGTCGAAGTCGTTATCGCCTTCAAAGGGCCCGTTCGCCTCGACAAGAATCGCACCGAGCGCGCGCATCAGGCCGCGGGGCCGCTCGAAACACGGGCCGGCGTTGCGCGGCGTCAGGATACCCGCGACCGGGCGTGGCGCGTCCTGGTCGCGCAACCGCTCCACCACATGGGTGAGGCCGTGTTCGATCAGTTCCCGGGGCGTGGCGCCGACGGCGAACCGGCTCAATTGCTCCAGAATCGCTTCCTCGGCGAGGCTCGTCCCGCCTTTGCGTGTTACCGCGGCGATCTTGTCGGTTGAGGGGGACACGCCGATGGCGATCGTCAACTCGCCCGTTGTCGCTTGATGCCAAACAAGATTTTCTGGCGGTGGGTCCATGGCGACCGTCTGGTCGGCCTCGCGAAGGGTTCGTGAGATCCCCTGATGGAAAACCTCCAGCGCGTCCGAATAGTCCACGCTCGCGCTACCCACCGATATTGCCGACATGGACAAGACCATGCCCTTTCTCTGTCAGAATCTCGACGGTGGCGATCGAGCCGATCGCCTCAATCAGGGCCGCGTGGCTCTCGCGGGGCAAGGTATCCTCGCGCAACCGCAGTGAAAAATCGGTGGTGCCGTGAGCTTCCGCCGCTTCCACCATGTTGAGAATGCTGTTGACTGGATCCTCGTCCGGGACCCACATCTCCAAAAACGCGTGATCCACCCCGTGGCTTCGCAACTGGTGCAAAAGGCGGTCGTTGTAGGACGTGACAAGCGCCTCGTAGTCAATTGGCTCGGTCATTGTCGCCTCGCGCCGAGAAACGTGTTTACCGCTGTCGCGACCCTTATGATTTGAGCCTCGTCGAGGCCTTGATGGATCGGCAGGGTAAGAATGCGCCGCGCCTGTTCCTCGGTCACCGGAAAATCGCCGACCCCGTGACAGAGATAGCTGGCGGCCGGCTGAAGATGGATCGGCACGGGATAATGGATCGCGGTTCCTATCCCCTGATCGTTCAGATGCTCGCGCAAGGCATCGCGGTGATCAACCTGCACCACGAAGGTGTGGAAGGTATTGAACTCGATGTTTCGGCATGGCGGCGAGAAGACCAGATCCGAATCCAGATGTTCGCGATAGAGCGCGGCGTTGGCGCGGCGGCGATTGATTGTGTCCTCCAGACGGCCCAACCGAAACTCCAGGATCGCCGCCTGAAGACTGTCCATGCGCGATACCGTGCCGAACCGCGTGACGGTGTTGCGATCCACCAGGCCGTGATTGCGCGCCAGGCGAACGTACTCCGCCACGTCATCACGATCGGTCGCCAGATAGCCGGCGTCACCACAGGCGTTCAGATTCTTCAAGGGATGGGCGGAGAAGCACCCGATATCGCCGATCGAGCCCGCGAGCGCGCCATCGTAACGAGAGCCGATCGCCTGGGCCGCGTCCTCGACCACCGCGATACCGTGATCGGTGGCGAGTTTCATGATCGGCTTCATATCGGCGACCCGTCCCGTCAGATGCACCGGCATGATCGCCTTGGTTCGTGGCGTGATGGCATTTTCGACGGCGCCGGGATCGATGTTCTGATCCGCCAGGACGTCGGCGAAGACCGGTGTCGCGCCGACGCGATTGATCACCGCCGTCGATGCAACAAAGGAATTCGGTGGCGTGATAACCTCGTCGCCGGGCCCGACGCCGAGAGCCTCCAGCGCCAGGATCAGGGCGTCGGTCCCGGAATTGAGCGCCAAGACATGCCGGGTTCCGCACCACTCGGCCAACGCGGCCTCGAGACGACTTTCCCAGGCACCGCCGACATGCTGTCCGCTTTCAAGGACCTGCTCGATGATCGGCATCAGGGCCTCTCGGTCGTCGCGGAACTGATCCGCGATATCGACATAGGGTACCGGCAGGTCCGGGGCGCCGCTCGAAGACATCGCCCTCTCTCCTATTTCAGCGCGCCGGTGAGCGCCTTAATGACGCTTACCTTGTCGACGGGTTTCCTGTGACCGACGATGCCGACCTTCAGGGCGCCGACCATGTTGCCGATCAGTCCGAGATCGGACACGCTTCCGCCCGCTTTGGCCAAGATCGCGGTGACGGCAAAGAAGGCATCGCCGGCTCCCATCGTATCGACCACGGTCTGGGTCAGCGCCGGGATCGAGCGCGACCCGATTCCCTTTTCATAGGTTGTGCAGCCGTGCCGGCCGTGGGTCAGGATGATCTTTCCGCAATCCACCCGCGCCGGCAGCAACTCGGACGCGATGGTCTCAAGGTCGCTAAACCGATCGCCGACCGCCAGCCGGGCTTCCGGCGCGTCGATACAGATATAGTCGGCTCTCGGGTATTTCGTGACCAGATTGTAGCCCCGATTGGCGCTGTTGGTCTGTGCGTTAACCGCGATGAAGCTATCCAGCCCGGCAAGCGTCTCGACCGTATCCCGCGCGATCAGGCCATGGCCGAAGTCATTGACAAGAATGGCGTCATATCCGGGCGCGAGGTCGACGAGCATTTGGTTCAGATCTCGGCGTTGGTTGTCCGGCAAGGGATGGTCGTCGATGAACTGTACCTCGAACAATTTGCCGAAATAGCTGGTGTCCACGTAGCGAAGCTTGCGCGTCGTGGGACATCCCGGTCGATAGAAAGGCTTTAGGGATACATTCGGCGGCAGGCACGCGTCGATCACATCCTCGCGCCGGTCTTCCGCGCCGATGGCGGTGATGACATCGACTTGTCCGCAGAAACTCGCGGCATGATTGGCCGACGCGATCACGCCGCCGGCGAAGATCTCGGTGTCTTCGTAGCGCGTGGCGATGATGTTTTCCTTGGAAGGCTGACCGGATGGCAGGACGTATTGGTACTCATCCAGGATAACCTCGCCGATCATCAAAACCTTCAAATCCGCCGCGCGGTCGACCAGATCGATAAGCGCATCCAATCCCGGCGCCTCGCGCACCTGGTCCAGATAGGCGCGGACTTCCGGCGCGAAAACACCCATATGCCGGTTGATCAATTCACTCGAACTGAAGGTGATGTCATCGGTGAATCGGATTTGGCCGCCATGGGCCTCGACGGCGCGCCTCTCGTCGACGATCTTGCCGGTGACGTCCTTGTCGGCGTCGACGTAGTCCGCGCCTTTTACGTAGACGGTCGGACGCAAGGCTTTGATCACCGGCTCGGCCGTTGGGGAGTGATTGATCGCGACATGGTCGATGAAGTCGAGCGCCGCCAGCATTTCGGCGCGTTGTGCACTGGTGAAAACCGGGCGGCCTGGCCCCTTGTTCACGAATTCATCCGCCGTCAACGTGACGACCAGCATATCCGAGCCGTGCTTGGCTTCGCGAAGGTGCCGGACATGGCCGAGATGGAGCAGGTCGAAGGTCCCATGGGCCAGGGCGACCGACTTGCCCCGAGCCCGCGCGATGGCGCAGATTTCGGCCAAACCCTCTAGCGAATTTATCTTGCTGGAGATGGTCTCACCTTTCGAAAGTACACGCGCTCGCCAAGGGACTTGTTAGACCGAGACTTATAGGACCGCCGGGAATTCCAAACAATCCAAAGCCGCGCGTGATCCGCCTTCACTCCACGTGAGCCGGAATGCTACGTGATTCGCCGCAGCAATTTCAAAAGCGTGTCCCGTTCCACCGGGTTCAGCGGCTCCAAGGTCTTCTCGGTGATCCGCCGCGCCGCCGGGATCGCTCGCGCGACGACCGCGCGGCCTTGATCCGTCGGTTCCACCAGATGACGACGCGCGTCGGACGGGTCGGGACGCGTACCCACCAGGGCACGGGCGCGCAACCGGTCGACGACACCCTTGATCGTGGCGCCGTCCATCGCCGTCTGGCGCCCGAGTTCGTTCTGCGACATCGGGCCGAGTTCGAAAAGTTTGGCGACCGCCGCGAATTGCGTGGGGGTCAATCCGTCGCCGATACCTTCCGCGAAGATCGCCGAATGCCGCTGCGAGACCAGCCGCAAAAGGAAACCCACCTGATCCTCGAGGCGATAGTCGGCCAAGGCGTCGGTCGGGGACTCTCGTTGATCCGTCAATTTTCCGCCATCCTTTCGGACCGTCATGGATATCGTCGCACGGGATGTATCCAAGCTGGATATCGTCTCCGGTCATGCCGAATCGTCACGGGATCACGACAAACATCGCCCGGCGGGCAATTCCGCGTTTCCGTGCTCGTTCGAAACCATTAGCATGCTAATGAATTTGACCCAACCGGATGATCCACGTGGAGGGACGACAATGACCGGCCAACCGAGCAAACTCGTCATCAAGAATATCGGCCTGTTGCTGTCCGGCAAGCTTGAGGAACCGATTCTGGATGGCGACTGTGTCGTTGCCGTCGATGGGCTCATTTCCGGTATAGGCCATGCCAAGGACCTGGATACCGCCGAGGCGGACACGGTGATCGACGCCAAAGGCGCGGCGGTCTCGCCTGGCCTCATCGACAGCCACGTGCACCCGGTGATTGGCGACTACACCCCGCGTCAGCAGCAGCTGAGCTGGATCGATTCCTGCTTGCATGGCGGGGTGACGACGATGATCTCGGCGGGCGAGGTACATCTGCCTGGGCGTCCCAAGGATATCGTCGGGCTCAAGGCCTTGGCGATTGCTTCCCAGCGTTGGTACGACAATTTCCGGCCATCCGGCGTCAAGGTGTTGGCCGGCGCGCCGGTGATCGAGGAAGGCATGGTCAAGGAGGATTTCAAAACCCTCTCCGAGGCCGGCGTCAAACTCCTGGGCGAGGTCGGTCTCGGATCGGTCAAGGCCGGCGATACCGCCAAGGAGATGGTGGCCTGGGCCCGCGAATACGGCATGCAGAGCACGATCCACACCGGCGGCCCCTCGATTCCCGGCTCGGGCCTGATCGACAAGGATGTGGTGCTCGAGGCCGATGCCGACATCATCGGCCATATTAATGGTGGGCACACGGCGCTGCCGGATGATCAGATCATCTGCCTTTGCGAACAATGCGCGCGCGGCATCGAGATCGTGCATAACGGCAACGAGCGCTCCGCCCTGCTGGCCATGCGCACGGCCTTCGAACTGGGTCAACCCGAACGGGTCATCCTCGGGACCGACGCGCCGGCCGGGTCGGGGGTTCAGCCGCTCGGCATTCTGCGGATGATCGCCATGCTCTCCAGCCTGGGTGACGTTCCCCCGGAAATCGCCTGGTGCTTCGCGACCGGTAACACCGCTCGAATGCGGGAGCTTGATTGCGGGATTCTCGAGGTCGGCAAATCCGCCGATATGATCATCGTCGATCAGGCTCAACACGCGCCGGGCAAGGATATGCTGGAAAGCATCCACCAGGGCAATCTGCCGGGGGTCGGCATGACCATCATCGACGGCATCGTCCGCTCGGACCGCTCCCGCAACACCCCGCCGGCGACGCGCCTGCCGGAGATCGTGGGGTAGGAGGTCAACGGTTGACGGGACCTTTCGAGACGACGCTTCGCGTCTCCTCAAGGTGAGTACATTTGCGTTTGCCTTACCCTGAGGAGCCATGAAAGGGCGCCTGCCCTGGGCTTGAACCAGGGTCTCGAAGGGTCCTTTTTCCGGAAGGGATGTTACCGCAATCCGTCCTCGCCCTTGGCGTCCTTGGCTTCCAGGCCGCCGACCCTTGGGAGCGGGCGACCGGAATCGGTGACCGCGACCGCGACGAGTATCTCGTCGGCGCGGGGGGCGTCGTTGACCCAGACCTCCATGCCGTCGAAATGACTTCTGACATAGGCCGCGTCCTTGTGCCCCAGGGGGACGTCCAGGGTTTGACCTGGTCCGCCGCGTTTCTTGGATGACGGGACCAGGGCCGCGCCTTTCTCCACCGCCTTGCGCAGCGGCGCGCCGAGCTTGGGGTGCAGGATTGCCGCGCAGTGCTCCAACTCGCCGTTCTCGCCGACCATCGCGGCCTTGCCGTAGCTTTCCGCCGCCGAGGGCTCGATACCGAGAGCGGCGACGGCGCGCTCGCCAAGAAGCCCGCCTAGTTCAACGCCGATCTCCATCAGATCCGACAGATCCTCGACATAGCGCCCGGCGAACGGGTTTTCGATCACCGCGATCGCGGCGGCCCGACGGGTCGGCGGGTTGATCTCGCGTCCCATCTCGCGATGGATCTCGTCGGTAACGGTTATCAGTTTGCGGATAACGGCCTTGCTCATCCCGTGGTCTCCAATTCAGTTTCGAACTCTATTCGGGTTTGATCCATGGCGTCGCCCAGGACACGCGTCGATGTTGCGAGGGAAAGGAACGCCGCCTCGATCAGTCCCCTGTCTCGGGCCTTCATTGCATATCGGTAACCGGCGTCCAACGCGGCGTCGATTTCGTTCTTCTCCAGATCACGGACGCCGGTGGTGACCAGGCGGTCGCCAAGGTCGCTGTCGGGATAAAGCGCGCGGGCCGGTGCTCGCTCGATCTTGGGCGAAGTCGGTAGATCCACCGCGTTGGCGATCATTGTCGCGGCGGCATCGGCGTCGGCGGCGTTCCCCGCCAGGACAGTCACCGCGTCGGCGATCCCGAGGCTATGGCTGCGGCCATGGCGGCCACTGGTGGCGATACCCCGGATGGCATTCTCGGCCGAGACCGTCGCGCGTCCGGCGACCCGACCCACGACCGGATCGCCGACCAAGGCGGCGACATAACGTTCGCCCGCCCCCAGATGAAACGCGATATCGCCGCCATTGTTAACGAAGGCCCGCGAGAGTCTCCGCCCGACGATCAGGCTGGCGAGTACCTCGTCGGCTACCGCGCCGGCGACCGCGGCCATCGGTGTTATGAAATCATCGGCGAAGGGGAGAGCCGCCGCTTTCATGCGCTTGGCGATATCGCCGGTCGGGGCGACATCCCGGTCAACGCCGAGTCGTAGCATCGCCAGTTCGTCCACCAGTTCCACCAGGACCGTGCGAAACCGCTTCCGCGCTTGGCGATACGCGGCCAAGACCTCGTCCCGCGCGCCCTCGGCCTCGATGATCAGGTCGATCGGGCCGTGTTGAAGATGCAGACGCCGACCGTCCGAGATCAGGGCCGCGATGGGCCCGTCATCCTGGAACGTGGTCGCGCCGGCCCTCATCCCGCCGTGTCCTCGCGATTCCAGCCGTAGTGTCGCCGGTCCGAGGGCCAGGGATTTTCCGGGCGATGCATGGCCTTGGTCCGACCGCCGAGGATATGATCATTCTGCGGGCCGAGCCCACCCTTAAGGGCATCCCCGAGCGGCATCACGTGATCCATGTGTCCGCCGAGCGCCTGATAGTCGGAGCGGCGCATGGTGAACTCGATCGGCGCCACCAGTGCCGGGGTCGGGACATAGCCGAACGCGTTTTCCGGCATCTGGGTCACGTCCGCCATGACCGTGATCCCGCCGCCCGGCCAGACATAGCAGGGCGCGCCACCGACGGTGATCACCGTCAGCATGTTCTTGACCGACCGGGTGAGTCGGACCGGGTTTTCCGTCACGCCGGATCGGAGCGATCCACCGGCCCCGCCCATGAATAGGACCGAGCACATCGCGGGCTCGCAATTTTCGGTAATCCGCTCCACCGACCCAACCAGTGTTTCCGGCAGATCTCGTTGAACCGGTTGAAGGTCGTCGTCGAGCACGTAATAGGCGGACTGCTCGCCGGTGGTGGAAACCATCAGCATGGACTGGCCAGGCCGAGCAATCTTGGCGTTGAAGGGCTCCAGGATCTTCAAGGGGTCCTGGAGATCGGTTCCGCCCCAGCCGGTGCCTGGCTCGGCGACCTGAAAGTAGCGGCCCGGTGTGGACTTGCGCCCGTTGATCCGAATACCGGTCTCGGGCCAGCCGATGACCTTGCCCGCCTGATGCTCCGAGACGACACCGGTGATATGATCGTCGACCACGACCACTTCGTCGACCAGGCCTCGCCATTGCGAGGCGAACATGCCGATGGTCGCCGATCCACAGCCCACCCGCATGCGATTCTCGAGGACCCCGTTGATAATCGGCGGCTGTCCGGCCTGGACGATGACCGAGCAGCCGTCATCAATCGTCAACTCGACGGCTTCTCGGTTGCAAAGCGCCAACATCGACGCGCAGGTAACCCGACCTTCTTTCTTGCCACCGCCGGTCAGGTGGTGCACCCCGCCGATCGACAGCATCTGTGAGCCGTACTCGCCGGTGGTGACATGGCCGATGGGCTCGCCGTCGACCCGCACCAGGTTGCGTTCCGGGCCGAGATGCCGGTCGGTGTCGATTTTCACCTTCACGCCGCAATAGCTGAAGATCCCCTCGGTGACCACGGTGATCATATCCACGCCGTCGATCTCGCTGGAGACGATGAAGGGCGCGGGCTTGTAGTCGGGATAGGTGGTCCCGGCGCCGACCGCGGTAATGAATGTCTCGCCATCGGCCAGCACGTCGCCTTGCCAGGGGTCGGCGTCATCCTCGCCGTCCAGAAACGGCACGACCTTGCCGCCGCCCTCGATCCGGTTCTCCAGGATCGTCAGCGGGTCCAGGCGCACCAGTTCGCCGCCTTGATTTGCGTAACGGTCACAGGCGCCGGAGCGGCCATCGGCGATGTAGCACATCACGGGACAGGCATCGCAGCGGATCTTCTCAACAGCGGGCTTGCGTTTGGTCGCGTTGTCGGAAACTTGCTCGGTCATGCTAAGCGCCTCCTTGTTCCGTCGATCCGGCGGCTCGGATCGCCGCGCGGACCCGCGCCGGCGTGGCGGGGGTTCGATGAACCCGCGCGCCACTCGCATCCTTGATCGCGTTCAAGATCGCCGGCGCCGTCGGGATCAGCACATGTTCTCCCAAGCCCTTGGCGCCGCGCGGCCCGAGCGGGTCCGGCACTTCCACGATAATGCACTCGATATCCGGCACATCGCCCGCCGTGGGAATTAGGTAGTCGTGCAGGTTCTCGGTTCGGCCCGGGACGTATTCCTCCATCAATGCCAGGCCGATCCCCTGGGCGACGCCGCCCTGAATCTGCCCCTCCACCAAAAGCGGGTTGATCGCGCGCCCGACATCATGCGCGGCGACGATCCGTTCCAGCGTGACGGTGCCGAGCGCCGTGTCGACCGAGACGACCGCGAGTTGGGCGCCATAGCCGTAAACCGAATAGGGTTCGCCTTGCCCGAAACGATCGATCGGCGTGGTGGGCGGATCGTAGGTTTCCTCCGCTTCCAACACATAGCCTCGTTCGTTCACCTCGAGACCCGAGAGGTCCAGCCACCTTGTTGCTCCGTTCTCCCGCACCGCCAGGCCGCTCTCGTCGATAACAATCTCGGCGCCGTCGCCCGCATTGGCGCGCAACAGGATTTCCCGCCGCATGGTCCCAGCGGCAAGCGCGACCGCGGTCCCCGAAACCACGGTCTGCCGCGAAGCGGAGGTCTTGCCGGCGTCCGGAGTCACGTCCGTGTCGGCCCCGACGATTTCCAGATCCCCGATACCCACTCCGAGCGCGTCGGCGGCGATCTGTACCATCACGGTGGTCGATCCCTGTCCGATATCCACCGCCCCCTGGTGTAGGACGATCCGCCCGGCCGGGGTCAGGCCGATCCGCATGGTCGAGGGATTGGCCATGGAGGTGTTGCCGCAGCCATACCAACAGGTCCCGATGCCGATCCCGCGTCGGATCGGACCCTCGGTGGCCCGGTTGAAGGCCTTGCTCGCCGCTATCTCCTCGCGCCATGCTGGCTCCAGCGCCTCGAGGCAGGCCTTGATGCCGACGCCTTCGCGAAAGACCTGGCCGGTTACCGTTGGCTGATGGTCCGACAGCGCGTTGGCGAGACGAAACGCCAACTGGTCCATTCCCAGTTTATCGGCGAGGTCGTGATAGAGGCTTTCCTGGGCGATCGCCGATTGCGGCACGCCAAAGCCGCGAAACGCGCCGGCGGTCGGCCCGTTGGTGTGCACCGCCTTGCTCCGCGCCCGATAGTTCGGTGTGAAATACGGCCCGGAGGCATGGATCGGCACCCGGTTGGCGACGGTCGGCCCCCAACTCGCATAGGCGCCGGTATCGAATATCCCCTCGAACTCCATCGCGGTGATTTTACCCGCCGCGTCACAAGCGACACGGGCGGTGATATCCGACGGATGACGCTTGGTGGAGCTTTGCATCGACTCGCCGCGGTCGAGGATCATCGCCGCCGGTCGGTCGAGATGCCAAGCGGCGAGCGCGACGAAAGGCTCCACCGTCAGGTCGATCTTCGAGCCGAAACCACCGCCACAAGCCGTCGGGACGATCCGCACGGCTTCCTTCTCGATACCCAGAATTCCCGCGAGGGCCTCGCGGTCCATGTGCGGCGCCTGGGTCGAGGCCCGCACCTCTATCCGCTCGCCCGTCCGAACCGCGTATCCGGCCTCTGGTTCAATGAAGGCGTGTTCGATGAAAGGGGTGGAGAAACGACCCTCGACAACATGCGCGGCGCACGCGAAACCCGCGGCGGTATCGCCGCGTTCCACATAGCCCTCGACCAGAACATTATCCGGGCGGTTTTCGTGCAGTCGGGGCGCCGATGGCTCCAGCGCTCGGCTCGGTGTGGTTCGCGCCTCCGAGGCTTGCCAGTTTACCGGAAAGCGCGACAGATCCAGAGCTCGAACGATCTCGGGGGGGCCGACGACGAGCGCGATTGCTTCCCCGGGAAAACGGGTCATCCCGTCGGCGAGGACCGGCTGATCGGCGAAAGCCGGAATCACACCGTGTAGATTGCGCCCGGGGATATCGGCGGCCGTCAGGATGAGTTCAATCCCGGGGTTGTCTCGCCCGTAAGCCTCGAGATCACCGAGTGTGAACCGGGCGCGGGCATGGGGGCTTCGGACGGCGCGAACCAACGCCGCGCCTTCGGGGATCGCGTCCGCTCCGAAAATCTCGCCGCCGACAAGCTTCGGCGCGCCGTCTAGACGTGCGATGGATTGTCCGACCAAGCCGCCGATTTCGATTTCCTGGTCAACCGAGGCGGCCTCGTCTACCTCGCCGGCTGCTTCCAGTACCGCGTCGATTATCTTGCGATAGCCGGTGCAACGGCACAGGACACCGCCGAGCGCGTCCTCGACGTCTCGGCGGGACGGCGCGGTTGAGGTTTGAAACAGCGACGCGGCGGCGACCATCATTCCCGGTGTGCAGATCCCGCACTGCGCCGCGCCGTGCCGCTTGAAGGAGCGGATCAGTCGTTGCCCGATCGGCGTCCCCACGACGCCTTCGATGGTCACGACCTCGCCGCCGATAATCTGACCAGCCGCGACCAGACAAGCGCAGGAGACCTCGCCGTCGACCAGGACGGAACAGGCGCCGCAATCTCCCGCGTCGCACCCGACCTTGGTACCCTTGAGGCCGACCGATTCGCGCAGGAAACCGCTCAATCTGGTGGCGGGATGAACTCCGACGGGAACAGTCCGTCCATTGATCAGCGCGTCGCCCGTCATCGGCCCAGTCCCTCGGGCAGACATTGGAGTAGTGATCGCCGGGTCAGCTCAACCGCCGCGTCCATCCGGTAGTCAGCCGGCGCGCGGATATCATCGATCGGCGACAGATCGGCCAGGTCCGATACATCGATGTTCTCGAAGGTCTCGGGACGGGCCGGATGCCCTAGTAGTTTGTTTTCCAGACCCGACAGCCGCGTCGCCACCGCCGAGCACGCGCCGACCGATATCGCCGCGTCGGCGATTTTGCCATCTCTGGAAATCTCCAAGCGCGCCGCGACCATGGCGATGGAGATCACCAGATAGACGCGGGATCCAAGCTTGATAAAACTGGAAACTCCGGTGGCGGAGGATTTCGGCACCCGGATCTCGGTGACGATTTCGTCCGATGCCCTAGCGGTCTCGCGGTTCCCCTGAATAAACGAGGCGAGCGGCATGTGGCGCTCTCCAGCCAGCGAACGCAGGACGATCTCGGCGTCGAGGATCATCAGCGGCGGCGCGCCATCGGCGGCGGGCGAGGCGTTGCAGAGATTGCCCGCGACCGTCCCCCGGTTCTGGATCTGGACCGAACCGACCTCTCGCGCCGCCAGCTTGAGGGTATCGAAAGCCGGCGGCAGGTTGGCCTTGATGACATCGCTCCAGGTGGTGAGGGCGCCGATCCGCCAGCACGTCTCGTCCTCGCGGATGCCGCGCAGCGTCCGAAGGTTGGAGATGTCGAGCACCGGCTTTTGGGACACACGATCGCGCAGGCTTGGGAAGTAATCGGTTCCGCCGGCCAGGATGGTCCACTCGCCGCCGGACAGTAGCGTCAACGCCTCGTCCAATAACGCGGGACGGGCGAAACCCAAAAAGCTCTCCGAAAGCCGTGTTCCGTCCATGAAGGCTCCCAATTCAACTCGCTCGTACGTTTCGATGACCAACGAAAAATCATTCGTATACAAATGAAATATAGGTGTCAATCTGTCCAACTGGATGCGCCGCGACGCTTGACCGCCGCGCTGAAAATCGTTTGTATACGAATGATCATTACCGTCCAAGGGCGCGGGAGGGAAGCCATGACTTTCGTTCGCAATTGCTGGTATGTCGCTGGCTGGTCCCACGAGATCCCTCGTGAACTTTCGACCAAGCGAATCATGGGCGAGGACATCGTCTTTTATCGTACCGAGGCCGGCGCTCCGGCGGCGCTGGAGGATCAATGCCCGCACAAGCGTCTGCCGCTGTCGATGGGGCGCCTAAAGGGTGACGCGATCGAGTGCGGCTATCATGGCATGACCTTCGGAGCCAATGGCCGCTGCGTTCGTATCCCGGGCCAGGACAATCTGCCCGAATCCGCCCGAGTGCGCTCCTATCCGGTACATGAGGTGAATGGCATCGTCTGGATCTGGATGGGTGATCCGGCGCTCGCCGATATCTCCAGGATTTTCCAGATTCCCGAGATGCAAGCCGAGGGTTGGGCGCCACATTTCGGCGACGGCTTGTACATCGCCGCGAACTACGTGCACCTAGCGGATAATCTCTGCGACCCCGCCCATGTCGCCTATGTTCATCCCACGACCCTGGGCAATCCCGAGAGCGAGGGCGTCCCCGTCGAGGTCGAGCGTGACGGTCACACGGTGATCACCTCGCGTTGGATCCGCGACGCGCCGCCGATCGGGTTCTTCAAGGCGCTCGATATCTTCAAGGGCCATGTCGATCGCTGGCACTACTACTACTACCACGCGCCGAATATCGCGGTGATCGACTTCGGCAGTATCGAGACCGACCGGAACGCTAGCGAGGAGGAACGACAGTTCGGCGCGCGGCTTTTCGCCATCCACTTTCTGACGCCGGTCAGCGAGACCGAGACCATCGACCATTGGATGCATATACGAAACATCGCCGTGGACGACCCTGGCATGGGCGATCGGATGAACGAGCAGTTCCGCGTTGCCTTCGATGAGGACAAAGTGGTTCTGGAGGCAATTCAGCGCCGCGAGGAAAAACCGTTGGACCGACGCCCGGTGCGGCTCGCGATCGACAAGGGGCCGAACTACCTGAAGAAAATCATCGCCGAGATGGCGGAGCGGGAAAGCCCGGAAAAAGCCGCGGCCGAGTAAACCCGCACGATCTGTCGTTTGGTCCCGTCGATCTGGCCATGTCATTCGCGCATGGCTGGTTTGATCTTTCGCCTCTGCTCGGTTCCGGGGTTTTACCCTAAATGGGAAAAATCGAAACCGGGGCCGGCCAAACGATGGCGCGGCCAAGCAGGGGAGTGCGAGCGATGAGCATGTTTCAAACCGTTGGGCTGTCCTATATTGGCGCGACCTTTATCCTAGCCATGGTTTTGAAGACCATCGCCTGAGTATCAAGGCGCGATTTCGAGGTCTTGAGGTCCGTATCCTCCAGGCCTACCTGTTACTTCACGTCCTACTGCTTTCTCCCGTCGCCCTGGCGAACGGCAGGGCCTTGAAATGGGCCGCGTGATCGAATGAACGCCGCAAGGGATTAACCGTCGCGAGGTCCTGCCTTACGCCAGGACGACGGAATCACTTATGGCCACCCGATCGTCACGTCGAGCCTGGGGCTCCGAGATCGATATCAAGTGTCAACGGAACGTGGTCGCTTAGGCCCGATCCGACCCACTCTTCGAAACCACCGACGTCAAGCGTAAAGGGCCGGCGTGTCCAACACTCGCGTATGAAGACGTAGTCGATGTGATAGGTCGGCCCGTCAATGGTCCGGTCTCGCCAATAGAGCGTGGGATCTTCCTCCTCGCCCGCGACGATGCCACGTGCCGCGTGGTAGGCGCTGACCAGGTCCAGCCGGCCGAGCGCGGTAATCTCGTTGGCGTGGTTCATGCGCCAGCCCGGCTTGTCCCAGACGACATGATTGTTGAAGTCTCCCGCGACGACCGCCGGGCCGTCCTTCAAGAATCGGCGATAGCGCTTCAAGGCCTCTTGCAGGTAACCCGGGTTGGTCTTCTGGCGATTGCCTTCGTTGGCGTTTTGCGCCCAAACCCCGAGCAGCCGCAGCGGTTCGAACATGCCGGGGAGGCCATGGACGCTTACTGGCGCGATCCAATGCAGGCGCGTGTCATGTCGATACTGGCTCATTTCCAGCGTGACGCCGCCAAGGCCGATGATCAGGAGACCCTTGTTCGGCTTATTGCCGATCCAGACCAGGGAGTGATCGGCGATCGCGGGCTCTCGCGCGATCAGTCGGTCCGGCTCCGCCGCTTCCGAGATGATCGCGACGTCGGGGCGCAGGCTCAACAAGGCGTCCCATTTGCGATGCAACGCCATGGCGCAATTCCAGGCGACGAGACGCATGGGGCGCGGGCCTATCTAAATCGCCACCTTCTCAAGGATCAGATAGCAATGGACGTAGTCCATGGCGTGCCCTTCCGGCGCTTCCCGGACCAGGGTCTCGTAGCTATCGTAGAAACGATCGATGATCGCCTGGCGTTCCTCGGCGGGCCGCGCTGGTGACAAGCCGCTGGCGAAAGTGGCCTCGCTCCAGGACCGCAGGGTCGGGATGTACTCATGTGCGAACCGCGCGGCGTCGCCGTGTTCCTTGAAATCGACCGCAAAAGGGCAATCGACCACGCGGGTCTCCACATGCTCCATCCTGAGGCCGGCTTGATGGACTGGGTTCGCCGGATCACGGAACGGCGCGGTGAACTGCTCGACGGTCCGATAGCTCTGGGGAAAGTTGGTGTTGACGAATTCCTCCGCCGTGATCACCCCCTGATCCCGCAGATCCGCCCACAATTGGCTGAAGGTATCGAACATGTCGACCCCGCCGGTGGAACCGAGATAGCGGCCCTCCTCGTCGATGCCGAAATTGAACAACGCCAGCCGACCGCCCGGCGCCAGGTCGCGCGCCCGGTTGAGCAGCATCCGCTCCCAGTCGAGGCGTCCCTGCTCCACATAGGCCTCGCGCTCCGCTCCGGTGGCCCCGACCATATGGACATGGTTCGAGATCACGCCGGGTTTCTCGCTTATGTAATGCGAGGCCGTCGCCGAGAAACCCAAGTTGAGGGTTCCGGCGGGGAAGATCGGTTTATGGAACGAGGTCGCCGAGGCGAAGACATAGAGATCGTCGATCTCGTCGATATAGGTTTCGATGTCGGTCTGGCCGTGGATGTTTTGGAACACCTGGCTGAAATCGTTGCGCGGCAAGTCCGTGTAGACCATCTGAAGCGGCCTCGACGGCGCCCGACGGCGTACCTCCTTCAAAACGGTTCCCACCATCGTTACCGATGTCCCGCCATCGGCGCAGCCCATGTCGGACATGGTGAAGGGCGTGCCGTCATCGGCTGGGTCCATGCGCTGGATCGCGTCTAGAATCAGATGGGTGGCCCGGTCGATGGTGTGCTTGGCGCCGATGGTCGCCTTGGAATAATAGCCACCGCCCTTCATTGACATGAAACCGGCGGTCGCGGCGGGCTTGCTCATGGGATCTCCTCGGCTCGAAATTCTCGACTACTCGGCGGCTTGCGGGGTTTTCTCGCGGTTCTGATGCGCCCAGGGTCCGGCATATCCCTTGGACCAATCCGGCGGCGTCTCGCAAGGCCGCGGGTCATGGCTTGAAACCAGCGCCGGTTTTCCGCGCACGATCGTACCGGCTTTCGGGCTTTGAATCGGGTTCGCGCCATAGGGGAAGGAATCGGCGGATGAATAGACGTTCAACAGGAACGGCCTCGACCGCTCGGATAGATTCGGCGCCGAGCCGTGGATTGTTCGACAATTCAGCAGTACCAACGAGCCCGCCGGGCCGACCAAGGTATTGGCCAGGGACATGTCGATCTTGTCCTCGGGGATGCTCAGCACCCAGTTGCGGTTCTCGTCGTACATGCTGTGCAGGACGCCGTCATGGCTGCCGCGGATGGTGATCAGGGGGCCTTGTTCGACATCGCAATCCTCGAGATAAAGGCCAACCGTCACTGGGCTGTAATCGGTGTGAGGCCAGGCCTGGATATCCTGATGCCAGTCGAACTTCATCCCGCCCTTGGCCCATTTGAAATTGAGCTTTGAGTGGTGGTACTTCACGTCGGGACCAACCAGATCGGCGGCGGCCTCGACGCTGGGGGAGGATCTGGCGAATTCCCAAAAATCTGGGTGATGATCAACGGGACTGGAAAGCCGTTTCAAGCGCGGGGACTCGGTGGAATGACCGTCCTCGACGATATAGACACCGTCGGACGTGGTAACAGCGCGACCGCGCTCGATGATCTCTTGCGAGGCCGCGCGAAGGCGTTTGAGCCAGGCTTCGGACACCGCGCCTTCCACCAGGACCGCGCCCTCCTCGAAAAACCGTTCGCGCTGGGCCTTGGTCAGAAGTCTCGACGGATGCTTGAGAATATCGTGCTTGAGCATGTCCGCTTTCCCACCCTCGGATCACTCGGTGAATTCGACCACGATCCCCGACAGCGCGGAGACCAGTTGAACCGCGCCCGCCGCCTTCCGACTTTCGACCCCCGCCGCGTCGAGAAGACTTACCGTTTTGGCCAGATCCTCGACGGCGATTCGAAATCCGGCGAAATGCGCGGTTTCCCCGGGGCCAGGGGTATCGCATCCGAACCGGTCGCGAAACGCCGCCGGTGTCACCATAGAGATCGACCCGAGGCCCGTGCGCACCGAAACCGTTTCTTCCTCCACCGTGACCGCGCCATCGCCATGGGTGCCGGCGAAGAAGCCTCGGTGCGCGCGCGGCTCGGGCGCCACCATGATGGTCTCGGCGGCGTGGTGGGCGCCATTCGCGTGAACCTGATAGGCGGGTTTCCAGAAATGCTCCGGCGCGTGTTGCTGGCAGGTGAAGAAGGTTGTCTCGGGCATTGTCGGATCGGTCACGAAGGCGAGCGAGAAGGCAACCGTCACCTCGCTGCCATCCGGTAGTTTCGCCTTGCGCGAGAAGTCGACATTCTCGAACGCGTTCAGACCCGCCGCGAGAAAGTCGGCGCGGTCGGCCCTGGCATCCTGGCTCTGAAACACCAGCGAGGACATTCCCTCGCGGCGCGCCAGAAATTCGGCGTTGCCGCGGGCGAAACTGAAAACCCCGGGCGCGTGATCGGGAATGATGGAGGCATCGGCGATCCCGACGACTTCCAGGAAATTGCCCTGCATCTGCACCAGGAAGTTTTCGGTCCCGAACGGGTGCAGCGCCCTGGGCGTGGTCGTGAAGCCCAGGCGCTCGTAATCGGCCCGCGCCGCTTCCAGGTCATTCACCACCATGACCAGATGGTCCAGGCCCCGATGATCAAGACCAATTGTCATCCCATTTTCTCCCGGTGAGGGGTTACGCGGCGCGCCTAGCGGTTGGCTGCGCCGCCATCGACATTGATGGTGATGCCGGTCAGCCAGGCCGCCCGGTCGGAGCAGAGGTAGACGGCTATGTCGGCCACCTCCTCGACCTTGGCCGGTCGGTTGAGCGGCATGCCGGCGAAATAATCCTGCCAGCGGCTTTCGTCGCCCTTCTCCTCGCGCGCCTTGGCCTTGAGCAAGGTCGTGATGCGTTCGGTCTGGACCGGGCCGGGGCAAATACCCAGCACCCGCATCCCGTCCTCAAGCGCGTGCGCGCCCATGGCGTTGGTGAAGCCGATGATCGAGGCGTTGCCGGCGGAGCCCGCCACGTAGTTGGGATCGACGCGAACCCCGGCCAGGCCGATGACATTGAGGATCACGCCGCCGCCACTATCCCGGATCAGGGGATAGAAGCGCCGGGTCATGTTGATATAGCCGAAGACCTTCAGATCCCACGCCTCGCGCCAGGTTTTCTCGTCCACGGTCTGGATATCGCCGCCGGGGATCGCGCCGGCGTTGTTCACCAGAATGTCGATATCGGCGCAGCGCTCCGCCAGGCTGTCGACATTCGAGGAATCCGAAAGATCCAGCGGATGGATCGTGACCTCGACGTCGTGCTCGGCGCGGATAGCGGCGCGCGCGGCCTCAAGGTCCGCTTCGGTGCGGGAGGTTAAATGCAAATTGCACCCTTCCGCCGCGAAACCATGGGCGCAGGCCAGTCCGATGCCCTTGGAGGCTCCGGTGATCAGTACCGTTTTGCCGGCGAGATGCAGATCCATTGGGTCAAGTCTCCGTGGTGGTAGGGGCCGATGGGCAGCGATCTTGAGGCGACAACAGCCTATTTGGCAAGCCGAGCCCGCGTATCAGCACATACCCGTGAACCACGCCCAGCGAAACCCTGGGCGCCCGGGCCCGCGTGGTTCAATCGGTTTTGCTTCTGATCCAGCGAAACCTCGGGCTAGACTGGCCGGAAACTCGCGTTGTGAATGTGTGACGGGAACGATTCCCAGAAGGAACCGAATTGGCGAGCCAGGGTTCGAGTGAGTTGCGTGCCGAAACACCCAACGTGAAACTTGGAACCGTGGTGCTGCCCTTCGTGACCTGGGCGGTGATCGCGGTCATTGCGCTGAGCGCCCTCGCTTATGTGGTGATCACCCATTTGAACGATCTCGACCGCGCGACGCAACGCCATCTCGCGACCACGGCCTTGAAGCTGGAGCGTGATCGGATCGAGACCCTGGCCTCGGAATACAGCTGGTGGGATGTCGCGATCGAGGAGTTGTTCCCCACGCCGAACAAGGCATGGATCGAGGAAAACATCGGGCTGCATGCCCACGCCAATCTCGATATCGATCTAACGTTGGTGGTGGATCGCGAGGATCGGATTCATGTCGCCTACAGGGACAAGGAATTTATTGAACTCGACCCTGGCCTGGTCCAACGCGCCGATATTCGTAACCTGATCGACAAGGCCCGTGCCTCGCCGATGGATCCGCTCGAAACCACGAGCGGGTTCGCGGAGATCATGGGGCGGGTCTACATCCTCGGCGTGAGCGCGTTTTCGCCGGAGATCCCACCGGAGGGGGCCCCGCCCGACCTGGCCCGACCGGTTCTGATCTACGGTCGGTGGATTGGCGAGGGGTTTCTTGAAACCCAGGCCGAAAACTTCGGTTTCGAAAACTTGAGGCTGGTGTCGACCCCGGAGCAGGCCAATCTAACCCTGTCCTCTCCAACCGGCGCCGCCGTGGCCGGTCTCGCCTGGGAGGCCGGCGCGCCTGGGGCCGAGCTTACCACTCGGTTGATCATTCCGGCCGTCGCGGTCCTGACGGTTCTCGGCGTTCTCGCGGGTTTTTTCCTGCGGCGCGCCCAGGATATGAGCAAGGCTCTCGCCGCCGCCGCCAAGATCACCTCGCTTCGCAATGAACAACTGCGGCAAAGCGAGAGCGCCGCCGTACGCTCCCAAGCCCTCGCGGAGCAGGCGAGCACGGAGAAGGACCAGGCGCTGCTCGAGCTACAAACGCGAAACGACGAGCTGCTCGCGGCACGCCACGAGGCCATGCAGGCCAGCCAGGCCAAGACCATGTTCCTCGCGTCGATGAGTCATGAGCTTCGCACGCCCTTGAATGCGATCATCGGGTTCTCCGAGATCCTCAAGGACCAGCGCTTCGGGCCCTTGGGGTCGGATCGCTACGTCGATTACGCCGACAACATCCGGACCAGCGGGACTCATCTGCTATCCTTGATCAACGATGTCTTGGACATCTCCAAGATCGAAGCCGGCAAGATGACGATCGAACCCGAGCCGGTATCGGTGAATGATTTGGTGACCGGCACCCTTAAATTGTTCAGGGAACAGGCCCATGCCGGCGGCGTTTCGATCTCCTCCGATTTGGACGCTCGTGATCTCTCGATTTTCGCCGATCCTCGGGCGATACGGCAGATCCTGGTCAATCTCCTCGCCAACGCGCTCAAGTTCACCCGACCTGGTGACGGGATATCCGTTACCACAAGATTCGACCAAGTGGACGGGGAGAATACCGCGAGTGACCGAGTAGCGATCGTCGTGTCGGATACCGGGGTCGGTATCTCGTCAGAATTTCAAGAAGTGATTTTTCAGCCGTTCAATCGTGGACCGGGCCTCTCCGACCGGGATGGCGGGACCGGGCTTGGGCTCGCGCTGGTCAAGGCCTTGGCTGAGCTGCATAACGGTCGGGTGACGCTGAAGAGCGAGGAGGGCGCCGGAACGGCCGTTACGATCGAGCTGCCGATTGGAATCGTGTCCTAGATTTCTCTGAACAACTGACGCTCGGTCTTCCAATCTTGCCTCGGGCGTCGCACACTCTCACCACCACATCGAAGCCGGAGGGCGTCATGAGTGAGCGGACCTGGGATCCGATCGAGTTCGAACTGTTGCGCAACGCGGTGGTGTCGATCGCCGACGAGATGGCGCTGACGATCATGCGCACGACCTATTCCGGCGTTCTCCGGGATAACATGGATTTCTCCACCGCGTTCTGTGATGCCGAGGGAAAACTGGTGGCCCAGGGGCTGACCTTGCCCGGCCATCTAGGCTCGCTGCCGACGGCCTTGGGCGCCGTGGTGGAGCGTTTCGGGTCGGTCATGAAGCCGGAGGATATGTTCTGCCTGAATGATCCGTTCAATGGCGGCATGCACTTGCCGGATATTTTCATCTTCAAGCCGATCTTCCACGAGGGAAAGCGCATCGCCTTCGCGGCGACGATCTGTCACCACACCGATGTGGGCGGGCGTGTCGCCGGTTCGAACGCCTCTGATTCCACCGAGATCTATCAGGAAGGGCTGCGAATCCCGCCGATGTACATGTACGAACAGGGCAAGCGAAACGAGACCCTGTTCAGCTTGATCGAGGCCAATGTCCGGGTCCCGGTGAAGGTGTTCGGCGATATCCGGGCCCAACTCGCCGCGTGCAATATCGCGGAGCGCCAGTTTCTTGATCTGGTCGCCGAGCATGGCGTCGACACGATGACGAATTTCCTGGTTGATTTCGTCGACTACACGGAACGGGTCACCAAGGCCGCCTTGCTTGAGCTGCCCGATGGGGAGTGGAGCTTCGAGGACTGGATCGATGATGACGGCGTCGATGTCGGCAAGCCGATCCGGCTATTCGTAACCTTCCGCAAAAAGGGTGACAGGATGTTCGCCGATTGGACCGGCACGTCCGATCAGGTCAAGGGCGCGATCAACAACACCCTGTCCTTCACCAAGGCGGCGACCTATTGCGGGGTGAAGTCGATCCTGCCGAACGACGTGCCCGCCAATGAGGGGTTCTTTCGCTGTATCGACGTCACGGCGCCGCCGGGCACGATCGCCAACGGTGTCTTGCCGGCGGCCTGCGCGGCGCGAGGCTTGACGGGCTTCCGCATGGTGGATTGTGTCCTCGGGGCCCTGGCCATGATGTTGCCGGACAAGGTCATGGCGGCGTCGGACGGCGGCAATACCGGGGTGTCGATCGGCGGCTATGACGATGACCGCAACCCCTTCATCTATGTCGATTTCGCCTGTGGTACCTGGGGCGCGCGTCCCTGGGCCGATGGGTTGTCCGGCAATTCGAACCTGTTCGCCAATATGGCGTCGCAATCGATCGAGGTGTGCGAGGCGGAAAACCCGGTCGAGATCCTGTCCTACGAGTTTGTTCCGGATCGCGCGGGGGCCGGCAAGTTTCGCGGCGGCGCGCCCTATCGCCGTGACTATCGCCTGCTGGAAAAGGAAGCGGTCCTGCAAGTCCGTTCCGACCGAAATGTCTTTCGCCCCTATGGTCTGTATGGCGGCAATCCCGGCGCGGCGTCGCGCAACACGATGAACCCGGGGGCCGAGGATCGACCGCTTGATTCCAAGCTCACCATGACCATGTACGCGGGCGAGGTGTTCCGGCACGAGTTGGCCGGCGGCGGCGGTTGGGGGGATCCCCTGGAGCGTGAGCCCGGCATGGTCCTGCGTGACGTGCGAAATGAGCTGGTCAGTGTCGAGCGCGCCTTCGAGGATTACGGTGTGATCGTCGACACCGAGGCCTGGACCGTTGATCTGGCGGGGACCGAGCGCCGACGCGCCGAGATCCGAGCCGCGCGAATCGGCGACGCCCAGGCGGTGCTGTGGGAAGACTGGCCGCGCGCCGATCAGGCCGCCCAATAAATCTGTCGGATGGGAATTTGGATATGAGCACGTTTCGCGTCGGCGTCGATATCGGCGGCACCTTCACCGACATCGTCTTCCTGAACGCCGAGGGTCGGCTTTTCACCAAGAAAGTCCCCTCCAGCGTCGACAACTACGCGCGCGCCATCGTCGAGGGCGTGGCCGAGGTTTTCGCCGATGCCGGGATCGGCGCCGACAATATCCACGAGATCCGGCACGGCACAACCGTCGCGTCGAACGCGATCCTCGAATTGAAGGGCGCCCGGGTCGGGTTGATCACCTCGACCGGCTTCCGCGATGTTTTGGAGATACGCACCCTTCGGATGCCGCGGCTCTATGACCTGGCATGGGAAAAGCCACCGGCCCTGGTGGATCGCTATCTTCGTCAGGTTGTCGACGAGCGGGTCAACGCCGACGGAGTCGTCGAACGCGCGCCGAGCCGGGAGGATATCGAACGCGCCGTCGACAAGTTGCTCGAGGAAAAGGTCGAGGCGATCGCGGTATGCCTGATCAACGCCTATGCCAACCCGGCGCATGAACGGGCGATCGAGGCCGTGATCCGCGAGAAGGCGCCCGACCTGCCGCTTTGCATCAGTGCCGACGTTCTGCCGGAAATGAAAGAGTACGAACGGACGTCGACAACCGTCATCAACGCCTATGTCCTGCCGGTTGTCGGCGCCTATCTCGCCTCTCTGCGCAAGGGATTGGACGCCGACGGAATAACCGCGCCGATTTATCTGATGCAGTCCAACGGCGGCCTGACGACGGCGGAAACCGCGGCGCGACTGCCGATGCACATCATCGAGTCCGGCCCGGCTGGCGGCGTCATCGGTAGCCAGGCGATCGCTCGGGCCTCGGAACTCCAGGACGTGATTACCTTCGATATGGGTGGGACCACCGCTAAAACCTCGATGATCGCCGGCGGAGAGGTGACCCGCGCGTTGGATATGCAGGTCGGCGGCGGCATCATGCACGGTTCGCGCCTGCTGACCGGGGCGGGATACGCGCTCAAGGTTCCGGCCATCGATCTCGCCGAGGTCGGCGCGGGCGGCGGTTCGATCCTGAGCGTCGACGCGGGCGGGTCGCTCAAGGCCGGCCCACATAGCGCCGGTGCGTCGCCAGGCCCGGTTTGCTATGACGCCGGCGGCGAGGAGCCGACGATTACCGACGCCAATGTCCTACTCGGCTACATCAATCCGGGACATCTGGTCGGCGGCGCGCTCAAGCTGAACCGGGACAAGGCCGCCGAGGTCTTCGAGGCCAAGATCGCCAAGCCGCTCGGCCTGCCGCTCGACGTCGCGGCCCATGGAGCGCATCTTATCTCGGCCTCCAACATGATTCGCGCGATCAAGGCTGTTTCCACCGAGCGCGGGCGCGACCCACGCAACTACGCGCTCTTCGCCTTTGGCGGCAATGGACCGCTTTTCGCGGCGGGCATGGCGGCCACGATCGGCATCAAGCGGGTTATCATCCCGCCCTCGCCGGGCCTGTTCTCGTCCTTCGGACTGCTCTACGCGGATGTCGAGCATCACTATTCCCGGACCTTCAGGCGCTTGCTTTCCGAAGCCGATCCCGGCGAGTTGACCGCGGCGTGGAACGGCCTTGCCGAGGACGCTCTTGCCCAGCTCACCGAGGAAGGCTTTACCGGGGCGGCGGCGGTCGTCGAGAGGTCCGCCAGCCTGCACTACAAGGGGCAGATTTACGAACTGTCGGTCCCGGCGCCGGAAGGTGACCTGGACGCCAACAAGCTAGCGGAACTCGCCGAGCGTTTCGGCCAGGAACACGAAACCGTCTACGGCCATCGCGCGGGTCCCGAGGAGCCCGTGGAGCTGGTCAATATCGCGGTCGTCGGGCGTGGTGTTTCGGAAGCCAGCCGCGTGCCCGACCAGCTTCACGCCGACCTCGCCGCGCGTCCCAGCGATAGTTCCAGGCAAGCCTATTTCGGTCGTGATCACGGATGGATGGAAACGCCGGTGATCGCGCGGGCCGATCTCGAACAACCACGCCAGGGCCCCGCGATCGTCGAGGAATACGACGCGACCTGCCTGATCCCGCCCGGCGGCACGGCCTCGCTCGATCGGTTCGGCAATATCGTGATCGACCTTTGAGGATGCGCGGCACCCCGCATTCATGACCGACACGGCCACCTTTTCCGGCGTGCGCCGTCCGGCGGCGTTTCTCGACCGCGACGGCATCCTCAACGAGGACGTAGGCTACGCCCACCGACCAGATCAGATCATCTGGATTCCCGGCGCCATGCAGGCCGTCAAGCTGTTGAACGACAGCGGCTTTCACGTGTTCGTCGTCACCAATCAGGCGGGTATCGCGCGCGGCTATTACACCGAGGAAGACGTCAACGCCTTGCATGAGTGGATGCGCGGGGCGCTTGCATCCAACGGCGCGCGGATCGATGATTTTCGTTTCAGTCCCTTTCATCCCGAGTTCAACGACGGGCAATTCAGCCATCTCGCCCATTGGCGCAAGCCGGAGCCGGGGATGCTGATCGACCTGATGCAGAACTGGGCCGTCGAAATCGAACGGTCTTTTATGATCGGTGACCGAGACTCCGATGTTCAAGCGGCCCGAGCCGCCGGTGTGAGAGGCCATCTTTTCCCTGGTGGAAACCTGTTGAACGCCATTACCCGGATCTTGGCGCCCGAGCGGCTCGATTGAACGTTTTTTCTGTCCCGCCACCCGATCAACTTGTATGACAGTGCCGGACCGGAAACTCGATTTAGCCGCTATTTCTTTGGGTTTACGGGCGGCTGTGTGATAGATCACATTTAAGACAAGCGCTCTGGTGTTTTCAGGGTTCGCGCTTGCGTCGTTAAACGGAGGAAGTGACGTTTCGATGGCTTTCGAGCGTGACATTTGGGGGGATGAAGCCGGCGCCTCGCGGTCGACGGTGACAACGCGATTCCTGCGCGATTTTCGCAAGATCCCCTCCGCCGCGACGCCGAGTATCGTGCTTGCTTCCTTCATCTCGAACGTTTCCGCGATGGCGCTGCCCTTCGCGGTGCTGATCGTCTACGACCGGGTTGTCCCGAACGCCGCCGAGCACACGCTGACTTTGCTCATGGACGGTGTCGTGCTTGCGCTCGCGATGGATGCCATGGTTCGCGTGTCGCGTGGCTGGATCGTCACCCACCGCGCCAGCCGATATGGACATCGCGCCTTCATGGGCATGGTCAGCAAGGCGCTGTTCGCCGATCCCAAGGCGTTTCAATCGGTTTCCTCGGCGCGGCGGTTGGAGCAGATTCAAGCGATCGACACGCTTCGGGAATCCCGCGCCGGGTATCTGCCGCAACTGATTATCGATTTTCCGTTTTTCCTGCTGTTCGTTATCGCCGTTTTTCTCATTGGCGGCGCGCTGGGCTATGTGCTTCTGGCCTGTATCGGCATTCTCGCCGCCACGACCTGGATTAACGGCATCCGGGTGCGTCGTCGTGTCGAGCAGCGTCAGGACGCGGAACGAAGCCAAACCAACTTCCTGATCGAGGTTCTGCAAGGCTTGCCGACCATCAAGACCTATTCGATGGAGCGGCTCATAGTGCGCCGATACGAGCGCGTCATTCAACGCAGCGCCTCGGTAACCCGGGATGTGGCCGAGGGCAGTGGCGATGCTCAGGCGATTGCTAATTTCGTCACGTAATTGACCGTCGCGGCGATCGTCGGTTTCGGCAGCTTGCTCGCCATCGAAGGGGCCATGACGATTGGTGGTGTCGCGGCCTGTATTTTGCTGGCGGGCCGCGCCATGCAGCCGCTGAACCGCGCGTCCTTGCTGTGGAGCCAGTATCAATCGGTTCGCATCGCCAAGGACCATGTTCGAAATTTCAGCCAGATCCCCATGGCGGCGCCGAACCGCCCGGACTTCCTCGAGGATTTCCAGGGTCGGATCGACTTGCGGGACGTCACGTTTCGCTTCGACACCGACCGCCCGGTTTTCTCCGATCTGTCATTGACCATCAGGGCCGGCGAGACCGTCGTCATCCGGGGCGAGAACTGGTCCGGAAAATCGACCTTGCTGGCGCTGATCGCCGGGATCGTGAAACCGGACGAGGGCGCGGTTTTCTATGACAGCGTGGATTCCACGCAGCTGAATGACGCGGCGCTTCGCCGGTCGGTGACCTATCTCACCCAACACCCCGTGCTCTTCGAGGGTACGATCATGGAAAACGTGTGTGGCTTCGAGATGGACCCGGATCGAACCCGGGAAGCCTTGCGGATTTCCGAGGAGCTTGGCCTTACCAACGCTGTATCGAAGTTGCCCAAGGGGTTCACCGCCGAGATCACGGGAACGACGATGGACTCGTTGCCCGCGTCCCTGCGCCAGCATATTCCGATCGTTCGCGCGCTGAGCGGTGGCCCCAAGGTCATCATCATGGATGAGTGCAACTCCAATCTGGACCATGAGGCGGATCTGAAGTTCCGTGAGGCCTTGGAGCGTCGCAAGGATAACTGCACGATCATCATCGTGAGCCAGCGCCCCTCCTTCATCGCGCTGGCCGACCGCGTCATTGATTTGGATGATCCCTCCACGGTCCACGCGGACATGGAGGATGAGCGCCTGGAAGTCGAAACGCTTCCCCCCTAGGCATTGATCGACGGCTCCAACGCGAGCAGGCAATCCCCGGCTGCCGGCGATGACTGATATAGGCGGCACACTCGCGGACGCGCTCCGGCGTCAGGAGGTCGAAAACTTCGAAGCCTCTTCTAACTTCGCCTCCTGTCTGATGCCTCTGCTGTCATCGCTCGGCTGGGACGGCAACACGCGCGAACTCATGGAGGCTCTGCCGCATTTCGCGCGCCGGTTGGACCTGATCGACCTACGCAACAGCTTGAGCGACCTAGGCTTCGAGAGCCGGCGCAACAGGGGCCGACTATCAAGCCTGGATCGTCGGCTCCTGCCTTGTCTGTTCCTGCCGGGCAAGAATCCGCCAATCGTCGTGCATGGGCGTGACGAAAAGGGTTTCACGATATTCGACAGCGCCGACCAGCAAGTGAAGACCGTCGGCGGTCGAGGGTTGAAAGGCTATTACTACACGTTCGAACGCAAGGACGAGCAGGCGGAGCGCAAGCGCGAGACCCGCAGCTTTACCTGGTTGACCGTGCGCCGGTTCTGGGCGGCCGCAATTATCGTGGCGGCGGCCAGCATTCTGACATCGATGTTCGGCTTGGCCATTCCGCTCTTTGTGATCGCGATATACGACATCGTCATACCCGCCTCTTCCGTGGAGAGCCTCTACTGGCTTATCCCGGGGGTGTTGATAGCCCTGATCGCGGACCTCCTGTTGAGACGAATCAGAACGGACGCGGTCTCGCACGTGGCGGGACGGTTGGACTATCTGGTGTCGACCGAAACCTTCCGCAGGGTGCTCGAATTGCCACCCGCCACAAGCGACACGGCGAATTTGGGCGCTCAACTCAGTCGATTGAAGAGTTTTCAATCCATCCGCGATCTAGTGAACAGCCCGCTGGCGAATACCGTCCTCGAGTTGCCATTGACGATCGCCGCGATGATTTTGATCGGCGCGGTGTCGGGAAGTCTGGTGATCATTCCGCTTCTCGGATTTTTGGCTTTCGTCATTCTCGGAATCTGCTTCATCCCGGCGATCCGGCGCGCCGAGGCCGACGCTGGACGTGCCAAGGCGAACCGTGATCAGCTCCTCACCGAACTGGTTACGCATCAGCGCGCGGCGTGTGAAGCGGTGATCGAGGAGAGCCTGTTCGATCGAATGCGCCCGTTATCGGCGCGGATGGCGGTGGAACGCTTGCGCGCGACCATGCGCATGCTGGCGCTTCAGACCGTGAGCCACACGGTGGTCCAAGGCACGGGCCTGCTTACCCTGCTCGTGGGTACCGTCGAGGTGATCAACGAGAACATGACGACAGGCGCCCTGGTGGCCTCGATGACCTTGATTTGGCGGGCCCTGGCGCCGGTGCAGATCGGTTTCCAGGCACTGCCCAGATTGACACAGATCCGTTCGACCTTCGATCAGTTGAACCGTCTCATGCGGACCCCGGCCGAGCCGCGCGGCGACGATACGGAGATCAGCGAACACCGCTTCTCCAAGGTCGTGTCGATCCGTCGGGTCTCGTTGCGCTACAAGGAAGACGCGGATCCGGCGCTGCTCGCGGTCTCGACCGACATTCAGCCCGGCGAGTTGATCGCGTTGACCGGGCCCAGCGGCGCGGGCAAGTCGACATTGCTCAAGATCATCGCCGGTGTTCTGAAGCCCCAGGCCGGGAGTGTTTTCTATGGCGGCGTGGAGCAGCGGCAATTGCTCGCCACGGAAATGCGAAAGTCCATCGCCTACTTGCCCCAAGCCTGCCATCTGTTCCATGGAACCATTGCCCAGAACCTACGTTTGGTCGAGCCGGCGGCAACCGATGAAATGCTACGCGACGCGACCATCGCCGCCGGCCTTGCGGACCACCTATCTCGCCCAGTCCATTCAGTTGGAGGAGGGCACCTCGCCGCGTCTGGTCCGGCTGATGATCTATCTGCTGGCGCTGCTTCTGATCGTCTCCATCGTTTGGTCGATGTTCGCTCGCCTGGACCAGGTCGCGCGCGCCGATGGCCAGGTTCTTCCTTCCAGCGCGGTGCGCCAGCTTCAGCATCTCGAGGGCGGTATCGTCGCGGATGTCCTGGTGGAGGAGGGTCAGATCGTCGAGGATGGGGATCTGTTGCTGCTCCTCAGCCCGACCTTCGCACGGTCGGAGCTCGCGCAGTTGCGGGCCCGCGAGACTTCGCTGCAAGCGCGCTTTACTCGGTTGAACGCATTCGTAACCGGTGATGAGCCCTCCTTTGGCGAGCGTGACCGGTTTTTTCCGGCCCTGGTGGCCGAGCACCTAGCCTTGCTTCGCTCGCAGAACGAGAGTCGCGACAACCAGTTGAAGGTCTTGGGCCGACAGATCAATGAAAGGCGCGTCGCGCTCAAGACCCTGTTCGAACAAAAATCCACGATCGAGCGCAGTGTCGAGCTGGTCGCCGAGGAAGCGACCCTTCGCGAAGGCTTGATGAAAAAAGGCCTAACCCCGCGTTTCAAATATCTCGACGTGTTGCGGCTGCTCAACACCACCCGCGGTCAGCTGCTGCAGATCGAGGGGTTGATCGCCCGCGCCAAGGAGGGTGTTGCCGAGGCCGAGACCCGGTTGGCGGAAGTCGAGAGCCGTCTGAAGAACGACGCGCTCTCGGAAATCAGCACGGTGTCGGCGGAGCTGTCGGAAATCCGAGAATCCATGGCCCGTTACGAAGATCGGGTTAAGCGGCTGGAGGTTCGCGCGCCGGTGCGTGGCGTGGTTCAGAAGCTCACCTATTCGACGGTTGGAAGCGTGGTCTCGGCGGACGAGGCGGTCGCGGAGATCGTGCCCCTGGATGACAGGATGGTCGTCGAGGTCAAACTCAACCCCAAGGATATCGGTTTCGTGGAGATCGGTCAGGAGGCAACGGTCCGCTTCACCGCCTATGACTATGCGCAGTTCGGCGGCGTGGCGGGCCATGTGCGTCATATCTCGCCGACCACCGTCGCCAGCGAGACCGGAAAGGCCTTTTACAAGGTCGTGCTCGAACTCGAGAACGATCAGGTGGGCGGACAGGCGGGAGAGAACCGGATCCTGCCGGGCATGGTCGTGCAGGCGGATATTCGAACCGGCCAACGCACGCTGTTCGAATATCTCAGTAAGCCGGTGAGCCGGGCTCTGTCACTGGGCTTCACGGAGCGCTGATCCACGGCCCACAATTGGGCGTTTGATTTTACATGGAAGTCAGTAGGTCATCGAGCGGTCGGTCCGCCTCGGCCACGTCATAGCTGTCGTTGGCCTCGCGATCGCTGGCGAGCAGCAGCCGCATCGTGTCCTCCAGAACATCGGCGCGCACCGGTTTACCAAGGAACGCGTCGAGGTCGAGCCGTCCCGCCAGCGCCTCCAGCGCGGCTTCAAGTTGCCCGGTCAGAAGCGCCACGGGAAGATTGCGGCGGACATTCGCCTCGCCGGTTCTAATCGCTTTTAGAACCTGCAAACCATGTTTACCGGACATCTGAAAGTCGATGATCGCCGCGTCGACGGCGTCGCCATGTTCGGCCAGCAGCGCCATCGTCTGGTCTCCGTCGACCGCCTCCAGGACGGTCGGCACGCCAAGCTTGATCAGATGACGCTTGAGGATCATGCGCGCGACATCGACATCCTCGGCGATGAGGACCGTCGCGGTCTCGAAGGTCTTTTCCGCCATGGGAGCTCCCGACGGGGGCGTGATGATCAGAACGAGCTGTTATACAGGCCGCCATCCAGCAACAGACTCTGTCCGGTAATATAGCCGGCCTGGGCGCTGCACAGAAAGGCGGCGGCCTCGCCGAATTCCTCGGGCGTGCCGGCGCGCTTGGCGGGAACGGTGGCGACCCGCTCGGCATGGGCCTCGTCATGGGGCATGCCGAAGGTCTTGGCCGCCGCGTCGATCCCGGCGCGATAGCGATCGGTGTCGAAAAAACCGGGCTGAATGTGATTGATGGTCACCCCGGCATGCGCGACCGACCGGCACACACCGGCACAGAACGCGGTCAGGCCGGCCCGCGCTCCGCTTGAAAGATCCAGGCCGAAGACCGGCATCTTCACCGAAACCGAGGTGATGTTGAGAATGCGCCCAAACCCGCGCTCGGCCATGCCGTCGACGGTGCGCTGGATCAATTCGATCGGAGTGATCATGTTCCAGGTGACGCCGGTCAACATTGCCTCGCGCTCCAACTCGCGGAAATCCTTATAGGGCGGACCGCCGGCATTGGTGATCAAGATGTCCGGATCGGGGCAGGCGGCGAAGAGCGCTTCCTGTCCTTCCGGCGTGGTGACATCGGCGGCGACTTCGATGATCTCGGCGTTGGTGGCGCGGCGAATCTCGCCGGCGGTCTCGGCGAGACGCTCGGGATTGATGCCGTTCACCACGACCACGCAGCCGGCCCGTGCGAGCGAGGTGGCGCAGGCCTTGCCGAGACCTCGGCTGGAACCACATACGATGGCCTTGCGACCGGTAATTCCTAAATCCATGAGCAAATCTCCCTGCGTGTATCGATACTCATTGTTTGGTGATCGCGCGCTAGTTTCCCGGAGGAAACGCCTTCAGGCGCGCGGCATCGGCTTCCTTGTCGCGGCCCATCTCGGTCAGCACCCGAGCGTAGTTGTTATGAAGGGCGCGCCTGACCTCGAGCGCGTCCGCCGTCGTGGCGCCGGCGATTGTCGCGATGGCGACCTCATAGGCTTCCACCGCCTTGTCCAATTCGCCTCGGCGATGATGCAGATCCCCGAGATTGCCAAGGGTGCGCGAAACGTTCTGATGATCGGGACCCAGCACCTTGGCCCAGATGCCGATGACCTGTCCGTAGAGGGTTTCGGCGGCGTCCAGAAATCCGTTGGCCTCGAGCACGACGGCCAGGTTGTTGAGCACGGCGGCGCGCGCCTCGGTACCCGGCTCGGTATGGCCGACCGCTTCCTCCAGCAATTGCTGGGCTTGGACAGCGCGATTGGCTTGGTAGGCATATCCGGCGGCCTCGACCAGGTCGCGCCACTTCTCGCTGGCGCTCGCGGGTTGCGCGGATAGCACCACAAGTAGGCCGATGCTTGCGATCCGACCGAGGATCAATTTAACGCTCACGGAAACTTTCATGACATGCCTTGCATATCCCGCCGATCGCCTTGAATTCGGAGCGTAGCACGGTTTCGTCGATTGCCATCGTCTCAAGCGCGCGGGCGCGGGCCTCAAGTTCGTTCGCGAGCCGTTCGAATTTGGCCCATTCGCTCCAGATCCGCGACGAGGCGTCGGTATGTTTCGTTGGCCCATCCTTGGGATACAAAGCGAGAAGTCGCGCGCCCGCGTTCGATGACAGGTCTCGGGAAATCTCGGCGAAAGCCCCGGGCGTCAAACTCTTGGGGTCATCGAGCGCCAGTTTCCAGGCCTTCATCGCGTCCTTGAAAGCAACCATGCCTTGCTGGCGTTCCTTGACGATGCCGGTCGCGCCCTCATGCGCGCGCGATTGCTGGCCACTCCCCACGGCGATCAGAACCGTCAGGGACAAAGTTAGGAACGCGCGCCCGGCGGGCCTCGTCAAGCGAGATAGCATTGCTAGTTTCTCCCTCTGGCGCTCATTTGGTCATGGCGTTCGCGAATCTCCGCCGGCCATGTGCTCTTGATATAGGAAAGCACGCCGACAATCTCCTCATCCGACATGACGCCGGCGAAACCGGGCATGTCCGAGGGCTGGCCCGTGATCCGCGTCGAGCCGAACTTGGTGATCGCGAACAGCATGCCGCCGGGATGGTGCCAGGTATGGCCGGAGGCGTCGTGCGGTGGCGCGGGCAGCTTGCCGTCGGCGCCGCGCGCTTGCCAGTTCGGCTGGCCTTCCAGGTTGACGCCATGACATGACGCGCAATGCGCCGCGTAGTTTTGCTTGCCCCGCGCGACCAGCCCCGCGTCGTCCGGGCGAAGCTGGAAGCGTGCCGGGGTCACCGCCGGCGGCATGGTTCGCGGCGCGTCGCCGCTGGCTGGCGCGTCGGCGCGCGGCGGCGCGGGTTTTACTTCGGGGCTGATCTTGTAGCCGCCGCCCTCCTCAAGGAACGACACCGCGAGTCCGGCGACGAGCAGCGCGACGGCGAAGACCGAAACCGCGATCGACAGGATATGCCGGCGCATCAAGCGTGCTCCGCCGGGGCGCCGGACAGATCGTCCAGGATCGGACAATCCGGCCGGGCATCGCCGTGACAGGCCTCGACCAGCGTCGACAAGGCGTCACGCAAGCCTTGTAGTTCGTTGATCTTGGCCTCGATGCGATGCAAATGGGTATGCGCCAGGGTCCTGACATCGGCGCTGGCCCGGTTGCGATCCTCGTAGAGCGACAGCAGGGCCCGGCAGTCCTCGATCGAGAAGCCCAGGCCTCTTGCCCGTTTCAGAAACGCGAGCTTGTGGATATCGGTCTGGCCATAGTCGCGATAGCCGTTGTCTCGGCGCGCCGGGATGAGGAGACCGATATCCTCGTAGTAACGGATGGTTTTGGCGGGCAGGCCAGAGGCTTGCTCGGCGGCGCCGATATTCATCCCGGTTCTCCAAGTGGGCATCGCTCCGTGTGATTTAGAGCTTCCGGTGATTGGAAGGTCAAGGATGCGTTTCTCGCGCGGCGCGATCCGGCGTTTTGACCTGGGAGAAGAGCGAGATCGGTTTGTTCCAAACCGCGTTGACGAGAACCCTCGTCCTGTTTGACAACCTCAAACTTGCCGTCGCCCTGGCGAACGGCGGGGCCTCGGCGTTGGCCACGTGATTGGACCCTTCCGGCGAAGTGCAAGCATCGCGAGGTCCTGCCTTACGCCAGGACGACGATGGATGTCGGCCCATTTCCTCCCACTGCCCTACCGAACGCAGGTCGCGCTATAGATCCAGCCCTCGCCCCGGCGCTTGGCGTAGACGTCGATGGACTGATCATGGCGCGAGTAGCACGAGAAGATCGGGATGGTGACGAAACTGGTGATGATAAACGACACCGTGTCGCCGCCGAAGAGCTGTCCCGAGAGACAGAGCTTCTGGGCCTTGTTGCGCGCCAGCCGGAAGGTCGCGCGCTCCCGGGATTTGAGCTGCACACGCCCGGTGATGGTGAACGGCGCGCGGTTGCGCACCAGCACGCAGACATCGCCGCTACCGCCGACGCCGGGCGGCGGCTTGGCCTCGCGGTGATTGACGATCTCCGGCGGTTCCTCCTCGCAGGCGGCGAGGAGGAGCGCCAGAAATCCAAGGATCAAAAGAAACGGAGCGCGACTCATGCGCCCGAGCTTAGACGTGATCCCGCCCCGGCGAAAGCGCGGGAAACGGGAAAGTCGTCGCGGGCGGTTCTAGATGCCCTTTTCCTTGAACACTTCCTTGGCCTGACGGAAGCCGTCGACGGCGCAGGGGAAGCCGGCATAGCCGCCGACCTGGATCAGGATCTCGGCGATCTCATCCTTGGTGACGCCGTTATTGATCGCGCCGGCGAGATGCAAGCGAAACTCGTGGGTGCGGCCCAGCGCCGCCAGCATGGCGATATTGATCATGCTCCGGGTCTTCAGCGGAATCCCCTCGCGCCCCCAGATCGCGCCCCAGGCATGGGTGGTGATGAATTCCTGCAGCTTGAGCTGAAACTCGTCGGCGTTGTTGATCGAGTTGTTCACGTATTCCTCGCCCAGCACCTGCTTGCGGGTGGCGAGGCCCTGGTCGAACAGTTCCTTGGTATCCATGGGAGTTCTCCGGAAGTCATGGGTTGCTATCCCCGGACCATAACCGAGATCGGCGGGGAAAAATTCCCGCGTGCTGATTTCTTGCGGGGGAGAGAGGGGATCGCCCCCATCCCCGTCGCGATTGCGCCCCCATTCCCGTCGCCCTTGCGAAGGCAAGGGCTTGTGCCGCGACCGTGACCGCGCGGGAGATTTTCAGGCCGACCAATCCGCCGTTAACCGCCGACGCCGGCGGCAG
>JAYOIK010000019.1:0-71734 GCA_038118725.1 Alphaproteobacteria bacterium | reverse complement strand
CACATGTATATCCACGCGCTGGAGATGTCGCCGTTTCCCGAACGCGCCCTACCGGCGGCGGACCTGCTGCTCGGGCAAGGTCCGGACGCGGGGCATCTCGAGCACATGCCCGCGCATATCTACGTCCTGTGCGGCGATTTTGCCCAAGCCGTCAGCCAAAGCGAGCGGGCGATCATCGCGGATGACAAGTACCTGGCGCATGTTGGCGACCGGAACTTCTATACGACCAGCCGCTGCCACGATCTTCATCTGCTGATCTACGCCGCCATGTTTCTCGGCCAGTATCGGAAGGCGTTGGGCGCCGCCGACCGGATGGCGGCGATGGCCACGCCGGAGCTGATCAAAACCAGCGCGCCGTTCATCTCGTCCAAGCTCGACGGCTACGCGGCGATGCGAACCAATGTCCTGGTCCGCTTCGGGCGCTGGCGGGAATTAACGGAAACGTCGCCCCCCGAGGATCCGGCCTTGAAACCGATCAGCGCCGCGATGCACGCCTACGGCAGGGGCGTGGCCCACGCGGCATTGGGGGAAATCGAGGCCGGAGAGCGGGCGCGGGAGTTATTCATCGAAGCGGTTTCGGCAATTCCGGAAGACATGATCTTCCTGAGCAATACCGCGCGCGCGATGCTTGGTGTCGGGCGGGCAATGCTTGACGGGGAGTTGGAGTATCGCAAGGGAAATACCGACCGAGCTTTCGAATGCCTGCGCGAAGCCGTCGCCCGCGATGACGCTCTCAACTACACCGAACCCTGGGCCTGGATGCACCCACCACGCCACGCCCTGGGCGCGCTCTTGGTCGAGCAGGGCCGCCTCGACGAGGCTGAAACCGTATTCCGCGAGGATCTCGGCCTTTTGGACGGAGTCCCGCGCTGTTGCCAGCATCCCGGCAATATCTGGGCCCTACACGGCCTGCTCGCCTGCGCCGAGGGAAAGGGCGACGGAGGAGAGCTTGCGATGTTGCGCCAAGATCTCGCCATCGCCCAGGCCCGGGCCGATACATCGATCCAAAGCGCGTGTTTCTGCGCCAGTGCGTAACGCGACGTCCGACACGACACCGCCGCCAACCATGGACACCTTCGCGATCGCCTGCTAAAAGCCCGCGCGATACATCACTACATCTGGTTTCCGACGGAGTCGCGGGATGAAGATCAACGGCAACGCTGTCCGCGTGGGCAATGTCATCGAGCATAACGACCGGCTTTGGGTCGCGGTCAAGACCCAGGCGGTGAAGCCCGGCAAGGGCGGCGCCTTCAATCAAGTCGAACTGAAGGACATTCGGAGCGGCACCAAGCTGAACGAGCGTTTCCGCGCCGACGAGCAGGTCGAGCGGGTGCGCCTGGAACAGAACAAGGCACAGTTTCTGTTCCGCGAAGACGATATGCTCACCTTCATGGACGCCGAAAGCTACGAACAGACCATGGTCAATGTCGAGTTGCTCGGCGACCAGGCGATCTATCTTCAGGACGGCATGGAAGTGACCGTGGAAACCTATGAGGGCGAGGCGCTTTCGGTGGTGTTGCCGGACACCGTGGTCATGGAGGTCGTGGAGGCCGACGCGGTGGTCAAGGGCCAAACCGCCTCGTCGTCGTATAAGCCCGGCGTTCTGGAAAACGGCGCGCGGATCATGGTCCCGCCGCATATCGAGGCCGGCACCCGGGTTGTCGTGAAACCGGCCGAGGGCACCTATGTCGAGCGCGCCAAGGATTAGACCCGGCGGCACCACCCTTCGCCCCTAGAGACCTAGATTCACCACGGGAGATGTCATGGCGACGCGCAGCGCGATCATCAACGTCATGGCCAAGGCCTGCTACAAGGTCTCTCGCGGCCTGTTGCGGGATTTTGGCGAGGTCGAACAGCTTCAGGTCTCGCGCAAGGGACCGGCTGATTTCGTTTCGACCGCCGATCTCGGCGCCGAGCGCAAGCTTGTCGAGGAGTTGAAATATGCGCGCCCCGATTATGGGTTTCTGCTCGAGGAAGGCAAACCCGTCGAGAGCAAGGACCCGAAGGGCAGGCGCTGGATAATCGATCCGCTGGACGGCACCACGAATTTCCTGCATGGCATTCCGCATTGGGCGATCTCGCTCGGCCTCGAGGAAGACGGCGAGATCGTCGCCGGCATGATCTACGATGCGACACGGGACGAGATGTTCTGGGCCGAAAAAGGCTACGGGGCGTATTTGAACGATCGCCGGATCCGCGCCTCGGAGCGACGCAACATGGCGGACTGCCTGATCGCAACAGGTATACCGTTCCTAGGTTACGGCGAACATGAACGTTTCACCGAGCAGCTGCGCGCCGTCATGGCGGCAACCGCGGGTGTTCGCCGCCAGGGAGCCGCATCCCTGGATCTCGCCTATGTCGCCGCCGGACGTTATGACGGCTTCTGGGAGAACGGGTTGAAGCCCTGGGATATCGCCGCCGGAATCATCATCATCAGGGAAGCCGGCGGATATATCAGCGACATGACCGGCGGCTCACGCATGATGAGCAACGGCGATGTGGTCGCGGCGAACGCGCGAACCCATCACCGTTTGCTGCAGCTTGTCCGGCCGCCACGCGGCGCGAAACCCGCGAAGGCCGGATAGCTTGCGTCATTGCGTTCAAGCGCTAGCGGTTGTGGGAGATGCTCGCTTAAGCTACCTTCCAGTGATTCGGTCTCACGTCCTTGAGGCATGGCGAAATGCAAGTTAAGGCGCTGCCAACCCACAGGCTCGGCGCGAAGGTTCTGGCGCTTGCCGTGATCTTCGTCGGTATCTCCGTGACCACGCCCCTATCCGCTCAGAACACGACGGTGATCGGCGGGCATGGCGGCTCAAGCGTGGAGGTCGATTTCAGCGCGCTGGACAGTCTGCCTCCGGTTTCCACCCTGCCGGAACTGCTGCGCCCCGGACTGCTACCCTATGCGCGCCCGCAAAACGGTCGGCTTCCGTTCAGGGGGGAACGCTCGCGCATCGGATCGCGGGATATTGGTTCCACTCGACCAGCGCCGCGGCCGATCATCAGACCGACACGCCCTCGCATCGCGGCGCCCAACGTGGCCAAGCCGAGCGCGCCGGTCACGAAAGCCGCCGCGCGGCCAACACGCCCCACTCTGGCGACGCGGACGCCGGCGGTCGCGCCCAAACCACCGATAATCGCGACGGCCAGGCCACAACCGCTCGCGCGGAAACCCCAACCCGCCACGCGGAGTGCCGCGGCGGCGGCGACCACGGCCCCGGCAACGACACAGGCCCCCACAACGACAAAGGCCAAGGCGCCGCCCAAAGCGCCGAGCATCGTTTCCACGCCACCGGTACCAGCTCCGCCCAAGCCGATTCGAACCGCGTCGCGCGCGCCCGCGCCCTCGGCCCCACCGCAGCCAAGCGCCGCGACATCCGCGGCACCGAATAGCGGCGCCATTCAGTTGCTGTTCGATCAAGGACAATCGGACTTCACCGATCAGATGGAGGGCCCGCTGGCACCCTTGGTGAAAGACTTGAAAAGCAACGAGAAGAGCCGCGTTCAGCTTCTCGCCTATGCCGCGTCCGTGGACGGCAACGCCAGCAAGGCCCGTCGCCTGTCCTTGTCCCGGGCGCTCTCGGTGAGAGCCCATCTCATGGCTCAGGGTATCGCCAGCACCAGGATGGATGTGCGGGCCCTCGGAGATCGCGACAAGTCCGGCCCCGCCGATCGGGTCGACGTTTTGCTTCTGGTTCCCCGTTGATGAAGCGGTTTGATCGCGATCATCCCGTGCTCGACGACGCGATCCGGCCCCCAAGAGGGGTGCCCCTGTGACCAGTCCCAAACGTTTCCTCACGCGTATTCTGGTTTTCCTAGCCATCGTCGCGGCGATCACCGGGGTCCTGAACGTTCCTCTGCGCGAAGCCTTCATGGCCAACGCGGCCTTGAACGGGATGATTCTCGCCGCGCTTCTGATCGGCATCATCTTCATCCTACGGCAGGTCTTGCTGCTCGGCCCGGAGGTCGCTTGGATCGAATCCTACCGGAGTAGTCAACCGGGCATGTCGGTACAGAAGCCGCCGGCGCTTCTCGGTCCGATCGCGACGATGCTCGGCGAGCGGCGCGACGCTCGAATGAGCCTTTCTACCCTGTCGCTCCGGTCATTGCTGGACAGTCTCGACTCTCGGCTTTCCGAGTCCCGGGACATATCGCGCTATCTGATTGGGCTGCTAATCTTCCTCGGCCTTCTCGGAACGTTTTGGGGGTTGTTGAGAACCGTCGGCGCGGTCGGCGGCGTAATCGGTGGCCTGACCATCGAAAGTGGTGACTTGGGAGATGTCTTCTCAAATCTGAAGACCGGCCTCGAAGCCCCGCTCGACGGCATGGCGACCGCGTTCAGCTCTTCCTTGTTCGGGCTGGCCGGCTCCCTGGTTCTTGGTTTCCTGGACCTGCAACTGGGCCAAGCGCAGAACCGTTTCTACAACGATCTCGAGGAATGGCTGTCGAGCCTCACGCGCTTGAGCAGTGGCGGGGCCGTGGCGATCGGCGAGGGCGAGACCTCGGCCAGCGCGTACCAGGCCGCGTTGTTTGAGCAGACTGCGGAGAGCCTGGACCGCCTGCAAAGGGTTATCACCCGCGGCGAGGACGAGCGCCGGCAATCCAACGCCAACCTCATGGGCCTGAACGAAAAGCTCGCCACCCTGGTGGAACAGATGCGGGTCGAGCAGGACCTGATGCTGCGGATCGGCGAGGCACAGTTGGAGATCAAGCCGATCCTCGCTCGGCTCGCGGACCAGCAATCCAGCGGGCGCGATGAAATCTCGCAATCCCATCTGCGCAACATCGAGGCCTACATGGCGCGCCTGCTCGAGGAGAGCGAACAGGGCCGCAATCAGACCACCGAGGAAATCCGTCAGGAAATCCGGCTCCTGGCGCGCACCATCGCGGCTCTTGCCGAGGACGGGCGCTGAACCGGCGGGGGTGAACCAGCATGGCGGCGACCTCGCGACGGTCACGCACGCGCGATACCAATATCTGGCCCGGCTTCGTTGACGCGCTAGCGACGCTGCTGATGGTTATCATCTTCGTTTTGATGATCTTCATCGTCGCGCAGTTCTACCTGACCCAGCTGCTTTCGGGACGGGACGAGGCGCTCAGTCGCTTGCAACAACAAATCTCGGAACTTGGTGATCTCCTAGCGCTTGAACGCGAAACCGGCGCGGAATTGCGCCTGAATGTCGCGCAACTCTCCTCGGAGCTCCAAGCCTCGATCGCCTCGCGCGATGCCCTGACGGCGCAAATTGGGCAGCTTACCAACCAGCGTGACCAATTGGAGGACCTTCTCGCTGCGGCGGTTTCCAATCAGGCGACCTTACGGCAACGGATCGTCGAGATCGAATCCAGTCGGGACGGACTTGATCTACGCGTTGCCCAAGTCTTGAGCGAACGCGACGCACTGCTTGCCAAGCTGCGGGCGGTTGAGTCGGAAGCCAACCTCGTCAAGGCGGAGCGCGACGAGCTGAGCGCCGGCATGGCGGATGCGCTGAAGGTCATGGACGCCAACCGCGACACCATCAAGCTTCAGCTTTCGGACCTGGAGTCACTGAGGCGGGATATCGCGGCGCTCGACAAGGTGCGCAAGGAGTTGGAAGCCGAAGTCACCGAGCTCGCCGCCGCGCGCGCCGCCATGGAGACCGAGCTTCGCGGCGCATTGGCTGGCGCCGAGCAGACCCAGCGAGATCTGGAGATCGAACGTGAATCCGCTCGTCTGACGCGCGAGGAGATGGCCGCGCTTACCGAAAAACTAAAGCTGAAAACCGACGAACTGGCCGCCGCTCGGAAATCCGGGGCGCTAACCGAGGGGGATCTTTCCGAGGCCCGCGACTTGCTCGGCGACATGCTCGCCAAACTCGCCGCCACGCGGCGGTCAAACAACGTCTTGGCGAAGGAAGGCGAGGACCAAAAGGCGAGCATCGCGGAGTTGACCGCGCTCCTGTCGCAATCCCGCGATCAAACAGCGGCGCTGACAACCGAGATTGAGGCGGCGGACCGCCGGACGGCCCTTGCCCAGAAGACGATCAAGGAACGGGATGTCCGGCTTGAGGAGCTTCTCTCGAATTACAACCTTTCCCTCGATCAATTGACTGACGAGCAACGACTCTCCGCCGCCGCGCGGCAAGAAGTCGCCCTGCTGAACCGCCAACTACTGGCGCTTAGACAACAGATCGCCTCGCTTCAACAAGCGCTTGAAGCATCGGAAGCCGAATCCGCCGCCCAGAATGTCAAAATCCTGGATCTCGGGAGCCGCTTGAACAAAGCACTCGCCTCGAAGGTTCAGGAACTCGCGCGCTTTCGCTCGGAGTTCTTCGGACGACTTCGGGAAGTCCTTAGAAACCGTCAGGATATCCGGGTCGTCGGCGACCGTTTCGTCTTTCAGTCAGAGGTGTTGTTTGAATCAGCCTCGGCAACCATCGCCCAGGATGGCGAGAGCGAATTGCGCCGACTGGCGGTCGCGCTCAATGAAATAGCGCCGAAGATACCGGAAAACCTCAACTGGATCCTTCAGGTCGAGGGCCACACCGACAGCATTCCGATCTTCAACGAGCAATTCCGAAACAACTGGGAGCTCTCGGCGGCCCGGGCGATATCCGTTGTTCAATTCCTGATCCGAGAGGGTGTACCGGCCGAACGCCTATCCGCGACGGGATATGGCGAGTTTCAACCCATCGATCAGCGCAAGGACAGGATCGGCAACCGACGCAATCGCCGCATCGAAATGAAACTCACCCAACGCTGATCCCGTATCCGACTCCGCCTTCACGGTCTGATCCGGCGATCAAAGGCGCCCGTGAGCATAGTCCCAATACAGCTCGCGGGATTTCTTGTAGAGCGGACCGGGCTGCAGATCCCTGTCCTCTATCCTGGTTACCGGTACGACCTTGGCATGGTTACCGGTCGACCAGATTTCGTCGGCCTCCAGAAGATCCCGGGGCTTTACGACCGCTTCCCTGACCTCGACCCCGGCGTCCCGCAGCAGGGCCATGACCCGCCCCCTGGTAATGCCCGCCAGGAAAGTGCCGTTGGCAACCGGCGTGATCGCGACGCCGTTCTTGCCGAGAAATATATTCGCTGTCGCCAATTCCGCGACCATCCCGTCGGGGTCCAGCATGACCGCGTTGTCGAAACCTTTTTGCTGCGCCTCCTTCAGCGCGCGCCCGGCATTCGGATAATGGCATGCGGCCTTGGCGTCCGTCGGCGCCTGATCGGCGGCGGGCCGGCGAAAACTTGAGATACAGAGCCCCATTCCCGTCGCCTCGGGTAGCGGCGCGTTGAAGATATGGAGCATGAAGCGCGTGGAGGCGGGATCCGGGTGAATCCAGCCGTCCTCGGCCCAAAGGATCGGCTTGATGTATAGCATCGCGTCATCGGGAAACTTCGCCACTCCCTCGCGGCAAAGTCGTTCGATCTCCTCGGCCGATATCGGAGATTCCATCCCCATTGCCTCGGTCGACGCGATTGCCCGCCGGCAATGCAGATCTAGGTCGGGCATGGTTCCCTCGAAGGCGCGCGCGCCATCGAACACGATCGACCCCAGCCAGGTCGCCAGGGTCGCCGGCCCCAACACCGGCGGGTTGCCCTCGATCCATTCACCATCGAGATAAACCAGCGAGTCCATGCGTCTCTCCCAATCCACGCTAGACAAAACGATGCGATGCCTACGCAGCTTAGTCGGTTCGGGTCTGGCGGGCCAGCGACCTGGAAGAAAGAGAAAAGAACAAGATGGGAGAGATCAACCATCGTCGCGCCAATTTCCTTTGATCCCATCGAAGGTCGGACGTAGTGTCCAGACATGAACAAACGCTGGATTTACCACCTATCACGGCGCGCCGATTGGGACCGCGCCAAGACATCAGGCTCCTACCAGGGCTCGGCGGAGGATACCGCCGACGGTTTCCTCCACTTCTCCACCGCGAGCCAGGTTGTCGAAAGCGCGCGCAAGCATCGCGTGGGCGAAACCGGGCTGGTGCTGCTTGAGGTCGACGCCCGGAAACTCGGCGCGCCACTTCGCTGGGAACCTTCCCGCGGCGGGCAGATGTTCCCGCATCTCTATGGACCGCTCCCCACCGACGCGGTCGTGGCCGAGTTTGATCTCCCCCTCGGTGAGAACGGCGAGCACGTCTTTCCCGCTATGAAGGACGTCTAGCACCGCGATGCCGCTAACTGATTTGATGATGCCGCTGATTAGGCTGGTGGACCCCGAGCAAGCGCACCGCCTTGCGATACAGACGTTGAAGCTCGGCCTGGTCCCGCGCGGTCCTCTACCGGGTTCCGACCCGGCGCTTAGAACCGAGATTTTCGGACTTGAGTTTCCGAATCCGGTCGGTCTCGCCGCCGGCTTCGACAAAAGCGCCGAAGCGTGGCGCCCACTCCTCGACTTGGGATGCGGGTTCGTTGAGATCGGCACCCTCACGCCCCGACCGCAGGCGGGAAACCCGAAGCCGCGGGTGTTTCGACTATCGGAGGACCAGGCCGCCATCAACCGCTATGGCTTCAACAATGACGGTTTGGATATCGGGCTGAGCCGGCTCGTTGGTCGCGACCGGAGCGCTGGCATCCTCGGCGTCAATGTCGGGATCAACAAGGATTCCGACGATCAGGCGGGCGACTTCGCGGTCGCCGTGGCGCGCGCCGCTCCCTTGGCCGACTATCTGACGGTCAATGTTTCGTCGCCGAACACGCCCGGACTTCGCGACCTACAGGCCGCGGATCAACTTGATAAACTGCTCGGCGCCGTCATTCAGGCCCGTGACGAGGGCGCCGGCGTCGAACGCCATGTTCCCCTGCTCTTGAAGATTGCTCCGGATATCTCCCGCGACCTGGTCCGCGAGATCGTCGAGATCAGCGTCGCCAATGGGGTGTCCGGGATCATCGTCGCCAACACCACTCTCGGCCGCCCCGACAGCCTCGCGAGCCCAAACAAGGCCGAAGCAGGCGGCCTCAGCGGCGCACCCTTGTTTAATCTTTCGACCAAGGTGCTGGCATGGACGTATCTCGCCGCCGAGGGCAGATTGCCGGTCATTGGCGCCGGGGGCGTCGACGGACCCGATTCCGCTTACGCGAAACTGCGGGCGGGCGCCAGTTTGGTGCAGCTTTACACCGCTTTGATATATAAAGGGCCAGGGTTGTTCCGCGCGATCACCGAAGGCCTTGGCACACGATTGCGGACCGACGGCCACGAGACGGTGCGGCAAATCGTAGGCGTCGACGCGGAACGCTGGGCGGAATCAACCGTCGATTAAACCGGTGAAAGGGGCTCTCGCGGGTGTATTGGGGTCTGCTTATCGCGGTTACCGTTCTCGGGATCGGGCTTGGGCTTGGGTCCGAATGGATGCTCCCGAACATCGGTGTTCCGGGCTGGGCGGTCGCCGGGCTGACGGCGGTTATTGGCGCGGTCATTGTGACGGGCATCCGGAATCGAGTCGCGTCCGACCACCCGCGGCGGGTGTCCAGCGAGTTGGAAGGATTGAAACTTGAATTGGACGCGGTTCGCGAGGAGCTGGCCTGGGTTCGCGATCAATTGGACGGCATTCCCGATACCGACGCGGTGGTTGCCGAAATCAAGGTCCTGCAAGGCCTGATGGGACAGTTCAACGACAAGCGATCGGGCGCGTCACCCACGGCGTCGCCGCCGGACCGGGAACTGCCCGCCCCATCCGAGCAAGCCGTAAAATCCAACACCGAGGGCGCGCAAGCCAAGGAGGTCGACGAGGCGGAGACATGGGTCCACCCCGAACCCATGCGGCACTACGACGACGACGCGATCCTGCGTTATCTCGAAAAAGCGTTGAAGGAGGACACGGTCCAGCTTTACCTGCAACCGACGGTTCGGCTACCCCAACGCAAGCGTGTTTACTACGAGTGCTTCTCGCGCATCACCGACGAAGACGGTCACGTCATACGCCCCGAACAATATCTATTCGTCGCGGCCGAGGCCGGGTTGATCACGGCCGTCGATAACCTGCTGCTGTTCCGTTGCGTACAGCTCGTGCGACGAGCCCGGCGTGACCATTTGGATGTGGCGTTTTTTTGCAACATCTCCGATGCCACGCTGACGGATGTCGACTTTTTCACCGATTTCATCGATTTCATGGCCGCCAACCAGCACTTGGCCGAAAGTCTCGTGTTCGAATTCAGTCACGCCACCGTGCGAAGCCCGAGTTACGATGTCCAAACCAGCCTACAGAGGCTGGCCGGCCTTGGGTTCCGTTTCTCCGTCGATCAACTCGGCGAGTTCGATCTCGACATCCCGAAACTCGCCAGTCAGGGTTTCAAGTTCATCAAGATCGATGCCCATCTCCTGCATGAAATGGCGCGTGGTGAGACACCACTGCTGAATATGCGCGCCCTGAAGGGAGCGCTTGACCGCGAGGCGATGTACATGATTGTCGAGAAAATCGAAACCGAGGAAATGCTGTTGGACCTCCTGGATCTCAATATCGATTTCGGTCAAGGATATCTGTTCGGCGAGCCGCGTCCCACGGCTGGAGGGTCCTGATGAACGGTGGTGAGCGTGACGCCTTGACCGGTCTACGCGCCATCGCGGATCTCCATGACGGCTTCATCTTCGACGTCTGGGGGACGGTCTATGATGGCGGACAGGTCTTCCCCAATGTCGTGAAAGTGTTCGAAGGCTTGCGACGGCTGGAGAAACGCATCGTCTTTCTATCGAATTCGCCGCAGCTTCCCTCCATCGTCGGCGAAAGGCTCGCGAGGATCGGTTTGGAAGCGGATTTTCATGACGGCATCGTCACCTCTGGTGGTGAAACCCATTTCCAACTGTCCGCCGGCACGCTTCCCGAACTGGCGCCGTTCAAGGGCCCGGTCTATCTCACGGGTCCGGATCGGTTTCCCGATACCTTGCCTCCAGGCCACGCTGGAATCGTGAAATCCGTCTCGGAGGCGGATTGGATTTTGAACGCCGGCCCGAATCATCCTCCAGAAACGCTCGACGATTACGAGGAGCGATTGCAAGAGGGCGTGGCGCGCGGGCTGCCCATGCTATGCGCCAATCCGGATAAAACCGTCCCGCAGGGTGGTGACCGGCTAATTTGCGCCGGCGCGCTCGCGGAAAGGTACAGTGCGCTGGGCGGCTCCGTGGTTCATATCGGCAAGCCACATGACTTGGTCTTTCGACGTTGCGCCGAGATATTGGGGATCACTGATCGCCAGAGGATTCTCATGGTCGGGGACAATCTGGAGACCGACATCCTGGGCGCGAATAGCATAGGATATCGCTCTCTGCTCGTCGCGTCCGGCGTGCATGGATTGCTGGACGGCAAGGAAAACATCGCGTTCTCGAAGCTCGAAACGATGGAATCAACGTTCGGCGCGAGGCCGGACCATGTGATTGACGCGCTGAAATGGTAGGCCCAGCGCCTTTGGTTCGCGGCCTTAGTTTTCGCCGCTGAATCGTTTCTGATCCGTCGAAAATCGTTCAAGCGCCACTTCCAATGGACTTGGAAACGCGGTTTGAGGAGGATGCGCGAAACCGTCGGTCGGGCGACGGCTCAACAACCTTTCGGCATTCTCCACGATGATCCGAAAATAGGTAAGTTGAAAGACCCGGAGCGAGGATGAAAGACTGGAAGCCAGACGTCGTTCGTTAACTCTCGTACAAAGATCATCAATACTCAGTTCTTCGCGACGGCAGATATCGACCAACCCGTCCCACACTCGGTCTTCCAAACTAACGCTCGTTCGGCGCGGCCCGATCATTATATTCTTTCTTTGGCGATCGCCTCCCAATTCCTTAGGCACGGCGGCTCCTCGCTTTTCAGCACGTATGATACCTACACACCATCGTGTGCGGACGATAGCTCGATTTCTACCTTCAGTGCAATGATAATTACCAATTGCCCGTGAAAATGGTTTTCGAGTGAATATCTTTTTAATCTCAACACGTTTCGATGTTCCGACCGGTAATTGGCTTGACTTAACCCGGCCCCTGATAAGACCTTGAAAGGACACATCATGAGGAATGGGGGATTTTGCCTTGAGCACCGATCCACAGCTCGATTCCGTGGGCTGGCAACTGCTACGGGTTTTGCAGGACGACGCCCGTCTTTCCTTCAGCGAGCTCGGCCGGCGCGTCGGTCTGTCCTCGCCGGCGGTCGCGGAGCGGGTGCGGCGGATGGAAGACCACGGTCTGATAACCGCGTATCGCGCGATCGTGGATCCGTCGAAGCTTGGCTACCCGATATTGGCCTTCATTCATCTGAAAACCACCGGAGAGCACCATCAACGGCTCGCCACCGTCGCCCATACGCTAAGCGAAATCATGGAGTGCCACCACATCACCGGGCAGGACAGCTATATGATCAAGGTGATCGTCTCCTCCATGGTGCATTTGGAACACGTGATCGCCCAACTCAGGCATTATGGAGACACCACGACTTCGATTGTCCTCTCGTCCCCGGTCAAGGAGAAGCTCGTGCATGGTGGGGCCAGCGTCCGGGTTGGCGGACCGCTACCGCCAATCGCGCTGGTCGAGAGTGACTGACGCGGGCCGCTCGAATCCGGAAAATTTTTCCACCGGTCCTTGACGAGCGGCGCGCTCTGCCGTATATGCCGCGCTTCCGTTCGCGTTATGCCGCGCGCGGAACACTCGGATGCTTGCAAGTTTGGAGGACGGGACTATGGCCCGGCGTTGTTCAATCACCGGTAAGGGCGTGTTGACGGGAAATAATGTCAGCCATGCCAAGAACCGGACCCGTCGTCGCTTCCTGCCGAATCTGCAGCGGACCTCCATGATGAGCGAAGCACTGGGTCGCCCGGTTCGACTTCGTCTGACGACATCCGCGATCCGCACGATCGAGCATAACGGCGGCCTGGATGCGTTCCTGAAAGGCGCCCGGAACTCCGAGCTTGGCCCGGAAGCCCGCGTGATCAAGCGTCGGATCGAGAAGGCGTCGGCCGCTTCCTAACACCCGGTCGAGACCCTCCCGCCGCAAGCGGCGGCGCGATGTCACACCGCTTCGACGCCGCACCAATCCGCGATAAACAACGCCATGGACTGGGTCAGCCGCCGTAATGATTCCAGGCTCACCCGTTCGTCTATTCCATGGATGTTTTCGGCGGTAGCTCCATAGACCAGACCCGGCGTGGATCCGTAAAGCCCCCGGAATCGGGCATCGGTCAAACCGGTGAAGGCGGTCCGACGCAAAGGCGCCTTGAAAACCTTCTCATGTGCTCGTTCCAGCACTTGTTGCGCTTCCTCTCCGCCCCGTAAAACATAGCCGGGCGCGAGAAAACCATGCCAAGCGATGCTCGGCGGGTTGTTCGACAGGAACGGGTGATCGCGGGACGCCTCCGCGAGACCTGCTTCCAATCGCCGTTGAATCTCAGCGACTTCCACATCCGGGTACAGCCCCACCCGGACGTCGAATCGGCACCAGGACGGCACGCTAGACGTCCAGTCACCGCCTTCGATCTTGCTTACGACCACGTTGATCGGGTGATCCAGATCGGCGAAGGCGTCGTGTTTCGCGTCGTCTCGATTCCACTCCTCCTCAAGCGCGCGCAGCGCCGAGAAAAGCGGTGTGCAGGCCTCGATCGCGTTTTGTCCTGTGCCGGCGACCGAAACATGCACAGGGATGCCGCGGACCGTCACCTGCATCCAGATCACACCGACCTGGGCACTCATCAGATGGGCATCACTCGGCTCCGGAATGAGCACTATATTGCCGTCATAGCCGCGCAACATGCAGGATAATGCACCATTTCCGGTGCATTCCTCCTCGATAACCGACTCCATGTGAACCGTCGCCGCCGGCATTACCCCCGCGCGACGCAGCGCCGCCATCGCGAAGATCATCGCCGCCGTTCCCGACTTCATGTCGCCGGCGCCCCGACCGTACATCCAGTCGCCGTCGATCATCGGCTCGAAAGGTGGGTAGGTCCAGAGGTCGGCGGGCCCGGTCGGAACCACGTCCACATGTCCGTTCATGACCAGGGATCGGCCCTTCGGGCTTGCCGGACGCCAGGAGCCGACCACCGACCATGCGTTCTCGTAGCTGACCGCCGCCGGCGAGAACCCCGGCTGCCGCGCCAACTCCTCCGGGTCTAGCTTGAACCGGTCGATATCGAAGCCATGGAGTCCGAACCCCTCGGCCATCAAATCTTGGGCCGTCGCTTCGTTGCCGCGGGTCGAGGGTTTACGGACGAGTTCCCGGGTGAACTCGATCTGCTCGTCAAAACCGGCATCGACCGCGTGCAGGATCTTGGTTCCGAGATCCGTGTCAATCATCGCCCCGCCCCTTCAACGCCGCGAAAACCATGGGTGACCCAAACAGCCGCAGCGAATAGCGCCACCGCGCCGGCCTGGTGCGCCGCCGCGAGGTCCAGGGGTACGACGAATACCAGCGTCGTAACCCCCAGCGCCGCCTGAATGAGCGCCAACCCAGCCAGGAGATGCACCGGTAGTCGACGCTCGGCCGGCAGGTCCGATCGTGTCACCCGCAGGAGCAAGACAAGAACGACCAGCACCGAGACCGTCGCGGCGACCCGATGATGGAACTGAACCGCGGCCGGGTTCTCGGTCAGGTTCAACCAGAAGGGCGACAAATGCGCATAGTCCTCGGGCACGATATCGCCGTCCATGAATGGGAAGGTATTGTAGATCAGACCGGCATCAAGCCCGGCCACCAAGGCGCCGGCCAATACGGTCGCCGACACACAGAATAAGGCCAGTACCGCGTGACCGTAGAGGAATCGAGGCGCTCTCGGCGCGGTTGAGCCGAGCGTGAGGTCAAACCCGCTCCACAACAAGGCGCCGAGAATCACGAATGCCAGGCCCAGATGCAGCGTCAGGCGATACTGACTCACGGCGGGATCATCAACGAGCCCGCTTTTCACCATCCACCAACCAACGGCGCCTTGTGTCCCTCCAAGCAGCAGCAGAATAAAAAGCCGGAGTTTTAGACCTCGGCGAACCTTTCCACGAACAAGGAACCACGCGAATGGCAGCACGAACGCCAGGCCGATCAACCGTCCCCAGAGCCGGTGAATGTACTCCCACCAGAAAATTCGTCGAAACTCCTCCAATCCCATCCAGGAATTGACTTGCAGGTATTGCGGCGAGTTCTGGTAAAGCGCGAAGACCCGCGTCCATTGCTCGTCGCTCAAAGGCGGTAGCCACCCCAGCAACGGGCGCCACTCCACCATGGAGAGCCCAGACCCGGTCAAGCGGGTAATCCCACCGATGACGACCATGATCGCCACCATCATGGCGACCCCGAAAAGCCAGAAGCCGATCACTCGATCGGCGTCGCGCGACTCTAGAAGCAACAAGAAACGCCTCCGCATGGCGTGGGTACAGGATGAAACCCCATGGGTTTAGTTCAGACGCGAAACCAAGGAAAGAGCCGCTTAGTCTGATTTCGCCGACGCGGGCTTTTTCTCTCCGATGCCTTCCTCGGGAACCTTGCAGGTAATCTGCACTTGATAGAGGCGGTGCTGTTCATAGGCTTCGCGCTCGACCACATATTTATCGACGGCCCCCTCGGTCAGTTTCTCGACCGATTCCTGTTTCTCGGCGTATTCAACGCCGGCTCGCGCCACCGTCACGCCGGGCGGCAAGGGCGTAATCAGCACTTCGACAAGATCACCCGGCAGGTCACGCGTGTTGGACGGCCCGAGTATCGGCAGAACCACGTGGGTGCCCGGCTCGACGCCCTGCTTGGCCAGACCTTGACCAATATCCTCTCGGCAATACTCAAGCCCGGCCTCGGTCGCCACGTCGGCGAGCCCCGCGACGCCCAACGTGGTATTCACCAGAAATCGCGAGCCCGAGAGTTTCGCGCCCTCGGTATCTCCAGCCACCAGCGAGCCGAGTATGGAAAACGGTTCCGTAAGGTTTCGCGCGGCATTGGAAAGCGCTATCTCGGCCACGTCGGGCGTGACGAATTTGTAGACCTTCACGACGGGGTCGATAACACCCTCTCGCAAGAGCCGATTGATCGCGGCGATGGGCCGATTGATGAATTCAAGTGGATCCGAGCGTGTCCGAGACGCCCCATCCGAGAAATCCTCGTCCGACGGAGACGGTGTCGCGCTGGCTGTCTGGGCAACACAATCGGAGATGGGGGCCGATGCGAGAAACACAGCGACCAGACACCCAAGCAACCATGTTATCGCGCGCCGCATGACTCACCTCCCCATTCCCTGGACCGGCCTTTCAACCGGACATCCAGGAAGTTAGCCTAGTGTAGCGCGAGACTGGCGCGAGGCGAGGCTGGCGCAGGCACCAACGATGATACTCATCGATATCGAGAGAAGGAAACAACAATGCGAGCGTTGATACAACGGGTATCGCAAGCCCGCGTCGACGTTGGAGACCGATGCGTCGGCGCCATCGACCAGGGCCTGCTGGTGCTGTTTTGCGCGGTTACCGACGACGAGCCCGGTAACGCCGAGCATCTGGCCGGCAAAATCGCCAAGCTGAGAATCTTCGAGGACGATGCCGGAAAGATGAATCGTTCCGTGCTCGACATCGGCGGCTCGGTCCTGGTGGTGAGTCAGTTCACCCTGGCCGCCGATACCCGCAAGGGCAACCGGCCAAGTTTCATTTCCGCCGCCCGTCCGGAAACCGCGATACCCTTGTTGGAAGAGTTCACCGACGCATTGAAGGCGTTGGGCATTTCCGTGGAAACCGGAGAATTTGGCGCCGACATGGCGGTAAGCCTTGTTAATGACGGCCCGGTGACGATCTGGTTGGATACCCGTGATTAAGCTCGGCATGCAAATTGCTTGGCGAGGATCAACACGTTTCACGCAATCGGACAGGTGAACCAAGTGCTCCCCATGGTGAGATCCAGGATCGGTTTAATCTCCTTGCTGGTTGTCCTAGGCGTCGTCGGATGTGGCGGGTCGAAGCCTCGCCCCCTGCCGGACAGACCTCCGGTGGCGCCGAAGGTCGCGTTTGATAGCTTGATCGTTTCCGATCCCGATGGCATTAGGTGTAATGTCACGGGCAAGGCTGGAGCGGCCATGACGGTCACCACGCCTCGGTTGGTCCCGCTCCATCGGTTCAAACGGCCCGCGACGATCCGTTGCTTCTCCCAAGGTTATTGGACCGAGCAAGTCACCATACTTCCCGGCAGCAAACAGCCGCTCCTGATACGCGCGCTCGAGGGCGAAGTAATCACGCCGGCCAACGCGTCGGTGCGAGGAAAACTTTTGGGGCGCGGCGGCGAGTATCCACGAGAGGTCAAGGTCACCTTGCGACGGGATGTCTTCGAGTCCGCCAATGCTCGGGACACTTACTACGCCGGTCAGCTCGACCGAATCGCGGAGGATTGGGCAGACCTGCTGGCCCGCGCGGAGACCGAATGCGCCGCCGGAGTCGTATCGCAAGCCGGCGGAAGCGCGGTCGCAAAGCCGACCGCCTGCCGCGACGGCCTGCGCCGTCTGGTCGGCCTTAGAAACGCCGAACTGCGGCGGGTTGAGCAACAACGCCGCCGGTCCCGAATTCCCTAGACAGTTTCTGGCCTTTACGGAAGCACCGTGACCGGTTGTCGTGTTCCTGGGGTAGGAGCGTGCCGCGGGGCGTGGCGGAGCCACGGCCAAGGTGCGCGACGCCCTCCCTGGTTCACGATAACCGGCCCGAAAGGTGGCTTTTGGTGGCCGCCCGCCACGTCGAAACGGCTTGCCGATGCACCACATCGCCCGCGCCGTTTCTCCTTGCGGACCGACTCACCAAAAGCCATCACGGCGGTGCCGTAAAGACCAGAAACGGTCTAGAACCGTCCGTCCCGCCCCCCGATCCCTCGCGAGCTCTCACATATCCGCTTTTCGGGTCAGTACGGCCTTGCGTTATTCCGCTCAGTCCGGCATTTTCCGGCAACTTCTTGGTCCAAATCTTCGTGGGCCGGCAAGTAGCGTAACTCCAGGGGAGCGTGACGCGTGAAGATCGGCATTGTCAGGGAACGGCGCCCTAACGAAAACCGTGTCGCGGCAACACCTGACACAATCAAGAAATTCGTGGGCCTGGGCTTGGAGGTCCATGTGGAAAGCGGCGCGGGGATCGGCGCGAGCATTACCGACGCGGGTTTCGCCAATGCCGGCGCCACCGTTGAGAACGGGCCAGAAAAAGTGCTCGGTCAAGCCGACATAGTTCTTAAGGTGCAAAAGCCGATCGGACCGGGCGCTCCAGTGAAGGGCGAGGCCGACGAAGTCGCGATGATGAAGGACGGCGCGACGCTTGCCTGCCTCATGGAACCCTATCGCGACCGCGCGTTGTTCGAGGCTCTGGCCGCGCGAAACATCTCTTGCTACGCGATGGAATTGGTTCCTCGGATCAGCCGCGCCCAGTCCATGGACGTGCTGTCCTCGCAGTCGAACCTCGCGGGATACAAGGCAGTTATCGAGGCCGGCGCGGCGTTCGGCCGGGCCTTTCCGATGATGATGACGGCGGCGGGCACCGTGCCGCCCGCCAAATGCCTGGTCATGGGCGCCGGGGTCGCCGGTCTGCAGGCGATCGCGACGGCGCGTCGGCTCGGCGCCGTGGTCTCGGCCACCGATGTTCGTCCCGCCGCCAAGGAACAGGTTGAAAGTCTGGGCGCGAGTTTCGTCGCCGTCGAGGACGAGGAATTCAAGCAGGCGGAAACCGCCGGTGGTTACGCCAAGGAAATGAGTCCGGCATATCGCGAAAAACAGGCGGCCTTGATCGCCGAGACGATCCCCAAGCAGGATATCGTCATCTGCACCGCGCTCATTCCCGGTCGCCCCGCCCCGGTTTTGGTAAGCGCCGAAATGGTCAAGGCGATGAAACCCGGTTCCGTTATCGTTGATCTCGCGGTTGAGCAAGGCGGCAACTGCCCGTTGTCGAAACTCGGCAAGGTCGTCGAGGAGCATGGCGTCGTCATCATCGGCCACGCCAACATGCCGAGCCGGGTCGCGATCGACGCCTCGGCGCTTTACGCCAAAAACCTGCTGAATTTCGTGAGTCCCCTTATCGCCGAGGGCGGGACCGCCTTGTCCGTCGATATGGAGGACGAGATCGTCAAGGGAACCCTGGTGACCAATGCCGGCGAGATCGTGCACGATTCGGTCCACGCCATCCCCGAGGCCGCCGGCAAACCCAAACGCGCGGCGACGAAAGCGGCCGCGGATTAAGGTTAAGCGGACTAGGACAATCGGAAAGGCTTAGCGATGAGTTCCGAACAGTTGCTCGACCGCGCCAGACAACTGGCGGAGGAAGCCGAGCGTTTGGCCAGCGAGTCGGTTCGTTTGGTGAAAGAGGCGGCTCAGTCGGTCACCACCAGCGCGCCGCCGGAAACCACCGGAGTTGATCCTTTCATCTTCGGTCTGACGGTTTTGGTTCTCGCCTGTTTCGTCGGCTATTACGTGGTCTGGCGGGTGACCCCGGCCCTGCATTCGCCGCTGATGAGCGTGACCAACGCGATTTCCTCGGTGATCATCGTCGGCGCGCTTATCGCGGCTGGTCCGGCCGAGACGAACTTCTCGCAAATCATGGGCTTCTGCGCGGTTGTGCTGGCCTCCGTGAACATCTTTGGTGGCTTCATCGTCACTCAACGCATGTTATCGATGTTCAAGAAGAAACGCTGAGCCAGGGCCGCGCACGATGACCGAGAATTATTCCGCCATTCTGTATCTGGTTTCCAGCGTCTGCTTCATCATGGCGCTCAGGGGCTTGAGCTCTCCCGACACCTCGCGCCAGGGCAACATGTACGGCATCGCCGGCATGGTGATCGCCATCGGCACCACCCTCGCGCTGCCCAGCGTGCTGAGCTATGAAGTGATCATCGCGGGCATCGTGATCGGTGGCGCGATCGGCACCTTCATCGCCCGCAAGATCGAGATGACGGCACTGCCGCAACTCGTGGCCGCCTTCCACAGCCTTGTCGGCCTCGCTGCCTGTTTCGTCGCCGCCGCCGCGTTCTATCGCCCCGAGGCATACGGTATCGGCCAGTTTTTGGCGATCCATCCGGCGAGCCTCGTGGAGATGACGCTGGGCCTGGCGATCGGCGCGGTTACCTTCACCGGGTCGATCATCGCCTTCGGCAAACTTCAGGGGCTGATCACCGGCGCGCCATTGGTCTTCAAGGGGCAGCACGCGCTGAACGCCGCGCTCGGTATCCTGCTGGTCGCGTTGATCGCCTGGACCGTGAGCGATCAGACCCAGCTCGGGTTCTGGCTGATCCTGATTCTCTCCCTCGTTATCGGCGTCTTGATCATCGTGCCGATCGGCGGCGCCGATATGCCGGTTGTGATCTCGATGCTGAATTCCTATTCCGGCTGGGCGGCCTGCGGTATCGGCTTCACCCTCGGCAATAGCCTGCTGATCGTCACCGGAGCCCTGGTCGGCTCATCTGGCGCGATCCTGTCCTATATCATGTGCAAGGGGATGAACCGGTCGTTCTTCAGCGTGATACTCGGCGGTTTCGGCGGCGAGACCGACGGCGCCGCGGCGAAATCCCAGGGCGACAAATCGATCAAGTCGGGAAGCGCCGAGGACGCGGCCTTCATCATGGAAAACGCCTCTTCGGTCATCATCGTGCCGGGTTACGGCATGGCGGTCGCCCAGGCCCAGCATGCCCTGCGCGAGATGTGTGACATTCTTAAGGATCGTGGCGTGAACGTGCGCTACGCCATCCACCCGGTCGCCGGGCGGATGCCGGGTCATATGAACGTCTTGTTGGCCGAGGCGAATGTGCCTTACGAGCAGGTCTTGGAACTCGAGGAGATCAATCGGGATTTCAACCAGACCGATGTCGCCTTTGTCATCGGCGCCAACGATGTGACCAACCCCGCCGCCAAGACCGATCCGACCAGCCCAATCTATGGTATGCCGATCCTGGACGTGGAGAACGCACAAACGGTGTTGTTCGTTAAGCGCTCCATGGCGTCGGGCTATGCCGGCGTGGATAACGAGCTGTTTTTCCGCGACAACACGATGATGCTATTCGCCGACGCCAAGAAGATGTGCGAGGAAATCGTTCAGGCGCTCAACTGAGGCTGAACACGCCGGCGCCGGGCACGACCGTCTGACTGGTGCCCCGAACGTCGGAAATCGCTCTTACCGCGCCCGCGTCCAAAGTTCCGGCGCGAAAGAATTTTTCCACCTCTTCCAGGGCCCTGGTATCGCCATTGCGGTAGGATTTTAGCGCGTCCTGGACCAGCGCCAAGCGATCCAGCGCGTTGCGCAGCGCCTCGATTTGGGCCTTGTTCCGACCTTGAAAGGCGGCGAGATCATCGCTGAACGGCGCCCGATCCTGAATGCGGTAAACACCATCGACGATACCGGTGCGCCGCTGCGCCACGGTCAGATCGATCAGATCGCCCGCCAGGCCGACGAGCCGCGTATCCTCGGCGCCGACGCGTTCACCCCGGACCAAGCCGACCTCGATGGCGAAACCGGTGACACTTCCGAAGACCGCGTCCTCGCCGTTCTCCGCCCCGAAGCTTCGCACCACGCTGGCGACGCGAAGCTGCACACCCAGGACATCCGCGTCCTCGCCCGCCGCGTCGATCAGGTCCGAGACAGAGGATAGCGCGGTTTCCAAGGCCTCCGACGCCTTGCCCGCGCCGTGGAAGATCTCGAGCAACTCCTCGAAGGTGCCGGATAGGGCCTCGGCAATTCCTTCGGTTTCGCGCCCGCCCGCCCGCAAGTCCACCGCGAAGACCGACGCCTCGGTCCGCGACGCCAAGCGGAATGATTGCCCTTGGGAGAGATCTCCCCGGGCGGCATCGGTTTTCCCGCCATCGGAAATGGATTTGTCGGTGCCGGTCACGCCGTCGGGCGGCAATACGCGGTTGGCTTGCGGAACCGCTGATATGCTGGCGCGCGCGTTGAAGGCGCTGATCTCAACCATCATTGGCCTCCTTTCTGGACGCCTTTTCCATCACTTCGGATGGCGCGTGGGCTGATACGCTCCCAATACTATATACAATTTTATCTATTATGTCATCCGGATTCGCGGGGGGAGTTGACCCAGCTAGGATGCCTGGCGTTCTTGCGTCGGTCTCTCGGGGTCGGGCGCTTCCTCGACACTGTCGACTTCCACGGGTTCCTCCGGGGTCGTGGCCTCCACGACCGGTCCGGGCGCCGGCAGGCTCGACAAGACGGAAACCCGCGGCGGCTGTTTCCAGGAAACGGTGTCGAAAGCCTCGCAGTTTCCGCACAAGGCCGACCATTCCGCGGCCACGGCGCCGCAGGTGTCGCAAGTCCAAGCCTTGCCCGGCGCCGCGGTCTCCGCGCGATCCAGCCAAACCCGGGCCGCCACCGCGTCGCCATGCTCGTCCTGCTCCAGGCGCGCCATCAAGCGGCAAACGCGAACGGTGATTTGATCGTCCGGTAAATCGATGAGATTGCGTCTCGCCTCGCCCCAAAGCTTGGCCTCCAGCGCCGCCTCGGCGAGCGCGATCCGGCTCTCGAACGCGCTGGCGTTCTTGTCGGTGAGATGCTGGATGCGCTTCATCCGATCCAGCGGCGCCTCGAGCGGCCATTGCTTGAGATAGGCTTCGGCTAGATCGGAATGGGGGCGACGTGCCCAAAGCTCCTCCAGCAACCGGATCGCCCGTCGGCCCTTCCCATCACGCTCCAATGTCCGAGCGCGGATCACGGCGGCGGGAACGAAATCGCCGTCGGTGCCAAGCGCTTTGTCGGCGAGATCGGATGCCTCGGAGGCGCGTCCCGCCCCCTCGGCCTCCAGCGCCCGGGCGGTGAATATGGTCGCGCGATGGCCGAGCGCCTCGGCTTCGGTTTTGACCTTTCGGCGCACCGCGTCGAAAAGCGTGGCCTGCGCCGCGTCCCAACGCGCGGCCTGGGTCTGGAGCTTGAATAGGGTTTCGACCACAAAAGCCGAGTCCGGCCTGATCTTGTGAGCGCGTTCGGCTAAGTCGAGCAAAGCCTCATCGTCGCCATCGGCCATGGCCTGGCGCATCAGCCCCGTAAGACCGAGAAATGCCGTCTCCTCGTTCTCCACCAGCGCGTCGAGATAACGCCGGGCGGCGACGGGATCACCATTCAGGGTCGCCGCTTGAGCCGATAGGAGTCGGGTCAGCTCCAGATCTTGAAGCAGGGAATCGGCACGGCGCGCCAACCGCCTCGCCTTCTCCCGATCCCCCGCCGAAGCCGCCGCCATGCCGAGCACCAGCGCCCGGTAACCGTCCTCGCGGCGTCGGTACTGTCGCCGGCTGAGAAACTCTCCAGGCGCGACGACGAGCCCCCGCAACAGCTTGTAAATCAGCGCGAGGACCAGCACGCCGACCACCGCGACCAGAAGCAGAACGCCGAAATACGTCTCGATCCGGTAGCCGAGCCAATTGATCTCGACCTTGCCGGGGTTGTCGGTCAACCAGACCGCCAAGGCCACGAGGATCGCGACCTGGACGAAGTAGAAGAGCGCGCGCCACATGGCCGATCACCCCGCCGCCGCGCGCGCGCGTATCGCCGCCGTCTGTAGATCCGAGAGCGCGCCGTCAACCGTGATCCGCGCCCTTGCCTGGGTCAACCAGGCCGACGCCGCTTGGCCCGGCGCGCCGGTCAATCCTTCGAGCGCGCCGACGGCCGCCGCGAGATCGCCCTCGGCAAGCGCCGCGTCGGCGAGCGCCAACGCGCCGTCGACGGTCTCCGGCGCCAGCTCGTCAACCTTGCGAATGGTCACCAATGAAGCAACCCGCGAAAGTGTTTGGCCAAGCACGCCTTCGGGTGCCCCGACATCCCGGCTTCTTACCACGGCGTCGGAAACGCCGGCGAAGGCGCTTCGAAGCATCACCAGGGTCGGCGCGCCGGCTCCGGCATGAGGCGCCAATCGATCCAAGGGGCCGGTCAAATCTTCCATACCGCCCGAAACCGAGCGAACAGCCTCCAATTGCGCGTCGAATGCGTCGGCGCCGGACGTCGCGACGGCCAACTGCCCAACGCTCAAAAGCAATAATGTTGCTCTGTCGCGCTCCGGCTTCTCGTCCGCCAGAGCGGCGTCGACGGAGCCGAGTTTTTCATCAAGACCACTCAAGCGACTCGCGAGTGTCCGCGTATCCTCGCGTAGGGCGGCGACCGCCGAGGCGCCTTCAGCCCCGCGCCCTTCCATCGCCGCGACCCGCTCCGCCAGTCCGACGACGGTCGCTATCAGCGCGCCTTGATCAGCCGAGGGCGCCGGCGCCGGGGCGGTCGAAGCGCTCTCAAGCGCCAGTTGATGGTTTTCGAGATCGGCCAGACGCGTGGCGAGAAGGTCAAGCTTTTCCAAGACATCGGACGGAACAGTCGTCGTCAACGGGCTCGGCGTAGCCGAGGCCGATGGGGCCGAAGCCGATGGGGCCGAGGTTGATGGGGCCGTGTTCGAATGCGGCGCCGATGTGGCGTCTTCCAGGACCCGCAACCTATCCTCCACGCGAGCGATGCGTTCCTGGACCGATTCAAGATGCTCGGCCAACGACGCCAGCTCGCCGCGCCATGCCTCGGAAAGCTCCGAAGGCGTTGGCTCGGGGGCGCTCACCGGCTTCGGCAGGTCGACGGTGGCGGGAGCAGCCGGGGCCGGTGACGCCTCGGGCTTCGGCTCGTTCATGGGTTCCGCCGTCGGAGCGACGGCGCTGCTCGCGGCGGCGACGGGACCGACATCCTCGCGGCCATGGGTAATCGCCCAGCGCGGAACGTTCAGTCGTTGCTCGAGATTTTCAAGGTCAAGGCCAACCCTTTCCAACACCGGGGCCGCATCCGCGCGCCAATACGGATAAGTCCCCGCGGCGGCGATAACGGCGACCATGAGCACGCCCACCAACGCGCCGTAGAGCTTTATCTTTCTAACGAAGGACGATGGCTTGGCCACATCCGCCGCGTCATGATCGATCGTGGGTCCGGACGCCGCGCCGACATCCTCCTTCAAGGTGTCATCCGCGTCCGATTTCTTCTCGTCGCTCACCGACATGACAGTGCTCACTGGTTGGAATGAACTTGGACAATAGCAGCATATAGCCGCCTTGTGTCACGATTTGGGCAACAGCGCCAATAGATCGTTTTGGGTGGGACGGCTTGCCACGACCACCTTGCGCCACTGCAGATTTCGCGCCACGTCCGCGGCGGCGTTACTTATGCAGTAAGCGATCATTTCCTTGGCCATCAAACCCAATTTGGCGGCCTTGAGATGATCAAGAAAGATCCGAGCGGAACGCGGTGAGTAAAACAGCACCGCGTCGATTTCTCCGGCCGCCAACGCGGCGACGACCGCTTCGTTCGGGGTCGCGACCGCTTGCGCTCGATAGACGACATGACGCTCCACGGTGAAGCCGGCATCCGCGAGCGCGGCGCCGATATCCGCGGCGATCATCATCCCGGAAAGATACAGCAAAGGGGCATCGTCGGGCTCTAAATCACGCGTGATCAAGGCCACCAGATCGTCAGAGTTACCCGAGGCCGAGCGAATGTCGGAGAACGCGGTCCCGGCAAGCCGTCGGGCCGTCGCGTCGCCAACACAAAATATCGGTATATCACGTGGCAGTTCAGCCCCCACCAACGCCTCAACGGCGTTCCCGCTGGTCAGCACCACCGCCCGATAGGTCTTGTCTCGGGAGATCTCAACTTCACGCGGCACGATTTCCATAACCGGTGAGATACACGTTTCGAATCCCAGGTCCTTAAGCATCTCGGAAAGCGCTTGCGCTTCGGAAAATGGTCGAGTGATGAGAACGCGCATGCGTTAGCGCGCCAAATCCGCGCCCGCTTGCGCCAACAAACGCTCGCCGACGCTTTGGCCGAGCGCTTCGGCGGCGTCGGCGCGTCCGGTCTCACACGCCCCGTGCAACCGCGCGCCATCCTCCGACACCACATGCCCGGTCAAGGTTAGCGCGCCATCCTCGCCCAGAACCGCGTGCCCGGCGATCGGTGTCCGACAGGAACCGTCGAGGGTCGCGAGCATGGCGCGCTCCGCGGTGATCTGAGTTTCGCTTTCAGCGTCGTTGATCGCCTCCAGCCAGCTCCGTAGCCGAATGTCCGCCTCGGTTTCCGCAACCCGGCATTGCGCTCCTATCGCGCCCTGGGCGACCGCGGGCGGCATCTCGTCAAGCTCCAGGACTCGGGTCGCGCGCGCAGCCAGCCCTAGACGATTGAGCCCAGCCAACGCCAGCAACGTCGCGTCGACTTCCCCCGCCTCCAGTTTCGCGAGGCGGGTATCGACATTGCCCCGATAGAGAACGGTCCGGAGATCGGACCGGCGGTTCTTGACCAACGCGGCGCGGCGCACCGAGGAGGTTCCCACCACCGCGCCATGGGGCAGGTTGTCAATATGATCCGCGACAGGCGACAAAAACGCGTCTCGCGGATCCTCGCGCGGCAAAACGCACGCGATCTCGGTACCGGGCGTTAGGAAAGTCTCCACGTCCTTCATGGAGTGGAGCGCAAGGTCGACACGACCACCAACCAGGGCCTCCTCGATTTCCTTCATGAAAAGGCCCTTGCCACCGATTTCGGCGAGCGCGCGGTCACGGACCGCGTCACCGGTCGTGGTAATAACCACGATCTCGATGGCCCCGTCGTCCCGCAGCTCGGGATGCGCGGCGGTCAATCGGTTGCGCAATTCCTCGGCCTGCGCCAAGGCAAGCTTGGAGCCCCGGGTACCAATGCGGATCAGAGCCGCGGCTTTATTCTGGTCATCCATGGTTTGCCTGTGTAGACCGGGCGCGAGAGCAAGGAAAGGACGAATACGGCCATGTCGGACGGCACCGCTCCGCCCATTGTCCTCGGCATCGAGTCGAGCTGTGATGAAACCGCCGCGGCCATCGTGACCGGCGACCGGATAATCCGCTCCAACATCATCTTCTCGCAATTCGACGATCACCGCCCCTTTGGCGGCGTGGTCCCGGAAGTCGCCGCCCGCGCGCATGTCCAAAATCTCGACATGATCGTGCGCGAAGCCATGAACAAAGCGGGCCTTGGCTTTCGAGATCTCGACGCGGTGGCGGCAACCGGTGGTCCTGGCCTGATCGGCGGCGTATTGGTCGGCGCGACCATGGCAAAGGGAATCGCGCTGGCCGGAGAGCTTACGTTTATCGCCGTCAATCACCTGGAGGGCCACGCCCTGACCGCGCGGCTGACCGATGGTGTTGGTTTTCCCTATCTGTTGTTGCTGGTCTCCGGAGGCCATTGTCAATTGCTGGCGGTTAAGGGGGTCGGCGATTACCAACGCCTTGGCACGACAATCGATGACGCGGTCGGAGAAGCGTTTGACAAGACCGCGAAGATGCTAGGCCTTGGCTACCCAGGCGGGCCGGCGGTCGAGAAAGCGGCGCTGGAGGGCGACGCCAACCGCTTCGCCTTGCCTCGTCCGATGACGGGTCGTCCAGGCTGCGATTTCTCGTTTTCCGGCCTCAAGACGGCGGTTCGCCGGAAAATCGAGGGGCTGGGGCGCCTCGGTCGCGAGGATGTAGATGATCTCGCCGCTTCGTTCCAGGCCGCCGTCGCCGATAGTCTCGCGGATCGATGCGCCAATGCGATGGAGATTTTCAAAGCCGAGCATGGTCCGAGGCATTCCTTCGTCGTCGCCGGCGGGGTCGCCGCGAACCAGACCTTGCGGGCAAGGCTAGGCGCACTCGCGGATGAACGGGGAATGCCATTCGTCGCGCCACCGCCGTCGCTTTGCACGGATAACGCGGCCATGATCGCTTGGGCGGGCGTGGAAAGGCTCCGGGCCGGGGACGTGGATACCTTGGATTTCGCGCCCCGCCCCCGATGGCCGCTGGATCCGAACGCGGTTAAGGCACGCGGCGCGGGAGTTAAGGCATGACAATAGGTCGGATCGGAGTGGTCGGCGGCGGCGCCTGGGGCACCGCGCTCGCTCATATCGCGGCGAAAGCCGGAGCCGAGACACTGCTGTGGGCGCGAGACGCCGCGATGGTCGAGGCAATAAACGACGGTCATGAGAACCATCGCTATCTGCCGGGAACCGCTCTCGATCCAGGAATCCGGGCCACCGGTTCGCTATCCGGATTTGGTGAAGTCGACGCCGTTCTCCTTGTGGTGCCCGCCCAGGCGGTTCGCGCCTTGTGCCGGTCACTTCGGGTCATCGTTCCGGCGAACCGACCGCTTGTCTGCTGCGCCAAGGGATTGGAAACCGAGACAGGGCTTTTGATGACGGAGGTTATGCGCGAGATCTTGCCCGATCACCCGCTGGGATGTCTGTCCGGTCCCACTTTCGCCGCCGAGGCCGTCCGGGACATGCCCACCGCCGTAACCTTGGCGATGGAGGACCAATCCCAGGCCACCGCGATCGCGCGGGCGATCGGCACCGCGACCTTCAGGCCCTATGTATCCGAGGATGTCGTGGGCGCGGAAATCGGCGGGGCGATCAAGAATGTCCTGGCCATCGCCTGCGGCATCGCGGCGGGAATCGGCATGGGTGAGAACACCCGGGCGGCGTTGATAACGCGCGGCCTCGCCGAGGCAACGCGTCTGGCGGTCGCGCTGGGAGGACGCCGAGAAACAATGGCCGGCCTGGCTGGGCTTGGCGATCTCGCGATGACATGCGCAAGCCGTCAGTCCCGCAATTTCCGATTTGGCGAGGCGCTTGGGCGAAACGTTCCTCTGGATACTATCTTGAAGGAAATGGGCGGCGTGGTGGAAGGACGGCACACGGCCCGCGCGACCATGCGGCGCGCGTCGGCGCTAGAGATCGATTTGCCGATCTGCAGGGCCGTCGACGAAGTCCTCAATCAGGGAACCGATCTACGCGCGGCCATCGCGGGCTTGATGAGCCGACCGTTGCGCGCTGAATTGGATGGTTGATATCGAACGCGGCGCGGTGGAGCCTTCGCTTCGCGTCTAGACCAAGGGAGAATGCATCAATGGCGTATTGGTTGTTCAAGTCCGAGCCGGGCACCTGGTCCTGGGACGATCAAGTGAAGGAAGGCGACAAGGGCGCGGGATGGGACGGGGTCCGAAACCATCAGGCCTCCAACAACATGAAGGCGATGAAGATCGGTGATCTCGGTTTCTTCTACCACTCGGTGAACGAAAAACGGATCGTCGGCATCGTTGAGGTTTGCGCCGAGTATCACACCGACGACACGGATGCCTCCGGCCGGTTCGGGATGGTCGACGTGAAGGCTGTCAGACCCTTCACCCGCCCGGTGACCCTAGCCGAGATCAAGGGCGAGGAGCGGCTCGGCGATTTCGCCTTGGTTCGCCAATCCCGGCTTTCCGTGGTCCCGGTCAGCGAGGATCAGTGGAAACTGATCTGCGAGATGGGTGATACCGCGCCCTGATCCGCGCTACCACGGCGCATTGGACGTATCCTGGACCTCGTCCGGTTCCGCGATCCGAATATCGTAAAAAGATCTTGGGTCTCCGTCACGGCCCAACCGTCGGGTCAAGATCACCCAGGCAAGTCCCACGCCGAGCGCGCCCAGCCCCGCCGGTAAGGCCCAACGCGCAAATTCGGGAAGCATGGGCATGAACGCTTGAACGAGAAGAACCCCGATGATCGCGAGGCCGGCCAGCATACGTGTCACATGAATGACCAACCAGCCACTGGGTTCGAGCTGTCCAGCGCGAAACCGCTTCATGTCCCGCAACGCCAGCATGGCCCCGAACAGGCCGATGCCAATCATGAAACCTGGCTCGATTTGGGCCGTTGTGAAAGCATCCAAGCTCAGGGGGACGGTCATCATTCCCCAGGCCGCGATCGCGCAGCCGGCGATCAACAGGAATTGCGCCAGTCCCTTATCCAAGGCCCCCGCGCGGGTCGGCCCGAAGGTCGCGCGCGGCACCGGGCGCTTCAGATACAACGCTCGATATCCCGAAACCGCCAGATACCCTGCAAGAGCGCCCAACAACAGCGTCAAGTGGTCGTTCGCGTCGAGGCTGCTCCAGATCACGCAAGCGGCCGAAAGAATCACGGCCAGGCAACCTACTCGCCCGGCGCGCCGATGGAGTGTCAAACCCTTTCGCGAGACCAAGGCAACCGCGGTCGCCAGGACCGCGACGATGGCTGAAATCAGGAAGAGCCATTCGATCAGTGGCGCCATCAGTATCGTTCCGCCCATTTCGAGCGATCGAAGGGTGGTTCGATCACATCGCCAAAATACTCCTCGGCTCGTATTATCCGACCATCCTTCACCTCAAGGAAGGAAATCGCGAACAACTCGAGCGTACCGTCGCTGATCCGCGTGGTCGTGACCACGCCGCCAGGCGTCGCCTTGACGTCTTCCACGGTACAACGCCAGGCCCCAGGATAAGCCTCGTTCAGAGCGATAAAATTCCCGGCGCCGCGAATTCGCTCTCGCGTGTTTGGCCAGACAGCCTCGAAGTCGGCGGCCAGAAACGCCGACGCGTCGCGAAACCGCCCCTGGTCAAAACAACGCCATAGATTCCGGGCCAGGTCCTCGGCGGTGGACGTATCATTCATGGTATTTTCTTTGTTCATGATTTGTTCCCAAACGTCAACCCCTTGCGAGCAACCGGGAGGAAGACTATTGTCCCGCCCGATCACTGATGGAAGAGGATATATCATGGCCGAGGTAGCTGGCATCGCGGGCGATCAGTTGCGCTCCTATATCGAGCGTATCGAGCGCCTGGAAGAGGAAAAGGCGGCGCTGGCGGCCGATATCCGGGAAGTATTCGCCGAGGCGAAGGGCAATGGCTTCGACGTGAAGATCATGCGTCAGATCATCCGTCTCAGGAAACTGGATCGCGAGGATCGCCAGGAACAGGAAGAGCTCCTTCAGCTCTATCAACACGCGATCGGCATGGCGTAACGACGTCACGGGCACCCTGGCCCTGAAACAGGGCCGAATCTGGTGAAAGGCAAGCCCCATGTCATCACGCATGACCCCGAAGGAAAAACTCCGTCCCATCAGTGGTTTTCCGGAACTGCTACCGCAATACCGGATGGTCGAGTTGGAGTGGATCGACAAGCTGCGATCGGTCTTTGAAAGCTATGGCTTCGCGTCGATCGAACCTCGTACCGTCGAGCCGGTGGAGGTTTTGCTAAAACAGGGCGATACGGACAAGGAGATCTACACGATCGGTCGCCTGATGGCCGATCCCTCGGACAAGGCGGAGCCGACCTACGCGCTGCACTACGACATGACGGTCCCGATGGCGCGCTACGTGGCCGCCAATATGAACGACCTGACATTCCCGTTTAAACGCTATCAGATTCAGAAGGCCTGGCGTGGCGAGCGTCCGCAAGACGGTCGTTTTCGCGAATTCCTGCAATGCGACGTCGATGTCGTCGATACGCGGGAGATACCACTCCATTTCGACGCCGAGATCCCGGTCATCATGCACGAGGCGGTGGAGGCGATCGGCGCCGGTCCGCTGGTCACCAAAATCAATAACCGCAAGGTTCTCGAGGGATACTATTGCGGGCTCGGCATCACCGATGCCGGCAACGCGATCCGCATCATCGACAAGCTGGACAAGATCGGCCCCAAGGGTGTCGGCGCGATGCTGACCGACGAGCTCGGCCTAGATGGCGCGACGATCGAAAAAGTTCTCGGCCTCGCGGAGATTCAAGGCAACGATGCCTCGGTCGTGCAACGGGTCCGGGCGCTCGGCGTCAGCTCCGAGTTACTGGAACAAGGGCTTGAGGAACTCCACTTCGTGATGCGCGAGTTGGAGCGTTTCCCCGAGGGCGCTTTCGTCGCGGATCTCTCGATCGCCCGCGGACTCGCGTATTATACCGGCACGGTTTACGAAGCGAAGTTCGCCGACTTTCCGGATTTTCCGACGGTTTGCGGCGGTGGACGCTATGACAATCTCGTTGGCGATCTCGTCAGCAAGCGCTTGCCGGGTATAGGCATTTCCATTGGCCTGACCCGTATCTTCGCCAAGCTCATGCGCGAGGGCCGGATCCAAGCGGGTCGCAAGGCGCCGACGGATATCCTTGTCGCTCATACCCGCGGCGCGCCCTACGCCTTGGTGCGCGAGACCGCGCATACCCTGCGCTCCCGGGGCTTCAAGGTCGAGCAGTATCACGAAGACCGAAAGCTCAACGCCCAGCTCAAATATGCCGGCGAGAAAGGCATCCCCTGGGTCTGGTTCCCACCGACCGAGGAAGACGGCGAACATCAGGTCAAGAACTCCGCGTCGCGCGATCAGGTTGCCGCCGATCCGGCAACCTGGATGCCGGAATAGGAGCGGCGCCCTGTCGCCGTGGCATTTTGTTCTCGCCCGCGCCTATAACTGGCATCGCGTCGACGAGAACCTATACCGATCCGCGCAGATGTATGGCGGTCACGTCGCGCAGCTCCTGAAGGCGCACGGTATCGCCACGGTGGTGAATCTGCGGGGCGAAAACCCAAAATCCACCTGGTATCTACCCGAACGCGCAGCATGCGAGAGCTTGTCCATCGGCTATCTCGACCGGCCGCTTCACTCAAGGCGACTGCCCAAGCAACGGATGCTGGTCGACTTGCTTGAAGCCTTCGAGTCGGCGCCGCGCCCTTTGCTTATCAAGTGCTCGGGCGGCGCCGACCGCACCGCCTTGGCCGCCGCGATCTACATTCTGCATCGCGACGGCCTCGACGGTGCAGCCGATGCTCGACGCCAGATGTCGGCGATTCCGTATCTGCATCTACCAAAACGCTATCAACGGTGGATCCGGTCTTTCCCAAGATATTTCGAGGCGGATCATGGCGGTCTGACGATCTCCGACTGGGCAAGATCCCGGTACCGGCCCGACGCGTTCGCCGATTGGCTGGACGAGCAAGGCTTGGATGGTACGTGGAGACGCTGAACAGATAGCCGTAAAGGCGGGAGCAACAAAATGGATGCAACCAGGCCCGAAGCGACCATGGCTATCGCCGACGAGGGACGAACCTTGGTCATCGACGCAGGCGGCGCGACCTTTCGGCTCCCAGCGATCTGGCTGCGGGACAATGTCCCGGATGACCGCGACCCGGGAAACGGTCAAAAACTGACCAACATCACCGACCTCCCCTTGGATCCTAGGATCACGGCGATCGAGACAGCGGACCAATCATCCATTCGCCTGACATTCTCGCCCGACAATAAAACCTCGATCTTCATGGTGGACGATCTCGCCCCGGCCTGCACACGTGCGGAGGCGGTACCAAGGACGTGGAGCCGGAAGGATTTTAAGGAGGGCCCACCCAAGACGGAACGGGCCGACATATCGACCAAGCCGGCGCATTTGACGACTTGGCTCGCCGATATTCGCGACCGTGGTTTCGCTGTTCTGACAGGAGCACCAAACAGGTCCGGCATGGTGCTGGAGGTCGCGGAACGGTTCGGTTTCGCGCGGGAAACCAACTACGGTCGCCTGTTTGACGTTCGCGCCGAGGCGAACCCTGTCAACCTCGCCTATACCGGCATGGCTTTATCGGTCCATACCGACAATCCTTACCGGGACCCGGTTCCGGGGATTCAGCTTCTGCATTGCCTCCGCAATGATAGCGCCGGCGGGGAAACGACACTGGTGGATGGTTTCGGTGCCGCGGAACAACTGCGACGGACCGATCCTTCGGCCTTCGACATTCTGAGCCGAACCTGGGTACGCTTCACCTATCGCTCGGAGGATACCGAACTGACCGCGCGACGTCCGATGATCAGCGTGGATGATCACGGGGAGATTACCGAGGTCCGATTCAACAACCGTTCCCTCGCGCAACTAGATATCGCGATGGAAGACGTGCCCGCGTTCTACGGGGCCTACCGCCGCTTCGCGGAACTGCTTTTCGCCCCCGACGCGGCCTTGGCCTTCAAACTGGAACCCGGCGAACTTTTCGCCGTCGACAATCGTCGAGTACTTCACGGCCGCACGGCCTTCTCCAGCGCCGGTCAACGCCATCTCCAAGGATGTTACGTGGACATGGACGGAATGCTCAGCAGTTTGGCGGTACTGGAACGCGCCGAGACCTAGACCACGGGGCCACCGACGATGCCCCGGTCATGAAGATCCGCTATCGCATGCCCAGGCAGGCCCAGCGCATCGGCGAGCACCGCGTCGGTATCCGCTCCCAGGATCGGCGCGGGAGCAACCGGTAGGGCCTCAACATCGGAAAATCGCAGAGGGAGACCCGCCGCCAGATAGTCACCGATGCCGGGCTGGCTAATACGCCCCATCATGGGATTGGCGGTCGAGCAACGAGGGTCTTCGCCGACAAGTTCCGTAAAGGTCCGATAAGGCCCCCACAGCACCCCGACGCCGTCCAAGACCTCGCGCACGGTCGCAACGTCTCGAGCCGCCATCCAAGGCGTGATCAGCGCCACGATCTCGTCCCGCGCCTGATAACGGTCACCTTCGTCATCCAAATCAAGCGATCGACCTTGTTCGATCCGCCCGACAGCCTCTTCGATATCCACGGCCTTCTTCAATCGGCGCCATTGAGCCTTGGTCAAGGCCGTGACCATGACCCTCTGTCCATTCGAGGTCGCGAAGTCGTGTCCAAAGGCGCCGTAAACATGATTGCCGTCCGCCACCCGATTGCGGCCCAGAAGTTCAGCTTCGGCGATATGACCAAGCGCGCTCGCAACCCAGATACCAACATCAGAGAGCGCCAGATTGATCAATCTGCCGCCGCCTTGGCGTGAACGCTTTCTTTCGGCCGCGAGTATCCCCGTCGCGGCCATGCTTCCGGTAACGAGATCCCACGCCGGCAGAAGGTGGTTAACCGGTCCGTCATTGCCACGAGGGCCAGTGGCGAAAGGAAACCCGAGAGCGCAATTGATCGTGTAATCGACCGCCGGCGATCCATCGTGGCTGCCCAGAACGTTAAGCATGATCAAGTCATCACGCCGTTCCTTTAAGGCCTCATAACCGAAGGGTCCACCGGGTGGGTGATTGGTCAGAAAAACACCCCGATCCGGGCCAGGCTCGCAAATCAGGGCGCGGATCAGTTCCCGGCCCTCTTCCTCGCGTGTATTGACCGCGATCGACTTCTTACCCTTGTTCAATCCGGCCCAATAAAGACTCCTGCCCTGACTGTCCAATGGCCACCGCCGATGATCCATGCCGCCGCCCACGGGGTCGAACCGAATGACCTCGGCGCCAAGTTGCGCCAGGGTCATTCCTCCCAAGGGAGCGGCGACGAAAGCCGATCCCTCGACAACCCTCAAACCTGAAAGCAGGTCGTACATCAGAGAACCTCAATTGCTTCGTTAATCATACTAGTTCGCGGATCTTGAGAGATCATAGTCGCACATGAAACCAGGCGCGATGCTTCTCAGGCGCGTCTCGTCGACCCGGCCACTGCGTGTCATGTAGGCATAGGCCAGATCAAGGGGCTCAAGCCGCATATGCCTCGCGATATGCTCATACCACCCATAGCTCCCCGCCGCCGCGTTCAGAAGCTTTTCGACCACCGGTCGTCGCGCCGCTTCGAAGGCCCGCAAAGCATCGCCAACGTCGTTCGGAAACTCAACCAACGCCCGCCAAAGCGCGATCGCGTCCTCCAGGGCCAAGCGGGTGCCCGATCCGATGGAGAAATGCACGCTTCGCAACGCATCACCAATCAAAACACGGTTTCCGTCACTCCAGTTCTCAACTCTCGTAACCGAGAACCGTCTCCAAATCGATGCGTTTGAGATCAAAGCGTTCCCTTCAAGGTCATTCGCGAAAATCCCCTCGCAATAGCGTCGGCTCTCGGCATCGCTCATCTCGGAAAAACCAGCGGCTCGATAGGTCTCGGCGTCGCATTCCACAATGAATGTGCTCATTTCGGGGGAATAGCGATAGTGATGCGCGACAAAGTGACCGTCTTCACTAGCCCGAAAGGTCAAGGTCAGCGTGTCGAATACCCGTTGAGTTCCGTACCAGATAAACCAGTTCGTCAGGGTCTCGATGTTAGGTTGGAACGTCGCGCGCGCCGACTCACGAACCACTGAGTTTATCCCGTCCGCTCCGACAACCAGATCATATCCTTCGAGATCTCGCGCCCGCGCCTCCACATTGTGCCGCACGACAACGCCGGCTTGGTGGCAAAAACCGGCGAGCAATCGGAGGAGTTCCAGGCGAGCGATACCGGAAAACCCGTTACCGTCGATCCTGACGGCATGATCACGATGAACGATGGTTAGGTCGCGCCAAGTCTCCAAGGCCTCAACGATCCGGGCATGGGAGTCGCGGTCCGCTTCACCAAGATAGCCGAGCGCCGCCTCCGGAAACACCACACCGAAGCCGTAGGTCGCGCCGGGAGGATTTCGCTCCAGAATCGTTACGTCATGATCCGGGTTTGAACTCTTAAGAAGGGCGGAGAAATACAGTCCCGCCGGGCCGCCGCCAACCACCAGAACACGCATCGGGGGTATTCTCCATCCCGCTCCAGGATTAGTCGAAGCGCCCCTCAAGGCCGACATACGCGCCAAGCCCAACGAGAATTTCACCGGATACTCGATTCTGCAAGCGCTGGACACCTGGATTGCCCTTCAGCCAACGCGTCATCTTTCCCGTGCCTACCGCGACCGCGATATCGCAAGGTATCGCCGTCACGGTGACGGTAAACCCGAGCACAAGAAACTGCGATATGACCGGCTTGGACGGATCCACGAATTGCGGTAGGAACGCTATGAAGAACAGCGCGGTCTTTGGGTTCAGCACCTCGACCAAAACGCTTTCCCTTAGAATTCGCGCGCCCGGGCGGCGATTCACCGCCACCGAGACCTCGGGGTCGATTTTCGTCAGAAACGTCCTGACGCCTAGATAGACAAGGTAAGCTGCTCCAGCGAACTTGAAGGTCATGTACAGCAGTGGCGCGGCCTCGAATAGAAGCGAAAGACCGAGCGTCGCCGCCAGGACGTGCACCAAACCGCCAATGGCCAATCCCGCCGCCGCCACAATCCCTGCGCCCGTTCCTTGTCCGACGGATCGGGAAAGTACGTAGAAATTGGAGGGGCCCGGAGACAGATTCATGACCATCGCCGCCAAGGTAAACACCAGGAGCGTCTCTAGTGATGGCATCGGTTATCTTCCCGCCGAACCATCACGCTTTTCGGCGCGGCAGCTTTCAGATGGGCCTAGATCACCTTACGCGGCGGAACGTATACCGGCGGCGCGAACAGCGTCGCCCACATGAGTCTCGAATTGTTTGAAGTTGTCGGCGAAGCGTCCACACAGTTCCGCGGCCGTCGTATCGTAGCTGGACTTATCGTTCCACGTGGTACGCGGGCGAAGAATGTCCGAGGGTACGTCCGGGCAGTTTTCCGGAACGCTCAATCCGAACTTTTCGTCCAGCCGCAACGGCGCGGCCGTTAGACGACCGTCGAGCGCCGCGCTGACCATTGCCCGCGTATAGGCGATCTTCATTCGCTCGCCGCCATCGCCGGCGCGACCGCCGGACCATCCGGTATTGACCAGCCAACACGTGGCTTGATGATTGGCGATACGCTCGCGCAGCATCTCGCCATAGACCGTTGGATGACGCGGCATGAACGGGGCGCCGAAACATGTCGAAAAAGTCGCCTCGGGCTCGCTTCCCATCCCCTTCTCCGTGCCCGCGACCTTGGCGGTATATCCCGAAAGGAAATGATACATCGCCTGTTCCGGGGACAGCCTCGCGATTGGCGGCAGCACGCCGAACGCGTCCGCGGTCAGCATCACGATATTCTTTGGGTGCTCCGCCATGCCTGTCGCGCTGGCATTGTCGATAAACTCAAGCGGATAGCAGGCCCTGGTGTTCTCGGTAAGGCTTCCGTCGAAAAGATCGAGAGCCCGCGTCGCGGGATCAAACACCACGTTCTCGAGGACAGTCCCGAACCGATTGGTCGTCGCGTAGATTTCCGGCTCGGCCTCGGCGGAAAGGTTGATCACCTTGGCGTAACAGCCACCCTCGAAATTGAATACGCCGTTCGAGGACCAGCCGTGTTCGTCATCACCGATCAGCGTACGATTCGGGTCGGCGGAAAGCGTGGTTTTCCCGGTACCGGAAAGACCGAAGAATATGGCCGTGTCACCGGCGGCGCCGACATTCGCCGAGCAATGCATCGGCATGACGCCGCGATCGGGAAGAAGGTAGTTCAGAATGCCGAAAATCGATTTCTTGATTTCACCGGCGTAGTGCGAGCCACCGATCACCACCATCTTGGCGTCGAAGTTAACAAGCACGAAGGTTTCTGAGTTCAATCCGTCATCGGCGCCGCGTGCCTGAAGACCGGGCGCGTGCAGGATTGTGAAGTCCGGTTCGAAACCGACCTTCTGCTCCGCGGTCGGACGAATAAACATGTTTTGCGCGAATAGATTCGGCCAGGCCGATTCGGTAACCACCCGTACCTTCAACCGATGGGCCGGGTCGGCCCCGGCGAAACAATCCTGAACGAAAATGTCGCGACCTTGGAGGTAGGCCGCGACGCGCTGATGCATCTTGTTGAAAATCTCCGGGCTGATCGGTTTGTTGATCGGGCCCCAGTTTACATTGTCATGCACGCTTGGGGTGTCGACAATGTACTTGTCCTTGGGCGAGCGTCCGGTATGGACACCGGTATTGACCGTTAGCGCGCCGCCAGCGGTCACCACGCCCTCGCCTCGCGCTATCGCTTCCTGATAGAGCGCGGGGGCGCTTAGGTTCCAGTGAACCGAAGCCGTATTGTAAAGGCCATGTTTCCCGAGATCGTTCAGGCCATTCGGCCCCGCCGGTTTCGCCACCGCACCCTCCACCCGTATTTAATTGTCAGACGCACCGTCGCGTCTTCCGTGTTCATCGTTTCAAGGGTGTGATTGCGTATCGGCGCTCAAAAATCAACAGGCGATGTTAACCTGATTGTAATCAGTGCTTGGCTTCCCCCGCCCTTTCTCGGGCTTTGCCGACAAGCCTTATCAATTCCGAGCGCGCGCCGACGCCGTCGCGAACCGGAACGTCGAAGTCAATTCGCGCGGTTTCCCCACCGAGTCGCAGATCAAAACCCTCGCTGTCGCATCCTGTTATCCGCCATCCCTCACCCTCCATACCCGCCAATATGGTCGCGTATTGCTGGACGGCCTCGGCGTGATCATCATTCATATGCGCCACGATATCCGGTTCCTGCTCAATCAACATCGGACTCGACTCGGAGCGCACCGCGTCGCCCTCAATCCAATCAATGCGGCCGAAGCCCGCGACCAGATGCGCGGCGTCGATTTCAACGCGAAAGAGATGGAAGTCAGAGAAACCGGAGTAAATCTCGGCGGAAGAGTGACGCGCGAGGAACCGCGCGCGCAGCCGAGCGTCGGACACGATCTCCGCGTGCCCCAAAACCGAGACACGCGCGCCCTTCAGCGGATCGTCCAATCCCTCCGTCCCGTCGAACAGAAGCGACACCCGCGGGTCAGCCCTTATGTTCTGGGTGTGCTCCGCTAAATCGGACAAGAAAAGGAGCGGTGTCGCGTCATGCGCGCAAGCCGTCAGGACCAAGGACCCGTGCGGCCAGCCCGACCGGCTGTTTTGCAACGTGGATAACGCCGCGCGGTCCCGGCTTCGAATAAGACGGCGAGCTATCGCTTCTGGGGTCGTTTCCGTAGCCGTGCTCATGTTCCTTGGAGTTCCTCGTGATCGCGCGACAATGCCCGTGACTTTCTATATGGTTCCCAGTTGGAAATTTCACGATTCCTCAAGGTAGGTTTCATCCGCCTTAATCGCGCCACAAGTTTGCCCGATTGACCATCTAGAGATTACCCCTCGAGATGACTGGCAAGGAGAATTGGGCCATGGGAAACACGATCGCCTTGGTTGACGACGATCAAAACATTCTAACGTCGGTCTCGATGGCCTTGGAAGCGGAAGGGTTTACGGTTCAGACTTTCAAGGACGGCGAGGAAGCCTTGCGCGGCCTCGGGCAAGGCCGGATGGATCTCGCTGTTTTGGACATCAAAATGCCCCGCCTTGATGGCATGGAAGTGCTCAGCCGCCTACGCCGCGACAGCAATATGCCGGTCATCTTCCTGACTTCGAAAGACGATGAGATCGATGAAGTGCTCGGTCTGCGCATGGGGGCGGACGACTACATCAAGAAGCCTTTCTCGCAACGTCTCTTGATCGAACGCATTCGGGCCTTGTTGCGCCGTCAGGAATTGGCTCAAGACGAAACCGATCCGAAATCCGAGACGACGATCACGCGCGGTGATCTGGTGTTGGATGGCTCGCGTCATCTATGCACTTGGAAGGGGCGTCCGGTCGCCCTCACCGTGACCGAGTTTCTGATTCTCAAGTCTCTCTCCAACCGTCCCGGACATGTGAAGAATAGAGACCAGTTGATGGATGCGGCCTATGGCAACGCGATCTATGTCGATGATCGCACTATCGACAGCCACATCAAGCGTTTGCGCAAGAAATTCAAGGCGGTGGATTCCGAGTTCGAGCAAATCGAAACCCTCTACGGTGTTGGCTACCGATATCGTGATCCGGCGGTCGCTCCGGTCTCCACCGCCTAGCCGACCACGGGGGAATGTGTTGGGGTATGGAGTCCACGCGGAAAATCGCCGACCGGGTCAACGGGAATGCCGTCTCGTCGGAAACGGGGAGGAAAAGTGGGGCTCGCCATCGAGGAAAGCGGTGGCTATCCCGGCTTACGCTTAGAATTCTGGCGATCAACCTCTTCGCGGTCGCGATTCTTTTTGTCGGCGTGTTGTATCTCGACCGCTATCAAAACAGCCTTATCCAAGCCGAGCTTGAGGCGGTGTCGCACCAAGCGAACCTTTTTGCCCGAGCTGTCGGAGAGCTCGCGGTTGAGCAGGAGCGAACCGCCGACCGCCGCTTGTCTCCTTCGCTTGTCCGACAGATGGTGCGGCGCGCATCCGCCGCGCTTCCATCCCGCGCGCGCGTGTTCGACGCCGATGGCGAACTCATCGCGGACAGCCTCAGACTAGGGCGTCCGGGCGGCATGGTTCTGATTCGTCCCCTGCCGCCGCCAACGAGCGATCGTTTCATGCGCGCCATCGCCGAGCGCATGTATGACAGTATCGTCAATTGGCTTCCCCGACGGAGCGGCCTCCCGCTCTACCGAGAATCGGTCATGCAGTTGTCGAACGCCTATCCAGAGGTCATTCAAGCCCTTCGAGGTACATCGGTGCAAACCGTCAGGGCCACGGAGAGTGGAGGATTGGTCTTGACCGTCGCGGTGCCGATTCAAAAATACCGCAAGGTGCTGGGCGCCTTGCTGTTCTCGATCGAAGGCAAGAAAATTGATCAAGCCGTGCGTTCGGTGCGGTTCGAAATCCTGGGTGTCTTTGCCGTGGTGTTTGCCATCACGGTGGCGTTGTCACTCTATCTTGCCGGTTCCATTACACGCCCGGTGCAACGTCTGGCCGCCGCCGCGGAACGCGTGCGGACCGGCCATGACCGGCGTCATTCAATTCCCGACTTTGGTTATCGGCGCGATGAGATCGGCGACCTCGCAATGGCGCTTCGTGATATGACGGATAATCTTTGGCGGCGGATGGACGCGATTGAACGGTTCGCCGCCGATGTAGCGCACGAGATCAAGAACCCATTGACGTCCGTCCGCAGTGCCGTGGAAACGGCGGCTCGGATCGAGGATCCCGCTCAAAGGTCTAAGCTCTTTTCAATCATCCTCGACGATGTAGACCGCCTGGACCGGCTGATCAGTGACATTTCCGAGGCATCGCGGGTTGACGCCGAACTAAGCCGCCAGGACTCCGAAGCCGTGGATGTTGGCGAGATGTTGAACGCATTGAGCCAAGTCTACACGGCAACCGAACGAATCGAAGACCGAGGTCTGGTTTGCGAAGTGGACGGCTCCGGCGAAAAACTAGTCGTCACGGGCAAGGAAGATCACCTAGTACAGGTGATTCGAAATCTATTGGATAACGCCATCACGTTTTCCCCCCCAAATGGCAGAATTACGGTACGCGCCATCCCATCACAATCTTCGATCACGATCACCGTGGATGACGAAGGCATCGGCATTCCAGACGGCAAGCTCGACGCGATATTCGACCGGTTCTATTCCGAGCGCCCAAGCAGTGAAAAATTCGGGACCCATTCTGGCCTTGGCCTCTCGATCTGCCGACAGATTATCTCGGCTCACGGCGGTACGATAAGGGCGGAGAACCGAAGATCCGCGAACGGCGAAACCACCGGCGCGCGGTTCACGATTGAATTGCCCAGAACAACCGGCCTTGGTCGCCAAACCGTGGATTGACAAATCATACTCGTGGCGCGAGCAATGCGTCATGGAACGGGTTTATGGGACATGCGTCGCGATCAACGGCAGGGCCGTGCTGTTTCGCGGTCCGTCCGGTAGCGGAAAGTCCGATCTGGCGCTTCGCGTTATCGATGGGGGCGGCCAATTGGTCGCTGACGATCAAACGATGCTGACTCGCGAACACGACGCACTGGTCGCGACATGCCCGGAAACCATCTCCGGTCGCATCGAGATACGCGGTATCGGCATTCTCCCGGTGCCGAGCATTCGACGCGGGCCGCTATCCCTAGTGATGGATCTCGTTCCAAGCGAGCAGATCCATCGATTTCCCGATCCCCGGCTCTGCCGGTATCTGGGTATCGACGTCCCGTTGTTAAACATCGCTCCCTTCGAAGCGTCGGCCGTGGCTAAGGTCCGACTTGCATTAACCTCGCTGGACAATCAATGATCCGGGCCCCGTGCGCATGTACAATGCGACGCCCAAATTGGAAGGGCTGGAAATGAATCAGAGTTTGGCCAGTCCCACCGGACACGTCGTGCTCGTCACCGGTCTTTCCGGCGCCGGCCGGACTACTTGTTTGAAAACCTTGGAAGATAATGGTTTCGAGGCCGTTGACAATCTGCCGCTTTCCTTAATGCCGGCACTACTCGCGCCGTTTTCCGAGGAAACCCCGAGCGGACCCGCGAATATGGTCGCGGTGGGCGTCGACACCAGAACACGTGACTTCGACGCGGACGCCCTCCTAGGAAACCTTGATCGTTTGCGTACCAATGGCGTTTCAATCTCTTTGGTTTTTCTCGACTGTGACGACGACGTTCTGATTCGAAGGTTCACCGAAACGAGACGCAAACATCCACTCGCCAAGGATCGCCCGATCGCCGACGGACTACGCATGGAACGCGCCCTGCTCGCGCCCGTGAGAGACCGGGCGGATATCGTGATCGATTCATCGCATCTGTCCCTGCCCGACTTTCGGCAGATCTTGGTCAATGGATTGGGGATCGAGGGATCGGGTTCCCTAACCATCTCGATAACGTCCTTCGGATTTCGCAATGGCCTCCCCCGTGAAGCCGACATGGTTTTCGACGTCCGTTTCCTCTCCAACCCACACTATGACCCGACCTTGCGCCCGCTTGATGGCAGGGACGCTCCCATTGGCGATTTCATCCGCCAGGATGAAGGTTTTCAGGGATTTATGAATCGCCTCAAATCTTTCCTGGAACCGCTGCTGCCACGATATGTGGGCGAAGGGAAAAGCTATCTCACGATCGGCGTCGGGTGTACGGGGGGCCGACATCGGTCGGTTTTCGTTTCGATTCAACTTGCCGAATGGTTGCGTGCCTCGGGTCATGGAGTCACGCTCAGGCACCGGGACCTGGATTCATCGACGGCTGTTTAGAAATTTAGCGCGAAGGGTCGGAAGGATTGGATGATGGCTGAACCAACCACGAGTGAGCCGATTGGTATCGTGCTGGTAACCCATGGCGCGCTGGCGGAGGAATTGCGTCTGGCCATGGAACATGTGGTCGGTCCGCAAACCAATACCTCGACGGTTTGTATCGGACCGGAAGACGATATGGAGCAACGTCGGGACGATATTTTGAAATCGGTTAAGCAAGTCGATCGCGGATGCGGCGTTGTCGTACTGACCGACATGTTCGGCGGAACGCCGTCGAATTTGGCGATCTCTATTATGGAATCCTCCAACATCGAGGTTATCGCGGGCGTTAACCTTCCAATGCTGGTCAAGCTCGCGAGCGTCCGTGGAAAATGCGACCTTGAAAACGCGGTAACGCAGGCGCGGGACGCCGGTCAAAAATACATCATGGTAGCGTCGCACGTTCTGCGAGGCTCGCCGTGAACATCGAGAACCGAACTCGCGCCGAGCGCACACTCACGATTGTCAATCAAAGGGGATTGCACGCCCGCGCCGCCGCCAAGTTTGTTAAGTTAACCTCGGATTTCGAAAGCGTGATCGAAGTTACGAAGGATGGCGAAACGGTATCCGGTGTTTCCATCATGGGCCTCATGATGTTGGCGGCCGGGATCGGGTGTTCGATCCATGTGACGGCGTCTGGACCGGACGCGGAGCAAGCCATGAATGAGATCGCGCGCTTGGTCGAAAGAAAATTCGATGAAGACTGACGGCACGCCGGCGCCCGATGGCTTGAGCCCGGAACACAGCATGGACGGCATGGGTGTTTCGGCGGGCATCGCGATTGGAACGGTTCATCTCATTGAAACCGGGCTCGGGCAAGTTCCCGAATATACGATTCGCCCCGAGGCGGTGGATGACGAAATCGCGCGCTTCGCGAAAGCGCTTTCAAAAGCCAAGCAACAGTTATCGCGGTTAAAGCATAAAGGCACGGCGTTGGCCGATGCCACGGCCGAGGAACTTGGTCTGCTCCTTGACGCCCATGCCGCGATGCTGGGTTCGAAGCGGATGATAGACGCCGTGGAACGTAACATTCGCGACCGGCGCATAAACGCCGAGGCGGCGGTACAGGCCATGGTTCGAGAAATCGCTCGGGGGTTTGAGCGCGTCAAGGATCCCTACCTCGCCGCGAGGCTTCAGGACATTCGAGACGTGGGGTCGCGCATTCTGCGTCAGTTGACCGAAACGCCGTACCAAGCCTTTTCGGTACTACCCATCGGCGCCATCGTCGTCGCCGATGAGCTTAGCCCAGCCGATATCGCGCTGATGGATCCAACGAAGATCGCCGCCTTCGTTACCGCTCTCGGCGGCGCCGAGGGCCATACGGCGATCATGGCACGTTCCATGGGGCTGCCGGCGGTGCTCGGGGCATCCTCGGTCCTCGCGGCCGCCCGCTCCGGGCAAACCGTAATCGTCGACGGCGATGCCGGGCGCGTTGTCGTCAACCCCGACGCCGACACCTTGGCGGAGTACAGGCGACGAGCGGAGGCGAGAGCACGTCTAAACCGGCAACTCACACGATTAAGAACCTTGCCGGCAACCACGCTCGACGGCACGTCGGTGGGCTTGCAGGCTAACATCGAGTTAAGCCGGGATGTTGACGGCGCGCTCAGCGCCGGCGCGGAAGGAATCGGGCTTTTTCGCACTGAGTTCATGTTCATGAACAGAGACGACCTACCGGGAGAAGAGGAGCAATACGCTCTACTCCGCTCAGTCGTCGAGGGTATGAAAGGCCGCGTGGTCACCATCCGCACGCTGGATGTCGGCGGCGAAAAGCTCGCATCGATTCTCGGTGACACCGCCGTCCAACCCGCGAACCCGATGCTCGGCCTACGAGCGATCCGATACTCCCTCAAACAAGTCAAACTATTCGAGGCGCAACTTTCCGCGATACTTCGCGCGGGTGCCCACGGGCCCGTGCGGCTTCTTCTTCCGATGATTTCCAGCGTGCATCAGGTCCGACAAGTGAAGACGATACTGAAACGCGTTTCAACCCGGTTGCGGCGTCGTGGCGTGGACATTGCCCAGGCATCGCCGCTTGGCGTAATGATCGAGGTTCCGGGAGCCGCGTTAATCGCCGATTCACTGGCGCAAGAGGTCGACTTTTTCGCGATCGGCACCAATGACCTGACCATGTACACCCTAGCAATCGATCGCGGGGACGAGCAGGTCGCCGATCTCTACAACCCGCTGCACCCGGCGGTCCTCAGGCTGATTCAGTTTACCGTGGGCGCGGCGCAAAGGGCGGGAAAGCAAGTCAGCATCTGCGGGGAAATCGCGGGCGATCCAAGGTTCGCCTCACTGCTGGTGGGACTGGGCGTACGAGAACTTTCCATGGCTTCACAAAGCATTCCCCGGGTAAAGCAACGCATTCGTGCGTTGGATACCGGTCCAGCAACCCGACGCGCGCTGGCGATCATGGATCAAGCCGAGGAAGGGCAAGTCTCCGCGCTACTGGATGATTTCAACGAAAACCTGTGACCGAATCACGGTTTAACGATCGGGTGGACCCATGTCGCTAACGATAAATCCGGATGTTATTCGCGCCATCGATCCGCCGATCGCCGAAGCTCAGTCCTGGATCGCGGGTCGCACCTTCCCGGATGACAAACCACTGTTGGACCTGGCCCAGGCGGTTCCGAGTTATCCGCCCGCGGATGCTCTGAGTCGACATTTGGCGGAGCGAACCGCCGCGGTTGAGACCGCCCGCTACACACCGATTGCCGGCATCCCGGATCTTAGAGCCTCACTCGCCGAACATATGTCGTCGAGCCATGGCGGCTCTATTGGTCCGGAAAATGTTTTGATATCAGCGGGTTGCAACCAAGCCTATTGTCTCGCCATCCTGGCTTTGGCACGGGCGGGCGACCAGATTATTCTGCCGATCCCATACTACTTCAATCACATGATGTGGCTGCAGATGCAGGGGATCGAGGGCGTAGCCTTGCCATTTCGAGCGGACCGCGGCGGTGTTCCCGACCCGGACCAAGCAGCCGAGCTCGTTACCGAGCGGACTCGCGCGATCGTCCTTGTATCACCAAACAACCCGACAGGCGCTGTGTATCCCGCCGAGACAATCGCCGCGTTTCGCGATCTCGCGGCGCAACGCGGAATCGCGTTGATCGTCGATGAAACCTACAAGGATTTTCTCGATGATGGCCCACCCCACGATCTCTTCAGGGATGAACGATGGGGCGATACCGTTATCCAGCTCTATAGCTTTTCCAAGGCGTTCAGCCTTCCGGGGTACCGCGTCGGATCGGTAATCGCCGGAGAAAAAACCATCGCGGCTGTCACCAAGGTCATGGACACGATCTCGATTTGCGCGCCGCGCATCGCGCAAGACGCGGCGCTCTTCGGACTCAACAACCTGGCGGACTGGGTTGCGGAAAAACGGGCGATGATCAACGGCCGTCGGGACGCGGTCAGGAAAATCTTCCGGTCCAACGATCTTGGTTATGGGTTAATCTCCAGCGGCGCCTATTTTGCCTATGTACGGCATCCGTTCCAGAACCATGCCGCGCGCGACGTAGCGCGCCGAAATTCGGATGAGCCTAATAATTTTTGCCTGCCCGGTACGTTTTTCGGGCACAAACACGAACAATGTTTTCGTCATTCCTATGCCAACGCGACGGCGGAGGAAATGCCGGTGCTGGCGGATCGTTTGAAAGCCAGCCTTTAGGGTGATGGAAAGTCCACGGATATGACAGATCAGGATACCCCGCCGGCGCTACGTTTCACCGGCATTGCGACCTTCATGATGCGCCCTTTCCAACCTGCTCCCGACGGGTTGGATATCGCGATAGCGGGCGTCCCCTACGACGGCGGTGTAACCAATCGACCAGGCGCCCGACACGGACCTCGGGAAATCCGCAATGCGTCGTCAATGACCAGAAGCATTCACCCCGTCACCGGTGTGGATCCATATTCCTTGGCACGCGTGGGAGACATCGGCGACGTGCCGTTTTCGGCGATCCACGATATTGACGCGGCCAATGACGACATCACCGCGTTCTTCAGGCGCGTTGTATCTGCCGGAGCAATTCCCTTGGCGGCGGGCGGGGATCACTCCATAAGCTTCCCGATCCTGCGCGCGGTGGGCGCCAAACATCCGGTCGGATTGATCCATATCGATGCTCACACGGATACATGGGATGCCTTCCACGGCTCCAAGTTCCACCATGGCGCCCCCTTTCGCCGGGCCGTTGAAGCCGGTGTGATCGACCCAAAGCGGACAATTCAGATAGGTATCCGAGGCGCGCAAAACTTTACCGATGGTTGGGAATATTCGCGTGATGCCGGCATGCGGGTGCTATTCATGCACGAGATCGAGGAAATCGGCATCGACGAGACGATCGCCGAAGCCCGCCGAGTGATCGGCACGGGACCAGTCTATCTGTCCTTCGACATAGATGCCCTGGACCCAGTCCATGCGCCGGGTACGGGCACGCCCGAAATTGGCGGCCTTACAAGCCGTGAAGCGCAACGTTTGGTTCGCGGCTTGCGGGGCCTGGATTTCGTCGGCGCTGATCTCGTTGAGGTCTCCCCGCCTTTCGATCACGCTCAGGTTACCGCCTTGGCGGGCGCGACGCTGATGTATGAAATTCTTTGTCTCCTCGCGGACCGCGTGGCCACGAGGCAATGACCGAGCAAGTCGACGTCCAGGATCTATTCGCGGTAAATCACGATCCGCGGGATATCGTCGCGACCATTCATGCCGCGTTCGAGGAATATCGCGGCGTGCTGAAACCCGAATCCGGAGCGCTTGGGGAGACCGTCGAGAGCATAACGGCCAAGGCCGAAAATGGCGTTATCCTAGGCATTGTCAAGGATCAGCATGTTGCCGCATGCGTCTGCGCGACCGTGAAAGACGGCTTGCTCTACTTGGATCGTCTCGCTGTCCATCCGCGCCAAAGACGTCGCGGGTATGCCGAAGTTTTGGTCCAAGCCGTGGAAACCGAAGCAGCCCGGCGGGACCTGAGGGGCGTATCTCTCGGAGTGCGTCTGGCTCTACGGAAGAACATCGCGCTGTTCGAGCGTCTTGGTTTCAGGGAGATCGGCCGCTCAACCCATGACGGCTACGACGCGCCCACATCAATGGATATGCTGAAGTGGCTCTAGGCTCCGCCAGCCGTTCTTGGCTTTAGGATCTTCGCCAAGCCACTCAGAACTTCATCAATCGCAATGTTTGCCAAGGCCGATTGCGCGCGTGGTTCGGACCGATTGAAACCGACGACCTCTGGCACGTCTCGCGATAAGTTTACATGCATGTCATACCCGGTGATCGACGGCGGGATGTACGCGCCAAAGATTACAACGGCGGGAACACCGAGCGCCGCCGCCGCATGGTGCATCCCGCCCTCGGGTAGGACCGCCGCCCGCGCTCCCGACAACACGCCGCAAGCTTCCCGAAAACTCCGGGTCGGGACGACCTCAACGCCCTCCAAAAGCCGACTCCCGTGATCACATTGCAACCAAGGCAGTTCAGGGCGCGCCTTCACAAGTTCTTGGAAACGCTCAAACCCCCAGTCCTTGTTCGGACTAGCGCCGGCCTTTACGTGGGGTTCGACGACAATAACGGAACGGGCGAGCGCCTTTTCGGCATCCGTCAGGAAGATCTCTCCCGGCTCCAGCGTGACTTTGTTGAAGAAAAAGCGATCCCGGGTCATGCGTTGATAATCGAGGTGCGGCCGTGCGCCGGGGCCGTCGCGCAAAGTTTGCCCAGCGCTCGCGCGGTCTCGGGCGATCTTGGGATTGTTTTCCCAAACCTCCGACCAACGAGGTTTTCCATCAATTCCAGTGATGAGAACCTTGACCGGTGTTTGCTTATGCAACGCCCGAACCCGGGCGGTAGTCATAATGTCATCGCCGAAGCCCACATCCCCTCCGCTTCACTCGGGCCAGTCCAATATATGATCGCCGTGAATCTCGACCAATTCTCTCATGCCAAGGCCCAAGAGGAAGTCGAGCGCGCCTTTCGGGTCGGCGCCAAAATTCCGCGCTTCCCTGCCTTTCTGTTCAACGCAAACCATCGGTCGGTTTCTCATCAATGTTTCGCGTCCGCCCGCGACGACCTGTAGTTCGAAGCCTTCAACGTCGATCTTGATGAAATCGACTTTGGTGAAGCCAAAGGAATCCAATGTTCGAACTTCCACGTCGCCGACACCCGGTTCGATAAAGGCGTCACCAGATGACTCGCCGTGCCAGCGAACCTCACAAACTCCAGGTTCCTCGCCGAGGGCGACCTCGTGCAACGTTACATTCCCATCCGGAACATTGTGCCGAAACAGGTCAGCATGACGGGCGGCGGGTTCAAATGCATGAACTTGACCAAATGCCCGCGCGAGCCACATCGACCAAAGCCCGACATGACCTCCGACATCGATGCACACGCGTCGACGCGTCGGCGGTAATCTTGTCACGCAAGCATCAATCTTATGAAACTGATACGTGGCCTTGCCGTCGCGCAAAACCGTGCCACGCGGATTATTCAACATTATGTCCACAAGATGGGTTTCTTCTTCTGGCAGCCAAACACCACCGATCAGCTTGGCTCGATCCGGGGTCGCCATATGCGTCTTCTCAGCCATTTTTTTGCACGAACGCCGACAAGCGACGCGCCGCCTCGATCAAGGTCTCGTCGCCGGCGCCGTAGCTTAGACGGAGATGCCCCGTAAGTTGCTTGCCAAAGCCTTCGCCTGGCAAAAGCGCGAGCCGCTGTTCCTCGAGCAGTTTCCATGCGAAGTCGATGGCATTCCAACCCGTTTCGCGGATATCGATCATAAGAAACATACCGGCATCTGGCTTTCGAATATGAATCTTGGGCACCGCCGCCAACGCGTCGCAAATGAGGTCGCGACGGGCACGATAACGTGCCCGTATGGTTTCCACCGTGTCCACGGCATCCGTAAGCGCCGTAAGCGCGGCGTGCTGAATAAAAGGTGCCGCGCCGAACATCATCGAACTGACAACGTCGTCGGCGGCATCGATCGCGTCCTTGGAAGCGACCATCCATCCCATGCGAAACCCTGTCATCGCATGGCTTTTCGAGAGGCTGTAAACGGATATCGTCCTCTCCGCCATGCCGCCCAGCGTGCGCGGCGACACATGGGGGCGTCCATAGCACATGGTGCAATAGACCTCGTCGGAGATCATCCAGAGATCATGCTCCTTGCATATATCCGCCAATGCCTCGAGCGTTTCGCGCGGATATACCACCCCCGTCGGATTGTTCGGGGTATTCAGCATGATAGCCTTGGTTCTTGGCGTTAGCGCCGCTCTCACCTTGGCCGGATCGGGCAAAAAACCATCCTCGGGCGACAGCGGAACCTGAACAACCCTGGCCCCTCGCGCCTCCAGAGCTCCGAGATAGGTCACATACATCGGATCAAAGCCGATAACCTCGTCGCCAGGATCAAGCACGCATTGCGCGGCGGTAAACACACCACATTGCGCCCCCGGGACGATCGCGACGTTCTCGACGCCGACAGTCTCTCCGATCACATTGGCATGGAAACTCGCCGCCGCCTCGCGCAATGGCTGGAAGCCGATTGAAGGCGTGTAGTGATGATTCCCATCCCGCAAAGACTCAATCGTGGCTTCGACGATACGTTGATCGGTCGTGAAGTCGTGATCGCCTATGGACAGGACCAAAAGATCCTCTCCCGCGCGTTGCCGGCGTCGGGCGGTGCCGTGGATTGCCCAGGCACCAGCCTCTTCGCCGCCGGCCATTCCGGAGACGTATTTTGATAGTCGCATAATCGAAAATCCTTCCGCGCGAAGGCGTCTTGGGCTCTGGTATTCCGGGGCAAGATCACTGTCAACACATCCGGCCATGGAATTCGCGCCACGATTGTTCCGTTCGCGGCATTGAGGTCGGGATTCGGCGCGACAACCTTCTGGATTGCGCTTCAACTGAGATCCACCTCGCCCCGGAGCTCGTCATGCCTCACGCCTCGTTCGACTTCTCGGCATTTCGCGAAACATATCAAAGAGACGGGGTGGTTTGGCCGATCCGATTGTTCGAGCCCCGGGAAGCCGGAGAACTCGCCGAACATTACGAAAGTTTCCAAGCACGGGCGCGGCAAACGCGCGGCAGGGAGATCTATATCAAACCCCTTTTTGGTTTCGACATGGGTCGACGCGGTCGCGCACAACCCTTTTTTGCTCGACATCGTTGAAGCCGCGATCGGTCCGGATATACTTTTGTGGTCGTCCGACTTCTTCGTCAAAACCGCGCGGACCGGTAAATATGTTTGCTGGCACCAAGACACACCGTATTGGGAACTTTCACCGGTCGACAACATCGTTAACATCTGATTGGCGTTGACACCGTCGACCTTGGAAAGTGGGTGCATGCAAGCCGTAAGAGGCACCCACGTCATGCGTGATATCGTTCATGGTCGCACCGGATTTGCCTCTCGGGATGAACAAGCGAACAAGACCAGCGACAACCTACTCGCCTATGAATAGGAATTGACCCTGGACATCCAAGATCGGGATATCGCGAACCTTGTCCTCGAGCCGGGGGAGTTCTCGGTCCATCATGGCCATCTGGTACATGGAGGTCGGCCAAACCAAGCGAGTTTCGACCGCGTCGGACTGGTTTTTCGCTACATCTCCACCGACACGCGTCAATCACGAGGTGGTGACGCGGCGATGCTGGTTCGCGGCCATGATGCATACGGCAACTTCGATCTCGAACCGAGACCGAACGCGGATTTCAGCGAGGTAGCGCTTGCGGTACTCGCGGATTCGCTAAATCGACCCAGCGGCTTTTTTGATACGGTGGTGGCCTAGGCGCCACCACACTGGGTTCAGTGTCCGCCCCTTGCCCAGAGGGGCGTTGCTTGCTATACGCCACGTCCAGCATTTTCGCCGGTTCAGCGCCCTTTTAACTTCCGCGCGTCCGGCCCGACACCAGCGAGGACACATGGCTGAATTCACCGACTACAAAGTCGCCGATATTTCGCTTGCCGAATGGGGACGTCGCGAGATCGCGATCGCCGAGACCGAGATGCCTGGCCTGATGGCCGTGCGGGACGAATACGGCTCCAAGAAACCGCTCGCCGGCGCGCGCATCACCGGCTGTCTGCACATGACCATCCAGACGGCGGTTCTCATCGAGACCCTGGTCCATCTGGGCGCGGAAATCCGCTGGAGCTCCTGCAATATCTTTTCGACCCAGGACCACGCGGCCGCCGCCATCGCCGCCGCCGGCATTCCGGTCTTCGCCTGGAAGGGCGAGACGGAGGAAGAATACGAGTGGTGCATCCACCAGACCATCGAGGCCCCCGACGGATGGCGCCCGAACATGCTGTTGGATGATGGCGGCGATCTCACCAAGATCATGCACGAGGACTATCCGCAATTGATGGCCGATGTTAGGGGCGTTTCCGAGGAAACCACCACCGGCGTGCTTCGCTTGAACGAGATGGAGGCCGAGGGCTCCCTGATGGTGCCGGCTTTCAACGTCAATGACAGTGTGACCAAGTCGAAATTCGACAACCTCTATGGCTGCCGCGAGAGTCTGACGGACGGCATCCGCCGCGCGACCGACGTGATGCTCTCGGGCAAGATCGCCGTGGTGAACGGTTTCGGCGATGTCGGCAAGGGTTCCGCCGCGAGCCTTCGCAACGGCGGCGCCCGGGTGATCGTCACCGAGGTGGACCCGATTTGCGCGCTCCAGGCCGCGATGGAAGGTTACGAAGTCTCGACGATGGATGACTACGCGCCCAAGGCCGACATCTTCGTCACGGCCACCGGCAACAAGGACATCATCACCGTCGACCATATGCGGCAGATGAAGGACCGAGCCATCGTTTGCAATATCGGTCATTTCGACACCGAGATTCAGGTCGATGCGTTGAAGAATTACAAGTGGCACAACGTTAAGCCGCAGGTCGACGAGATCGAGTTCCCCGACGGCAAGCGGATCCTGCTTTTGGCCGAGGGGCGCCTGGTCAATCTCGGCTGCGCCACCGGGCATCCGAGCTTCGTGATGAGCGCGTCCTTCACCAACCAGGTGCTTGCCCAGATCGAGCTGTGGGGTAGTGCCGACAAGTACGAAAAGAAGGTCTACGTGCTGCCCAAGGCGCTGGACGAGAAAGTCGCCGAGCTGCATCTCGCGCGGGTTGGCGCGAAACTCACCAAGATGTCGGAGGAACAAGCCTCGTATATCGGCGTGTCGCCCGAGGGCCCTTTCAAGGCGGAAACCTATCGCTACTAAAGTATCCGACGAAGCGACGAGACGACGGGGGCGATCGGAAACGACGCCCCCGTTTCCTTTTGGGATAAGCCATGGCCAACGGTTTTGTGATTCCCTTGCCACGTTTTCGCCCGATTTTTCACGGCATGATGCGACGGATTCGCAAGGGTCGGCCGTTTATCATCATGTCCGGGCGAAATCGCCCGCCGGTCGACTAGGTGGAGGGATAGATGCGCTTAAAGGTATCGTTGGGATTGTTCGTTTTCGCGGCGACCATTTTTGGCGTGATCGGCCTCGCCGCCGGCCCGGCGCTCGCCGGTGGTTCCTCGGTGTCCATCTCGGTCGGTTCGATATACCACTCGGGTTGGCATGCACACGGCGGATATCGCGACCCTTGGCGTCATCGTCACCGCTCGCGACATCACGCGCGCCGCGCCGCGCCCCCCCACTACTGGCCACGTCCCTGGTCCCCGCCACCGCGCGTCGTTTACGTCGAGCCCCCGCGCGAGATCACCCCAGCCCCCGCGCCGACGGCAAAACCATATTGCCGAGAGTTCCAGAAACAGATCATTATCGATGGTCGAACCGAACAAGCTTATGGCGTGGCGTGCCGACAACCCGACGGAACCTGGAAGATCCAACCCTGACGACATCAAAACGGATTTCATGAACTCTCGAGGATATTGGATTGTCGGCGTTATCGCGCTAACCACGGGCGCCCTGGCTCAGACCTCGGAGGTCGACGCGGCGGAGAACGCCGCCGCGCGCCTGACATACGAAGCCTATTACGGCGGAATCTCGGCGGTTGAAATCGAAGCGAAAATTTCGGTTTCAGGGGGTGCCTATGAGCTTTCCACCTCGGGGAAATCCATCGGCTTTCTGGAATACCTGTTTCCTTTTCAATCCCATGCCCATGGCACGGGTCCTCTTGAGACCAGGTCCGGGGCGCGGGAGTTCGCGATCACGTCCAGCTATCGGGGAAAGTCTCGACGGATCAAGGGATCCACGAAACCAGAGGCCGCGCCGGTTTGGACGGTGGAGCCGCCGATCCCCTTGGATGAACGCGACCCGGTTCCCGATGACCTGCGGATGGACAGCCTCGACCCAATGGCGGCCGTCGTCGCCGCCGCCACCAGGGCTAGCCCCCAAGACGCCTGCGGCGGCACCGCCCGGGTGTATAACGGCAAGGTTCGAACGGATGTTCATCTGAACCATCTGGGCTCGGAGGTCCTATCCGCCAATCGGTTCTCCAGCTATTCCGGGCCGGCGGAAAAATGCGAGGCTCGCTACGAAACCCTGGCCGGGGCGTACAAGAAATCCTGGTTCGGAAGCGATACACCGCCGCCGGTAATCCAGTTCTGGATCGCCCAGGTCGATGGATCACGATTTTGGATCCCGGTTCGCGTCGAGGCGTCCACGGAGATAGCCAAGGTGCTGGTTCACCTCACCGACGCGACGATCGGAAACAAGGGTTTGATTGGCTCTCGTTGAGGCGGGCTTCGCGAGATGTCAGCCCCCCACCATCGCCGAAACCGCCGGCCCCCTCAAACATCACGCCCTTTCAGTCCGGTTTCAACCGCCCTCCAATCCGAGCCGGCGGTCAGGACACAGGCCGGTCCCTCGTCGAGGATCAGGACCAAGGTCCAGGACCCCGACGGCGATCGGTAAAGCTCCACCGCCCGCCCTCGCGCATCACGGCTCGTGGCGGCAAGCTCCTCCGAGAACTTGTCGTTGAGATGTTTCACCAGGGATTTGTGATCCCCACACTGGATTGCCGCCGCCGTTCCTGGCCCGGCAATAAAAAAGGCGGCCACCAGGGCCGCCGCCGTTAGCGTCTTTACAGGCGTGATCTGATCCTTTTCAGGTTAGGGGTGATCGGGTTCGGCGGTCCGAGAGCGCAGTCCGCTCGGACCGGAAATGTCCGACGGGTGATGCGCGTTCGATGTGTTTTGGAAGAGCCCAATCCGGCGCTTTGGCATAGCAAGGAGAAACAAGGCACGGGACCGCACCGGATTTACCTAGAGGTTTGGGTTTGTTAAGATTGTATTCAGACCGGAGGTCACGGCCATGAAACCAATCAAGATTTTGCTCTCGATTGCGGTTCTACTAGTACTCGCATTTGCCGGTGGCGTCGGTTGGACCTATTACGACCTGAATATCCGCGACCGGCCTTGGATACTGAGTAACGCGCAACGCGAGGCCTTGCATGCCGAAACACTCGCCGGGTTCGATGCCATGTCGGCGGGGCGTTACGAGGAGGCCCTTGCGATTTGGACCGCCCGAGCCGAGCAAAACGATCCCGACGCGATCTATTTCATTGGCCGCATGCATGCCCGGGGCCAGGGCATGGACCGGGATTACGACAAAGCCCGCGCCTACTATGAACGCGCCGCCACCATGGACCAGCCTTATGCCCTCAACGCGCTCGGTTTTATGCACGGTAGTGGGAAGTCTGTTCCTGTGAACCCTCAAACAGCCAATGAATTTTACGCCAAGTCAGCGGCACTAGGCCATAGCACCGCGCAGTTCAATTTAGGATACGCCTACGAAAGAGGGATCGGGGTTCCTATCGACTTCAAAAAGTCATTCAGACTCTATGCGCAGGCAGCCGCACAAAACCATTGCCTTGGAACGCTAGCCTTAGGTCGAGCATACCGGAGCGGTCGTGGCGTACCTGAAGATGATGAACGCGCCCTTGTTCTCTATGAGCGTTCCGTAGAGCTTGGATGTGACTTTTGGTGGTCACGGTATTTCCTAAAATGGTGGGGCTGACGTTAGTCATCAGTTTGCCTACCACTGAGAACGTCGATCAGGCCGAACACATCATCAATGGCCCTCTCGAATGATTCCTGCATCACATCGTGGATCTTCTTATCGGCCCATTTGCCGATGCTCTCCAATAGCTTGCTGTTAACCACGATGCCGCGCCTTTCCAGGATCTTGATCAGCTGCGTTCCGAAGTCGTATTTGCCGGTCTTGACCAAACCCTTGGTCAAGCGGCCCGCCGCCACCTTGGTAAACAACTCCCGGAACGCCTGGCTTCCGCTGCCCGAGGCACCGGCATCCGCGAAGGTCGCGATTAGCAATGCCACCGCCGCCCAAGGCCCCGGCAGGGGGATGGTTGTCCAGGCCCCGCGGCCCGCGTTCCAAAGCGCCGCGAGATCTTCCTCGCCCGCGCTCCGCGCATCGCCGGTATAGGCGATCACCTCGGCTTCCAGGCGCGCGCCGACCGCCGCGAAGTCAACGGTCTCCAGCGAGATACCCTTGAACAGGGGGATCAGATCATACTCGGCTTCCTTGCCGTCCGGATCATCCTTGGCGGTACCCGCGACCCGCAGAACCGCCGATATGATGCGTTCCCGCAGCGCCTCGGGAAAAGCCCGCAGATAGACATTGTTGGTGAAGTCCTTGGTCTCGTCCTCCGTCCAAAACGGCGCCTTGCGCGCCTCTTCCAGGAGGAAGATCGCCGTCTTGCGCGTCTCGTCGCCATCGCCGAAGACCACGGTGACGCCCTTCAATGCGTCCGATAGAACCGACAGGAACCCCTAAACCAACGCCAACATCGCCGCCTTGGCGGCTTCCTCGTCGAACTCCTCCTTTGGTTCGGGCTTCGCGGGATCGGGCGGCATGGAAGGCTGCGCCCCTCCCCCGTCCGTCGCGGTACCGCTTCCAGCCCCTGTCGCTCCACCCGAGCCCGTTCCCGCCGGGGTCGGCTTGGGCGTTGGTCCGGGTATTGGCTCAGGCTTTGGTTCGGGGACCTGCACTTGGGGGATCGCGACGATCTCGAAGGACAGGCTCTCGCCGAGATCGCGCAACTCCCGCGCGTCCGTGGCGAGAGCGTCGAACCACTCGAAACCACCGGCCAGCGCGCGCAGCGCCCTCGGGGAAACCGGTCGCGCGCGCGGCGCCGGCGAAGGCCGCCCCGACGCCACCGGAGCCGGCCAGGAGATCGAGATCAACATGACCGTCCACCGCCAGCACCGCCAGGGCCGTGATCACCGAGGCGACGGCCGCATCGCCATCAGGCAAGTCCTGGGCCGGCCCGCTCGCCGCGAGTTGCCGCGAGAGGGCGTAATAGGACGAACCGGTCACCCCGTTCACCCCCATCTCCCTATTCGGCGCGATGGTCAACACCTCGGTCTTGTCCTCGCGCCGGCTCTTGGCCCGGATCACGTTGTCCGGTCCGCGAAACGCCAGGGTATTGGCGAACGTCCACTTCTCCCGGACCGCCTGATCAACCATCGAGCCCGCCTTGGCCACGTCGTCAATCAGGGCCCCGCCCTCGGCCTTCAGGGCGGAGAGTTCCATGGAACTCCGCTTGGCCGCGCCCTGGAGCTTGATCACCCAGTCCAGGGTACGGCGCAGCAGCACCGGATCAACGGCGGCGTGCAGCACCGCCGCCCCGGTCAGGGCGTCTACAATCTTCTGCCGCGCGGCCGCGGCGCTATCTCCGTTACTCATGGCTAACTCCTCCACAAATGAAAAAGGCGCCCAAACGGGCGCCGGGGGTTGTTGTCATAAATGCCGTAGTGTCGCGCCCCCTACCGGCGGCACCGTCACTTCGGTGCCGCCGGGGTCGGGCATAGAGCTAAGGGATTGGCGCCCAGGGCGCCGTGGATACCGCTCGTTCCATCTTCCTAATTGGATCGGGCTTCTAGGGCCGGTCGCGGCCCAGGATTCCGATCAAGCCGGCGACCGCCGTGCCGGCGGCGATGATTGCCTCGGTCTGTTCCGGTGACAGGGCCAGGCCCAAGGCCGAGGCAAGGCCGGTCAGGCCAAGCCAGGTGCTGCGCTCCCTCACGCGGTCGATGAGATACTTCATGGCCGCGCCACCCGGGTCACGGCCTTGATCACGGTGTCGACGATATCCGGCGCTACGGCTTTCACGTCGTCGGAGACGGCCTCCTCGACGGCGGTGCAGAGCTTTTGGCCATCGAAGGCCTTCACCCCCGAGGCGTTGTATTCCGCCATCGTGCCGTCGGGCAGGGTCGCCTTGAAGCTGATGGCTTCCTGTTCCTTGCCGCCGACAACCCGGAGGCTCTTGGGTCCGGCCTTGTCCTCGGGCACCTGGAACTCGACCTCGACAAGATTGATGCCGGAATAGCCTTGTGGATTCCACGGCACGGCTCCGGCACAACCGGAAAGCAGGGCGAGCGCCGACGCGCCCGCGATAAGCAGGGGAAGTTTCATTGTCTTTCTCCTAGTTTTTGTAGGGAATCGCGCGCGAACGCCTCACGCTTGGGTCATGCGGCCCAAACGTTCCGGCGGCGCGGGCATGTCACGGGGGCGAGCCGACGCGAAGACCCAACGGATCTTCAGCCCTCGAGGAGAATTTCCTGGATCTCGGTTCCGTCGGGGGACGGCTCGCGGCACTGGATCCGATAGCTGACATCGGGATGGGCGGCGGAGACAACGGCGACATTCTCGCGCCACCACTCCGCCGGTTTAATGGTGCAATGCGCGTTCTCGCCATTCGCCAGCACCTTGGCGGCGGGATAACTCGCGATATTGGCCAAGACGAACCGCGATGCGTAGCCGAATATCTGGTCCAAGGTCCAAGGGATATCGTCCTCGGGGCAATGTTCCAGAACATCCAGGCAGATCACGCCGTCATACCGCATCGGCGGCGGCTTGGAGAACGGCTCAAACCCCGGGTCGTAACAGTTCACGATCTCAAGGCCGAGAAAGTCGCGTAGTCGCTTCTCTTCGGTTTCAAAGAAATCGCCAAGATTGAAGTCCATCCGCCATTGCATTCCCTTGCCGCTGCCATAGTCCAAGAGAGACTTGGCGCCATGGGCATCGATAAGCGCCTTGAGATGCGTAATCTGCTCCAGTCGAGGCATGCCGGCGAACATCTTTTCCGCCTCCAGCATCCCGTCCCCTTCCGTGTGCATCCGACGGTATAGCGCGACCAAGTCCCGCCACCTGGGGCTGGGGTTGTCAGCGGAAAACGAGGGCATGGTCGACCAGATCTCCTTGCGGGAAGCAATCCGTTATAACATCGCGGAAGTCGGCCTTGGTACCAAGGAGTCTCGCCCAAATCGCTTAATCCTCTGGAAAAGCTCGACGGGCGACGGGGGAAGGCCTCCATACCGGCACGAATGCGGCATGGAGGCCAGAGAATCCACGAGGTTCCAAGGGATCACCCGGATCAGTACGAGTAGATCGGTTATGGAGAGTGTCGTCAGAAAAGCGCGCCGCTTCGGCGTCGTCCACTTGATCGCGGGCATTCGATTCTCCACGAAGAAAAGGAAAAAAAGGCTTGGAGTGGCGCGCGCGCTGTTCTCCAAGCCTGGATGAGTTTTTATCCTATTTTATAAAACCTGTAAAGAGGTTTTTTCCAATATTTTTTCGATTAAGGGGAATTATCCTCATCCAATGCCTCCCGTGGGTTGTGCCGCAAATATCGATGTATGTCCCCGATGCCACGATCCACGACCTTCCTAAGCGTCACATGGCTACGCCCGTCGATATCCTCCAACCGACGCCATGGAATACCGCACGCACGCGCCCAAACGATGCGTCGAGAATCACTATCACAATGGAACAGCCAACCAAGCACCCGCTCCATGCGATCAATGGAACGTGGCGACGGAGCCGCCAACTTATTGGAAAAACGTGCACTTCCGAAAGAACGAATCCCGCTTTGCACGACATCCGGCCAGTACGTCACTCTCGGCTTTACATAACCACGAGGCAATCTGCGCAATGTTTCCGCAGCCTCCTCGATCCAAACCTTGATCAGCTCTTCGTCCCAAGATGCCGCTCCATTCATCCCTACGACCCCTTTCCAATTCAAGAAACATTTTCGCCATGACTTCAGATAACGAAAACTCCACGAAAAAAAACAAATTTATTTTTGATATTATATAATCTATATAATTTTTTTATTTCTTATATTATCTTTTATATTCTTTTATATCTATACATTATATTTTCTATATATTTCTTCGTGAATAATTCGAGCGTCATATTATTCCTATATTATGATAAAAATTCCTATTGATCAATCGCTTTTTCCCACTTCTCAACAACCCCGAATCGGATTAAGCTTATGCCATGCAAAATGATCTTGTAAGAGCACGTCTGGTGGACCTAATTGCCCATCGAGACCCGCCAACCGACTTGAAACGGGCGTCGCTCGCCTGTGGCAAGAATCACGCTTATCTCCATCAATTCGTACATCGGGGCACGCCACGTCGCTTACCCGAGGATGTACGTCACGCGCTCGCCTCGCATCTCGGCGTGGATCAGTCGGTGCTTCGAGACGCGGATCAACTTCCGCCCCCGCTCGACCCGCATCCAAACCCTCCCGGTCAGGTGGGGACGCTTGGACGCGGCAAGCTTCGGGACGATGATGATCAAATATTCATCGCGGAACTTCGAACCTCCAATATACGGACCGGCATGAATCCCGCCACGCCGGAGTCAGATGCCACGCGTTGGAGCTTCCCACTTGGTTGGATCAAATACGCCCTGAAAGCGAATGCCGAGTCCTTGCGGATGGTGAGTGTCGACGGCGATTCCATGGAACCGGACTTTCGCTCGGGCGATCATCTCATGATAGACACGGATCGGCGGGCACCCTCTCCACCAGGCGTATTCGTGATGTTTGACGGCGTGGGGCTTATCGCGCGGTCGCTGGAGTTTCTTCCCAACAGCGATCCGGCCATCGTGCTTATCCGATCTCCCGGCCAAATGGCCAGCGATGTCGAGGTTCCGTTGGATGAGATTCAGATCATCGGCCGGGCGATCTGGCACGCGCGGCGTCTTTGACGGATACAACCCATGTGGCACTTCAACGCCGTTGACGAACTGCGCCATGAGCATCTGCTGGGTTTACGGCGGGAGGACCACCCCCCGCGCCTTCCGCCCACGTCACCCAACCGACGACGCTATCTGCTCTCGGTCGCGCGGCGGTTTTGCAAATGGCGAGATGGTGAGGATCCCCGGCGAGTGACGCTCAGCGCTCTCGAGGCAGCGCGTGTCGAGCAAGAGATGCTTCGCGATCTCGTTCCCATGGAAACACTGTCCCAGGCTCATTCGCCAATCCGTCCCTCATGGCCGGATCATGGCACCACCAGCGTCGCCGAGATCTAAGTGCGCGGGAAACGCAGGGGTGCGAAAAACCCGAAACGACGGTTCTCGGAGAAAACACCGCCGCTGGATGTCATCATCGAGCATATCGGCGCCAAGGGTGACGGCGTCGCAACCGCGACCTTCCGATCATACCACGAGGACCGAAGCCGTCCGGTCTTCATTCCTCTGTCGTTGCCCGGTGAGAAGGTATCGGCGCGCGCGTTGCATGACGTCGGTGAAGGCGTGGCCTGCCAGCTCGCCGAGATCATCGAGGCGTCACCGGATAGGGTGGAGCCCGCCTGCGGTCACTTCGGAGCATGCGGCGGATGCGGGTTACAGCATTGGGCGCCGGCTCCCTATCAGCGCTGGAAACGGTCGCGGGTGATAACGGCTCTAAGTCGGATCGGTCTCGAGGCGACGGAAGTCGACCCGCTTGTTATCGCCGCTCCCGGGTCACGAAGGCGCGCTGAGTTCGTTATGCGAAGGCTTTCCGGCGGGACGGTGATCGGGTTTCACGAGCGTGGCGGGAACCATATCGTCGACATCGCGGAATGCCCCATTCTCGAACCCGAACTACCACGGATCGCGCGAAGCCTTCCGCCCATCTCGAAGGAACTACTGGCTCCTGGGGAAAGCGCGCGCGCAACATTGAACCGACTGGATTCAGGGTCCGATCTCCTGCTCACGCTACCACGCGAACCGGGACTTTCAGCACTGGAATCCCTCGCTGAAATCTCGGAGAAACTTGATCTTTGCAGAATCTCGGTCAAGACGGAGAAAGACGGCGCTTCCGGTCCGGTGGTTCCAGTTTTGGAGCGAAGACCGGCGATGATCCGTTTTGGCGATGTTGAGGTAAACCCACCACCCGGCGCCTTTCTACAAGCGACCTCGGGCGGAGAGAGAGCCATCGTGGATGCAGTCCTGGAGGGAGTGGGTTCGTCCTCCAACATCGTCGAACTACACGCGGGATGCGGAACCCTCAGCTTCAACCTGACACGTCGTGCAAAGGTCCACGCGGTGGAAGGGGACCCAACGGCCTCCGCCACGCTTGAACGTGCTCTGAATCGCTATCGTCTACGGAACCGTTTCAGCGTTGAGACCCGCGACCTGGCGGACCGACCACTGGAAGCGGCGGAACTGGTTGCCTACGATGCCTTGGTATTTGACCCGCCGCGCGCCGGCGCGCGTATTCAGGCGGAGCGCATTGCCACCGGCGGGCCCGACCGCGTTGTCGCCGTTTCCTGCAATCCCGCCACATTCGCGCGCGATGCCCGTATCTTGGTCGATGCGGGATACAAGCTCGCTCGAGTAACTCCGATTGATCAATTCCTTTGGTCTCCACATGTCGAATTGGTCGCCTCTTTTTACAGGGGTCGAGCGGCATGAGCGATGGTACACGCCTGCGCAAACGCTCCGTGCGGATCTCGGGACACGCCACCAGCGTATCACTCGAGGAAGAGTTTTGGATCGCCCTGAAAACGCTTTCCGGCAAGCAGGGTATGTCGATGAACGCACTGATCACGGAGCTCGACAGGGAGCGTACCGGCAACCTGTCCAGCGCGATCCGCGTTTACGTTCTGCGCGAGATCGTCAAGCAAGCGTGATCTATCAGGCTATCGAGTTTAGCCGCATTCCTATTTCAGCAAACCCTTGAGAATACCCTTCAGGGCATCACGCGGCTTGAGGTCCTCCAATGATGGAATGGGAGCGACCTCGGGCTTGGCTAGTTCGCCTTCGGTTACCGGGACGGACGGCGCGGCTTGTGGTGTCTTGCCGCCAAACTGTCGCAAGATCCCGCGCTGAACCACCCGCTGCAAAACATAGGCTTGAAGTTTCTCGATATCCAAGACCGTGCGCGGATTGGCGAGCGGGCCGACATGACGAACACCAATCGGCGGCGAATTCGGATGCTCGGCGAGCCAGAAACGAGACGACGCATCCAACTCCTGAACCGGCAAGTTTACGGTCACTGTCGTCTTTCCGGTTGCCGTTTTCGACTTAAGCGCTAGGTCATCCGAGCGCAAAATACCGTCGGTTATCGTATAGGTTCCCGTCAACTCGTCGATCGGGGTCGCGCCCCCATTCATCGCCCGTTTAGCCAGTTTCAGAAAGTCCAAGGCGCCGTCGAGTTGTTTCAACTGATCGCTGACCGCCGGCAGATCGATCCCCTTCACCGATCCATCATGCATCCGTATCTTCCCACCGCCGTTAAGAGTGGAGATCATGTCGTACTCGGATACCCCGCGCGTTGAGAGGCTGGTTTCGTAGTCGAGAATTCCACTTACCTGGCCTTTATTCGCGACGGCCAGGGCCGCCGCACGGATGTCGGCGTTGTCGATCTTGAGCGCCATTTCCGCCGCTGGAACAGCGAGCGCATCCAGCCGGCCAGAGCCCGCGACATGGCCGCCGAACAGCCCACCGCCGAACTGGCTCACGGTCAACCGCCCCCCCGCGAGCGCCGCCTTGAGTGCAAAACCATCAATGACATAGGCGGAGTAGGTGACTTTACTGGCTTTGACATCGACATCGGCGTCGAAGGCACGTAACGCCCCTAAATCGAAACGCTCGCGCGACCACTCCCGGTCGCCGGAAGACACTGGGACCGCGACGACCGCTCCCTTGGGTTTCGCGGCATCGGCGGCAAGCCATGGGTCGACGGCAAGGTGATCCGAGGTCAAAGCGATCGAGAACGTGGGGCGATCCGCGTCCAACCGCGCGCCGCCATTTCCAATCAGCTTTGCGGGCCCCGCCCGCACCGAAAGATCCGAGACGGTCAGTTGCCCGGCATCCCCCACGAGATCGAAACTTAGTGCGAGGGGACCGAGGTCCCGGCGCGCTGGCTTGAAGGTCGGGGCGCCAACGCGGATCAGCTTAACAATATCCGGATGATCAACTGATACACGAGCCCGGACCTCGGGCTTCTCCGTGAAAGCCTTGAGTTGCCCCTTAATGGAAACGCGACTGGCGGCAACATTCATTGTCGCGTCCATTTCAATATTCCTGTCGGCCGTTGTCAGGATCGAGGCGGTCACTGTTCCAGAGCCAAGCTTTAGTTCCCGGGAGGATTGGCCGGCGCCGGCCAACGCCAACAAATCCTCGACACGGGGATGATTGAGCTTAACCGCGAGATCCAAACCGATGGGCGACGCCAGCGGTTGCACCACGCCCTTTGCCTCCAATCGGCCATCGACTACATCCAGCACGGCATCCAATGTGAGAGATGCCGGAGAGCCCAATATCTTGGATTTCAGTCTGAACCCGCCCAGCTTTTGGACGGCATCATCAACCTCAAATCCGGCCAGACGGGCAAGCGAGGCCGCGGATTTGGCTGAAATGCTGACATCGATATCCGTGCTCGGCGCCGCGACGGTTCCCGCGAGTTTTCCCGTCACCTTGAGCCCCGCGCCGGCGACATCCATTATCGACAAATCGCGTATCACGATCTCGCCGGATTGAATCGTTGCATCCAACGCCGCGCCGCGAAACACGGTATTGCGGTATCGTGCTTCTCCGACCTTGATGAGTAGATTCGCGTCGAAAGACGCCAGCAGCGCCGTCACTTCGGCGCCCATATCGGGCGCGGGCACGCCTTGCGCGCCGGTTTGGGCAACCGGCGCTGTTTTCGCCCCGGCGGGATCGTCTTTCGGCAAGTAGGCGTCAAGGTTCACCTTGTCGACCACCAAACTCAACCCGAAGGCGGGTCTATCCCGCGGCACCAGGGACAGCCCACCGCTAATCCTCGTATTGTCAATGTCCACCGTCCAGTTGGACAGCTCAACCTGCTTGGGCGAGGCGTCGATGTCAGCGCCAAAAACCCCTTTCCGCAACCGGTCGGCGGCGACCCCGTCCAAGGGCACCTTCATCCATGCGAGCGCCGCGCGCAGATTGTCGGACACCACATCCCCGCGCCCGACAAATCTGGGCACGCCTCCGTCGGCGTATACGGTGCCGGTAACGGTCGCGTTGGTGCCGCCCGGTAGCTGGGCGGTCAGGACATCGACGGCAATCGCCCCTTGATCCAAAAGGCCTTCGAGACGAATTCGCCGGACCGTTCGCCCGCCGTAATCGACGGCATCGGCGGTGACCACCACCTTTATCCGCACGTCTTGTGGGAGCGTGAATTCACTCTGTTCAGCAGGCGCCGACGCGGTACCTTGAGCAGACGGAGTTGTCGATGTTTGCGACGCGGATCCCGCGAACACGCCGAACTTGTCGAGATCGATCCGCCCCAGCGTCAAGCCGATATCAATGGCGGGTTTCGCGGATAGGTCACCCGTGACGGCGCCTTGAACACGCGCGTCCGCCAGATCAATCGCAAGATCGGATACCTCGAAACGCGCGGGATTGCCCGAAATCGTCGCGGCTAGATTGAAGGGTTTCGCCAATACCGGCGGGAGAGTCGACGGAATACCCAGAGCCTTCCCGATAGCCCCCGACGCCGCGCTCAGATCCCCGACCGTCGCGGCGACCTTGCCTCTCAATGACGGGCCCGCGTCGCCGTCAACCGTCCCCTCGAATGACACGTCACCAGCGATTTCGGGAAGCGCCAGCGTCAGTTTCAGGGGGGCTGCCCGCCCCGCGTCAATCCGACCGAGAGAAGCATCAAAGCGCGTCTTCAGCCCTTGATAGACCAGCCCACCGCTAGCGGAAAACGGACCGCTTAGCGATGTCGCGGCGATGGTCGCGTCGAGATCCTCGATCCGGTGTGTCTTGCCGCTGACCGCGTCCCGAAAAATCACGCTGGCATCGATAATCTCGGCGCTATCCAAACGAATATCCACGTTCGCGCCTGTTTGGGAGGCGGATTTAGGCGCGGCGGCGCCGGCGGCGCTCGAACCACCGGTCAGGTTCGGGAACTCCCAATTGGCACCGCCATCGGCGCGACGCTCCAACGAAATCACCGGACGGATCAAGGTAACCGAGGAAATCTTGATCTCGCCGCTCATCAACGGTCCGAGCGCGACATGAACCTGTAGAGAGTCCAGACTGATCATATCGGGATCGCTGGCCCCGTCCTGGTTCGCCAGGCGAACACGCGCGACCGACAATCTCGGCGAGGGAAGGATCTGGAGCTCGATCGCCCCGTCGATGGAAAGCTTGCGTCCGGATTTCTCTTCGACCGCCGCGGTGATTTCCGGCTTGTACGCGTTCCAATCGACAAAACCAGGAACGATCAGCACCGCTATAACGGCGACAACGATCAGTCCGATCAGGAATCCAAGGATCTTTTTCAACCGTCCCTCCGATGTTCGGAGCCCCCATCCGCCCCCTGAACCACTCCAAGCACAAACACAACCGTGGGGCTATCCCGTACCATTGCGCCCGCATTTCCCTACCAGGTCGCCGACGTTGCAAAGTTTCGGATATAATTATGTCAGCTTTTTGATTCTTAAAGGCGTCCGCCAACCGTCAAAGAATCTTACATACCTCGGCGAACTCGAATCTCGGGGCCCGTTTATACGTCCCATCGCGTTTTCCATATCCGAGATTGCAAAGAAAGTTCGAGCGCACGGAGGTATCCGCGAAAAATTCCCGGTCCACCGCCGCGTTGTCAAATCCCGACATCGGCCCGCAATCCAAGCCAAGCGCCCGGGCCGCGAGAATAAAGTATCCGCCCTGCATGGAACCGTTCCGGAACGCCGCTTCGGTAGCCATCTCGGGGTTCTCTCGGAACATCCCTCGCATGTCCTTGTACGGAAACAGACGCGGCAAATGCTCCCACGCGGCCAGATCATGACCGATGATCGCGGTAACCGGAGCGGTCATGGTTTTCTCGACATTGCCGGAAACAAGAGCCGGTCTAAGCCGCTCCTTCGCCGCGTCGGTCTTGACGAAGACAATGCGCGCCGGGCACATATTCATGCTGGTGGGGGCCATCTTCATCAGGTCGTGAACTTGCGCGAGCAACCCGTCATCCACGGGACGATCGGTCCAAACGTTGTGGGTGCGCGCTTGTTCGAACAACAGATCCCGGCCGCTCGCGTCAAGCATGCCGGACATGGCGATATTCGCGTCGGTTCGTCCCGAGCCAGTGACGTCGCTCATCCTACCTTCCCCTTGGCATCGCCCCCGAGGGGCCAGTAAAATCCGCCTCGAGCTTTAAAGGGCCGGCGGGAACGAGTCACGGGATTTCGATGGGTCTGGAGTCCAGCGAGTCCCAATAGTCGAAAGGGTCCACATGGACTTTCTACTGCAATACATTCCCGCCGAACTCGGCCCCGTTGAGGCCATCGGTTTGATCGTTTTCAGCTACATCACATCAGCGGTTAGCGCGACCTTCGGCCTTGGCGGCGGAGTGATGATGCTGGTCGCCATGGCCTCGATCATGCCCGCCCTCGCGGTCATCCCGGTACATGGGGCGGTTCAAGCCGGATCAAACGGCGGACGCGCCTGGATGCTGCGCGAGCACATCAACTGGTCGATCTTTAAGTACTTCCTGATCGGATCGGTAATCGGCGCGGCCGCCGCCTCTCAGATCGTGGTCGCCTTGCCTCGCGACGTCCTGCGACTGATTCTTGGCCTTTTCGTGTTGTACATCGTCTGGGGGCCGAAACCGAGCAAGCATGAAATCGGCGACGTCGCTTATATCCCGGTCGGGATCGGCACCACTTTCGCCAGCATGTTTGTCGGCGCCACCGGGCTGTTGATCGGGGCCTTCATGCCACCCGGTAAGTTGGGGCGGATGACCACGGTGAGCATGCAAGCGGTCTGCGCGATGCTTCAACACGCGCTCAAGATCGTGGTTTTCGGCCTGTTGGGCTTCGCCTTCTGGGAATGGCTGCCGCTGGTGATCGCGATGATCGCCACCGGTTTTCTCGGCACCTTCACCGGCAAGGCACTATTGGAACGGATCCCGGAAAAGGCGTTCGGCTATCTGTTCAAGGGCCTGCTGACGATCCTGTCGATACGCTTGATCTCCCTAGCCGCGCTCGAGCTGTGGGGCGGGACGACCTATCCTAATTGAAGATCCCCTCAAGCGGGTTCAACCGAAAGCCGAAAGTCGGCGCGACGCGGAGAGAGGTAAGGTATCGGCGCTCGTTCGGACCTTCCGGATCGTTTGTCGGGAACATGTTCTCGAAAGCCATGCGGACCATCTTCTCGTAGTTCTGGTCGCCGAGGTTTTTCGGCGCCGGACCCTCGACCAGAGTGCCGGCAAGCGGTTCCTCGTTGGAACAAAACACGCTGTGGATACGCATGGCGCCGGGCGCGCGATCGGGTTTCGGCGGCGCGGCGTCGGCCTTGCAAACGTCATATGCCGAAACGTTGATCGCCGGATCAAAGACCATGACCACGCGGAAATGCGGCTGTCCGGCCGCGGAGTCCAACTCGGTGAACTCGACCGTGCTGCGGGTCACCGCGTCCTTGGCGAAACGCGCGGCGACCGCGGCGGTCTTGAGTTCGCCTTCGCTGAAGGGTGAGTTAACCGCGCGCACCAACACCGGCGTCTCGCCGCCAGCATAATTCAGAAAATCGCGTTTGGACTCGTTGGCGACGCCGGTATAGGTCTCGTTGACCGTCACGCAACCCGCTAAAAGCGCCAGCGCGCCAAGCCCCGTGACCTTTAGCGCCTTGCGAATCATCGGAACCTCCCTTTGATGTCTTCCTCGGCGCCTGACCGCGCCTGGGTAATAGATGGGAAAGATTCATGCGTTTGCCAACGCAAATCGACCACCTCGCGCATTCGTCACGCGCATGTCATGGGATTTGTCACAAACAGCCGGAGATCCGGACCGCCGTCACGCATTTACCGTCCCAATCGGCTAGGATATCTTCGCCGCGAGGATATCTGGAGGTGCATGCATGGCGACGGCGGAAGAGGTTTTGCGGTTCTGGTTCGAGGAGATCGAACCCGAGCAACAGTTCAAGAAAGACCCCGCGTTCGACGCCCTCATACGCGAGCGCTTCGGAGAAACCTATACGGCCGCGGCGAGCGGCGCGTTGGACCATTGGGAGGCGGAGCCAAGCTCCTGTCTCGCCCTGGTAATTTTGCTGGACCAGTTCTCCCGCAACATGTTTCGCGATACCGCGCGGATGTATGAATCCGACCCCAAGGTGCTGGCCATCGCCAAGCGAGCGGTCGCCGATGGCGGTTACAAGAGCTTGCCCCAGGACCAACAGCGTTTTCTGTTCCTACCATTAGAACATAGCGAGGAGTTGGAGGATCAGTACACTTGCATGGCGTTGATGGATACCCTCGACGACAAGAAAAATCTTGAATACGCCAAAAATCACCTGGTGATTGTCGAGCGCTTCGGGCGCTTCCCGCACCGCAACGAAATCCTCGGCCGCGAGAGCACCGCCGAGGAAGTCGAGTTCCTGAAACAGCCAGGCTCTTCCTTTTGCTTCTACGAGACGAATTCCAAGCTCCATATTGAAAAGGCGACACCGTGACCGAAAAACCCCATGTTCTGATTCATTCCGCCTGGTACGAGCCGGCGATGCGGCGCTTGGATGAGCTTGCCGTTACCCATCATCTTTACGAGGCGGAGGATGAGGCGACGTTCCTTACCGAGATCGGGCCGAAATGTTCCGTGATCGGGACAATGCATTACTGCCCGGCCTCGCTCATGGATGCGGTGCCTGACCTGAAACTGGTGCTGAATTTCGGTGTCGGCTATGACGGGGTCGACGTTGCCGAGGCAACCCGGCGCGGTGTGAAGGTGGTCAACACGCCGGCGGTGCTGAACGATTGTGTCGCCGACATGGCGATGGCGATGACGCTCGGCGGCCGGCGCCATCTGGTGCAGGCCGACCGCTACGCCCGGGCCGGACGCTGGCCGATCGAGGGGGATTATCCCTATACCTTGAATGTGCATTCCACCAAGGTCGGGATCCTCGGCATGGGCCGGATCGGCATGGAGATCGCCGACCGCTGCAAGGCCTTCAAGATGGACATCTCCTATCACCAACGCACCGAGCGAACCGATGTTCCGTATCGCTATTACGGCGACCTCGTGGCGATGGCCCGCGATGTGGACATCCTGATCGCGATCATCCCCGGCGGCGACGCGACCCGCGGCCTGATTAGTGAAGCGGTGATCGAGGCGCTTGGCCCGGATGGTCTGCTGGTGAATGTCGCGCGCGGCACCGTGGTCGACAACGACGCACTCGCTCGCTGTCTTGTGGACGGACGGCTCGGCTACGCGGTGATCGATGTCTACCCCGACGAGCCGAATATTCCGCCGGCCCTGTTGGAGATCACCGACAACCTCACCCTCACCCCGCACATGGCCAGCGGTACCCACTACACCCGCAACGCCATGGGCATGGTGCTGTACGACAATCTGAAGGCGATGATCGAGGGCAAGCCGCTCCTGACACCGGTGAACTGACGCCAGCACGGAGGAAAACTCCTGACAAACCGACCGCCACGCGCGGGCGGATTCGGTTTCGCGTCAGGACACGCGAAACCAAATCCATCCGTAACGTACCCGTAACATCTTTTGTTTGACTCAAGATCAGGAGATCGACCGCGACCCGCGCGGCGGGGACGTGTGGGCGGGCAAACAACGTGGAGAGTTACCGTGCCGGAGAAACATCTACCACTCGACATAATGACCTGGGTCGATGCCGATATCGAGGACACGTTGCTCGAGGAATTAGAGATGGAAATCGACGATCAGCGAAGCGCGCGGTCGTCGATGAAAAATATAGATGGCTCGCCGGTAGAGACTCTTAATCGGCGATCTTATCTGAAGTCGCTCCTGCATTTGCAAACGGAGTTGGTCAAACTCCAGGACTGGGTTATCCACACGAACCAGAAAATCGTGATCCTGTTCGAGGGACGCGACGCGGCTGGCAAGGGCGGCGTGATCAAGCGGATTGTCCAGCGGCTCAACCCGAGGGTTTGCCGCATGGTCGCGCTACCCGCCCCGAGCGAGCGCGAGAAATCGCAATGGTATTTCCAACGCTATGTCACGCATCTACCGGCGGGCGGCGAAATCGTGCTGTTTGATCGCTCCTGGT
>JAYOIK010000018.1:55834-72043 GCA_038118725.1 Alphaproteobacteria bacterium | reverse complement strand
TTACCAACATCGGAATTTCCAATGATCTCGCGCTTTCCGATGAAAGCGCGTGGTGCGGTCGAGAAGACTCGAACTTCCACCCAGTTTCCTGGACAGCGACCTCAACGCTGCGCGTCTACCAATTCCGCCACGACCGCACTACTCTCGCTCGGAACCCCCGGGGGTCGAGACCGCCGGGAAGCGCGGAAGTAGCAAATCCCGATCCGATAATCAAGCGAACCGAACGTCAATTTCTCATGTCCATGCAAACTTCTTCCCTCGTCGCCCCCGAAGTCGAATGGAGGATCTCCGATAGGCCCGTCGACTATGCCCAGGCGGTCGCCGAGATGGAGGCGCGAGCGGCGGCGATCCACCAGGGAGAAGCTCCCGAGTTGGTCTGGTTGTTGGAGCATCCGGCGCTCTACACTGCCGGAACCAGCGCCCGGGACGAGGACCTATTGGCGCCAAACCGCTTCCCCGTGCACCGCACCGGACGCGGCGGGCAGTTCACCTATCACGGGCCCGGACAACGGATTGCCTATGTGATGTTGGACCTCAAGCGACGCCGCCAGGACGTGCGTTGCTATGTTCACGCACTGGAGGAGTGGCTGATCACGACCTTGGCGCAATTCAACGTGACCGGGGAGCGGCGCGAGGGACGGGTCGGAATCTGGGTGACCCGCGCGGATCGCGGCACCCCAGGGCGCGAAGACAAGATCGGCGCCATAGGCGTGCGTATCAAGCGCTGGGTCACCTTGCACGGAATCTCACTCAACGTCGCGCCGGACCTCGGGCATTTCGACGGCATCGTGCCGTGCGGCATCTCTCAACACGGCGTGACCAGCCTCGAGGATCTCGGCTTGCCGGTCTCGATGACGGACGCGGACATGGCGTTGAAGGAAAGCTTCGAGAGCTGTTTCGGCAAGGGAACCGTCATGGGCCTCGCCGAGTAGCCGTCACGCGGTCCCCGCCAGCCCCTTAATCACTAGTTCCACCGCCCGGCGGGCGTCGCGCTCGAGCGCCGCCGCGTCAAGGGTTCGGCTGTCGACGGTTACCGCCGGGCCGGGGCCGTTGGCATGCACCAGGGCGTTGCGCCGCTCACGCAGCCAGACATAGCCGCGACCGTATCTGAGTTCGTTCAGCAAGCCACCGTCCAGGCAGTCGTTTTCCATGAGGTCCGCGTCAAGGGTCGCTTGGGCCAAAATCACCGTCGCCAACCAGGCGCCGTCGCAGAAGACCTGAGCCATCTCGGCCAGCATGGCGTCGGTTTGTGGGGCCGGACGCAGCCCCGCGCCGTCGGTTTCCGCCTCGATCCGCTTGGCGAGCCAAAGCCGGCGTTGCTCGAAATCACGGGCGTCGGCCCGGCGCGGAGAGGTCGTCACGCGCTCGGCCGCTGCTCGAAACCTGAACCCGTCGGCGGGGATGAGGCGAAGTGCTCCTCGATCCCGTCAAACTGGGCCAATGGCGGCCCCTTGTAACAGCGGGCGATCATCGTCCGTAGCTTGTCCCCGGGCCCGCTGATCAACGCTTCCACCGAACCATCGGCGCGGTTTCGCACCCAACCGTCGAGGCCGAGGGCCTTCGCCTCTCCGACCGTCCAGTTGCGGAACCAGACGCCCTGGACCTTGCCGCGGATGACAAGACGAACCGCCATGTGTTGGTCATCGGACATTCGACCTGCTTTCCCCTGCTCGGCGGTGACTTGGAACCATCCCACGAGTATAGGTGGAGTCCCCTCACGGTGTAAGCGGCGGCGAGAGAAATGCCCACCATGCTTTCGGCGTTGGCGCCGGTATTCGGATTGATCATTCTCGGCTATGGCTTGAAACGCGCGCGCGTGTTTCCGGATACGCTATGGGACGGCATCGAGGCGTTGGTCTACTGGGTCTTGTTGCCGTCACTCTTGGTGGTGAAGCTCGGCAACACCGATCTCTCGGAATTCGATATTCTACCAATGGCCGCGTCGATGGCCGGCGCGACGATCCTAGTGGTTCTGGCGCTCATGGTGGTTCGCAAGATCGTCGGGACGAGCGGGCCGGTCCATACCTCGATCCTACAGGGCGCGATCCGGCAAAACTCGTATATCGGCTTGGCGGCGGCGGTCCCGCTCTACGGCGCCAGCGGTCAAGCCCTGGCGGCGGTGGGCATCGCGGCGGTGATTCCCCTGGTCAATGTGATCTCGATGTGGAGCCTCGCCAGCCTCGGTCCGAGTGGCCCACCCGGCGTCGGGGTGATTCTGAAGCGTCTGGCCAAGAGCCCGATCATCATCGCATGCGCCATCGGCCTCGGCACGAATTTCGCGGGCACGGGTATTCACGCCTTGCCGGCCTCGGTGTTGGAGCTGTTGGCGCGCGGCGCCCTGCCCCTGGGCCTATTGGCGGTCGGAGCCGGGCTCGACTTCGGCGTGGTAAGGCGCAGCCCTATCCCGATCCTGTTCAGCAACTGCCTGAAACTGCTGGCGATCCCTTGCCTGACCGCGTGGTTTTGCCATCTCCAGCACGTGGACCCGACGACAACCGGCGTCGCGATCCTGTTCGCCTCCCTGCCGTCCTCGGCCTCGTCCTACGTCATGGCGCGCCAGTTCGGGGGCGATCACGAGATGATGGCGGCGATCCTGACCACCCAGGTGATGATGGCCGCCGTGACGATCCCGCTGATGTTGGGGCTGTTCGGGTGACGGGTTAGTCCCTCGTCAATCCACCACCCGCTCCAGCTTCTGAAGGCTCCGCAAAAACTCCGGCCTCGGCGCGTCGCCGTTGAGGTTCTTCCAGTTGGTGTAGGACACCTCGCCGACATAGATATCGCCGTAGGAATCCACCGACAGGCCGTGCGGCGACCAGAACTTGCCGACCTCGGGACCCGGGCCGTCCTCGCCGCCGAGCCGGGCGATCAGATCACCGGTATTGGACACGATCGACAGGCGCGGGCCGATATTCTTGTAGTGCCGGTTGACCGCCATACCCGGCCCCAACTCGCCAATGAAACAGACCGGGCACTTGCCGCGTGGCATGTAGAGGCCGCAGGGTCGATGCAGGTTGTTCCACTGGGTCTCGTATTTACCGTCGGTGTTGAACACCTGCACCCGGTGGTTCTCGCGATCGGCGACATAGATCCAGCCGTCATCGTCGGCGACGATGTTGTGCACCAGGTTGAACTGCCCTGGTCCGGTTCCCGGCTCTCCGAAGGTCTTCACCAGCTTGCCGTCGGGTGAGTATTTGTGCACGCAGGCATTGCCGTAACCGTCCGAGACGAAGATGTGATTGTCGGGGCAGAGCGCCGTGTGGGTACAGCGGTGAAACGGCTCGTTGCTCATGAAGGGCGCGGCCTCGCCCGGCACGCCGATTTCCATCACCATCTTGCCCTCGGGCGTGAGCTTGCGAACCGTGTGATCGCCGTCATCGGTGGCATAGAGCATGTCGTCGGGGCCGATATGCAGCCCGTGCGCCCGATGGAACAGCCCCTCGCCCCAGGATCTGAGAAAATTGCCGAAACGGTCGAACACCATCATCGGGTGCTCGCCCCGATTGAAGACATAGACCTGATCCTTGCTGTCAACGGCGACCGCCGCGACATCCATCAGCTTCCAGCCTTCGGGCACCCGCGCCCAGTCGTCGACAACGCGGTACCGATGTTCCCCACTACCTAGAATGACCGACATGCTCGCCTCCCCACGACAACCGCGACCATCGCGCCGCTATTGGAACTATTGCCCATCCGGCCCATCATCGGAAGAGGCTCGACGCGTCCAGCCGATCATCGGCTTGATAACCGAAGCACGATGATTGGCGTCGTCCGGGTTCCGAGCCCGGGTCCCGGGTGCTACGCTTGCCGGATATGGATTGTTACCAAGATTGGTTCGCGATGCCTGATACAGCTCTGTCCGATGCCCCCGCCGCGTTCGATATCAAGCCGCTCGCCCACGCCTTTGTCGCCGAGATCTCCGGCCTTGATCTACAACAGCCTCTCGGCTCCGACACGATCCGGGATCTGGAACGCGCATTCCTGGCGCATCCGGTCCTGGTGTTCCGCGGCCAAAGATTGAACCGAGCGGACCAGGTGAGGTTTTCGCGGTATTTCGGCGACCTCGATGTCTCGGTGAACCGCCAGTATCACGGCGACGACTTCCCGGAAATTCATACCGTGTCCAACCTGGACGCCGACGGTCGTCCCCTACCCTTCGCGAAACTCGACAATCCCGGTAACTATCTCTGGCATACCGACGGCTCGTACCAGAAGCGCCCGCCACGCGCTTCGCTGCTGTACGGTGTCGAGATTCCACGCTCGGGCGGGGTTACCAGCTTCGCCAGTCTGCATGACGCGCATGAGAGCCTCCCGGCGGATCAAAAACGGCGGATCGACGGCCTGAAGTTGGTCCATAGCTGGGTTCAGTCGCGTCTGAATTCCGGCTCCCGCCCGCCGACCGCGGAGGAGATCCGAAACTCTCCCCCGGTCACCCACCCGCTGGTCCGCACCCATCCCGAGACCGGACGCAAGGCGCTATACATGGGCATCCACGGCTCTCATATCGAAGGCATGGCCGCCGAAGAGAGCGCCGCTCTGTTGGCGATGCTGGTTGAGCACGCAACGCGAGAAGACGTGGTCCATCACCATCACTGGCGCGCCGGGGACCTTGTGATGACCGACAATCGATGCGCGCTGCATCGGGGCGCGCCGGATTACGCCGGAGCGACCGAGCCGAGAATTTTGCATCGAACGGTGGTCAGCGGCGATACGCCGTATTGAGGATTTCGGCGCCGCCGGTGTTCCACGCTCGCGGGTCGTCCGATCTTTGTGCTTCCCGCCCGAAGAGCGCTGCGCCACAATGGCTACGGCCATTCAGTGGGAGACCGAACATGCCCAAGCTTAGACATATCGCGCTCGCGACCAACGATCCGGACAAGACGGCGGAATTTTACTGCAAGGCGTTTGATTTCAAGGAAGTCGGCCGCGTCGGCGACCCGGACAAGCCCGACGAAGGCATCGCCTGGGGCATCTTCCTCAGCGACGGCACGATGAACATGGCCGTGCTGAAGTTCAAGAATGTCGATCAGCTCGGCAAGGGGCTCGACTATGTCGGCATCCATCACTTCGGCGTGCTTTGCGAGGATCTCCAAGCCACGATCAGCACGCTTGAGGAACTCGGCGCTCCCTGCATCATGAAGCAGGAAGACAACGCTCAGATGAACTTCTACGAGACCAAGTTCGTCGGCCCCGACGGCGTGGTCTTCGATGTGTCCGAACATGCCTGGATCGGCGCCGCGACGGCGGAGGAGAAAGAGATCGATCTCGACGCCCTGCTCGCCGCCGAGTAGGGCTCGCCAACTCGATCCGAGGAGAGTGTCAATGCGTTTGCAAGGCAAGGTCGCGCTGGTTTCCGGCGGCGCCAAGGGAATTGGCGAGGCCGTGGTCCGCCGCTTTGTCGCCGAGGGCGCGGCGGTCGGTTTCGGCGATGTCGACGAAACGGCGGGACGCGCGCTGGCGGCGGAGCTTTCCGGCGGGAATTCGCCGGCGACCTTCCTGCCGCTCGACGTGACCAAGGCAGACGAATGGCGCGCGGCGGTGGACGCCCTGGTCGACGCGCATGGCCGTCTGGATATCCTGGTGAACAATGCCGGGATCTATCAGCGCATCCCAATCGAGGAGACCGACGAGGATGATTGGGACCGGATGATGGAAGTCAACGCCAAGGGCCCGTTCCTCGGCGTCAAGGCCGCGGCCGAGGCGATGAAGGCATCCGGCGGCGGCTCGATCATCAACCTGTCCTCCACCGCCGGTCTCAGAGCCTCGGTCGCGGTGCATTACGGCGCCTCCAAGGGCGCGCTCCGGCTGATGACGAAATCCATCGCCAACCGCTATGCCAAGGACGGCATTCGCTGCAATTCGGTGCATCCGGGCCCGATCGACACCGCCATGGGGCATGCCGCCGTGCCCGATGACCAGCTCGACGAGCGGCTATACAACCGCATTCCGCTCGGTCGCTTCGGCAAGCCGGAGGAAATCGCCAACGCCATTCTCTTCCTTGCCTCCGACGAAGCGTCCTTCATGACCGGCTCCGAGCTTGTGGTGGACGGCGGCGCCACGTCGAAATAGCCGCGCCGCGTGAAGGGTTTCTCGCTCCCGGTGCTCGCCATCGGCGCCTCGGCGTTGCTATGGGGCGTGTGGTGGATTCCGTTACGCTGGCTCGGCGGTCTCGGGCTTGAGTCCCTACCCCTGAACGCTCTGCTCTACGGCGCCGGCGCGGTGGTCCTGTTGCCTTTTGTCTGGCGCGGCGGGGCGCTTCGCAAGCAGCCACCGCTGGTCCTGGCGTCCGGTATCGCGCTCGGCTTCGCGCTGATCGCCTGGAACCTCGCCCTACTGCATGGCGAGGTGGTGCGGGCTACCCTGCTGTTCTATCTCTCCGTGGTCTGGGCCAGCTTGATGGAATGGGTGGCGCTGCACCGGCGCATGCGGGCGGTGCGGGTTGTCGCCATCATCCTCGGCCTCGGCGGTGCCTGGGTGCTGCTTGGAGGTGACGGCGGACCACCGATCCCGCGCGGCATCGGCGACTGGTTCGGCATCGTCTCCGGCCTGCTATTCGCCATCGCGGTGACTATGGCCAGCGTGACCGAGAGCTTGGATAGCCGCGAGCAGACCTGTGTCGCCTTCGTGACCGCCGCGCTGATCGGTTTTGGCGCGGGTCTGGCGTTGCCGGGTGGCATGCCGTCGCCAGTGGAGGAACCCGCCCTCTACGGCGCGGTGGTCGCGGTGGCCATCGTCTTCCTGGTGCCGACCTGCCTGTTGCTGTTCTGGGGCGCGCGAACCCTTCCGCCGGGTCGGGTGTCGCTGCTGATGTTGCTGGAAGTCGTGGCGGCGGCGGTTTCCGCCTCCAGCCTCGCGGGCGAGCCTTTCGCCTTAAAGGAGGCCGCCGGGTGCGGCTTGATCATGGCCGCGGGCCTGTTGGAAGGTTTCTTTCCCGACCCCGAGGCGATGCGCCCCCTCGCCTAAACCCGCCCCTCTCACGAAACCCCGAATCAAGGGAAGACGCACATGACCGATACCGGAGCGATTATCGAGGCCCTAAGCACCGTTTCCTCGGCCACGGTCAGCACGGTTCTACTAAAGAAAGGCCTTCGCAATATCTGGATCCGCGGCACCCGGCCCCTCGGCCCTGGCCAAGGCAAGCGCATCGGGCCGGCCTTCACCCTGCGTTTCCTGCCCGCCCGCGAGGATCTCGCGACACCGGAAAGCCTCTCTTCGCCGCGTTCCACCCGAGCCGCGATCGAGGCGATGCCCGAGGGGTGCATCGCCGTCGCCGACGCCATGGGCGTGACGGACGCCGGCGTGCTCGGCGACATTCTCTGCGCGCGCATGGTCAAGCGCGGCGTCGAGGCACTGGTCACCGACGGGGTGGTGCGCGATATCGCCGGCGTTCGCTCCACCGGCCTCCCGGTCTGGAGCCAGGGTACCGCCGCGCCACCCTCGGTCGCGGGACTAACCTTCGTCGGCTGGGGAGAGCCGATCGCCTGCGGCGGCGTCGCGGTGTTTCCGGACGACCTGATCATGGTGGACGAGGACGGCGCGGTGGTGATCCCCGCCGCCATGGCCGAAACCGTCGCCGAATTGGCGGCGGATCAGGAGCGACTGGAGGAATGGATCATGCGCGAGGTTGACTCGGGCACCCCGCTGCCCGGGCTCTACCCCCCGAACGAGGCGGCGCTGGCGCGGTTCGAGGCCGACCGAAAAACCGATAGCTAGCTCAAGTTCCGGCCATAGAGCGCGAATAGCCGCTCCCAGTGCCGTTCGGCGGCGGGCTTGTCGTAACACCAGCGTTGCGGAAAGGCGAAGCCGTGATGCACGCCGGGATGAATTTCCAACTCACCGCGATTGCCGGAGGCCTCGAACAATCCGCGCAGCTCCTCGACCATGTCGAGCGGCGCGAGATCGTCATGCTCGGCACAAGAGATGTATAGCTCACCCTTGGCCTGGGATAGGGTCAGATGCGGGCTTTCCTCGGCATCGCTTACCAGCCAGGTGCCATAGAACGACGCCGCGGCCCCAACCCGGTCGGGATACCGCGCCGCCGCGGCCAGCGCGTAGGGACCGCTCATGCAATAGCCGTGCATACCGACCGGCCCGTTCGTCGCCTCGGCATGGCCGGCGACAAAGTCTAGCAAAGCCGCGATATCGTCCATCACCGGCGGGATCGTCATCTTGGTGCGCACCGCGCGCATCCGCGCATGCTCGGCGCTCCCGTGCTCCAGCACGTCCGGCCCGTATTTGGTGTCCCGGCCGGCGCGGTAATAAAGATTGGGCAGCACGACGAAATAGCCGGCGGTGCCGAGCCGCCGCGCCATGTCGTAAAGCTCCTCGCGGATACCCGGCGCGTCCATCAGTAAGAACACCGCGGGATACGGTCCGTCCCGCTCAGGGCGGCAGATGAAGGTTTCCATCGCGCCGTCCTTGGTGGTGATATCGATAGTCTCCTCGCGCATGCCACTCTCCCCATTTGAATTTCCAGATTGGACCGCATGTGACCTCCCGTGACAAGCTGTCCGGACCAGCCGCATGGCTGATATCGATGGCGCCAGAAACCAGAATAGAGCCACCCATGACTGAATTTCACGTCGCGATCGGCGATGTCACTACTTTCTCCAAGACCGTCGGCGAGACCGATGTCTATCTGTTCGCGGGCATTACCGGGGACTTCTCGCCGAACCATACCAATCAGGTCTATATGGAGCGATCCAGCTTCGGTCGACGCCAGGCGCACGGCGCGCTGCTGGTCGGCTTCATCTCGACCGTCTCAACCCTGGCCATCGCCCATTGCCGCGACGACGAGACCGAAACCCCGGTCGCCGTCGGCCTTGATCGGGTGCGGTTTCTGAAGCCGGTCTATCTCGGCGATACGATCACCGTGACCTACACCATCGCGGCGATCGACATGACCAAGCGCCGCTCCACCGCCGATGTGGAGATCCACAATCAGGACGGGGTTCTCGTGGCGGTTGCCCAGCACCTACTGCAATGGGTCGCGAACGCTTGAGTGAGAGCGCAAGCCGGGTTACCCGACCGCCTAACGCTTTGACTTGGCGATCTTCTCCGCCCGATGCGCGCCCGCGAGGATCGGCGGGTATCTGGCCGGACGGCCGTCCGAGCGGCAGGTGGGCAGACACTCGACCAGAAGATCATCGTTGGGATTGCAGAAATAGGCGATCGAGTAGCGCCGCGACGCCTCCCCCACGCCATCCGGCGGGTTGACCACCCGGTGCGGACTTGACCGCCAGGTATCGTTCGACCAACGCATCATGAGGTCACCGATATTGACGACAAAGCCATCGGGCGGCGCGGCGACATCCTCCCAGCCACCATCCGGTCGGCGCACCTGCAGCCCGCCCGGGCGATCCTGGGGCATCAGGATGGTGAGCGCGCCATAGTCGGTATGCGCGCCGGCACGAAGCTGCCCCAGCTCGGGTTCGGCCTCCAGCGGCGGATAGTGAATAAGGCGCAGGGTGCTGTTATGGGTGGTGAAACGGTCGCTGAAATAGCCCGGCTCCAGATCCATGGCGACGGCGAAGATATCCATCAGCCGACCGGTGAGGCCTTCCATCGCCGCGTAATAGGCTTCAATCGCCTCGCGGAAACCGGGCAAGTCGGGCCAGACATTGCGGTGGTAGGTTTGCGCGACCCCTTTCATCCGCTCCGGATCGTCCAACCAGAACGGCCCCATGCCGAAGCCTTCCTTGAGATCCGGCGGGGACGGTTTATCCTCGGTATTCGAGAGGGTCTCCAAGCCGAAGGGAAGATAGCCGCGCGGCGAGCCCGCCGCCGTGCTGCCGATCGCCATTTTCAGGTCCATCGGCGCGCGAAAGAACGCTTCCATCGCCGCCACCGCGGCCTCGCTTACCGAAGTCGGGACACCATGGCCGCGCACCATGAGGAACCCACCCTGCGCCAAGGCCGCGTTCATGCGCGCCGCCACCGCGCGGGTTGCAGCCACGTCACCGCCGGATGCCGGTGCTATGTCTATAATCGGTGCCGTGGTGTCGCCGTCCATCACCCTAGCCCGGCAGCAGGAGGTCGGTGATCAGGCGGATAAGCTCGACGAAGCTGAGCGCCACCACCCCCGCCAGCAATCCGGCGGCGGCGGCGATGGGGATCGCCCAGTTCTCCAGAACCGGCCACAGCAGCCACAGAACCAACGCCGCGGCCGCGACGGATATCGCGATCCCGCCAGCCTTGCCGTACCGCACCACGCCGCGCAGCATCGGATAAGCCGCCAACCGGTCGGGCCGAGGCGCGTCGACGGAAGCGCTCTTCGGCATTACCGGGAGCGTGGCGCTCTTGTCCAATTGGCGTGTTTCCGCGGCCGTCTCCGCGGCGACCAGTCCGAACACACCGGCCTTCATCAAGCCGCCGATGTAACCCGCGTCCGAGCCACCCTCGAGCCCACCGGTCGCCGCGCCCGCGGCCAACAAGCCTGGTATCGGCTTGCCCTCTCGGTCCAAAACCCGGGCCTGGCCGTCAATGGAGATACCGCCCATCGTATAGGTAATGCCCGGACAGATCGGGATCGCCATGAACGGCGCCTCGGTGATTGGCCATGCCCGCATGGTGGTCGAGCGTGGGATCTCCAGTTGGTCCAAGGTTCCCGCCGCGATCGCGGCGTTGTGAGCCTCGACAGTCGCCTCCAGGGCCGCCGCTTCGATCCCGGCGATTGCCGCCAATTCTCCCAGGCTGTCGGCGCGCAACACGGTCCCGCCGGCTTCCTCCAGCAGCGGATTGCAGGGGATACGCGCGGACCGGCCCGGCTCCTCCCAGATCGCCGCGTCGAAAACCGCGTAGAGCATTGCGTCGGCGGGCATCGCGGCCAGCGCGTTGGCGAGATAGACGCCGCTCCTGCCCTCGTCGGCGATCCGCTTTCCCGAGGCATCGACGACAATCCCCGATGTCGCCATCGCGTCGATCTCGGGATAGGGCCAGACATTGTCGTTATGCAGCGCGTCCCGGCACAGGACATGGCCGTAGAACCGGTTGGTCTCGGTCAGCGCCGCCCCCGCCTCCGCCGCCATGCGCATGCCGTCGCCCATGCCGGTGCGCGCGCCGCGCTGGAACACCCGCTGAAAATCTCCGCCAATATTGGCTTCGTAGAGTTCGGCATTGGCTTGGAAGCCGCCATCGGCGATCAGCACGTTCCCAGCCGAGAAGCGCTCCTCGCTGGATCCAATAGACGCGATCACGCCCTGGCAGACGCTTCCCTCCATGATCAACGCCGTCGCGCGCGCGCCTTGTCGAAAGGTCCCGCCCAATTCCTTGAATTGCGCCACCAGGCCTTGCAGAACCACGTCCGGGCCGCGTCCTTGCCAATCGATCCCGGCGCGCAGCGAACGCGGCGGCGCCATGCACCAGCGATAGCCTTCCTGCTCGTTGAACTTGACGAACCGCGTGCCCTTGTCCTTCAGCCAGTCCAAGAGCCTGCCGCCGGAACCGACAAGCGTCGCCGCGAGGGCCCGGTCGGCCTCATTGGCGGTCCGATCGACGATCACCTCGGTCAGATCCTCGGCGGGGCGATAGGGATCCAGAAACCCGATATGCATCACCCCGCCGGATTGCCGCGTGTTGCAGGGATAGATCTCGTCCTCGCCCTTCTCCAGAACCAGGGCCGAAAGTCCGAGCTCCAGCGCGCGCACCCCCGCCGACATCCCGGCAAGGCCGCCGCCGATGATCACGATGTCATGGTCTTCAGATACTTCAGTCACTTATCGGCTCGCGTCTGCTGCGGTTCATCCGCCCGCAGTTTAGACATCTCGACGCGCTTGACGAGCCGTCTCGCGTATCCATTCGCGAAGAACAAGGACGGGATCGGTTATCGCCTCGGCACCCCGGGCGCTAGTCTCGGTCCTTAAACACCCTGACAATCACCCTGGCGAAAGTCAGGCCACGCGATTGGAGTACGCAGCGGCAACCGCCAAATCGCGCCTCCAACTCCGCAGGCCCTGCCTTTCGCCAGGGCGACGCAGCGGTCAACACGTTGATTCATTTCCGCCGGCCGGCATCGGACACCTCGGGGATGCGGAGATGCGGGGATGCGGGATCGACAACGCCACTCACTGACAACCTTTGTCTCCCGTCGCCCTGGCGAAAGGCAGGGCCTTCCAACACCGCGCAACCACTGGCCGCGCGCACTAACCCGCCAGGGCCGCGCGCAGTTGCGGGAACTCCTCGACGACGCGGTCGTAGCAGGCCCTGACCGCTTCCCCGCTTGCGATGGTCTCGGCGCTTTCGATCGCCTCGAAGATCCGGTGCTTGACGAAAAACCGCCAATGCACCGGCGTTGCCGCGAGAAGCTCGGTCAACACGTCATAGTTCTCGCGCGTCCAGACCTCCTCGAAGCCGGCGCGATCAACGCCGACGTCGAAGAAGTCGTCATCCCCCGCGCGCGCCGCCGCGATTTCCGCGCGCTTGGCCACGGTGGCATCGGCGTCCCAGCCGCCATTCCCGAGCACCACGCCGTATTCCGAAAGCGCGGCGGCGGGTGAAACAAATCCTCGCGCGACATCGCGGCGCACGAGTTCCGGATCACGCTCCAGCGGGTCGCCCCAGCCTCCGGCCCCGCCGCTGGCGACATGCACCACGTCGCAGGGGTCGATGCTGAGAAAATCGACATTGCCCAGGTTCTTCTCTCGGTTCGACCCGGGGTTGAGGATGAAGCTCGACAACCCGCCGGCGCGGCCCTTCAGAACGCCCCAGGAAGAAAACCGGCTGCGATCCATGTTGCGGGCGGTAACCCTGGTATTTGGCGCCTGGGCCTGAAAGCGCATCTCGATCGCCAGGCCGCCGCGATGCTTGCCCGGGCCGCCGGAATCCGGGGTCAGGCCATAGCGCTGGATCTTGATCGGTACCTCGGCTTCGTTAATCTCCACCGGCGTGTTCTTGAGGAACGAGGAATTCGCGCCCGACCCCTCGGCCCCGTCGCGCCAGGGATCGCCGCCGGCGCCGCCGGTGATCGGGCCGATCGCCGCGACCACCCGCCGCCCGGTACGGTTATCGATGGTATTGACGTTCATGATCGGCCCGCCGCTGGCCGGGCAGGACGGAAGACGATCCGGGGCGGCTTGCACGAAGGCGCCGAAAATCACGCCCATCAGCCGCTGCACCGAGAGCGTTCGCAAGCCCACGGCCGCCGGAAAATGCGGGTTGACGATCGTCCCCTCCGGCAACACAGAACTCGCCACCCGGCAGACCCCGGAATTCAAAAACAGACGCGTATCGAGGGAATAAAGCACGTAAACCAAGCCGACCATCAACAGCGCGTGCCGCTGCTGACCGCCGGTGGGCATGTTGATCGATGATTCGATCTGCGGGTCGCTCCCGGTGAAGTCGAGTTCCACCGTCTCCCCCCGAATCCGAGCGGTCAGCGCCAGGCGGCAGGGAAAGCCGTCGGGCGCGTCCTCGTCCATGTAGTCGGCGAAAAAATAATCTCCGTCCGGCAGGCTGGCGACGATCTCGCGGGCCTGTGCCTCGGCATAGTCGAGCAGGTCGCGGATGCCCTCCTTGAACACCTCGACACCGAATTTCTCGATCATTTCGTGGACCCGCCGCTCGCCGGTGTTCATTGCGGCGATCTGCGCCTTCAGGTCACCCCAATTCTGCTCCGGCATCCGCACATTGGCGAACATGACATCGAGCAGATCTTGATTGAATTCGCCCTTGCGCACGATCTTCGACGGCGGGATGCGGATCCCTTCCTGATGCACCTCGGAGAGTGTACGCGAGATGCTCGCCGGGACCGCGCCGCCGACATCCGTGTTGTGAATATGACCCACCACGAAGCAGACGATCTCGCCCTCGTGAAACACCGGTTTCCAGGCGTGCATGTCCGGCGAATGGGTACAGACATGACCACTATAGGGATCATTGGTCATGCAGATGTCGCCCTCGTCATAATGGTCGATCATCTCGATGACGGTCTTGTAGTTAAGGCCGACGAACCAGGTTGCGCCGAGCTCCACCGGGGTCGCGAAGGTCTCGCCCTCGGGCGTGGTGAGCCCGGTGGTGAAGTCCTCGGTCTCCTTCACGAAGGTCGAATGCGCGGTCCGGTACAGCGTATAGGCCATGCTCTCGGCGGTGGCGCGGCAATGGTTCTTCAGGACCTCCAAGGTCACCCGGTCAATCGCCATGTCCTAGTCCCCCCGCGCTAGAATGAGATTACCCGCTTCGTCCACCCGGCCCCGGTAACCCGCCAGGACACAGGTCGTGCAGTCGTCCTGGGTAACGATGGCGGGGCCCGCGATCCGATGCCCGGCGGCCATGTCGGCGCGGGCGAACACCTCCGCCTCACGTTTCGCGCCATCAAGGAACACTTCGGCCCGCCCCCCGGCGACGATCTCGCCATCTGCCTTCGGGGCCGGCGCGAAGACCGGTTTCGGCGGCTGACCGGTCACGACGAGACGCAAATTGATGACCTGCAATTCGGCCTCGGGGTCAGCGTGATCGTAAAGCGCCTCGTGCTGGCGGTGGAAAGCCTCGGCGATCGCGGCGACATCCCCCGTCTCGATCCAAGCGGCGTCGATGGGGGTGTCGATCTCGTAGGACTGGCCGCGATAACGGATATCGGCCGAGGGGAACATGGAGACATCCTCCTCGAAGCCCTGCTCTTCCCTGATCCAGCGCATGGCGCGGCGCGCGAGGTCGCCGAAGCCCTGCTGCATGGTCTCGACCGCGCCCTGGTCGAGATCCAGATACACGGTTTGGATGAAGTCGTTCTTGATATCGGCGATCAGCCCTCCGAAGGCGCTCAGCACGCCGGGCACCCGGGGCACCACCACCTCGCGCATATCCAATTCCCGCGCCAACCAGCAGGCCAGCATCGGGCCGGCGCCGCCAAAGGCGATCAGCGAAAGCTCGCGCGGATCGATGCCATGGCGCGAGACCAGCTTGCTGACCTCCAAATACATGCCGGAGACCGCGACGCGCACGATCGCCTCGGCGGTTTCCTCCAGCCCCATGGACAACTGGTCGGCGATCTCTCCAACCGCCGCGCGTGCCCGCTCCGGCTCCATGCGCACGGCGCTATAGCCGAGCGCCGCGTTCCCGAGGAAGCCGAGCACGACCAGCGCGTCGGTGATCGTCGCGCGCTCGCCGCCTCGACCATAGCAGGCCGGGCCGGGAGTCGAGCCGGCGCTCTCTGGCCCCACCTTGAGAAGTCCTTGGCCGTCGACCCAGGCGATCGAGCCCCCGCCCTCGCCGATCGAGGTTACCGAGACCGTCGGGATATGGATTGGAAACTCGCCGATGACCTCGCCGACGCCATAGCTCGGCTCGCCGTTCATGATCACCGCGACGTCGGCGCTGGTGCCGCCGATATCCAAGCTCATCGCCGCCTTGGCGCCGGTCTGGCGGGCGACGCTGGCGGCCCCGATCACGCCGGACGCGGTGCCGGATAAAAGTATCTGGGCGCAGTCGGTCTTGCCGGCCTCGGCGGTCATCACCCCGCCGTTCGACTTGGTGATCATCGCCTCGGCGGGAACGCCCGCCTTGGCCAAGGCCTCTTGCAGGGCACCGAGATAAAACGCGACCCGAGGCTGGACATAGCCCGCGACCACGGCGGTCACCGTGCGCTCATACTCGCGAATGACGGGCCACACCTCGCTCGCCAGGATCACGTCGAGTTCCGGCGCCTCGGACCGGATGATCCCGGCGACCCAACGCTCATGCTCGGAGTTGCGATAGGCGTGCAGCAGCGCCACCACCACCGCCTCGCCACCGACGGCGCGCACGCCCTTGATCGCTTCCAGCACGCTGTCCTCGTCCACCGGCATGTCCACCGAGCCGTCAACCAGGATCCGCTCCTTGATTCCGAAAACCCGGTCCCGGGTCACCAAGGGTTCCGGACGGGCGGAAAATAGATCATAGGGATCGGGCATCTTCAGACGCGCGACCTCGAGCACGTCCTCGAAATTCTCGGTGGTGAACAGGCAAAGCGCGGTGCCCTTGCGCTGGATCACCGTGTTAACACCGACCGTCGTGCCGTGGGTGAAATAGGACACTTCGGCGGGCTTGATCCCATATCTCTCGGTGATCTCGGCGAGACCGGTGGTCACCTCGGCCCCCGGCCGGTCCGGGCGCGAGAGCACCTTCAAGGTTTCCAGCGTCCCACTATCCTCGTCGAACACACAGAAATCCGTGAATGTCCCGCCGATGTCGACCCCGACCCGGTATCCCATGGCATTCCCCAATCCAGAGGGCCCCAAT
>JAYOIK010000018.1:38674-55734 GCA_038118725.1 Alphaproteobacteria bacterium | reverse complement strand
CAGAGGGCCCCAATCCAGAGGGCCCCAATCCAGAGGGCCCCAATCCAGACGCCCCTAACGCCGGATCGGCGGGGACTCCCGGATTGTTTGCGCGGGGCACCGGGCCGCGTCAAGCGGCGTGCGCCTCAAGGGCGGATTGATCCGTCGCCGGGTATTTGGGTCAGGTATCTGGGTCAGGTATTCGGCAGCGCGTCGAGAACCACCGCCGCCTGCCCCCCGGCGCTTGCCACGTCGACACCGTCCATGGACCGGCCCGTCAAATCGCGCAAGGCGCGCGACGTCTCGTCCGTGAATATCACCGCGCCGTCCGCCTCGATCGCCGCGATCCCGTCCCAGGGTAGCGAGGCTTCGTTGGCCGCGACGGCTTCCTCGCGGCTCCATGCCTCCGCAAGATCGAGGCTGATGGATTTTCCGTCGATGACCACGGGGTAGCCGCCCGGCAGCCCCAGGATACCCGGCAGGTGCGCGCGGGTCGGCCCCGGCTCGGCGAAGGCACGCAGCGCCGCGAGACAGGCCGAGGCGGTTACCCGATTGAAATGCAGGTCATAGGGAAACGGAAACGGCTCGCGCAGCACCGCGTCGGCGATGTCGCTGACATCGCGGCCCCTCACCCTCGCCTCGAGTAGATAGGGCGGCAAGGTCTCGGACGGCTCCTCGCGCATAACGTAGTACTCGAAGGCATGCTGAGCCACCAACCGGATATCGACATCACTCGGATCGGCACCGACCGTCTCGGCGACACCGTATTGGATCTTGGGAATCGGCTCCTGAACATTGCCGACACCGCAATCCGGACCGAAGCCCGAGCGGACGAGGCAGGCATTGATGACATCGGGAAAGGAGGCGCCGATCCAGAGACCGGGTAAGCCCGCATCGGCCATCCGCTCGCGCAAAACCGCCATCGGGGCCAGGTGCAGGCTCATCAAGGCGGCGAAGGGGAGCGCTCCGGTCGCCGGGTCTTCCGTGCGCCACCACGGTCGCAACGAAGGCGCGCTGAAGATCACGTCGGGATTGACGGATCTGAGGATCGCGACGCAGGCCGGATCGTTGAAATCAAGTTCCACCGCCTCCAGAACCGGGAAAAAGCCGTCGAGGCCGGCGCCGATCCGGGTGGCGTTGGCCCGCGCCTGGGCCTTGGCGCCGGAGCGGCTGGCCACCACGATACGCCGGAACAGCCCGCTTCGCGCGACCGCCTCCAGGACGTTGGTTCCAAGCTCGCCGATCGACAGGACCAGAAAGGTATCCAGCATCGGAGTCCTTGACGCGGGCGTCATGTCGCGGTTTCTCGCGCATCGCCGGTCCGGAGCATTTCCATGTGTGGAATGCCGTCTTCGTCATACGGCCCCCTGACGACTGAATAGCCGAGGCTCTCGTAAAAGCCCTGGAGATGTGCCTGGGCGTTCAGTCGAGCCGCGTCCGCGCCGAAGGTTTCGCGCCCGTATCGATGCGCCTCTTCCATCATCGCCCGCGCCGCGCCCGTTCCACGGGCCGATTTCGCCACCAAGACCCGACCGATCGCGGGCTCGGAATAGTAGTCACCCGGCGCGAATACCCGGCAATAGGCAACGATGATCCCCGCGCCGTCTCGTCCCACCAGATGGTGCGCCATCGGGTCGAGGCCGTCGATATCCGGGTAGAAACACTCCTGCTCTAGAATGAAGACGTCCTGGCGCAGGTGCAGGATCTCCAGCAGCAGCCCCGCCGCCATCTCGCCCAGGCGATGCCAACTCCAAGTCAAGCCGGTCACGGTTTCACCATGACCTGATGATGCCGGCCCAGCCGTATCCGGGCCACCGCGCTGATCGGCGCCAGGCGCGCCGATCGATGCGCGAGCTCGGCGATCCAGTCCTCCAGCACGGCCAGGGTCGCGTCCCTGGGGTGGCCGATGGCGATCGCGGTGCCGTTGACCTCGGCGATCTTCTCGGTTTTCAGGAGGCGGAACCAAACCTCGTCCTCGCTGTCGACATCGTCCAGGAACACGTCCCGCGCGATCGCCGGCACGCCGGCCTCGGGCCCGAGCTTCATCGCAACGGCGTCGCGGGTGGTAAGGCTGTCGAGAAACAAATGGCCGCTTGCCCGCATGGCGTCAAACACAAGGCTCATCCGCCGTCGGTCCGCCGTGAAGCGGCTGCCCATGTGGTTGTTGACCCCGACAAAACCGGGAAACCGACCCAGCGCGAAGTCGATCCGCTCACGCAGTTCGGCATCTCCGAGGCGCATCAACAGGGCACCCGGCCCGGGATCGGCGTCGCCCTGTGGCTCCATTGGCAGATGCAGCATCAACTCGTGCCCACGCGCCCGCGCCGCGCCGGTCTGGGCGATCAGGTCGTCGGCATAGCTGAGATAAGACAGGGTCAGTGGTCCTGGTAGGCGTGTCGCGCGTTCCGAGCGCCGCCGGTCAAGCCCCATGTCGTCCAGCACAATCGCGATCAACGGCGTTCCCGGCGGCACGGTGAAGGGCAGCGCGTTTGCCTCCCACTTCCAGGCGTTCTCCGGCATCCCGGGCGCCAGATTCGGCGGCGGCGCCAAGGTAATGCGTGTCGGGCGTGGCGCTTGCGCCGGCGCATGACGGTGACTCTCCAGCGGCGGCGCGAAGGCGCGATTTACCGCGCTGGTCTGTTGTTCAGTTCTCGGCGCGGCGCGGGCGATTTCCCGAGATTGACGAGACGCGGCGCCTTGGTCTTCGTCGCCAAGCAAGAAACCCACCCCGATACCGGCGAAAAACGCCAGAACCGCGGCCCCCAAAAGCCCACCGACGCGCCAAGACAAGCGCCCCGACGATTTAGGGCGGGCGGCCTTTATCCGATGGTTTACGCGTCTCGCCATAGGATCCCCTGGGGCCTCTCCCGACCCTCGCGCGGACGATAGCCGTGTCTACACAAGGTCGCTCTCTTCCGCCACACCGACCGACTTGATATAAGAAGGTGACGCGGCTCTATCGCAACCTCAAGAACGCACTATAAGTGATTGAAAATGTTTCTACTAGTCGATAATTATGATAGCTTCACCTACAATCTCTGGCATTTCCTCGGAGAGTTGGGGGCGGAGGTCGACGTCCATCGCAACGACAAGATCAGCGTCGCCGACGCGTTGGCCTCGAAACCCAGCGGCGTGATCATCTCGCCAGGGCCGTGCGATCCGGACCGCGCGGGCATCTGTCTTGATCTGATCCGCCAAGCCCCCGCCGACCTGCCCATCCTCGGCGTCTGCCTCGGCCATCAATGCATCTGCCAGGCCTTTGGCGGCACGGTTATCCGCGCGCCGGAACCCATGCACGGCAAGATGAGCGAGATGCGCAACCAGGGCGACGGTATCTTCGCCGGTCTTCCCGAGAGTTTCGAGGCTACGCGCTATCATTCCCTGGTGGTCGACAGGGCCAGCCTGCCGGGTGACTTGGTGGTGACGGCGGAAACCGATGACGGGCTGATCATGGGTCTCAGACACGCCGAGAGACCGATCCATGGGGTTCAGTTTCACCCCGAAAGCATCGCCTCTCGCCACGGCTATGGCCTGCTGGCGAACTTCCTTCGCATCGCCGGTTTCGGCGCCGCCAACCAGAACCGTATCGAGGCCTTGGAGGCCAATCTTCGGAAAACCGCGTCATGACCGATACCATCACCGATCTCAAACCACTCATCGGCCATGTCGCCAATGGCGACACACTGGACGAAAGCCAAGCCGAAAAGGCGTTCGATATCATTATGTCCGGTGACGCGACCCCGGCCCAGATCGGCGGGTTTCTCATGGCGCTCAGGGTACGCGGCGAAACCGTCGCCGAAATCACCGGCGCGGCGCGCACGATGCGGGCCAAGGCAGTCAAGATCAACGCCCCGGACGACGCGATTGACACGGTCGGCACCGGCGGCGACGCCTCTGGCACCTATAACATCAGCAGCGCCTCGAGCTTTGTCGTCAGCGGCGCCGGTGTCCCGGTCGCCAAGCACGGCAACCGGGCGCTATCGTCGAAAACCGGCGCGGCGGATGTACTCTCGCAACTCGGCGTCAATCTGGATTGCGACATGAGCCTCGTTGAACGGGCGGTCAACGAGGCCGGCATATGCTTCATGATGGCGCCGCGTCATCACAGCGCCATGCGCCATGTCGGCGGTCCGCGCGTCGAGCTCGGCACCCGCACGATTTTCAATCTTCTGGGTCCTCTCGCCAATCCGGCATTGGTTAAGCGCCAACTGGTCGGTGTGTTCTCCCGCGATTGGGTGGAGCTGGTGGCTCATGTCCTGAAGGCCCTAGGTTCGACCCGCGCCTGGGTGGTGCATGGCTCCGACGGGCTGGATGAGATCACCACGACCGGAACCAGCATGGTTGCCTCGCTGGAGGACGGCGCGGTCGAGACCTTCGAGATCCAACCGGGCGACGCGGGCATCCCGATCGCCGCGCCCGAGGGAATTCGCGGCGGCCTGCCGGAGGAGAACGCCAAGGCCCTGGCCGCGGTTCTCGCGGGCGAAAAGGGCCCCTATCGCGATATCGTTCTGCTGAACTCCGCCGCCGGACTTATCGTCGGCGGCAAGGTTTCAAACCTACGCGATGGAGTCACGCTGGCCGCCGAGGTGATCGACAGCGGCAAGGCACGAGAAAAACTCGACGCCCTGGTCGCGATCACCAATTCCGGAGCATGAGAGCGCGATGAACATCATTGCCGGGGTGATTGCCTCATCCCTCAACCACAGTTCTTCACCGTCGTCCTGGCGCAAGGCAGGACCTCGGCTCGCTGTCACGCCAAGGGGTGGATGTTTGTCCAACTACACTAACCATCATAAGGTCCTGCCATACGCCAGGACGACGGCATTGGTTTCTCGGGCTATCCGAAAGGCTCCGCGATGAGCGACATCCTCGCCAAGATCTGCGACGACAAACGAGAACACGTTGCCCAGCGCAAGCAGTCGATCTCCCTCGGTGACCTGGAAAGCCGGGCCAAGACGGCGACGCCCCCTCGCGGCTTCGCCAACGCCTTGCGGGGGGCCTCGGCCAGCGGCTACGGCCTGATCGCCGAGATCAAGAAAGCCTCTCCCAGCAAGGGACTTATCCGCGCCGATTTCGATCCACCTTCCCTCGCCCAGGCCTATGCGGCGGGCGGCGCGACCTGCCTTTCGGTGCTTACCGACGAGCCGTATTTCCAAGGCCGCGATAAGTACCTCGCCGCCGCCCGCGAGGCCTGCGGGCTTCCGGCGCTGCGCAAGGATTTCATGATCGACCCCTACCAGATCCCCGAGGCGCGGGCCTTGGGAGCGGATTGTATTCTGCTGATCATGGCGGCCCTTGACGACGCCCTGGCCGCCGAGCTCGAGGCCGCGGCTTTCGAGCATGGCATGGATGTATTGATCGAGGTGCATGACGAAGCGGAGATGGAGCGCGCCCTACGGCTTGACTCGCCCCTGCTCGGCGTGAACAACCGGAACCTTAAGACCATGGTCACGGATATCGCGACAACCGAACGGCTGGCGCGGCTTGCCCCGCCCGACCGGTTGCTGATTTCCGAAAGCGGTCTGAACAACCCCGATGATCTTGCCCGGATGGCGGCGATCGGCGCCCGCGCCTTTCTGATCGGCGAGTCCCTGATGCGCCAGGAAGACGTGACGTCGGCGACCCAGAGCTTGCTGGCGAACCCCGCCCCGGTCGCGAGCGCCGCGGAATGAGCGGCTTTACCCATTTCGACGACCAGGGCGACGCGGTCATGGTCGATGTCTCGGACAAGGACGTCACCAGCCGAACCGCGACCGCCGCCGGCAGCATCTACATGCAACCCGAGACCCTGGCGCTGATCATGAATGACGGCGTGGCCAAGGGGGACGTGCTCTCGGTCGCGCGGCTCGCCGGGATCATGGGCGCCAAGCGGACCCCGGATCTGATCCCGCTCTGCCACCCCCTGGCGCTCTCGTCGGTCAAGGTGGCGCTTGCCTGCGATCCGGATCGCAACGCCGTCGACATCACCGCGACCTGCAAGCTGAACGGCCGCACGGGCGTCGAGATGGAGGCTCTGACGGCGGTCGGCGTCGCCGCGCTTACGGTCTACGACATGTGCAAGGCGGTGGATCGGGGCATGCGCATCGGCGATATCCGCCTGCTGCACAAGGCCGGTGGCAAGTCGGGAGAATGGCGTGGCGGCTGATCCCCTGCTCCCGGTCGCGGACGCGCTCGCGCGGATCCTGGCCGGTGTTCCCCTCATGCCGGGCGAGGAGATCCCCGTCAGCGCGGCGCTGGGTCGGGTCACGGCGGAGCCGGTTCGCGCCCGGCGCACCCAGCCGCCGGTCGCCATGTCCGCCATGGACGGCTACGCGGTGCGCGCCGAGGACGTGGCCACCGTACCGACGACCTTAACCAGGATCGGAGACGCGCCGGCCGGCGGCGCCCATGACGGCACCGTCGGCCCCGGCGAGGCTGTGCGTATCTTCACCGGCGGTCCGGTACCGAGCGGCGCCGACACGATCGTCATTCAAGAAGACGTGGACGCGGAATCGGAAACCGACGGCGCGCGGATCACGGTTCGCGAGGGCGCGCCCGCCGGCAAGTTCATCCGCCCCGCCGGTCTCGACTTCAAGGCCGGCGATATCGGGATCGAGGCCGGGCGCGCGATGACCGCCCGCGATGTCGGGCTCGCCGCCGCGATGAACGTGCCCTGGATCATGGCGCGCCGCCGTCCCAAGGTCGCCATTCTCGCCACCGGCGACGAGATCGTCCGCCCAGGAGAGCCGATCGGCCCGAACCAGATCGTCAGTTCCAACAGCTATGCCCTCTCGGCCCTGGTCCGCGCCTGCGGCGGCGAGCCGGTGGTGCTGGGCATCGCGCCGGACACCGTCGAGGGTATCCAGCAACTGGTGCGTGGCGCGCGCGGCATGGACCTGGTTCTGACCACCGGCGGCGCCTCTGTTGGCGAGCATGATCTCGTGCAAAAGGCGCTCGGCACCGAGGCCTATGGGCCGGGAGGCCTGGAGGTCGATTTCTGGCGCATCGCCATGCGCCCCGGCAAGCCGCTGATCTTCGGCAAGGTCGGCGGGATCCCGATGCTCGGCCTGCCGGGCAACCCGGTTTCAACCCTGGTCTGCGGCATGATCTTCGTGAAACCGGCGATCGAGGCGATGCTCGGCCTCGTCAAGGCGGAGGAACCGCCGCTCCGCGCCCGTCTCGGCGCCGCGCTCGGTGAGAACGACCAGCGCGAGGACTATCTGAGAGCGACGCTGTCCTGGAACACCGAGGGCGAGCGCGTCGCCACCCCGTTCAGCCGCCAGGACAGCTCCATGCTGGCGCGTCTCGCCCAGGCCGACTGTCTGATCATCCGCCCGGCCCACGACAGGGCCCGCGCCGAGGGTGAGTTGATGGATATCCTGCCGCTCTGGGGAAGTCTGGAAAGCCTCTAGGCGGCGATAAAACCCACACCTCCGCGCAATCCGACATTTCGCCTTATTGACAAAATTAAGCAAAAGGCAATGATTTCCGATAATCGCCAATGCGCTTGGCCTTTTGAAATTTTCAAATAACGCTCCGCATGTCGAATTTTCCTTCAAGTTTTAAAGTTGATTTGGAAACGGCCACGCTCAGCGCGACCAGCCGGGTGGCGTATGACTATTGGCTCGAAAAAAGAGGCGGCGCCTGTTTCCCGCCGACCAGCGCGCTGGACCCGTTGGAGATCCCGCGGGAAGTGCTGACAAACTTCACCGTGATCGAGGTTCTCGAGCCCGGGCCCCGGTTTCTCGTGCGCCTGACCGGGGCGGCGGTCCGCGAGGCGGCTGGGCGGGACTACACAGGACAAATGGTTGACCAGATGCCTGGCGCGGAGGAAGTCGGAGAGCGTTTCGCCTGGTGCGTGCATCACCGCAAGCCCTATTGCGTCCGCTCCAGATTGACCTGGTCGACGAACGATTTTCGGAACTATGAGGCATTGGTCCTGCCGTTCGGCGAACCGGGCGGCCCGGTAAGAAAACTCGCTTCGGTAATCGCCTTGGTCAATGCGAACGACGGCCCCGATCATGGGTCGGTTAGTCGTTTATGAGGTGATCGCTCAAAGTCCGATCACTCATGAGATACCGTATGAGCCCCGCCTTTCGGCGAAATGTTTTTTGCTATGCTCACCTGATCGTGGGCCAGTTGGCCGAGAATCCGCATTAGGAGAGAGACATGTCCGGTGATGGCGCCTCCCTGTTGGAAACCCGTATTCCCTCGCCAAACGCCGAATGGCTGGCCCAGATCAACGAGGAGATCCTGGAGCCGGATCTGCCGATCGTCGATCCGCATCACCATCTCTGGGACATGCGGGGCAAGCGCTATCTGCTGGAGGATCTGCTGGAGGATCTGAACAGTGGCCACAACATCGTCGCCACCGTGTTCCTGGAATGCGCCTCCATGTTCCGCAAGGACGGGCCGGAGCATATGAAGCCGATCGGCGAGACCGAGTTCGTCAACGGCATCGCGGCGATGAGCGCCAGCGGCAAATACGGCAAGACCAAGATCTGCGCCGGGATCGTCGGCTTCGCGGATCTCACGATGGGCGCGGCGGTCGAGGAAGTGCTGGCCGCGCAGGTCGCCGCCGGCAACGGGCGGTTCCGCGGCACCCGCTACGGCGCCGGCTATGATCCGAGCCCGGATATCAACAACAGCCACACCAATCCGCCGGCGCAGATCTATCTGGACCCGAAGTTCCGCGAGGGTTTCGCCAAGCTCGCGGATTTTGATCTCTCCTTCGAGGCATGGCTGTACCACACCCAGATCGGCGATGTGTCTTCGCTGGCGGACGCGTTTCCCGACCAGCGGATCGTGCTCAATCACTTCGCCGGCCCCATGGGTATCGGGCCCTATGCCGGCAAGCGCGACGAAATCCTGCCACAATGGAAGGAAGATATCCGCGAGTTGGCCAAGCGCCCCAACGTGCACGCAAAGCTCGGCGGACTCGGCATGGTGCTGAACGGCTACAAGTTCGAGGACCGACCGACCCCGCCCGGCTCCGAGGAACTGGCCACGCTATGGCGTCCCTATTTCGAGACCTGCATCGAGGCCTTCGGTCCGGATCGCTGCATGTTCGAGAGCAATTTTCCGGTCGACAAGGTGACGTCCAGCTACGCGGTCTATTGGAATCTCTTCAAGCGGATCGCCAGCGGTGCCTCCGCCGACGAAAAGAAGGCGATGTTCCACGATACGGCGGCGCGCTTCTATAAACTCGATCTGTAGCCTGGACAGCCCCGTAAAGCGCCAACTTATCCCGGCTTGACGTCCAAATAGAACTAAAGTAGAACAATCGTTAATGTTTTGCTTTTGTTCACTCGCGTCGGGAAACCGCCATGCTCACCCGGAAACAGCACGAACTGCTCCTGTTCATCAACGCGCGCCTGGAGGCTACCGGGATATCCCCCTCGTTCGATGAAATGAAGGAAGCGCTGGACCTCAAGTCGAAATCCGGTATCCATCGTCTGATCACGGCGCTGGAAGAGCGTGGCTTCATCCGACGACTCGCGCACCGGGCGCGGGCGCTGGAGGTGGTGAAATTGCCGGAGACCAGCGCCGCGGCCAAACCGGCCAGTCCGGCGCGCGAGGATCGCCCGGCCCAGCGCGGCTTCTCGCCGAACGTCATCCCCGGTAACTTCCCCCGTTCGCGGACGGCGGAGCAAGCCACCGACGCCAGGGACACCAGCGGTGAAGAGGCCGGAGAGACGGTATCCCTGCCCCTTTACGGACGGATCGCCGCCGGCACCCCGATCGAGGCCTTGCGCGATTACACCAATACCGTCGCGGTACCGCCGAGCCTGCTCGGAGGCGGAGATCACTACGCGCTCGAAGTGGCCGGCGATTCGATGGTCGATGCCGGCATTCACGACGGCGACACCGCGATCATTCAACGCTGCGATACCGCCGAGAACGGAAGCATTGTCGTGGCCCTGGTCGAAGGCGAGGAAGTCACGCTCAAGCGTATTCGCAAACGCAACCACGCCATCGCGCTGGAGCCGGCCAATCCGATCTACGAAACGCGTATCTTCGGCCCCGATCAGGTCGCCGTTCAGGGCAAGCTCGTGGGGCTGATACGGAAATACTGACTCGGGCGACATCCGCCCCCGCAAGAGTCTGGGAGGTCGGCGGCTGCTGCCGTCAATCGGCGCCCGCGAGAACGCCGAAGATCTTGCTCATATCCGCGACCTCGACAGTCTTCTCGCGCGACTTGGCACGATAAGAGAGCCGTTCCTCATGGGCCTTGTCCTCGGCGCTGGACTTGATGCGCCGGTGATTGGCGGTCGAGATCTGACTGAACATCATCTGAGCCCATTCGTGCTTGGAGGGATCGTCATCGATCGCGGCTTTCTTGATCGCGACATAAGCCAAGCTGCGCGCGCCGATCACATCGGATACCGCGTCCGCCAGGATATTCATCGCTTTCTGTCGCAAACCGGACATCCGCCTACCACCTCTCCAAGGCCGTTTCTAGACCCGTACGGACTACCTGTTCCGACCAGCGTCGCGAATCGACAGGTACATACTACAACTTATTTATATAAATTTTGAAGGACTTTTTGCGCAGCAATCGATTTTCTAGCTCCAGGGCCGCTTTCCCGCGCTTTCCCGCATGCCCTCCACCCGCAATTCGCCGCCGTCGACCCATATGGCCACGCCTCCCGCGCGAGAAAGCGCGGCCTGATCATATACCCATCTGGGACCGACACATGACGGCGTGAAATCGGTGGTGATCACAACCGTGGCCCGTCGACAATCATCGGCGAGCGCCCGTCCAGATCCCCCGAAGGCCACGATCGCGCCATTCAGGGTCAAGGCGCATCCCAGATCATCGCAACGGGGGCCGGCGGCGTCATCGCGCCAGCCGACAGTCTCGGCCCCGCCGGCCCGTCGTCCCCACAATTCAGCGGTGAAGCGCTCCCGACCGGTTTCGGAGAGCAGCAAACGACCATCGGTGGAGAGAATTCCCGCGAGCCGACCATCACCGGTTACCAGCACCCGGGGCTCCGGCGACCAGATAACCAGAACCATCGCCACCGCCACCGCGCCAACCCCAGCGATACGCCAGGGCCTTCGCCAAAGACAAAGCCAAGCCCCCGCCATCGCGATCAGGGCCAAGGTCGCGGCGGGCCACGCGGCGACCGGGACCACCGCGCCCGGCCACCCCGACACCGTACGGGCGATGGAAAGCAAGAGATCAAGCCCCCATCCCATTGGCACCAACGCGACTTTCTCCAACCCGACCGGCGTCAGCGCGAGCGCGAGGACACCCCACGGCATGATCCAAAATCCGGTTAAGGGTACCGCGAGCATGTTCGAGGCCAGCCCATGCGCCGCGATCCGGTTGAAATGATAAGCGCTGAACGGCAGGGTCGCGATATTGGCGATGACCGAGGTCAACAGCAGGGCGCCAAGATAGAACGTCACCCGCCGCCACTAGGAATTGTCCTTCCACCCCCGGTTTCGGCGTCGTTCGGCAACCCACTCATAGGTCGCGACCAGCGCCGTGACCGCCGCGAAGGATAGCTGAAAACTCGCCGACAACAGAGCCTCGGGCCGAGTGACCAGCACGAGCATCGCCGCCCAGGCGACAAGGCGCATGGAAATCGCCTGACGGTCCAACAGCACGCCTACAAGCACCAATCCGGTCATCAGGAAGGCTCGTTGGGTCGGGACCGAGGCGCCAGACAGCAGCAGATAGGCCGCGGCGAAGATCAATGCTCCCAACGCGGCCCATTTCTTTATCGGATATCCCAAGGTCAGCCGTCGCGAAAGCGAGAACGCCGAGCGCAATCCCAGGAACACGACACCCGCGACCAACCCCATGTGGAGGCCGGAAATCGCCAGCAGATGCGCCAAGCCCGACTCCCGCATCGCGCTTAAGACCTCTTGCGGTAGAGGCCCTCGTTCACCGGTTAGAAGCGCCGAGGCGAGCGCGCCGGACGGTCCCGGCAAGGCCTCGGCTATGCGGCGCGACAAGGCTAGCCGGTACTCCGCCAGCCGGATCCCGAACCGGTGCCATGGCCACCCTCCCCAACCGTCTTCCGCGTCGCGTTGCGCGACCCGATACGGACCGGTCGCGTAACCGACCGCCGAAACCCGGTTGAAATATGACGCGCGCCGGAAATCATAGGCTCCGGGAGCCGACGGCGCGGGCGGCGGGCGTAGGGAGGCCGGAATCTCGATGGTCTGTCCGATGGCGGGTAAATTTGCCTTGGACGACAGGCTAATCCGAACTTTCGAGAGATTCCGCGAGCCGGCCACCGAGTCCACCGTCGTTTTCGACAGGATGATCCGCGGACGCGACGGTCGATCCTCGACGGCGGCGACGGTTCCCCGCGCGACACCGCTAACTGGATGCGCCAGAAGATGATCGGGGATCATGGCCGCGCAAAACTGCGCCGCGGTAAATCCTAGACAAAGCACCAAGGGGATCATCCAAGCCAAGGTCGAGTGTCCGCGACGCCGCGCTGCCAACAGCGCGGCGCCGAGGACACCTGAAGCCGCCGGACCCAGCATCGCGTTGGGCTCGAAGGGCAGTATGAAATACGCGCCGATCCCGGTACCGAAGCCGACGGGGATCCAGAGCACCCAACGATCCCGCTCAGCACGAAATTGGCGACCGAGCCAGCCCGGAGCCTTGCGCAACGCATCACGCCACCGTTCGATTTGTCGTCTTCGACGGGACGGTATGTTAAAAGCCGTGCGCCGGATCATCGCGCCCTCCACGACGATGATCCTACACAACCTTTCAGGGAATAATACACCCATCATGACAGTCATAACGCGTTTCGCCCCTTCGCCAACCGGCTTTTTGCATATCGGCGGCGCCCGAACGGCGTTGTTCAATTACCTTTTCGCCCGCCGCATGGGCGGCCGATATCTCTTGCGGATCGAGGATACCGACCGAGCCCGCTCGACCCAGGAAGCCGTCGACGCGATCCAGGACGGGCTGGAATGGCTGGGTCTCTCGGGCGACGAGGCCCCGGTTTGTCAACACGCGGGCATGCAACGCCACGCCGAGGTCGCGCGCGAACTGCTGGCCAAGGGGCGGGCCTATCACTGTTACTGCTCCCCCGAGGAACTCCAGGAAATGCGCGCCAAGGCCCGCGCCGAGGGCAAGACCGCGCTCTATGACGGCCGTTGGCGCGATCGCGACCCGAGCGAGGCGCCAGCCGGGGTCGCCCCGGTGGTTCGGCTGAAGACGCCGCTGGAGGGTGAAACCGTCATCGAGGATCTGGTCCAGGGCCGGGTGACCGTGCAAAACGATCGCATCGACGATTTCATCCTGCTGCGGGCCGACGGCACCCCGACTTACATGCATTCGGTGGTGGTCGATGATCACGACATGGGCATCACCCATGTTATTCGCGGCGACGATCATCTGAACAACGCCTTCCGCCAGGCGCAACTCTTCAAGGCGATGGATTGGCCGGTCCCGGCCTTCGCGCATATCCCACTTATCCACGGCCAGGACGGCGCCAAACTGTCGAAGCGGCATGGGGCGCTGGGAGTCGATGCCTATCGCGACATGGGGTACCTCGCCGACGCGCTTTGCAACTATCTGCTGCGCCTTGGCTGGGGGCATGGCGACGAGGAAGTCATCGACCGAGCGCGGGCGATTGAGATTTTCGACCTTGAGGGGATCGGGCGCTCGCCGTCGCGCTTCGACATGGCCAAGCTGGATAACCTCAACGGCCATTATTTGCGGGAAACCCCGGACGCGGATATCGCGGATCTGGTATTCGAACGGCTCGACGGCCGATCGGAGCTTGTGTTGGACCCGCAATCACGAGAGCGGATCACCCGTGGTCTCGCCGGCGTGAAAGCACGGGCGAAGACGCTTATCGATCTCGCGAACGGCGCCGCCTTTTACGCGGCCACGCGCCCGCTCGCGATGAACGACAAGGCGGCGGCCCTGCTTGGCGACGACGCGCGCGCCTTGATGCGGGCGCTTTTGCAAGATTTGGACGCCATCGAGGATTGGACCGAGGACGCGCTGGAGGCGCTGGTTCGCCAACTCGCGGAAGCCCAGGGCGTCAAGCTGGGCGCGATCGCCCAGCCACTTCGCGCGGCCCTGACGGGCTCCAACGCATCGCCTGGCATATTCGAGGTAATGGCTATTCTGGGACGTGATGAAGCGCGGGCGCGGATCGAGGATATTTGCTGAAATCGGGGTGACCCGGTACACTGGCGCTAACGGGCAGGAACAACCGCCCGACTTTTCCCGATAGGCCCCGGACAATGGGCAGAGACAGAGGATTTCGAGCATGAGCAAGAGCAATTCGGCGACTTTTTCGCTGATCAACGACGCGACGGGCGATAAATACGCCCTGCCGGTTCTGGATGGCACGATCGGACCGAGCGTCATTGATGTGCGGCGCCTTTACGCCGAGACCGGCCATTTCACTTACGATCCCGGCTATACGTCGACCGGTTCGTGCGAATCCGCCCTGACCTATATCGACGGAGACGAAGGCGTCCTGCTTCACCGCGGCTATCGGATCGAGGATCTGGCGGAGAAGAGCTCGTTCCTCGAGGTCGCCTATCTGCTTTTGAACGGTGAATTGCCGAATTCCCCGCAACGGGACGACTTCGTGAACACCATCACCAACCACACGATGGTCCACGAGCAGCTGATCAATTTTTACCGGGGCTTCCGCCGCGACGCTCATCCCATGGCCATCATGTGCGGCGTGGTCGGCGCGCTGTCGGCCTTCTATCACGACTCGACGGACATCAACGATCCGCATGCCCGGATGGTCGCCTCCTATCGGCTGATCGCCAAGATGCCAACCATCGCGGCGATGGCCTATAAATATTCGCTCGGCCAGCCGTTCAACTACCCGCAGAACGAGCTGAGCTACGCGGAAAACTTCCTCTATATGCTGTTCGCGGTCCCGGCCGAGAAATACGAGATGAACCCGGTTCTGGCGCGGGCGATGGACCGGCTGCTGATCCTGCACGCCGATCACGAGCAGAACGCCTCGACCTCGACCGTGCGCCTCGCCGGCTCCTCTGGCGCCAACCCGTTCGCCTGTATCGCGGCTGGCATCGCCTCGCTTTGGGGGCCGGCCCATGGCGGCGCCAACGAGGCGGTCCTCAACATGCTCAACGAGGTCGGGCACAAGGACCGGATCGGCGAATTCGTCAAGAAGGCCAAGGACAAGGATGATCCCTTCCGTCTCATGGGCTTCGGCCACCGGGTCTACAAGAACTACGACCCGCGCGCCAAGGTCATGATGCAAAGCTGTCACGAGGTGCTGGAGGATCTCGGGATCGACGATCCGCTCCTGGATCTGGCGATGGAGTTCGAGAAACTGGCCCGCGAGGACGAGTATTTCATCGAGCGCAATCTCTATCCAAATGTCGACTTCTATTCCGGTATCATTCTGAAGGCGATGGGCTTCCCGTCGGATATGTTCACGGTGTTGTTCGCGGTCGCGCGTACCGTCGGCTGGATCGCCCAGTGGCAGGAGATGATCGAGGACCCGACCCAGAAGATCGGTCGTCCCCGTCAGCTCTACACGGGTCCGGACCAGCGCCCCTACGTGCCGATCGAGAAGCGCGGCTGATAGCATCGCGCTCCAAGGGACAGGTTAAGGCCGCCAAGTTGGCGGCCTTTTCCTTTTTATCATAACGGCTTACAGGTCGTTCTTAATCTTATCCGCAATCTGACAACCATCGTGATATTGCCTCGGAGATTTCCTGTGGGCATTCCAATGGCGCCAGATGTCCACATGCGTCGAGCGCCACCAAATCGGCGCCTGGTATCCCGGCCGCGATCTCCTCGGATAGCTCCGGCGGGGTCATCCGATCGTCCCGTCCAAACAGGACAAGCGTCGGACAAACGATCGACGCAAGCATGTCGCGACTATCCACGCGCCCGAGGACGGCGCGTTGCTGGTTGATGAAGCCGTCTCGCCCGATCCGGGCGGCCATTCCCTCAACCGTCTCGATCAGGCTCCGGTCTTCAAGACGGGAGGGATGTACCAACCGGGGCAACAGGCGCGGTGTCACTCCCTTGAACTCCCCCCTGCCCGACAGCTCGATCAAGCCTCGGCGTCGCCGCGCCTGTCGTTCGGTATCGGCGCGCGCCGAGGTGGCGAGCAAGGCCAGCCGCTCCACGCGTTCCGGCGCCTGGCGCATGATCTCCAACGCCACATATCCCCCCATGGAGAAGCCGGCGAGGGAGAAACGCTTGGGCATCGTTGCCAACACGTCTCGGGCGAGGTCCGCGATCACATCACGCGAAGAAAGATCCGGGACGATGATCTCCGCGTCCCCACCCAGGGTGGCGATCTGGTGTGACCAAAGTGCCGCGTCGCAAATCAGGCCCGGAAGAAGCACAAGTGTTGGTTTCGTCATCAAACAGCCTCAAAAGCGACATATCGGCCACTCATACGGCAAAAATGCCACAGGCTGGAGGATTAACCACCCGACAATCTCGCTTCATCGTTGACTTGCTTCATCCAATACCTGATAACCCCGCCTTCAGATGAACCGTGCAATTGTTACTGCCCAAGGGGCTCGTACGAACTTTGACATTTTCCGACCTTGGCCTGAGTGAGCATGTCGTTGGCGCCGTTGCCGACGCCGGGTACGAAAAACCGACACCGATCCAGGAGCAAGCCATTCCCGTCGTCCTCATGGGCCGGGACGTTCTTGGCGTGGCCCAAACCGGCACCGGCAAGACGGCGGGCTTCACGCTCCCAATGATCGACATCCTGGCGTCCGGGCGCGCCAAGGCGCGCATGCCGCGATCGCTGATCTTGTGCCCCACGCGGGAGCTGGCGGCCCAGGTCGCGGATAACTTCGTCACCTACGGCAAGAACAACAACCTGACCATGGCTCTGCTGATCGGCGGCGTCGCCTTCGCCGAGCAGACCCAAAAGCTGGATCGCGGAGTCGATGTCCTGATCGCCACGCCTGGCCGCCTGCTCGATCATTTCGAACGAGGCAAGGTTCTGCTCAACGACGTGAAGATCCTGGTGATCGACGAGGCCGATCGGATGCTCGACATGGGCTTTATTCCGGATGTCGAGAGCATCGTCGCCAAACTGCCGCGCATTCGCCAGACGCTGTTCTTTTCGGCGACCATGGACAAGGGCATC
>JAYOIK010000018.1:0-38664 GCA_038118725.1 Alphaproteobacteria bacterium | reverse complement strand
GGCATCCGCAAGCTCGCCGATGCCTTCCTGATGAATCCTAAGGAAATCTCCGTGGCGCCGCCCGCCAGTACCGCCGACACGGTCGAACAGCATATCGTTTACACGACCATTCGCGAGAAACGCAATGTGCTGCGCTCGCTGATCGAAAGCGAGGAGGTCGCCAACGCGCTGATCTTCTGCAACCGCAAGCGAGATTGCGGTGTCGTGCATCGTTCCCTGGTACGGCACGGTTATGACGCGGTGGTTCTGCACGGCGATATGTCGCAACCGGCGCGTACCGAGACGCTCGCCAAATTCAAGGCCGGCGAGGCGCGCTTGCTGGTCTGCAGCGACGTCGCCGCGCGCGGCCTCGACATCGCCGGACTGAGTCATGTCTTCAACTTCGACGTGCCGACCAACGCTGAAGACTATGTTCACCGGATCGGCCGTACCGGCCGCGCCGGACGGGGCGGACGCTCCTTTACCATCGCCACCTCGGAAGATGGAAAATACGTCCAGTCGATCTCCAAGCTGATCAAGAAATCCATCGAAGTGGTCGAGGTCGCGGGGCTAAGCGCCAAGACGGGCGAGCACGCCGCCGGCGCCCCGACGAGCGGTGCGGAGGCTTCCGGCGAAGAAGACAAGAAGCGCCGCGCTCCCGCCAAGCGTACCCGTGGTTCGCGGAGCCGCGCCAAGGCTGAGAGCGAAAACTCGAACGCGGTTGACGCGGCTCGGTTGGACCCCGCGGAACAGCCCCAGCCAGAGACCGCCGCGCCGGAAGACAAGCCGCGTCAAAGGTCGAGCCGGCAAGACCGGGAAGACGGGCAGTCCGGTGGCTCGGGCCGCCGTTCACGGGGCGAACGGGTGTATCCTGGCGAGAAAGTTCCGCCACCGGTCCCCGCCAATGCTCCGACCAAGGGCATGGGGGATCACGTCCCCGCCTTCATGATGCGGCCGGCGCGCTCCAGCGTCGCCTGATCCAGCGACGGAACTTCCGCGCATTCTCTATCCGGATATCCACCACGCCCCGTAATCGGCTATACTGTCGGGCGGCTTGAAGGGCGCGACCGAATTGGAGGTGGGAAGTCCATGCAAACGATTTTCGTCTAGGTTAAATGTGAGCTCGGCGAGGCCTACCGGGTCGCCGACGCCGCGGCACAGGATGTCGAGAGCATTTCCGAGGTTTACTCCACTTCCGGCCAGTACGATCTGATGATGAAATGCTATCTCGCGGACGGCGAGGATATCGGCCATTTCGTGACCGAGAAGATTCAGCGACTGTCGGGCGTGAAGGACACCTTCACCATCATCACCTTCAAGGCGTTTGGTTAGCGGTCCCCGCCCCCTTCACCCCGCGCCAGCCGCAAGGCTTCCGTTAAAACCTCCATGTCACCAACCTGGTTCGCCAGGATTAGAATCAACCTCGCGTTGAGCTGGCGGCTTTCCTCATCGGAGAGGCCACGATGGGCCTCGATCAGGGCTTCGTAGAAGTCATCCGGCCTGGCGATGCCGAGAGCGACCTCGAGTTTCGTCGTCATGCCGCCTCCTCCTCTCCGATGGATCGCGCCAGGGCCTTCGACAATTTCTCGATGCTGGGAATCGCTTTCCAGCGCGCGGCGACGTGCTGGTCGGGCCGGATCAGATAAACGGTCCCGCCGTCGGCGCCCCATCGCTTGAACGCCAAGCCATCGCTGTCAACGAGCCGGTCGCTGTCGCCCTCTCTCTCCGCGGAGACGACGACAACACTGTCGACCGGCGGCTTCAGCGCCTCGAACGCCTTGGAAATCTCAGCGGTCGCCGCGGCATCCTCGGCGCTATCCACGAAACATAGGGCGACGAACCGACCGCCAAACCGGATCAATAGCCAATCGTCTCGCCCATCACAGCGAATCGGCGCGTCCAATGCCGGGCTCCCGGGCGCGGGTCCCCTGCCCTGGAAGTCGTCGCGATCCGGCGTTGTAAGCGGCGTCGATACATAGTGATGCGGTAGCGAGAGACGCCCGCTATTGACCATCGCGCGGGCGAAGGGGACGGTCTCGGACAGGGAAAGAACCGCCTGGCGAAAATCCGCGCTGACCTGGTTCTTCGGCGTCATGAAGTCAGTACTTCGAGAGGAGTTCAGAATATTCTCGTCCGCCGCCGGCACCCGCTCGGAGTCATAACTGTCCAGCAACGCTTCGGGTGCCTCTCCCTTCAGAACCAAGGCCAGCTTCCAGGCGAGATTGTCGATGTCCTGGATCCCGCCATTGCCGCCTCGCGCGCCGAAGGGGCTCACCACATGGGCCGCGTCGCCGACGAAAAAGACCGGGCCGTGGCGAAATTTCTCGATGCGGCGACAAGTGAAGGTATAAACGCTGATCCATTCGAGGGTGAAGTCGAGGTCCTCGCCCACCATCCGCCGGATGCGTGGGATGACCCGCTCCGGCTTGGCCTCCTCGACGGGATCCGCGTCCGGTCCCAGCTGTAAATCTATACGAAAGATGTTATCCGGCTGGCGATGCAGCAGCGCGGATTGGCCTGCATGGAAGGACGGTTCGAACCAGAAACGGCGCTCCATCGGGAAATCCGCCGTCATCCTGATATCGGTGATCAGAAACCGTTCCTCGAAGGTTCGCCCCCCGAATTTTAACCCCAGGGCGCGGCGTAGAGTACTGCGCACCCCATCGGCGGCGATCACGTGATCGGCGAGGACCTGGTAGTCGCCCTCGGGGGTCTCGACGCTCAATAGCGCGCGTCCCTCCTCGTCGATCTCTATGCCCGTGACCGCGTTCCGCCATCTGAGATCGGTCACCCCGAGCGCATCGATCCGGTCGACCAGATATTCCTCGGCATAATATTGCTGCAGATTGATGAAGGCGGGCATCTTGTGCCCCTGCTCCGGCAACAGATCGAAATTGTAGATCTCCGCCTCGCCGCGATAGACACGACCGCGTTGCCAGACCACGCCCTTGTCGACCATGCGGTCGGCGACCCCGCCCCTGTCGAAGATCTCAAGCGTGCGCTTGGAGACACAGATCGACCGACTTCCCCTGGAAACCGTGTCGTCATCGTCCAGAACGACGGTCTCGATACCGAGATGCGCGAATTCCAGAGCCGCGGCGAGCCCGACCACGCCGCCGCCGACGATGACCAGAGGCAAGCGCTCAACCTGTCCGTCATCCACGGCCTCCGGACGCCGGAACGGGTACTTCGGATAGGAATAGCTCTGTTGAACCGTCACCTCGGCCATGGCGGTGAGATCCACCCGGCCTTAGGAAACGGCGCGCCGGACACTATTGGTCTGTCCGAGCCGAATCGCGGGGATCGCCATCGACACCGCCGCCTGGGCCGGGTCGACCACCGCGATACCAAGCTTTTCCTCCAGCGGCTCGCGGTACCGGGCCATGCCTGCGCATCCCATGACCAGGACATCGGCGCCCTTCTCGTCCCGCAAGGTCTCGCCGACCTTGGTCATACGCGCGAAGGTCCGGTCCTCATCCGCCAGCTCGGTAACGCCGAGGCCAATGGCCATGTCACCGGCAAGTCGGGATTCCAGCCCGAGGGAACGAATATAGCGGATATGCCTGGGAATGGATTTGTCCAGGATCGCGATGACACCGAACCGACTGCCAAGCGACAGGGCCGAAAGAATGCCGCTCTCGGCGATCCCGAAGACCGGCTTACGCGTCACCTCTCGGGCCGCGAACATGCCGGGATCGGAGAAACACGCAATCACGAAGGCGCCGGCGTCGTTGTCGCGGGCCTGAATGATCCGGCAGATATGGGCCGAGACCTGATCCACGTGCTGTTGGTTCTCAATACCCGGGGGGCCGTCGGGATTGGTGACGCTCTCGATTTCCGGGCCGCCCGCGAGGCGGAGTGGGTCGAGGGCACGGTCCATCGCCTCGGTAACCACCTCGGTGCTGTTCGGATTGATGACGATGACGCGGTCGGTCATGGCGCGGCCTTCCGGTTGTTAACCCGCGAGCCCCTTGCTCGCGATTTCATAGACATCCTTGGACAATCCAGGCGTTTCGACAACCCTTGTAAGCTGTTCGATCATCAGCGCCCGCCGCCCCTCGTCATAACGCCGCCAGCGGGTAAGCGGCTGAATCAGCCGGGCCGCGACCTGGGGATTGATTTTCTCCAGCTCCAACACCCGGTCGGCAAGGAACCGGTAGCCCTGACCATCGCCGGCATGAAAGCGAACCGGATTGCCGGAGGCAAAGGCGCCGACGACCGCGCGTACCCGATTGGGGTTACCGATGTCATAGCCGGGATGGTCGAGGAGCCCCTTCACCCTGTCCAACGTGTCCGGCAAGCTGGACATGGCGGTCAGCGAGAACCACTTGTCCAGTTCCATCGGACGGTCCTTCCAACGCTCATGGAACATGGCCATGGCCGCCTCGCGCTCGGGACAGGCCTCGCTGTTCAACGCGTAGAGCCCACCCATGACCAGGGTCATCGAGGTCCCGTCATCGACCTGTCGCTTGGCGAGTTGCAGGCCTTCCGATCGCCCGCTGGAAGCGAGGTAGATGAGCGCCATGTTTCCGAGCGCGCGATTGCCCATCGCCTGGGTCGAGAGATCGTCGCTCTCTTGGCCGTCCATTGCCCGCCGGTAGATCTCCAGGAACTGGTCGAACAAAGACTCGCCGAGCCGCGCGTAGACGAACTCAACCGCCGCGTGGATACCGTCGACATCGGCGATGTCCATGGCCTGGGCGAGCTCTCCTTGTCCCGGAAGGCGCAATGCCTCGGCGCGAAAAGCCGGCTCTAGCGTCTCGTCGGTCAAGGTCGCGGAAACCGCCGCGATAAAGGCCGTCGGCAGGCTCAAGGGCCGGCCCGCCGCGTGATCCGCCACCAGGGAAAGCATGAGTCCACTCGCGTAGCGCTGTCCGGCGTCCCAACGCGCGAAGGGATCCCGGTCATGCGCCATCAGGACCGCTAGGTCCTCCGGCGGAAGATCGGCCTTGAGCTTTACCGGCGCCGAAAAGTCACGCAGCAAGGAAGGAATCGGCGCCGCGTCGATATTTTCGAAGACAAAGGCCTGCTCCGCCTCGGTGACGGTCAGAACCCGGTCCGTCGGCGCCTCGTTCATGGTCTCGCCAGCCAACCTGAGCGGCAGCTCCGCGCCGTTCCGGTCCAATAGCCCGACGCCGAGCGGTATCGGCATCGGTTTCTTGTCCTTTTGCTTCGGCGTGTCGGGGATGTGCTGACTGACGCGTAGGGTTGCACGGCGCTGGTCCGGATCGTGACTGACCTGGATCGAAAGCTCCGGCGTGCCCGCCTGCTCGTACCACAACCGCATATCCGATAAATCGACGCCCGAGGCATCCTGCATCGCGGCGACAAAATCCTCGCAGGTCACGGCTTGCCCGTCATGGCGCCGGAAGTAGAGATCCATGCCCGCGCGGAAGCCCGCCTCGCCGACCCTCGTGTGGATCAGGCGGACAACCTCCGCGCCTTTCTCATAGACGGTGACGGTGTAGAAGTTGTTGATCTCGATATAGCTGTCGGGTCGCACGGGATGCGCCGTCGGGCCCGCGTCCTCGGTGAACTGGACGGCGCGCACCAGGCGGGCGTCGCTTACCCGTTTCACGCCCCGAGAGTGCGTGTCGGCGGTAAACTCCTGGTCGCGAAAAACCGTAAGCCCTTCCTTCAGGCTCAACTGAAACCAATCACGGCAGGTAACCCGGTTGCCGGTCCAGTTGTGAAAATATTCATGCGCGACAATCGCCTCTATGCGCTGGAAGTCGAGATCCGTGGCGGTTTCCCGGTCCGCGAGGACGTAGCGGCTGTTGAAGACGTTGAGGCCCTTGTTCTCCATCGCCCCCATGTTGAAATGGCTGACGGCGACGATCATGAAGAGATCTAGATCGTATTCCAGGCCGAACCGTTCCTCGTCCCACTTCATCGACCGTTTGAGCGAGTCCATCGCGTGGCCACAGCGTCCCTCGTCGCCATGCTCGACAAAGATCCGCAAGGTCACCTCACGGCCCGACATGGTGGTGAAGCGGTCCTCGATATGCGCGAGGTCGCCCGCGACCATGGCGAACAGATAGGCCGGCTTGGGGAACGGATCATTCCAGCGCGCGAAATGCCGTCCGTCCTCCAGATCACCGATTTCCATCAGGTTACCGTTGGAGAGCAGCACCGGATAAGCCGCCTTGTCGGCGCTGATGGTCGTGGTGAAGACGGTCATCACATCGGGACGGTCCGGGAAATAGGTGATCCGGCGAAATCCTTCCGCCTCGCATTGGGTGCAGTACATGCCGTTCGAGAGATAGAGCCCTTCGAGCGCGGTATTCTCGGCCGGATTGTTTCGGCTCTTGACCACCAGTTCGAAAGCCTCGCCGACCCCCGGGATCGCGAGCGACTCGGCGCCGAGAACATAGTCGTCGGCACTCAACGTCTTGCCGTTCAGCACGACCTCTAGGAGGTCCTGATCCTGCCCGTCCAGATACAGCGGCGCGTCGGCATCCGTCGCTTCCGGGTTGCGGCGGCCTCTCAGGGTGGCGGTTACCATCGCGCCGTCGGCCTCCAGATCAACCGCCAGCTCTAGATTATCGATAAGATGAGCCGGGACCCGGTACTCGGCGAGCAGAACCGGGCGTGGCGCTTCATTGTCAGGTTCGATACGCATGGTGTTTCCAACTCACTAATTGGCCATCCAACCGCCATCGACCATCAGGTTCTCGCCGGTAATATAGGAGGCGTCATCGCTCGCCAGAAAGATCACCGCCGAGGCCACGTCCTCGGACCGCCCGAGCCGGGGCCACGGGGTTCTCGCGTGGCTATAGGCGATGGCCTCGGGCGCGATGGCGGGACCGGTCTTACCGGTCAGGATCTTGCCCGGCGCGACGGCGTTGCAGACGATGCCGTGCTCGGCGTAATCGCCGGCGATCTGGCGGGTCATGTAGACGGCGCAAGCCTTGCTCACCCCATAGGCGAAGTCGTTGGGAGAGCGGATCATGCCGTGCTGGGAAGATATGTTGACGATCCGACCGCGGGCCTCCGCTCCCTCGCGCGGCTCTTGAGTGATCATCTGTTGGATCGCCCGCTTGCAGCCAAAAAACATGCCCTTGGCGCCGACGGCCATGATCTGATCCCACTCCTCTTCCGAGGTTTCCAGCAGCGCCTTGCCGCCATGCGCCGCGGCGTTGTTGACCATGACGTCGAGCGCGCCGTATCGGCTGACGGTATCCGAGATTAGACGATCAACATCGTCCCAGCGGGTTACATCGACGGTCATGAAGACCGCTTCGCCACCCACGTCGCTGATCATATCGACGGTGTTCTCGCCGCCTTCGCGTGGGTCCTCGCGGATATCCGCGACGACGACCTTGGCGCCTTCCGCGGCTGCTTTAAGGCAAATCGCCTTGCCTATCCCTGAGGCTCCGCCGGTAACCACGACGGTACGATCCCGCAAGCGCATGCTGGTACTCCAATGGATGTCTGGCACCCCGGCGCGTGGCCGGGGACGCCATGTTGATCAGGACCATCCATTGATACCCGGTTGCCGAGCCCTCCGCCATCACCTTCCCGCCCGGCCGGCGGATACGACCAATCGCGCGCTTGTTAGGCCGCTTGGGTGTCCTTGGCGCTGGAGTTGCCACTGGTATAGGCCTTGGCGCAGTGTTCGGCGCAGTAGGGTCGGCCTTCCATGATTTTCTCGCCGCAGAAGTGGAAATCCGCCGCCCGGGGATCACCGATGGGCCAGCAACACTTGCTGCGATCCCAGTCCTGGAAAGTCAAAGGCGACAGTTTCCGACGCTTCGGCTCGATCGGTTTGTCGGAACGCACGATCGGCGATTGGCGCTTGGGCAGCCCCATGCGGTGAACCTTGCCGACCACCGCGTTGCGGGACACGCCGATCTCCAAGCCGATCTGGGTAATCGACAATCCCTCGGCCCAAAGCCGCTTCAGATTTCCCAACCGTTCCTCGTTCCATACGCTCGGCGCGGCTTCACCCATGGGGGCCTCCCTTGTTGGCGGTACGTGATCCTCGGGCGCGCCTTATGGCGGCGCCAAATCACTATATATGGTGTGTTCAGTGAGAGGAGCCTACCGATACTTGTGGGTCAAGGCAACACGAATCGCGAGAAATCGGCGATTCGTTTTCAAATCCCAGGGATTCCGCGCGACTCCCGTGACCTGAAAATCGCGGCTCCGCGACGCAATGATGACAAAGAATCGGCGGTCGCGGGCCGGGCCGTCAATCCGCGCGGTTCATGGCGAAGGTAATGCGCGCCTTCAGATCCTTGGCGGATACCGGTTTCACCAGGAAACCATCGGCGCCCAACTGCTTTGCCTTGATGACTATCTCGCGTTCAGTGTGGCCGGTCAGGAAAATCGTCGGTATACGGTCCTTGTCCTTGAAGCCCCTGGCGTGAAGCGCTTCGACGAACCTAAACCCGTCCACCGGCTCCATGGCGATGTCACAGATGATCAGGTCCGGCTTGGTCGCCAAGACCTCGCGCATCGCTTGCGCGCCGTCACCGACCTCGACGATATTGCCGAACCCGATATCCTTCAGCATTTTCCAGACGATCTGTCGGATGACTTCCTGATCCTCGACGATCAGAACCCGCTTTCGCCCCAGATACTCCGCCGTAAGTTCCTCGACCACTCGACTGCCCCCAACACCCGCGTCGGCTCACGACGGGCGAAACCGTGTTCCGCGAAGATTACAGGCTTAAACGGAACATCGTCCAGACCAAGACATATCGGTCGACAACGGCAACGGGCGCGAAATCGTTTCGGAAATGGCTCGCGAACCAGTTACAAGAGGTTCCAGACGATATCGGCATGGGGGAGCCGCGCCATGCGGCGACGAAGAAAACGTATCTTGGTAACCGGCGGCGCGGGCTTTCTCGGCTCGCATCTTTGCGACCGACTGGTGGAGAGGGGCGACGACGTGCTTTGCCTCGACAATTTCTTCACCGGCGCCAAGGACAATGTCGCGCATCTTCTCGGGCGGTCGAATTTCGAGCTGATGCGCCACGACGTGACGATGCCGCTCTATGTCGAGGTGGACGAGATTTACAATCTCGCCTGCCCGGCCTCGCCGGTGCACTATCAATACGACCCGGTCCAGACCACCAAGACCAGCGTGCATGGCGCGATCAACATGCTGGGGCTCGCCAAGCGACTGCGCGCCAAGATCCTGCAAGCCTCGACTAGCGAGGTATACGGCGATCCGAGCGTGCATCCCCAGACCGAGGATTACTGGGGACACGTCAATCCGATCGGCCCGCGCGCCTGCTATGACGAAGGCAAGCGCTGCGCGGAGACATTGTTTTTCGACTATCGCCGCCAGCATGACCTGTCGATCAAGGTCGCGCGGATCTTCAATACCTACGGGCCGCGCATGCATCCCAATGACGGCCGCGTTGTCTCCAACTTCGTCGTCGCGGTTCTCAAGGGGGAACCGATCACCATCTATGGCGACGGAGAGCAAACCCGCTCGTTCTGCTATGTCGATGACCTGATCGAGGGCCTCATCCGTCTGATGGAAACAGATGATTCCGTAACCGGGCCCATCAATCTCGGCAATCCCGCGGAGATCACGGTTCGCCAATTGGCGACGACGATCAGCGCGCTCGCCGGCGCGGACGCGGCGGTGACCTTTCACCCTCGCCCCACCGACGATCCCATGCAGCGCCGCCCGGACATTACCAAGGCCGAGGAAATTCTGGACTGGCGTCCGCGAACCCCGCTCTCCGACGGGCTGGCCGCGACCATCGACTATTTCCGCCCCGTCGCGGCCTGAACGGCGTCTATCGCCGGATCTGAGGGATAAAGATCACCGTCGCCGCCAGCAGAACAAGCCCCACCGACGAGACCACGGTAAGAGCCATCGGCGCGCCCACCCAATCGGCCAGAAGCCCGAGGTTCAGCAAACCGATGGGCGCGCACCCGATACAGACCGACAGCAAGCTCATCAGCCGGCTACGTGCCTCCGGCGGCGCAAGCGAGAGCACAAGAGTCGTCTGCATCGCGCCGAACCCGGCCATGCCGAGACCTCCCACGAGCAGGATCGATACCGCCATCCAGTAATGCGCCGCGAAAGACAGACAAAACACCAGAAACACGAATAGGATCGCGCCGTAGAGATACAACCGCTTGAACCAGGCGGGCCGGGCGACAAAAGCGATGACAAGCGCGCCGACAAAGGCCCCGGCGCCTTCGGCCGCCGACAACAGGCCGATCAGCGCCGGCTCCACCTGATAGCGGGCGCGCCCGAGGACCGGCACCATCGAGGCATAGGGAAAGCCGAACACGTTCAGGATGATCGTCACGAGATAGATCCCGATCAATTCCCGCGAGCCGCGAACGATCGCCAGTCCCTGCTTCAGCATTTCCAGGTAAGAGACCACCACGGCCTTGGTCTTGGAATGCGCCAATACCAGGCTCAAACCGATGGCCACGCAGACGAAATGAGCGAGGAAGGAAACAAGGAACGCCCCTTCCAATCCCACCAGACCGTAGATCACCCCGCCCGCAAAGGGACCGAACATGCGGGTGATATTGTTGGTCGCGGAATCCAACGAAACCCCGGTTCCCAGCCGCTCCGCCCCGGCGAATTCACCCAGCAAAGTGCGTCGGACCGGAAAATCCAAGGCCCAGCAGCTGCCGTTGACGAACACTCCGATTAGGATGTGCCAGATCTCGATCACCTCGAGATGGGCAAGTAAACCCATGCTTCCAGACGAGACGGTCATGATGGCGAATCCCGCCACCAGTAGGTACTTGCGATTGGTGCGCTCGGCGATCGGACCGATGAAGGTGCCGAACAGCGCGAGGGGTAACTGACGCGCTATGGTCATCACCGCGACCAGCAACGCCGATCCCGTGACCTCGAATACGAAGATGCCGATCGCCAGAAGCTCCAGCCACCGCATCGTATTGCCGAGCAAGCCGACAGCCCAGACCCGCATGAAGCCAGGATCACGCAGGACCGAAAACGGAGAAGACGCCAAGACCATACTCTCAAATTGGGGAACGTGACGCTCTGGCCAGGGTGTCCATCATCCCAGCTTTTGCCGGCAAAGCACAACACGAAAGCCGCACCGGCCGCCGGATGGTGGCCTGTCCGATCGCCGGATACCCGCCTCAACAGCCCTATCCGACGCCCGGTCAGCCGCCTTATCCACCGGGCCAAACCTACCCGGAACGGCGGCGGCAATACCCGCCCCATCATGGGCAAACCGTCTATCCATCGCCGCCACCGACATTGATGGTCGATCCCGGCACGCTGGACCGCTCCATTCAAGAGGCCATCCTTCGCGCCGACATTCCGGCTTTGGTGCGGGTCGAGGTCAGCAAGTTGATCGGGGACTTGAAAGACGAATTCGAGAACCAGGTCCAACAACAAACCGCGAGTCCTGCTCCTGTACAGAAAATTGGCAAAATTCGTTCACGAAAACGTAGTGGGAGCGTCTAAATCAGCAGAAAGCCAAACACGAAATCGACGACGATTTCCGGAAACATGGAAATAAGCGAGGGCGATGACATGGCGAAGAACGAGACTGAAAACGGAGACAACACCCATGGCCTGAATGCCGAGGTCGTCGGAGCGGCACCCGCCACGAGCATCGCGCAACTCTACATCTCCGGCGCGCAGGCGCTCGCGCTCAGCTACGCCAACAACGTGAACCAACAGAATCTGAATCACCTCGTCGGCTCGATCCCGACGGTTCAAAACGCCCTCGCCATCCAGAATATCCGGAAGGACACCTCCGCCGACGGCGCGGTAACCGGCGGGATCCTCGAGGTGCCGAACCAGATCGTGAAAAACGGCGCCTGATCGGTTCACTCTTTCCGCCCATCGGCGGCAGGTCGGAGAGCGGCTCCCTCTGGAGCCGCTTTTCGATTGAGCGGTGGTTTAGCCCAGCAATTTAGCCGGCAGCCACAGGGCCAATTCCGGGAAGATCATCACCAGTGCCAGGACCACCAGATCCAGGAATATGAACGGCACCACGCCCCGATACATATGCGTCAGCGTGATTTCTGGCGGGGCAATCGCGCGGAAATAGAAGATCGCTCCGGCCATGGGCGGGGTCAGATAGCTGGTTTGCTTGACCACCAGGAACAGCACGGCGAACCAGATCGGATCGAAGCCGAAGCTTTCGATCAAGGGAAAGCCGATGGGCACGACGATCAGGATGATCGACAGACCGTCGAGCACGAATCCGGCCAGGAACACCAGCGCCAGGATCAGGATCAAGGTCCCCCAAGGACCCAGCTCCCAATAGGCGAGCACCGCGCGAACCGCGTCGAAGCCACCGGAGGAGAGGAAGACGCTGGCGAACATGGTGCCGCCCACGACGATGGTCAGGATCATCGCCGTGACCGACAGGGTCTTGACCATGGCCTCGCGCATCACGGCCCAGCTGAAGGTCCCGTAGGCGACCGTCATCAAGGTGGTGCCGACGGCGCCCACGGCGGCCGCCTCGGTCGGCACCGCGATACCGGCCATGATGCTGCCCAGCACCGCGACGATCAAAAGCAGGGGTGGGAACAACGCGGTGCCGGTCATTTTGAGCTTGTCGGCGAGCGGCATGGCGTCGTCGGGATGCGGCACCCGCGGCCCGGCGCTGGGATCCAATGAACAGCGGATCAGGATATAGACCATGTAAAGACCGGCCATCAGCAAACCGGGGATGAACATGCCGATGAACATGTCGCCGAGCGAGATCTCCGCCACCGAGGCCAGGATGATCACCACCACGGAGGGCGGAATGATCGCGCCGAGCGAGCCGCCGGCGGTAATCGTTCCGGAGATCAGCCCCTTGTCATAGCCGTGCTTCAGCATGACGGGCGTCGCGAGCAGGCCGACCACGGTCTCGGTGGCGCCGATCACCCCACTGCACGCCGCGAAGACCACGCACATGGCGATGGTGCCCAGCGCCAGGCCGCCCGGCAGTCTCTGTGTCCACAGATGAATCGCCTCGAACAACCGCTCCGCCGTGCCGGATTTCTCAAGCATCGCGCCCATGAAAATGAACAGCGGCACCGAGGCCAGGATCGATGCACCGGTGATGTCATCCACCTTGTGCATGAAGACCAGCACCGCGTTCTCGCCGAACCGCATGATGCCGAAGACAAACGCCGTCGACATCAGGGCATAGGCGATCGGCACCCCGAGAAAGATCAGGGTCAGCAGAACCGGAAACATCCAGGTGACGATATCCACGGGGGTCAGTTGACCTCCCCGTCTTCACCGGCCGGGACCGAGAACCCGAGCGCGACGGCGCCGGTCTTCACCGTTTCGGCGAGCAGCTGCACCGCGAAGGCCACGAACCCGAAGGCCACGGCCGCGCGCGCCGGCCAGACCACCGGGTTCCAACCGGATTCCCCGGAACGCTCCTCGCCCGCCCAGGCGCCGATCGCGTAATCCACGAGTTCCGCCGCCACCCAGCTCATGACCGGCACCATGCAGCACAGCAGGATCATGAAGTCCAAGATCGCCTTGCCGCGCGCGGACATACGGGCATAGATGAAATCGATGCGGATATGCTCGCCCCGCCGGGTGACCAAGGCGATGCCCAGGGCGAAATGCGCTCCCGTGATCATGTAGCTCAACTCATAGGCCCAGAAGGTCGGCAGGTTGAGCGCGAACCGCGCCAGCGCCTCATAGGTCATGATCAGCCCCAGCGGCACCACAAGGGTCGCGGCGGCGACCCCGAGGCTTGAGGAAAATCGATCGATGGCTTTAACGATACGGAACATCGGGCGACGATATCACGCGGTTGCAGCTTCGGGAGATCGCGTCTGGGATTAGTCCGGCCTGTTCACGATAGAAGCGACCCGTCCGCGGCGGCGGATGAAACGCACGGGCCACCACGGTCATTGACCTTGGGCGGGGCGGGCGGATAATCCACGGGATACCGACGAGAGGCCCGCGTGCGCTATGTCCCTTGATGTCTCCATCACCCACCTTGCCAAAGCCTTTGGTGACAAGGTGGTCTTAAGCGATGTCAGCCTTGAGGTGCCGGCGGGGCGGTCCACCGTGCTGATCGGGCCGTCGGCCTCCGGAAAATCCGTGCTGATCCGTTGTATTCTGGGCTTGATGGAGCGTGACGCGGGCGCTGTCCGTATCGGTGGCATCGAGGTCGCGGACACAAGGCGGATCGGGGTTCTATTCCAGCAGAACGCCCTGTTCGACAGCATGAAGGTCTGGGAGAACGTGGCCTTTCCTCTGATTAACAGCCACGATATGCCCGCCGCCGAAGCGCGGGACCGGTCGATCGCGCGGCTGCTGGATGTCGGCCTTACGGAGGAAATGGCGATGCTGTATCCGGTCGAGCTTTCCGGCGGCATGCAGAAGCGCGTCGGCGTCGCCCGGGCGATGGCCGGCAACCCGGAGCTGCTGATCCTGGACGACCCGACCGCCGGGCTGGACCCGATCCTCACCAACGCGATTCTGGATCTGATCGAGGCCAGCGTCGAGGCCGATGTCGAGGGTCGCGGCGCCACCGTGCTCGCCATCACCGGCAACATGCACGCCGCGCGGACGCGCTTTGACCGGATCGCGATGCTGTATGACGGGGTCATTCGCTGGCAGGGCGACAGCGCCGATGCCGGGAAGGCCGACGACCCCTATCTCGCGCAGATGCTGGAGGGCCGGGCCGAGGGGCCGATCCGGATGCGGCTGACGGATTGAATCTCGGTCTTTATTGCGCCGGAAAAGACTTCATATATTCAATGACATCGGCGCGGTCGGAGGCATTCTTCAACCCATTGAAGGACATTTTCGTGCCCTTCATGAATTTCTTCGGCTTGGCCAGAAACGCATCAAGCGTCGCCTCGTCCCAGACCAGCTCCGCCTTGCGCATGGCCTTGGAATACTTGTATCCCTCGACCACGCCGGACGCCCGACCGACGATCCCCATTAGATGCGGGCCGAGCTTGTTCTTGGGCTTGTCATGCATGTGACAGGCCTTGCATTTGTTGAAAACCCCCTTGCCCTTGGCGGCATCCGCCGCCTGAACGCCACTGGACATCACGGGGACGAGCAGAAGACAGGCAAAGAGCCCGACGATGAGTTTGTTCACCAGCGTTACTCCAAATGAAACAGGACGCGAGCACTATATCAGCGCGCGCGTCCCGTATCAGTCACGATTCCTGCTTCAAATCGGCGCGGGGAAAGACCCCCTCGCCGCGATCCCGGCTCCGCCTCAGGCCGCGCGGGGCGTCCGTCCGTTGGCGAAGCGGTCGACCGCCGACATCAGACTGTCGACCAGGAACTCGCGTCCCGAGATCAACCGCGGATTGGGCGCCGCGATACCGATGGCCAGCGGCCTGGAAGAAGGTCCGTTGCGCACCAGCGTGGCCACGACCCCCGCGCCCGGCGTCGCCAGGTTCGAGGTGATGATATAACCGTTGTCGCGAACTTCCTGGATCCGCGCCATGACGTCGGCTTCCAGGATCTTATCCTCCGGCCTCTCGGCCTCGGTATTGACCCGGCGCACCATCCGGCCGATCTCGGCGTCATCGCGCAGGCTGGCCAGCACCAGTCCGATCGCGGTGCGGAACATCGGCCGCATCATGCCGGGCCGCAGGTGAAAGCGCAGGCGCTGATACGAGTTGACCACGTGGATGTACTGGGTCTCCACGCCGTTCAGCACGCCGAGGACCGCGGTATCCCCCGTCGCGGCGTTCAATCCCTGAAGCATTCCCAAGAGGTTATCCTGGTTATGGGCACCGCCCATGAGCCAGCTTCCAAGCAATCCCACCCGAACACTCGGCGTATAGGTTCTAGCGCGCGTGTCGTAATCGACGAAGCCCTGCGCCAGCAGGCTCTTCATCAAGGCCGACATGCTCGATTGCGGCACGCCCATCAGGCGCACCAGTTCGGATATGGTCAAAGGCCGCTTAACATCCTCGAAACACTCGAAGATCGCCATTACGCGGGCGGCTGATTTTACAAGACCGTTTGTCATTTGTCCCACCACGTTTCATCCCCTGGAAGATCATATTAATACAAACGAAATATATCAGGGTATCACATATGTGATTTGAGATATATCAGGCGATCATAAATGAGGCCAGACCATCACGGGTGGAGAAAACGCCATGGATCACTCATCCCCTTCATTCGAAACCCTAGCGAAATCCTAGGCCTGGCGACGGTGACACAGACCCTGGGTCAAACCCGGGGATTCGCATGAGGCGGAAACCCCGCCCCTCCACCCCGTCGTCCTGGCGTAAGGCAGGACCTCGCGATGGCGCCACAGCCCTTTCAGTTCAATCACGCGACCCATTCCGAGGCCCTGCCGTTCGCCAGGGCGACAGTGATACTTCGCGGACACGAGGTTTTTCGTCCCCCACGCTCCCCTCACTTGATCCGGAACAGGTTCCGCCGCGCCAGAGCGAGGAGGAAGACCGGGATGGCGGAAAACCGAGGTCTGGCGGCGGTGACACAGACCCTGGCTCAAGCCCAGGGATTCGCATGAGGCGGAAACCCCGCCCCTCCACCCCGTCGTCCTGGCGTAAGGCAGGACCTCGCGATGGCGCCACAGCCCTTTCAGTTCAATCACGCGGCCCATTCCTAGGCCCCGCCTCGCGCCAGGGCGACGGGCGTGATGGATGGGCTCAAGCTCCTTGTAAGGGCACGCCCCCGCCTCCTCGGTGTCGTCTTGACGAAAGCCTAGGTCTGGCGTCTTGCAAACCGCGACAACCCGTCAGCTCATACTCGGGCATCCAGCTCCAACACCAGGCCGTCATGGGCGGGCGCGACACCCGTCGGCAGGCGCGCCGCGGTCTCGGCAAAATCCAGATCCGTGCCCATATGGGTAAGATAGGCTCGGCCGGGGCGCACCGCCTTGATCCAATCGAGGGTCGTCGGCAGGTCCGCGTGCGCCTTTGAACCGCTCTCGCGCAGACAATCGACGATCCAAAGCTCGATCCCGGCAAGGCGCGCGAGTTCGTTCTCGTTCATCACCGCGACATCGGTGGAATAGGCGAAACGCCCGTTGAAGATGAAGCCGAGGCTTTCGCCGCTCACGCCGTGATCCTGGCGCACCGGCTGAATATGCATGCCGCCGAGGGTAAAGGGATCGAGCGTGATTTCCTCGGCCACGAGCGGGGGGCGGAAATACGGCGGGCTGTTTTCAACCTTGCGAAAAAGATAGCTGAAACGCGCTTGCAATTCGTCCAGCGTCGCCGCGTCGCCGAGGGTCTTGATCGGCTCTCCCATATGCCAGAACATCGGACGCAGATCGTCCAGGCCATGGGTATGGTCGGCGTGCCCATGGGTGAACAGCACCGCGTCGATCCGCGTCACCCCGGCGTCGAGCAATTGCTCGCGCAGATCCGGCGAGGTATCGACCAAAAGCACGAAGCCGTCATTCTCGACCAGGATGGAACAGCGGCGCCGGCGGTTCCTGGGGTCCGTCGGATCGCACCGCCCCCATCCGCTTCCCAGCACCGGCACGCCGACGGAGGAGCCGCAGCCGAGAACCGTGATCCGCATCAAGCGGCGGTCCCCGGGATTGGCGTTGGGATTGGGGTTGGGGTTACGTCCAGCGGCGGCACCTTGGAGAACAGGCGCAGGAAGTTCTCGGTCGTCACCTCGGCCATCTCGGCCTCGCCTACGCCCTTGACCTCGGCCAGCATCCGGTTGGTGTGCCGGGTATAGGCCGGCTCGTTCCGCTTGCCGCGCTTCGGCACGGGGGCGAGATAGGGCGCGTCGGTCTCGACCAGTAGCCGGTCCATCGGAACGTCGCGCACGGTCTCGCGAATGCTCTCGGCGCTCTTGAAGGTGATGATCCCGGCGAGCGAGACATAGAACCCGATCGCCACCGCCCGCGCCGCCAGTTCCGGGCCGGCGGTGAAGCAATGCAGAACCCCCGGATAAGCGCCCTCTCGCGCGCCCTCCTCCAGCATGTCGGCCATGTCGGCGTCGGCGTCGCGGCTATGCACGATCAGCGGCAGACCGGTCTCCCGCGCCGCCGCGATATGGGTGCGGAAACTCGCCTTCTGCGCCTCGACCGGAGAGTTGTCGTAATAGTAGTCGAGCCCGGACTCGCCGATGCCGACGACCTTGGGATGCCGCGAGAGCTGTACCAGGCGTTCGAGCGTCACATCGCCCTCGCGCTCGGCCTCGTGGGGGTGCACGCCGACGGAACAGAACACATCGTCATAGCGCTCGGCCACGGCGAGAACCCTCTCAAAACCGCTGATCTTGGTGCAAATCGTCACCATGCGGCACAGCCCCACCTCGCGCGCCCGGTCGATCACCGCGTCGATGTCGTCCTGGAAGCTCTCGAAGTCCAGATGACAATGGGAATCAACGATGCGCACGACCGTCCCTCGTCCTACTCCGCCTCGACATGGCGCGGGAAGACCGGCGACGGCTTTGGCAGCGCGGTGCCGGCGACCAGGCGGTGCTCGGCGTTGAGGCACGAGAAGTCGCGCGCCTCCGCCGCCACGCCCAGTTGATCCAACATCCTGTTCGCCGAGCCCGGCACCACCGGCTGCATCAGGATCGCCAGATGCCGGATCACCTCGAGCAAAGTGTAAAGCACGGTGGCCATGCGCTCGGGATCGGTCTTACGCAAGGTCCAGGGGGCTTGCTCGTCGATATAGCGATTGGCGCCGCTCACCACCTCCCAGATACCCTCCAGCGCCCGGTTGAAGGCTTGGTTGTCATAGGCCTCCCGGGTCTTGGCGAGCAAGCCGTCGGCGGCGGCGAGAATGGCCTCGTCGGCCTCGGTGAAGGCCCCGGGGCTCGGCACGGCGGCGCCGGCGTTCTTGGCGATGAAGCCGAGCACGCGTTGGGAGAGATTGCCGAAGTCATTGGCAAGATCATTGTTCTTGCGCCCGATCATCGCGGCGCGGGAAAAATCCCCGTCATTGCCGAACGGCACCTCGCGCAGCAGGAAGTAGCGCACCGGGTCGAGGTCGTAGGTTTCGATCAGCTCATGCGGGTCGATCACGTTGCCGAGCGACTTGGAGATCTTCTGCCCCTCGTTGGTCCACCAGCCATGGGCGAAGACCCGGCGCGGCAACGGCAGGTCCGCCGCCATTAGGAAGGCCGGCCAATAGACCGCGTGAAAGCGCAGGATATCCTTGCCGACCATGTGCACGTCGGCGGGCCAAAAGGTCTTGTAGGACTCGCGCTCGGTATCCGGAAAACCGGTCGCGGTGATGTAGTTGGTCAGCGCGTCGAGCCAGACATACATGATGTGGTCGTCGTCGCCCGGCACCGGCACGCCCCATTTGAAGCTGGTACGCGAGACCGACAGGTCCCGCAACTCGCCGGAGACGAAACTGATCACCTCGTTGCGGCGGGTGTTCGGCGCGATGAAATCCGGGTTCTCCTCGTAGTGCTTGAGCAACGGCTCGCGCCATTTGGAGAGGTCGAAGAAGTAGCTCGGCTCCTCGACCCACTCCACCGGCGCGTCGGTCGGCGCCATGCCGTCGACCAGCTCGCTCTCGGCGAAATAGGCCTCGTCGCGCACCGAGTACCAGCCGGCGTATTTTCCGAGATAGATATGGCCGCGCGCGATCAGGCGGCGCCAAATCTCCTGGACCGACTTGATGTGGCGCGGCTCGGTCGTGCGGATGAAGTCGTCGTTGTCGACATTCAAGGCCGGCAGCAAATCGCGAAAGTTCTGGGAGACCTTGGTGGTGAAATCGAGCGGATCCATGCCCGCGTTCCCGGCCGCGGTCTCAACCTTCTGTCCATGCTCGTCGGTGCCGGTCAGGAACATCACCTCATAGCCGTCCAGACGCTTGAACCGCGCCATCGCGTCGCAAGCCAGGGTCGTGTAGGCGTGTCCGATATGCGGCACGTCATTCACGTAATAGATTGGCGTCGTGATGTAATAGCGGGGCGTGGTCATCGGCTCGGTCCCTGATACCCGCCGCCGAAATGGCGCGGAACCTTCACCTAGCGCGCGGGGATGGTGACATCAAGCGGCAAGTGCCCCGAACCCCGGCCGACGCCGCCGGACTAACCGGACCTAAAAGAAAACCGCCGGTTCATCTCCCAGCAGGATCCCGCCCACCGCCTCGAAATGGGCATCGCGGGCCTGGATCTGTTGGCTCAGGGTGTGAATATCGCGCCAACGGCGCTCGAACGGACTTTTCCCGACGAAGATCGCCGAGACGCCGGCGGCCTTGTGAATTCGATCCGCCACGTCGATGGCGCCGATAATGGCGTTGGTGGTCGCCAGGCGAACCCGCGCCCGCTCCTCGATCCCCATCGCCCCGGTATCCTCGGCGGCGGCGTAATAGCCCGAAAGCACCTCCACGAGATAGGCACGAGCCGAGCCCAACCGCGCCTCGGACGTTGCCACCAGGGCCCGGGTCGCGTCCCGATCCGCCAACCGTGCCAGGCCACGCGGAGTCTTGTCCCTGGCGAGATCGACAAAGGCCGAAAGCATGCCGCCCGCGGTGCCGAGCGCCACCGCCGCCACGCCCACCGCGTAAAGCCCCTGCTGGGTGAACCAATAGAGCGGCCCCGGAATGTTCCTGTTTTCCGGCTCCTCGCGGGTTCCGGTGAAGGCCTCGGGCACAAAGAGGTTTTCCACGGTGTAGCTGTCCGACGCGGTGCCGCGTAGCCCGATCGTATCCCATGTGTCATGCAGGGTGACCTGCTCGACCGGAAACAGAAAGCTGGTGACCGAGGGCCGCCCGGCGGGGTTCAGACGGGTCGAGCCGTCCTTCTCCTCGACCATGCAATGGGCGCCCATCCAGTTTGCCTGACGACAGCCGCTGGAGAATCCCCAGGTCCCGTTCACGATGTAGCCGCCGTCCACCGCCCGCGCCTTTTGCCCGTCCGGCGGCCCCCACGACATCCAAGCATCGGGCTCGGCATAGATGGTTCGCGCGGTTTCCGGTTCCAGGAACGGCGTGATCAACGCCGAGCTATTGGCCACGAAAAGGTTCCAGCCGACCGAGGCCTCGTGCCGCGATACCGCCTCCAAGGCGTGCAGATAAGCGCAGGGATCGACTTCCTCGCCGCCATGGACCTTGGGTAGCAAAAGACGCGCGAGACGTGCCTCGTGGATCTTGGCGAGCAGAGATTTCGGGATGCGCTTGGTCCGCTCGATCTCGTCACCCGCCGCGTCCAGGTCCGGGCCCAGCGCGTGGGCGCGCGAGACGGGGGCGTCCGGGTTAAGCTGATCCATCGCGCGGCCTCCTCGGCATTGCCGGAATATTGCGGCGTAGTGGGATCGGGCTGTCAATGGCCAACATCATTACCTTACCTCTTGGCCGCCGCGGGACCGGTCGGATCGGCGAACAGAAAACTCATGGGAATGGCGAAGGCCGCCGCGATGCCGAACAGCTGAAAGGCGTTCAGATAGCCGATCATCTGCGCCTGGCGCTTGATCTCGCCGCTCAGCGCCGACAATCCGGACAAGCTGTCCAAGGACCAGGCTCCGGCGACCTCCGGGAAACGCAGTAGCTCGTTGAACGGGGTGATCAGCACGGTCATGTCGGAATAGTTCCAGGCCGTGGTTTGGACCAGGACCATCACGCTGATCGAGATGAAGACGCTGCTGCCGTAGTGCCGCAGCAGATTGAAAACCGCCGAGCCCTCGACCATGAGCTTGGGCGAAAGCGTGCAGAAGGCCAGCGTGGCCATCGGGGTATAGGCAAGGCCGAAGCCAAACCCCTGCAGCGTATTGGTCCAGAACACGTCGCTTTCGGTCAGGTTGATGTCGAGCGCTCCCATCTGCAGCCCGGCCACGGCCTGGCAGGCGAGCCCTGTCGCCAGAGCCAGGCGCGGCGCCTTGCGGGTGAACGGAACGACGATCAAAAAGCTCAGCCAGTTGCCGAAGCCGCGCGCCGCGATCAGCGTGCCGACAACCGAGTCCGGATAGCCGCGCAACTCTTGTAGCAGTGGCGGGAAAAGCACGATCGGCGTGTAGCTCATCCAGCCCATGGCGAAGGCGGTCAAACAGCCGAGCACGAAGTTCCTGTCGAGAAACAGCCGGGGATTGAGAAACGGGTTCTCGGTCGTGAAGGTATGGACGATGAAGACATAGAATCCGGCGAAGGCGATGCAGGCCTCGGCGATGATCTCCCAGGACTCGAACCAATCCAGGCGCGAGCCTCGATCCAACATCAGCTGCGTCGCGCCGATCGCCAGGGCCAGGGCGATGAAGCCGGTGGCGTCGAACCGCTTGGCCTCGCCGCGTCCCTGATGGCCGACCGAGACCCCCGCGACGAGAATGCAGAGCAAGCCCAGGGGCACGATCATGAAAAACACCCAGCGCCAATCAAGCGCCTCGGCAACGAAACCACCCATGATCGGCCCCATCACCGGCCCGATCACTCCGCCGATACCCCAGACCATCAAAGCCATCGGATGCAGACGGCGCGGGAAGGTCGCCAATATCATACCCTGTCCCAAGGGCATCAGCGGCGCGCCGAACGCTCCCTGACCGACCCGGAACAACACCAGCGCCTCCAGTGAGTCAGCCATGCCGCAGAGCGCCGTGAAGACGGTAAAACCGCTCAGGCTACCGAACAGCAAATAGCGCCAGCCGAATGTTCCAGCGAACCATCCGGTAAGCGGCGTGGCGATCGCGGTCGCGACCAGATTGAAAGTGACCACCCAGGCAATCTGGTCCGGCGTCGCCGACATCGCGCCCTTGAGTTGCGGCAGGATCACATTGGTGCCGGTGATCGTCATTCCGAATGTCAGGGTCGTGATCTGGACCGTGGCCAATATCAGCCAATGCCGCATCCCAACGGGCGCGGTCTCCGGATCAAAGGCTGGCTCTGCGGTACGATCGGTCATTCGGCAATATATCTAGCAACTCCGGTGGGTTCCCTGAAAGGCCCCTGGCCCCGGACTATAGGGGCAAAGGAGGACCCGAGCGCCGGTTTCTTTCGCCGATTTGACCACGGTTCTGTTTCGCGCCGCTGCCGATCCTGGTTAGACTGTTCAAGAACCAACGGGACGAGACCATGACCGAACGCGCGATCAGTGACCTGGGCGGCCTGCCGGGCGGCCCCATCGACACCGCCGAGCACGAGCCTACACTGAGCGAGCGGCGCGTCGACGCGATGATGATGTTGCTGCGATCCAAACCCCGCTCGTTTTGGGTAACCGACGAGAACCGGCGCACCATAGAGGGGCTGGAGCCCAAGACCTATGCCGAATCCGCCTATTACGAGCGTTGGGTTCTGGCGATGCGTTCCCTCCTTATCGAAAAGGGCGTGCTGAGCGAGGCGGAGGTCGAGGCCAAACTGGCCGAGGTTCGCGCCCGGCACGCGGAGACCGGTCGATGACCGGGCCGTTCCAGATCGGCGCCAAGGTCCGGGTGTCGCAAGGCCTACCGCCTGGACATGTCCGCACGCCACGATTCCTGCGCGGGCGCGAGGGCGAGGTGATCCGGCATTTCGGCGACTTCCCCAATCCCGAACGCCTTGCCTACGGCCTCTCTGGCCTTCCTAAACTGCATCTCTATCAGGTGCTGTTCACCATGGACGAGACCTGGGAGGGCGATGGCGCCTACGCCCCCGGCGATACCGTCGCCGCCGATATCTACGAGACCTGGCTGGAGCCGCTATGAGCACGCACGAGCATCACGATCACGGGCATTCCCCCGGGCACTCCCACGCGCATGATCACACATCCTTCCAGCCCGATATCAAGGAGCCCAGCGAGGATTGGGAGTTCCTGGAGATCGCCCTACGTGAATTGCTGATCGACAAGGGCGTCATCACCGCCCGGGAGATCCAGGACCAGATCGAGACCTGGGAGAAGAAATCACCCGAAGGCGGGGCTCGGGTCATCGCCAAGGCCTGGACCGATGACGACTTCCGCCGCCGCCTGCTCGAGGACGGAAACGCCGCCGTCGCGGAGATGGGCTTCGAGATCGAGGCGCTGAAGCTTGTGGCTCTGGAGAACACCGACACGCTGCATCACATGGTCGTCTGCACGCTCTGTTCCTGCTACCCGCGTCCGCTCCTCGGGGTGCCGCCGCTCTGGTACAAATCGCGCGAGTATCGCTCCCGCGCGGTGCGCGAACCCCGGGCTGTATTGCGGGAATTTGGAACCGATTTGCCCGAGACAACGGAAGTACGCGTCGTCGATTCCACCGCCGACTGTCGCTATCTCGTGATCCCCCGCCGCCCCGAGGGAAGCGAGGGGATGAGCGAGGCCGAGTTGGCTGCCCTGGTCAGCCGCGACTCGATGATCGGCACCGCGACGGCCTTCGCGCTGGATGGCGCGGGACGCAGCGGTTAGGGGTTGAGGGTTCGGCCCCTCGGCCATCCGCCGCCATGCTCAGACCCTTTGAGACCCAGATTCAAGCCCAGTGCAAGCGACGCCGTTATCGTTCTCGCCAAGAGCCCTAAACAGGTGCTCGATAATCTTCTGGGACACAACACGAAGGCAAGGGCATTTGCCGCCGGCTTTGCATCGTGACGGTCGTTCAGGGTGAGGATTGAGGAAATGTCTACACTCATCCGGAGCAACAAGCGAAACACGTGCCCGCCTTGGGCTCGAACCAGGATCTCGAAGGGTCTCTTCAGCTCTTAGAACGACGCCCCTAAAACACAATGACGTTCCGCAGAGCCTCGCCCTTGTTGACCGACGCGAAGGCCTCGTTGATCTCGTCGAGCGGATAGGTCTTGGTGACCAACTCATCCAGCAACAGCTTTCCGTCCTTGTATAGGTCGATCAGCTTGGGGATATCCGTCATCGGTCGGGTCGCGCCCATCTTGCTGCCGGTGACGGTCTGGGCCATGTCGGCGATATCGCCAACCTCCAGCGGCAGCTTGGCGCCGGTCGCGGGCATGCCGACCATCACCACCGTGCCGCCGCGCCGGGGTAGTTCCATGCCCTGGAGCATCGCCGGCGTGCTGCCGACCGTGACCAGAACCGTGTCGGCGCCCCTGCCCCCGGTAAGCGCCTTCACCTCGGCCACCACGTCCTGGTGGGTCGGGTTAAGCCCATGCGTCGCGCCGAACCTCTCGGCGGCGGCGAGTTTTTCGTCCGAGAGATCGATCGCGATGATCGGATGAGCACCCGATAGTCGCGCGCCCTGAACCGCGTTCAACCCCACCCCGCCGGTGCCGATCACCACGGCGCTGGAGCCGACCGGCACCCTTGCCGTATTGGTGACGGCGCCGAGCCCGGTGATCACCCCGCAGGCCAGAAGCGAGGCCTGCTCGAAGCCCAGGTCCCTCGGCATCACCACGCATTGGCTCTCATGCAACACCGTCTTCTCAGCAAAGGCGGCGGTCCGAATGCCTTGGCCGACCGGCGCGCCCGAGGCGTCTTTCAGCCGTCCCGGCGTGTCGAGCGAAAACTTGGTCTCGCATTGCGTCGGCTCGCCGCGCGCGCAATGAAAGCAATGCCCGCAATGCCGGATCAGCGAGACGATCACGTGATCACCCGGCGCGACGCCCGAAACTCCAGGGCCAATCGCCTCGACGACGCCGCTTGCCTCATGCCCAAGGACAATCGGCGGCGTTCCGCCCCACGCCCCCTCGGCGTAATGGATATCGGAGTGACAGATCGCGCAGGCCCGCACGTCGACCAGCACCTCGCCCGCCTGGGGCGCGTCGAGCATGAGATCCTCGATCACCAGGGGTTTTCCAAACTCTCGTACAACGGCGGCCTTCATGGGTTTGATCCTTAATGCGGGCTGACGATCTCTTGATTAAAGGACGGGATCCAGGGATGGTCTATTCCAGACCCGGCGCGGCGAGGCACATATAGAGCACTCAAAAGCGTGTCCATCCCCCATTGGCAAGTTCCTCCCGTCACGGCAAGATCGCCCAAACCAGATTTCACCGTCCGAGGATATCCCGTGATACAATCCGTCGACCCGATCACCATTTCGGTGGTGCAGCACCGCCTTACCGCCATCGTCGCCGAGATGGGCGAGGCGATGCTGCGTACCTCCTACTCGCAGATCCTGAATTCAAGCCGCGACTTCTCCACCGGCATTTGCGACCCGCAATGCCGCCTGGTGGCCCAGGCCGAGCATATTCCGATCCATGTCGGCGCGCTTTCCTATGCGGCGGAGTCGGTCAGCGAGTACTTCGGGGACACGGTGAAGCCCGGCGACGTTTATCTCCTGAACGATCCGTATTTCGGCGGCAGTCACCTGCCCGACGTGACCGCCTTCGTGCCGGTCTTCGCCGGCGACAAGCTGGTTTTCTGGACCATCAACCGCGCCCATCATAGCGATATCGGCGGCGCCACCCACGGCGCCTATAACCCGACCGCGACAACGATCTTCCAGGAAGGGCTGCGCATCCCGCCGCTGAAGCTCTACGACCAGGGCGAAGTGCGTCAGGATCTGCTGGACATGCTGGCCACCAACACCCGGCACCCGCGGGACTTCAAGGGTGATCTGGCGGCGCAGATCGGCTCGGTCAAGGGCGGCGAGCGGCGAGTCCAGGCGCTGATCGAGGAGTTCGGCGCCGATGTGGTCATGGCATCGATAGAGAGTATTCTCGACGCCGCCGAGCAACAGGCCCGCGCGGTGATCGAGACCTGGCCGGACGGCGTCTACAAGGGCGAGGCGGTACTGGACGACGACGGCCACGGCATGGTCGACGTGACGATCCGCGCCACGGTCACCAAGCGCGGTAGCGATCTCGAGATCGACCTTACGGAGTCCGATCCCCAGTCCAAGGGCTTCCTCAATAGCTCCTACGCCAATATGCGCTCGGCGGTGGCGATGGCGATCGCCTATCTCATCGATTCCGAAACCCCGAAGAACCACGGCTCGCTCCGCCCTATCACCGTCAAGGCCAAGCGCGGCACCATCGTCTGGTCCGAGGATGGCGCGCCGGTCACCATGTGTACCAGCCATTGCTCGAACGAGATCTGCGAGGCGATCATCGTCGCCCTGTCCGAGGCCTGTCCGGAGCGCGCCATGGGCGGCTGGGGCCGGCGGTTCCGGATCGCGATCCAGGGAGAGAACCCGAAGAACGGTCGCGGCTTCATCTGGCATCTCTTTCACGCGCGGCCCGGCGGCGGTGGCTCATCCGGAGGCGACGGCTGGCACAATGCCGGGGAATGGCATTCCGGCGGCGGCCTTAAGTTCGGCAGTGTCGAGCTGGCCGAGGCCCGCTTCCCGCTACGCTTCGACAAGCATGAGTTTAGGCCGGATTCAGCCGGCGACGGCCAGTATCGCGGCGGCAATGGCGTCGAGCTTGAATTGGCGATGGAGACCGAGACACCCTCGGTGGTGAATACCGCCGGGGACGGCAATCGGCATGGATCCCGCGGCATGGTCGGTGGCAAGGACAGCAAGCCGCACCATTACGAACTGCATCGCGCCGATGGCAGCGTTCGCGAGCTTCAGACCAAGGAAATCCTGATCCCGGTGGCGCCGGGCGATACCTTCGTCGTGCATTCCGCTGGCGGTGGCGGCTGGGGCGATCCGGCCAAGCGTTCACCAGAAGCACGGGCGCTGGACGCCCTGAACGAAATCACCAGTACCCCCACCAACAAAGCCGACGGAGTTTAGGACCATGATCCGCATTGGTATCGACGTCGGCGGAACCTTCACCGACATTGTCGCGGTCGCCGAGGACGGCGCCGTCACCTTCACGAAAGCGGCGAGCACACCGCAAGATCCGTCAATCGGCGTGATGGACGCCGTGGAGCGTCTCGCCGAGGAGATGGGCGAGGAGGTTTCCACGCTCCTGCGGGGTACCGAGCGTATCGTGCATGGCACCACCGTCGCGACCAACGCGCTCTTGGAGCGCAAGGGCGCCAAGGTCGGCCTGCTGACCACCAAGGGCCATCGCGACGTGCTGGAAATGCGCGAGGGTCTCAAGGACGAGCGCTATAACATGCGCCTCGCCGCGCCGGACGCCCTGGTCCCGCGGCATCTGCGGCTGGGGGTGGCCGAGCGCATGCGGCCCGAGGGCGTGGCGCACGCGCCGCTCGACATGGCGTCGCTGGACGCGGCGATCGAGACCTTGAAAGCCGCCGAGGTCAACTCGGTCGCCGTCTGCTATCTGCACAGCTATAAGAACCCGGCCCACGAGCAGGCGACCCGGACCCGCCTCGAAGAGCGCATGCCGGGCGTATCGATTTCGCTTTCCAGCGAGGTTTTTCCGGAGATCAAGGAGTACGAGCGGGTCTCGACCACCGTGGTGAACGCCTATGTCCGCCCGGTCGTCGGCAAGTATCTCGGCAATCTGGACCGGCGCTTGAAGGATGCCGGCTACACCGGCGCGGTGCTGATCATTCTCTCTCATGGCGGCGTCGCGCCGATCGAGGAAGCGGTAAGGCTCGCCGCCGCGACAGTCCTCTCGGGACCGGCCGGCGGAGTCGCGGGCTCGCGCCATGGTTCGGCGATCATCGGGGCCAAGGATCTCGTGCCCTTCGACATGGGCGGCACCAGCACCGACATCTCGATGATCGTCGACGGCGACGCGGCGCTGTCCACCACCCGGGGGATCGCCGGTCAGCGGATCGCGCTGCAATCCCTCGATATCGCCAGTATCGCGTCCGGCGGCGGCTCGATCGCCAGCGTCGATAGCGGCGGTATTCTGAAGGTCGGCCCGGAAAGCGCCGGCGCCATGCCCGGCCCCGCCTGTTATGGCAATGGCGGCACCGAGGTAGCGGTCACCGATGCCAGCGTCGTGCTCGGCTTTCTCGATCCCGCGAACTTTCTCGGCGGACGCGCCACCCTCGACCAGTCGGCGGCGGAAGCGGCGATGGATCGGCTCGCGGACAAGCTGTCGGTGGAACGCGCCGAGGCGGCGGAAGGCGTGCACCGGGTGATCAACACCCAGATGGCCGAGGGTATCCGGCTGGTCTCGGTTCGCCGGGGCGTCGACCCTCGCCGCTTCGCCCTGCTCTCCTTCGGAGGCGCGGCGGGCATCCATATTACCGAGATCGCCCGCCAGCTCGAGGTCAGCCGGGTCGTGGTTCCGCGCACGGCGGCGGTTCTGTCGGCTTGGGGCATGCTGGCCACCGATCTTCGCTACGAGGTCAGCCGCACCCATGTGGGCGACACGGGAAGTCTCGCCGCCGACGAGGTGTGCGCGATCTACACCGAGATGGAGCAGGAAGGCCGCGATCGCCTTGCCTGCGCCTTCGACGGCTCAGTCACCGTGCAACGCTCCGCCGATATGCGTTATGGCGAGCAGATCTACGAGATCGACGTGCCGCTGGATGGGCTCGATTTCGCTCGAGACGACTTGATGGCGGAGATCGCGACGCGTTTTCACGCCCGCCATGAAGAGCTTTTCACCTATAGCCTGCCGGATCAGGACGCGGTTCTGGTCAACGCCCGTCTCGCGGCGATTGGAGAACTTCCGAGCCTGCCTGCCGAGCCGTCCGTCTCCGCCCGCGCCGATGCGGCGCCGACTGGATCGCGGCGCGTCTATTTCGGTGGTTGGACGGAGGCCAAGGTTTTCAATCTCGAGGAACTGGCGCCCGGCCAGTCGGTTAGCGGCCCGGCAATCATCGAATCCGCCACGACAACGGTGGTTTTGCGGACCGGCGATGTCGCGACCGCCACCGGCGCGCTCTGGCTCGACGTCGCGGTGGGGCGCTGAGGGGACCGCCACCTCGGCAATGCCGAACGGGTCTGGAAAGCCCGACCTCGAACGCATAGGATCGTCGGATCAAGGATCAGAGCCGGTAGTAAGGATCGCCCAGCCATGGAAAATCGCACCGAAGTCGCCATTATAGGCGCGGGATTCGCGGGGATGTATCTACTGCATCGCTTGCGGGGCATGGGGGTTGCCGCCAAGGTTCTCGAGGCCGGCTCGGGCGTCGGCGGGACCTGGTATTGGAACCGCTATCCCGGCGCGCGCTGCGACATCGAAAGCATTCAGTATTCCTATCAATTCGATGACGACCTGCAGCAGGAATGGGAGTGGACGGAGCGTTACGCCACCCAGCCGGAGATCCTGAAATACGCCGAACATGTCGCCGATCGCTATGACCTGCGCCGCGATATCCAATTCAATACCCGCGTGCGCGCCGCGACCTATGACGAGAGCGCCAGTGAATGGACCCTGGAGGCCGAGGACGGCGCGACCCTGACGGCACACATCTACGTCATGGCGACGGGGTGTCTGTCGGTACCGAACAAGCCCGACTTCAAGGGGCTCTCCGAGTTCTCCGGTCCGATCTATCATACCGGCGAATGGCCACATGAACCGGTGGACTTCACCGGCCAGCGGGTCGCGGTGATCGGCACCGGCTCCTCGGCGATCCAATCAATCCCTCGGATCGCCAAGCAAGCCAAGCATCTGACTGTCTTTCAACGCACGGCGAACTATTCGATCCCGGCGCGCAATGCCCCGCTCGACCCGGACCACGTGAAAGCCATCAAGGCCCGCTACAAGGATTTCCGCGCCGAGGCGAGCAAGACTCCGCCCGGCATCCACGCGGTGTTCAATCCCGGCTCCGTGCTGGACGCGAGCCCCGAGGAACAAGAGGCCGCCTACGAGGAGCGCTGGCAAAAGGGTGGGCTGATCTTCATGGGCGCCTTCGGCGACGCAATGCTGAGCCACGAGGCCAACGCGGTGCCGGCGGAATTCGTGTGCCGCAAGATCCGCGCGATCGTGGATGACCCGGAAACCGCCGAGAAGCTCTGCCCCAAGAACATCATCGGCGCCAAGCGGCTCTGCGTCGATACCGAGTACTACCCCACCTTCAACCGCGACAATGTCGATCTGATCGACATAAAGGAACAGCCGTTGAGGGAGATCACCGCCAATTCAGTCGTCGTCGAGGGCGCGGAGATCGAGATCGACGCCCTGGTGATCGCCACGGGGTTCGACGCGATGACCGGCGCGATAAAAAACGTGGACATCCAGGGGCGCGGCGGCGCTCGTCTCCGGGAACGCTGGGCGGATGGACCCAGCAGCTATCTCGGTCTGGCGATGGCGGACTTCCCGAACCTATTCACCGTTACCGGCCCCGGCAGCCCCTCGGTCTTCACCAATATGCTGCCGACCATCGAACAGCACGTGGAGTGGATCGCCGACTGCATCGGCTATATGAACGCCCGCAACTATCGCTGCATCGAGGCCACCGAGGAGGCGGAAAAAGAGTGGTGGGAGCAATGCCAGGACGTCGCAAGCGTCGGCATCAAGGGCACCACCGATAGCTGGTATATCGGCGCCAATATCGAGGGTAAACCCAGGGTCTTTATGCCCTATCTCGGCGGCTATCCGCAATATTGCGAGCATTGCAAGGAAGTCGTCGCCGAGGGCTACAAGGGCTTCGCCTTCAGCTAATCGCCCGGCTTTTCGCCCGATTTTTCACCATAGAGTGCGTGAGCCCTTTCCTCGAAGGCGGCGACCATGCGCCTGACCGCCTCGTTGAACAGCGTCGCGATGATCTTCTGCAGCATCGCCGAGCGAAACTCGAAATCGACATGGAAATCCACCAGGCAGCCGTCCGGGTGCTCCCGGAAGATCCAGTAATTGTCGAGATACTTGAACGGCCCGTCGGCGTATTCGACATCGATGCGGCCGGCTTCCGGGTTGAGCGTGACCTTCGACGTGAACCGTTCGCGCACCATCTTGTAGCCGATCATCAGGTCGGCGACGATCAGCGCCTCCCCCGACGAACGGATACGCGCGCCGATGCACCAGGGCAGAAACTCGGGATAGCGTTTGACGTCGGCGACAAGGTCGAAAAGCTGATCGGGGCGAAACGGCATCACCCGCTGTTCGGTATGGACCGTCATTGAACCGCCGGATCCCTACAGCACCGCGCTCGCTTGCCTGGCCAGGGCCTCAAGCCGCGTGTCGCCTCCGGTGATCCTGGCTTCCCGCGCCGCGCGGAGCCGGGCGAAATCATCACCGGCGTGATAGGAGGAACGGGTCAGCGGCGAGGCGGAGACCATCAGAAAACCCTTGCCGTAGGCCGCGCGCTCATAGCTCGCGAACTCCTCCGGCTCCACGAAGCGGTCGACCGCGTGATGCTTCACCGTGGGCTGGAGATATTGGCCGATGGTCAGGAAGTCGATATCGGCGGAACGCATATCGTCCATGACCTGATGGACCTCCTCACGGCTCTCGCCAAGCCCGACCATCAGGCCGGATTTGGTGAACATCGACGGGTCCAGCTCCTTCACCCGATCCAGCAGCCGCAGGGAGTGGAAATACCGCGAGCCGGGGCGCACCTCGGTATAGAGCCGGGGCACGGTTTCGAGATTATGGTTGAAGACATCGGGACGGGCCTCGACCACCACTTCCAGCGCGCCCTCCTTCTTCAGGAAATCAGGGGTCAGGATCTCGATCGTCGTCCCGGGCGAGGCCTTTCGGATCGCCCGGATCGTCTCGGCGAAATGCGCCGCGCCGCCATCGGCCAGATCGTCGCGGTCGACCGAGGTGATGACGATATGCTCCAAGCCGAGCCGCGCGACCGCGGCACCGACATTGGTCGGCTCCAGTAGGTCAAGCGCGCCGGGCTTTCCGGTGGCGACATTGCAGAAGGCGCAGGCACGGGTACAGATCGCGCCCATGATCATCATCGTGGCGTGCTTCTTGGCCCAGCATTCGCCGATATTCGGGCAGGCCGCCTCCTCGCAGACCGTATGGAGATTCCACTCCCGCATCAGGTCGCGGGTTTCCTTGTAAACCGGCGAGGTCGGCGCCTTCACGCGGATCCAGGCCGGTTTGCGCTTGATCGGGTTATCCGGTCGATGCGCCTTCTCCGGATGCCGCGCAGCGCCGAGACGTGGGGCATTGTTCATTGCAATTCATCCCTTACCACCGTCATCCCGCACCTGATGCGGGATCCATGCCTGAGATTCAACGCGCGATCAGAGTTTCAAAATCACGCCTTACCCGACCCGCTGGTCACGCCGAACCTCTCAGGCATGGGTCCCGCTTTTCAGCGGGATGACGATTAAACTAAAAATGCACCGCCCGGCCATAAGCGTCCAGCACCGACTCATGCATCATTTCGGACAGGGTCGGATGCGGGAAGACCGTGTGCATCAGCTCCGCCTCCGTCGTCTCCAAGGTGCGGGCAACCGTATAGCCCTGGATCATCTCGGTAACCTCGGCGCCGATCATGTGGGCGCCCAGCATCTCGCCGGTCTTGGCGTCGAAGATGGTCTTGACCAAGCCCTCGGGCTCGCCCAGCGCGATGGCCTTGCCGTTGCCCATGAAGGGGAAACGGCCGACCTTGACCTCGCGGCCCGCCTTCTTGGCCGCCGCCTCGGTCATGCCGACGCTGGCGACCTGCGGGCGGCAATAGGTGCAGCCGGGGATATTGCCGGTATCCAGCGGATGCACGCCCTTTACCCCGGCGATCTTCTCGACGCAGATAATGCCCTCATGGCTCGCCTTATGGGCCAGCCAGGGCGGGCCGACCAGGTCACCGATGGCATAGACGCCCGGCTCTCCCGTCCGACACCACTGGTCGATCTCCACATGCGCGCGGTCGACCTTGATCTTGGTCCCCTCGAGGCCGATATCCTCGACATTGCCGACGATGCCGACGGCCATGATGACCTTCTCGACCTCGATCACCTGGGACTTGCCGCCGGCCTCGACCGTCACCGCCGCGCCCTTGGCCGAGGCCTTGACCGACGCGACCTTGGCCCCGGTCAGAAGCTTCATGCCCTGCTTGGTGAAAGCCTTGTGGGCGAAGGCGGAGATCTCCTCATCCTCGACCGGCAGCACTCGGTCCAGCACCTCGACCACCGTCACCTCGGCGCCCATGTCGCGGTAGAAGCTGGCGAACTCGATCCCGATCGCGCCGGACCCGATCACCAACAGCGACTTCGGCATCGCGTCCGGCACCATGGCCTCGCGATAGGTCCAGATCGTCTTGCCATCAGGCTCCATCCCCGGCAGGGTCCGCGCCCGCGCGCCGGTGGCCAGGATAATGTGCTTACCGACGAGATCCGCGACCGGCTTGCCGTCCTTGGTAACCGAGAGTTTGCGCGCGCCGGCGGTCCCGCCGTTTAGCTTGCCGTGGCCGTCGAAGACCGTGACTTTGTTCTTCTTCAACAGATGCCCGATACCGCCGGAAAGCTGCTTGGCCACACCGCGCGAACGTTCAACCACTTTCTTAATATCAAACGATATCTCCTTGGCGGATAAACCATATTGATCGAGATTCTGAAGGATATGATGGATCTCGGAGGTCCGCAGCAGCGCCTTGGTCGGAATGCAGCCCCAGTTGAGGCAGATCCCGCCGAGATGCGCGCGCTCGACCACCGCCGCCTTCATCCCAAGCTGCGCCGCCCGGATCGCCGCCACATAGCCCCCCGGGCCGCCGCCAACGACGATGATGTCGAAATTCGTGTCGGGCATGTTCAAATCCTCGGTTGTTCGGGCGCCGTGCGATGCCCCGCCGGCGCGTCGCCGGTATTCACCACCCCTGCCCGTTCGATAAGCATGACCTGGCATTCCGTCTCGGCGAATGGCTTATGCTCGACACCTTTCGGCACGATGATCATCTCACCCGCGGAAACCTCGACCGAGCGGTCTCGAAAATCCATGCGAAAACCGCCATCCAACACGATGAAAACCTCATCCTCGTCGTCATGCTTGTGCCAAACAAAGTCGCCTTCGATCTTCACGACCTTGATCTCGTAATCATCGAACGCCCCGACGATCTTGGGTCGCCAATGCTCGGAGAACAGTGAGAGTTTTTCACCAAGATTGACCTTCTCCATGAGCCCTCCCCTAAAGCAGCATCGTCAGCGGGTCTTCGATCAGCTTCTTGAAGGCGGCCATGAACTCGGCCCCGATGGCGCCGTCGACGACGCGGTGATCGACCGAGAGGGTGCAGCTCATCACCGTGGCAATGGCGAGCGCCCCGTCCTTGACCACCGGGCGCTGTTCGCCCGCGCCGACCGCCAGGATCGCGCCCTGGGGTGGGTTGATCACGGCGCAGAAATCCTTGATCCCGAACATGCCGAGATTGGAGATCGAGAAGGTACCTCCCTGGTATTCCTCGGGCATCAGCTTGCCGTCGCGGGCACGGCCGGCGAGATCCTTCATCTCGGTCGCGATCTCGGCCAGGCCCTTGTTCTGAGCGCCCCGGATCACCGGCGTGATCAGGCCGCCATCGATCGCCACCGCCACGGAGATGTCGACCGATCGATAGATCCGGATCTCCTCCTCGGTCCAGGACGCATTCGCCGCCGGAACCTGCTTCAAGGCAATGGCGGCGGCCTTGATCACCAGATCATTGACCGAGACCTTGCCGTCGGAGAGCTTCTCGTTGAGCTGCTTGCGGGTCGCCAACAGGGCATCGATCTCGCAATCCACGGTCATGTAGAAATGCGGCGCGAATTGTTTGGACTCGGTCAGACGCTTGGCGATGACCTTGCGCATCGTGGTGTTGGGAACCGCGTCATAGTCCGGCATGCCCGGAACGTCGGCGTTGGGGGCCGTGGCCGAAATCGAGGCGGCGGGCGCGGCGGCTGGTCCTTGCGACGGAGCCGGTTTGGCTCCGCCGGCGATCGCGGCCTCGATATCCGCTTTTATGATCCTGCCGTTCGGGCCGCTTCCCGTGACAGAGCCCAGACTAATACCGGCCTGTTCGGCCATGCGCCGTGCCAGTGGGCTGGCGATGACCCTGTCATCACTCGAGGCCACTGGCGCGGGAGCGGGAGCGGGAGCAGGGGCCGGGGCCGATGCGGCGACGGGCGCCGGGGCTGTTGTTGCCGCGCTGGGCGCCGCCGGAGCGGCCGCGCCGGCATCAATATCGGCGGCGCTCTCGCCATCCTCGAGCATGATCGCGATCGGCGTGTTGACCGCGACATTCTCGGTCCCGGCCTCGATCAGGATCTTGCCGAGCACGCCCTCGTCAATGGCCTCGACCTCCATGGTCGCCTTATCGGTCTCGATCTCGGCGATCACGTCACCCGGCGCGATCGCGTCGCCCTCGTTCTTGAGCCAGGCCGCGAGCTTGCCCTCGGTCATGGTCGGCGACAGCGCGGGCATCAGGATTTGAATGGTCATGGTTGTTCCCCCTAGCCGCGATAACAGACGGACTTGGCCGCCGCGACGATGCTGTCCGCTTGCGGCAAGGCGAGTTTCTCGAGATTGGCGGCATACGGCATCGGCACATCCTCGCCGGCGATGCGCTTGACCGGCGCGTCGAGATCGTCGAAGGCATGCTCCATCATCAGCGCGGCGATCTCCGAGCCCATGCCGCAGGTCGGCCACCCCTCTTCCACCGAAACGATCCGGTTGGTTTTCCGGACCGAACCGACGATCGTGTCGACATCAAGAGGGCGAATTGTGCGCAGATCGATGACCTCCGCCTCGATGCCGTCGGCCGCCAGGGCCTCGGCGGCCTCCAGGGCCTTGCCGACCATGATCGAAAAAGCGGTGATCGTCACATCCGAGCCCGCGCGCACGATCTTGGCCTTGCCGATCGGCACGGTGAATTCCGGATCCGTCGGCACCTCGAAGCTTTGGCCGTACAGAACCTCGTTTTCCAGCACGATGACCGGGTTCGGGTCCCGGATCGCTGATTTGAGCAGTCCCTTGGCGTCCGCCGCCGACCAGGGCGCCACCACCTTGAGGCCCGGGCAATGGGCGTACCAGCTGGTGAAATCCTGGGAATGCTGGGCCGCGACCCGCGAGGCGGCGCCGTTCGGGCCGCGAAAGACGATCGGACACCCCATCTGACCGCCGGACATATACAGGGTCTTGGCGGCGGAGTTGATGATGTGATCCATCGCTTGCATGGCGAAATTGAAGGTCATGAACTCGACCACCGGCTTCAACGCGCCGAACGCCGCCCCGACGCCGAGACCGGCGAAGCCATGCTCGGTAATCGGTGTGTCGATCACCCGGCGATCACCGAATTCCTGAAGCAGACCCTGGGTCACCTTATAGGCGCCCTGGTACTCAGCGACCTCCTCGCCCATGACATAGACCATTTCGTCCCGGCGCATTTCCTCGGCCATGGCGTCGCGCAGGGCATCGCGCACCGTCTGGGTCTGGGTGTCGGCGAAGAACCGCTCCTCATCCACGTCCATGACCGCGACAGCCGGGGCGGCGGGCCTTTCATTGGCCACCGGCTCGGGCGTCGGAGCCACCGGCTCGCTCAAAGGCACGGTCGTGGGCGCCGGGCCGGCGTCAACCGCGCCTGCGTCCTCGCCATCCTCCAGCAGAATCGCGATCGGGGTGTTGACCGCGACATTCTCGGTCCCCTCGGCGATCAGGATCCGGCCGAGCACCCCCTCGTCCACCGCCTCGACCTCCATGGTCGCCTTGTCCGTCTCGATTTCCGCGATGACGTCACCCGGAGAGACCGTGTCGCCCTCGGCCTTCATCCATTTGGCCAGTTTGCCCTCGGTCATGGTCGGCGAGAGCGCCGGCATCAATATTTGGATCGACATTACAATGTCCTCTTGTTCAGCCGGTCATCACCCGAATGCCGCGGCATCCGAAGCCAACCAGCGACGCTAGCGCCGTTCAGGCGTCCACCAGGATGTCCGTGTACAGCTCGACCGGATCCGGCTCCGGGCTCGACTGGGCGAAATCCGCCGCGTCGGTCACCACCGCGCGCACATCGCGGTCCATGGCCTTAAGCTCGTCATCGCTTACGCCCGCCTCGGCCAAGCGCGCCCGAACGTTGTCGATCGGATCGTGCTCCTGGCGCATGCGGTTGACCTCGTCCTTGGTCCGATACTTCGCCGGATCGGACATGGAGTGACCGCGATAGCGATAGGTCTTCATTTCCAGAATGTAAGGTCCCTTGCCGGATGTCGCGTGCGCGAAGGCCTTCTCGCCGGCGGCCTTGACCGCCAGCACGTCCATGCCGTCGACTTCCATGCCGGGAATGCCGTAGGCCTCGCCGCGCCGGGCAAGCGAAGTGCCCGCCGCGCCGCGATTGACCGAGGTGCCCATGGCGTATTTGTTGTTCTCGATCACATAGACGCAAGGCAGCGACCAAAGCGCCGCCATGTTGAAACTTTCGTAGACCTGTCCCTGGTTTGCCGCGCCGTCGCCGAGATAGGTAAGGCACACGGCTTTCTCGTTCTTGTACTTATGGGAGAAAGCCAGGCCCGTCCCAATCGGCACCTGGGCCGCGACGATGCCGTGCCCGCCGAAGAAATTTTTCTCGCGGCTGAACATGTGCATGCTGCCGCCCTTGCCCTTGGAGTATCCGCCGATACGGCCGGTCAGCTCGGCCATCACGCCGCGCGCTTCCATCCCGCACGCCAGCATGTGGCCGTGATCGCGATAGCTGGTGACCACCGTCGAGGCCTCGTTGATCGCCGCCTGCATGCCGACAACCACAGCCTCCTGGCCGATATAGAGATGACAGAAGCCACCAATCAGCCCCATCCCGTACATCTGCCCGGCCTTCTCCTCGAACCGCCGGATCAGCAGCATGTCGCGGTAGAATGTAAGCAATTCGTCCTTGTTCGCCTTGGTCGTCTTTTTCGCGCGGGTGGTCTTGCGGGCCGCCGGGCGCTTGGCGGCGGCACTGGATGCGGATCTCGCCATGGCTTTCTCTTTCCACTTTCAGGAATAGCGATGCCTAGGCCGGAAGCACTCTTCCGACCCTAAACAATTAGGCGAATTTCAACGAATTTTCAAGCGCTCTAAGTTATTGCAAAATATGGTGTTATTTAATTTTAACCTTATTATGGTTAAGCGCTGTTATCGACTGTATCGCCAAAACGAAACTTTCGATGACGGATGTTCAGAACACCAGCTGATCGTCGCCGGAGCCGCCACCGATGACGATCTCACCGCGATCGGCGAGATCCTTGGCGGTGGCGATCATGTTCTGCTGCGCCTCCT
>JAYOIK010000017.1:0-73415 GCA_038118725.1 Alphaproteobacteria bacterium | reverse complement strand
TGATTTTAATTAATGAAATTCGCTTTCTTAAAGTAATCTATTAACGTCACCTGCCCACATATGGCACCCTCATACACGAAACCGCAATATATAGAAGAATTTACCATCCGTCGACGGAAGCCACGGATTTTGTTCGATTATCGAGATGAATTTTAACTCTAATCGCCGGAACCAAGAATAATATTTATTGCCAGGCCCATAAGTGAAAATCCTTAGATTCCCGTCAAAGAATGAGATGCGTGGCTTTGTCCCGCCTGACAAACTTCACGATCGACGCCTCCCGCCCCGTATCCCCGGCAGGGGTCGGACTCGAATGTCGCCAAGGCCGTTGCCCTGATGAAGATCAGGGCTTTCGTCGCTGTTCCAAACGCCGAGAATGCCGGAGCAACATGGAGGCGATTGAACCTCCATCGTCCCCTCAGATGTGGATCGGCCGTCCATCCACCGCCAGCGCTGCTTCCTTGACCGCCTCGTTATAGGTCGGGTGGCCGTGACAGGTGCGGGCGATGTCCTCGGCGGTGGCGCCGAAGGCCATGGCGGTGGCGCATTCGTGGATCAGGTTGCCGGCCTCGGGCCCCATGATATGCACGCCGAGCACCCGGTCGGTTTCCGCGTCGGCGAGGATCTTCACGGTGCCGTCGGACTCGCCCGTGGTGCGGGCCCGGCTGTTGGCGGTGAAGGGGAAGGCACCCTTGCGGTATTTGACGCCGGCCTCCTTCAGGTCCTCCTCGGTCTTGCCGATCGAGGCGACCTCGGGATGGGTGTAGACGATGCCGGGCACCAGGCCGTAATCCACATGCCCCGATTGTCCGGCCATGATCTCCACCGCCGCGACCCCGTCCTCCTCGGCCTTATGGGCCAGCATCGGGCCGGGGATGCAGTCGCCTATGGCGAAGATACCGGGCACATTCGTCTCGAAATCCGCGTCGACGGTAATGAAGCCGCGCTGGTCCATGGCCACGCCGAGCTTGTCGAGGCCCAGGCCGGCGGTCACCGGGCGGCGACCGATGGAGACGAGAACCACATCCGCGTCCAGGGTCTCGGTCTCGCCGGATTTAACCGATTCGACCGACAGCTTGACGCTGGAACGCCCGGTTTTGGCGCCGGTCACCTTGGTCGACAGCTTGAAGCTCATGCCTTGCTTGCGCAGCACCGCCATGAAACGCTTGCCGATCTCGCGGTCCATGGTCGGCACGATCCGGTCGAGGAACTCCACCACCGTGACCTCGGCGCCCAGCCGGGCCCAGACCGAGCCCATCTCCAAACCGATATAGCCGCCACCGACCACCACCAGATGCTTGGGCACCTTGGCGAGGGAGAGCGCGCCGGTGGAGGTGACGATTCGCTTCTCGTCAATCTCAACGCCGGGAAGCGGCGTCGATTCAGAACCCGTGGCGATCAGCACCCGCTCGGTCTTCAGCGTCGTCGCCTTGCCGTCCTCGGGGGTGACCACCACCTCGCTCGCCGATTTGATCGAGGCCGCGCCCTGGACCCAGTCGACCTTGTTCTTCTTGAACAGGAACTCGATCCCCTTGGTCAGGTCATCGACCACCTTGTCCTTGTTGGCCAGCATCTTCTTGAGGTTGAGCGAGACCTTGCCGACCTCGACCCCGATATCGGCGAGATGCCCGGTCGCCTCGGCGTATTTCTCGGAAGCCGAGAGCATCGCCTTGGACGGGATACAGCCAACATTCAGGCAGGTCCCACCGAGGGTCGCGCGCTTCTCGACGCAAGCGACCTTCATCCCAAGTTGCGCCGTCCGGATCGCCGCCACATAGCCCCCCGGCCCGGCGCCGATCACGACAAGATCGTAAGTGTCACTCATGGATGGTCTCCGGTCTTGCTTTCAAGACGCGCCAATAGGCTCACATATCAATCAGCAGCCGTCTCGGGTCCTCGATTGCTTCCTTCACGCGGACCAGGAAGGTTACCGCCTCGCGACCGTCGACGATGCGGTGGTCGTAGGATAGCGCCAAATACATCATCGGGCGAATCTCGACCTTGCCGCCGATGGCCATCGGGCGTTCCTGGATCTTGTGCATGCCCAGGATGCCCGACTGCGGCGGGTTCAGGATCGGCGAGGACATCAGCGAGCCGTAGACACCGCCATTGGAGATGGTGAAGGTTCCGCCGCTCATCTCGGCCAGGGTCAGCTTGCCGTCCCGGGCGCGGCGGCCGAAGTCGTTAATCGTCTTCTCGATCTCGGCGAAGCCCAGGGCGTCGGCGTCTCGCAGCACCGGCACCACCAGGCCTTGAGGCGTGCCGACCGCGACACCGATGTCATAGTGGTTCTTGTAGATGATGTCGTCGCCGTGGATCTCGGCGTTGACCGCCGGAAGTTCCTTCAACGCGTTCACGCAGGCCTTGACGAAGAACGACATGAAGCCGAGCCGCACCCCGTGCTTCTTCTCGAAGGCATCACGATATTCCGAGCGCAAGGCCATCACCGGGCCCATATCGGCCTCGTTATAGGTGGTCAACATGGCCGCGGTGTTCTGAGCTTCTTTCAGGCGGCGGGCGATGGCGCGGCGCAGGCGGCTCATCGGTACCCGTTCCTCACGCGGATCCTCGGGGCGCGGCGGCAAGGGCGCGTCCGGCGCCGGCGCCGCGAAGGCGTTTGGCTGGGCGGCGGCGGGCGCGAAGGCCTTGGCGGTGCCCGCTTCGATCGCCGCTTGGACATCGGGCTTGGTGATCCGCCCGTCCTTGCCGGTGGGTTTGATCTTGTGGGGATCGAGATTGTTGTCCCCGATCAACTTGCGCACCGCCGGCGACAGGGTTTTCACCTCGTCGATATAGACACCCGGCGTCGTGGCAACGGGAATCGCCTCGAGTTTGGCGGCGGGCGCCTCGGCCCTGACGGGCGCGGGCACCGGCGCGGAGGCGGGTGTTTCGGCTTTGGTTTCGGCGGGTTTGGGCGCCGGGGCCGAACCGGCGGCGCCCTCGGCGATGGTGCAGAGCAACGCGTCGACCTCGACATTGCTGCCGGCGGGCGCCAGGATTTCGGCGATCGCGCCGGCAACCGGAGCGTTCACCTCCAAGGTGACCTTGTCGGTCTCCAGTTCCACCAGCGGCTCGTCCATGGCGACGGCCTCTCCCGGCGCCTTACGCCAATTCGCCACGGTGGCCTCGCTTACCGATTCGCCAAGCGTCGGTACCCTTACCTCGGTCGTCATCACGTTCCCCGTAATCTCGCCGGACCCGAACCGGGTTCGGCCTATTCCGCCGCCTGGCGACGCGTGGCCTTGCGGCGGGCGACACCGGTCTTCTGAATGGTCAGCGCGTCGTTCACCAAGGCTTCCTGCTCGCGGACATGCCGGCGATGACTACCGGTCGCCGGCGAAGCCGCCTCGGGCCGCCCCGCGTATACCGGACGCTTGCAGGCGCCATCAAGCTCGATCAGGACATCCTCGATCTTGCGGTCCAGATAGGTCCAGGCGCCCATGTTCCAAGGCTCTTCCTGGCACCAGACCACCTCGGCCTGGGGAAAGCGCGCCAATTCCTGGGTCAACGCCGCGCGCGGGAACGGATAAAGCTGTTCCAGGCGCAGGAAGAAGATGTCCTTGATCCCGCGCTTCTCGCGCTCCTCGTAGAGATCGTAATAGACCTTGCCGCTGCACAGCACCACGCGACGGACATCCGCGTCGTCGCAGAGCACCTCGTTGTCGTACATGACCCGATGGAAAGTGGTACCCGGCCCCATCTCGTCCAGGCTCGACACCGCGAGCTTGTGCCGCAGCAGCGATTTCGGCGTCATGATCACCAGGGGCTTGCGGAAATCGCGGCGCAACTGACGGCGCAGCACGTGGAAGTAGCTGGCCGGGGTGGAGCAGTTCACCACCTGCATGTTGTCCTCGCCGCAGAGCTGAAGGTACCGCTCCAGGCGGGCGGAGGAATGTTCCGGCCCCTGGCCCTCATAGCCATGCGGCAACAGCATCACCAGGCCGGACATTCTGAGCCACTTATGCTCGCCGGAACTGATGAATTGATCGACGATCACCTGAGCGCCGTTGGCGAAGTCACCGAATTGCGCCTCCCACAGGATCAGCGCGTTAGGCTCCGCTTGGCTAAAGCCGTACTCGAAACCCAACACCGACGCCTCTGATAGCGGGCTGTCGATCACCTCGAAATGCTCTTGATCCGGCCTCAAGTGATTGAGCGGGGTGTAGCGTTCCTCGGTCTCCTGGTCGACCCAGACGGAATGGCGATGCGAGAAGGTGCCGCGGCCGGAATCCTGGCCACTGAGGCGCACGCCATTACCCTCGATCAGCAAGGACCCATAGGCCAAAGCCTCGGCGGTGGCCCAATCAAAACCCTCGCCGGTTTCGAACATTCTTTGCTTCTGGTTGAGCACGCGCCGCAGCTTGCTGTTGACGTTCAGCCCCTCCGGCACCGTGTAAAGGGTCCTGCCGATCTCCCTCAGGGTGTCGATTTCCACCGAGGTCTGGCCACGCCGGGCATCGCCATGGGCTGCCTTGAAGCCCGACCACTTGCCGTCCAGCCAATCCGCCTTGTTCGGTTTGTAGCTGACCCCGGCTTCGAACTCCTGGTTCAAGTGGGCGTTCTGTTCCTCGACAAGCCTGTCTCCACCGCCGGGCTCGATCAGCCCCTCGGCCTCGAGGCGGCGCGCGTAGATCTCGCGGGTAGAGGGGTGCGAGGCGATTTTCTTGTACATCGCCGGCTGGGTGAACATCGGCTCGTCACCCTCGTTATGACCGAGCCGGCGATAGCCGATGATGTCGAAGACCACGTCGACGCCGAACTCCTGACGAAACTCGGTCACGATCCTCGCGGCGTGAATCACCGCCTCGGCGTCGTCGGCGTTCACATGGAAGATCGGCGCCATGACCATCTTGGCGACATCGGTCGAATAGGGCGACGAGCGCGAGAAGGACGGAGAGGTCGTGAAACCGATCTGATTGTTGATGATCACATGGATCGTTCCACCGGTGCGGTACCCTCGCAACTCCGAGAAATCGAAGGTCTCGGCCACGATCCCCTGGCCGGCGAAGGCCGCGTCGCCGTGCATCAACAGCCCCAGCACCTTCTTGCGGTCGGTATCCCCGCGCTGGGCCTGCTTGGCCCTGACGCGCCCGACCACGACAGGGTTCACCACCTCCAGATGCGAGGGGTTCGCGTTCAAGGTCAAATGCACTTCCTTGTCGTCGAAGGTTCGATCCGCCGAGACGCCCATGTGGTATTTCACGTCGCCGGACCCGCCGACCTCTTCCGGGTTCGCGGGGTTGCCGAGAAACTCCGAGATAATCGCCCGGAACGGCTTGTCCATGAAGTTGGACAGGACATTCAGGCGACCACGATGGGCCATGCCGACAACGACTTCCTCGATACCAAGCTGGCTACCGCGTTTGAGGATCTGCTCTAGGGCCGGGATAACCGACTCGCAACCATCCAGGCCGAAGCGCTTGGTGCCGACATATTTGGTGGCCAAGAATTTCTCGAAACACTCGGCCGCGGTCAGCCGTTCCAGAATGGTCTTCTTGCCGAGCGCGGTGAAGTCGGTCTGGTTGTGAATCTGCTCGATCCGGCGCTGGATCCAGAGCTTCTGAGCCGGATCCTGCATGTGCATGTACTCGACACCGATGCTGCCGCAATAGGTCTCCTCAAGCGCTTGCATGATCTCGTGCAAGTTCGCGACTTCCAGACCGAGGACATTGTCGATGAAGATCGGGCGGTCCCAATCCTCGGGGCCAAAACCGTAATGGCTCGGATCAAGCTCGGGATGTGGTTCCGGCGCGGCCAATTGCAACGGGTCGAGTTTGGCCTTCAGATGCCCACGAATGCGGTAGGCGCGGATAAGCATGATGGCGCGCAGGGAATCCAGCGTCGCCCGGCGGATATCTTCCTCCGACGCGCCGGCGGGGTGCGTCTTGCCTCCCTTTGCCGGCGCCTCTTCCTCGGTTTCACCGATGATGCGCGTGGAGGTTTTCGCCCAGCTCGCGCTCCGCCCCTCGGTCGCGCCCGCTCCATCCGCGAGAGCCGCGAAGCAATCGCGCCAACTCTCATCGACGCTTGCTGGATTTTCGAGATACCGATCATAAAGCTCGGCGATGTATGGCGCGTTCGCGCCATTCAGAAAACTCGGGTCGTTAAGCAGAGCCGTCATCCCTCACCTGCTTTCGCCATTGTCGCGTCCTGGCGCCCCACGCGCCCACGACCGGTCACCTCGCTAGCCCTTCAGCAAATCAACCATGGTGGAACCCAGGGCGGCGGGAGAACTCGCCACCCGGATACCCGCGGAGCGCATCGCCTCCATCTTGTCGTCGGCGCCGCCCTTGCCACCGGCGATGATCGCGCCGGCATGCCCCATGCGCCTGCCCGGCGGCGCGGTAACACCGGCGATGAACCCGACCACCGGCTTCTTAACCTTGTTTTCCTTAAGGAAAGCCGCCGCGTCTTCCTCGGCCGAGCCGCCGATTTCGCCAATCATCACGATGGACTCGGTTTCGTCGTCGGCCAGGAACATCTCCAGGCAATCGATGAAGTTGGTGCCGTTCACCGGATCACCACCGATACCGATGCAGGTTGACTGACCAAGCCCCGCCTCGGTGGTCTGCGCCACCGCTTCATAGGTCAGGGTCCCCGATCGCGACACGATACCCACCGAGCCGCGCTTATGGATATGACCGGGCATGATACCGATCTTGCACTCGCCGGGCGTAATCACACCCGGACAGTTCGGACCGATCAGGCGCGTGCCCGAGCCTTGCAGCCGTCGCTTGACTGTCACCATGTCCATCACCGGGATACCTTCGGTGATGCAGATCACCAGCGGGATCTCGGCCTCGATCGCCTCGAGAATGGAGTCGGCGGCGAAGGGCGGCGGCACATAGATCACCGAGGCATTCGCGCCGGTCGCCTCGACGGCCTGCCCGACGGTATCGAACACCGGCAGGCCAAGATGCTCTTGTCCGCCCTTGCCCGGCGTGACGCCGCCGACCATGCGAGTGCCGTATTCGATCGCCTGCTCGGAATGAAAGGTGCCCTGGCTTCCGGTAAAGCCCTGGCAGATGACCTTGGTGTCTTTTCCGACGAGCACGGCCATCACGCGGCCTCCTTCACGGCCTTGACGATCTTGTCGGCGGCATCCCCGAGATTATCGGCGGAGACGATCGGCAGACCGCTATCGGCCATGATCTTCTTGCCGAGTTCGACATTGGTGCCCTCGAGCCGCACCACCAGAGGGACATGCAAACTAACCTCCCGGGCCGCCGCCACGACACCCTCGGCGATCACGTCGCAACGCATGATGCCGCCGAAAATGTTCACCAGGATGCCCTCGACATTCGGGTCCGAGAGGATAATCTTGAACGCCGCCGTCACCCGTTCCTTGGTCGCGCCGCCGCCCACATCAAGGAAGTTCGCCGGCTCTCCACCATGCAATTTGATGATATCCATGGTCGCCATCGCCAGACCGGCGCCGTTGACCATGCAGCCTATGCTGCCGTCCAGCTTGACGTAGTTGAGTTCGTGCTTGGCCGCCTCGAGTTCCGCCGGGTCTTCCTCGTCCTCGTCACGCAGTTCGGCGACATCGGGGTGGCGATAGAGCGCGTTGTCGTCAAAATTCATCTTGGCGTCCAACGCCAGGACCTCGCCGGCGCCAGTCACCACCAGCGGATTGATCTCCACCATCGAGGCATCGAGGTCGACGACCACCCGATACATGGCCTGAAGAAACTTCACCGCCGAGCCGACCTGCTTGCCTTCGAGGCCCAGGCCGAACGCAATGCTTCTGGCGTGATGCGGACGCAATCCGGTGACCGGATCGATCGGCACGGTAAGGATCTTCTCGGGCGTCGCCTCCGCGACCTCCTCGATTTCCATGCCGCCCTCGGTCGAGGCGATGACCGTGACCATGCTGGTGGCCCGATCAACCAGGAAGGACAGATACAGCTCCCGAGCGATGTCGCAGCCAGCCTCGATATAGAGGCGCTTGACCTCCTTGCCGGCCGGCCCGGTCTGCTTGGTGACAAGCACGCCGCCCAGCATCTCCTCGGCATTGGCGCGGACGCCATCGACGGTTTTCACGAGACGGACGCCGCCCTTGCCGTCCTCGTTGCCCTTGAAGCGCCCGGCGCCCCGGCCACCGGCGTGGATCTGGGATTTAACGACGAAGACCGTCCCGCCCAGCCGATCGGCGACCGACGCGGCTTCCTTCGGCGTATAGGCGACACCACCATCCGGAACAGCGACGCCAAACTTGGCCAGAAGTTGCTTGGCCTGATACTCGTGAATGTTCATTCGAGCTCGTTCTCGCTGATCGCGGAAGCCGAGCGATCATCGCCTGCGATGGAACCTTGGTGATCGCCGACAACGATGCGTTGCTTCACCCGCGTCTTTGTTTGTTCCAAGTATGGCGCGATTCTTCACGATACTTTAGGCGGCGCGCCGTTTCCGCGCAACCGGCGCGCCGCCGAATTCGACCACGATCTCGCGATCTCCTTTAGAGTTTCGCCGCGACGTCGTTCAACTCACGGACCGCCGCCACGGAATGATCGAACATCGCCTGCTCCTCGGCGTTCATCTCGATCTCGACCACCCGCTCGATACCGCCCGCGCCGATGACCGCCGGAACGCCGACATAAAGACCGTCCAGGCCGTACTGACCCTCGACATAGGCGGCGCAAGGCAGCACGCGCTTTTGATCCAGCAGATACGCCTCGGCCATCTCGATCGCCGAGGATGCCGGCGCGTAGAACGCGGATCCGGTCTTGAGAAGGCCGACGATCTCGGCGCCGCCGTCACGGGTGCGTTGAACGATCTGATCGATCTTCTCCTGAGTGCTCCAGCCCATCTTGATCAGATCCGGCACGGGAATACCGGCAACCGCCGAGTAACGCACCAACGGCACCATGGTGTCGCCATGGCCGCCGAGCACGAAGGCGGTGACGTCACCGACAGAGACATTGAACTCCTCCGCGAGGAAGTAACGGAACCGCGCGCTGTCCAGCACGCCGGCCATGCCGACCACCCGATTGCTGGGCAGACCGCAAGCTTTTTGCAGAACGCCGACCATCACGTCCAGCGGGTTAGTGATGCAGATCACGAAAGCGTCCGGGCAGTTGTTCTTGATGCCCTCGCCGACGGCGCCCATCACCTTGAAGTTGGTGCCGATCAGGTCGTCGCGGCTCATGCCCGGCTTGCGGGCGATACCGGCGGTGACGATCACCACGTCGGCGCCCTTGAGGGCGGCGTAGTCGTTCGCGCCGGTCACGCTGGCGTCGAAACGCTCAACCGGAGAAGCCTCGGCGATATCCAGCGCCTTGCCTTGGGGCATGCCCTCGACAACGTCGAAAAGCACCACATCGCCCAGTTGCTTGAGTCCAGCAAGCAGCGCGAGCGTGCCGCCGATATTGCCAGCGCCGATCAGCGCGATTTTGTTGCGGGCCATGCCTGTCTCCAGTTTCAAATTTTCCTGTCGAAACGAATCCGGACCGAGCCAGATGGCCACGACGTCCAGTCGCGGCGCGGTTTAGCGCGATTCCACGGCGGCGGCAAGATCACCCACCACCGAACCGTGTCACTTGTTCGTTTTCAGGACTAGAAACGCGGCGCCGAGCGTTCGACGCGATGCAACCCATCCAGGCCGGGCTTAATCTCGGACAGCAGGAAATCCGCCCGTCGGTCCGGGCTTCCTCCCCGATTAGGGAACGCGTTTTCCCACTCGTAGACTTTGACCGTGAGGCCACTCAACACCTCGGCCAAGGAGGCGTGATGGGTGGTGATCAGTTTACGGACCTGATTGAAGGTGCCGATGGTGACCTTGTCCCAATCGATGACGATGTTCTTGTCGAACTGATTGAAGCGCCGGGTCACGTTTTTCGACAGGAAGGTCAGGGCCTGCTCGATGCCCTTGAAATTCTGCTGCATCCGGGAATCGTTGCGCAACATCGGGCTACCCGACACCTCGCGCATCCATTCGACCATCATGTCGAGTTTCGGCACCACGTATACAAAATAGCTGCGGTAGTAGGACAGCGACATGAAGGTGTCGCCGAAATCCTCCAAAAGATTTGGAAGCTCGTCGAGGGTCGTGTCCAACGCGCCGGCCATCCCCTCGAGGCGCGACCGCACCGCGCGCTGGTCTGGATTGGAGATCAAATCCATCAGGGCTTGGGTGTCGTTCACGTCCAGGTGCTTCCCGCCATAGATATAGCGGATAATTGGCCTGGTGAGGTTCCGCATAAAGGGAAACAACTCCCGCCGCTTGGCGTTGGAGAGCGACAACCCCACGCCGGTGTCCACCTTGACACCGGCCTCGCGAAACCCACGGCGCAGTGAATAACAATCGAAGCTTTTCAACGCCTCCAGCTTCTTGAGAATCGCGATATCGGACATCAGGCTGTCCTGGTCGCCATGGAAGAAATTCGGGATCTCGTCGACACTGATTTGAGCACTACCCATGCCGGACTCGCGATAGAGCTCGATCTGGGTTTCCAAGCGGACATTCTTGATCAGCCGGGCCTTGCGAAGGCCGGAATCCTGGACCGGAACCGTGCCCAGAGGCAGAGTATGGATCGAATCGCGATCGTAATCGGTCACCAACTCGTCCGCGGCACCGGTATCCGCGTGGCGATGTGCGTTAATCGTATCTAGCACGAACCCATTCGGCGCTTGGTTTTGGAGGTTTATGCGCGCCGCCCCACTATTAATCGAGATTTAAACAGCATTTTAAGCGAGATTCAACCATTTTGTGTTTTTTCCCACGCTTTCAAGCCCTGTTCAGTCACCCTAGGCCGCCTCGGTGACCTCCGATCGCGCCGCCTCGATATAGTCCTGGGACTGAATCTCCATCAGGCGGGAAATCGTTCGATCGAACTCAAACCCCCAGTCATCACCGGAATAGAGTCCTCTCGGCGGCGCGTCCGCGGAGAGCATGAGATGGATGTGATTGTCATAGAACGTGTCGATCATCGTCATGAAGCGCCGCGCCGAGTCACGGCGTTCGCTATTCATCACCGGCACGTCGGATATCAGGATCGATCTGTAGCGTTTGGCGATCTCGAGGAAATCACCCGGTCCCAATGGCGCTTCACAAAGATCAGCGAAGCCGAACCGCGCAACCGCCCCCTCGGCCCTTGGCACCACGATCTCCCGTCCACGAAACGCCAACCGCTCCGACTTGCCCGGTCGACCATCCGTCAGATCCTCGAAGGCAAGATCCAAGGCTCGATCCGCCGCCTCGCCGGTGGGCGTGTGATACACGCTCATGCCCTTGAGACGGTCCAAGCGATAGTCCCGACCATCGGCGAGATGCAACACTTCAAGGCGTTTCTGAAGAATCGCGATGAAGGGCAGGAATCGGTCCCGCTGTAGCCCGTCCTTATATAGATCGTTCGGGTGCCGGTTCGAGGTCGCGACCACGACGACGCCCAACTCGAACATCGCCTGGAACAGGCGCGATACGATCATCGCGTCGGCGATGTCCCGGACCTCGAACTCATCGAAACACAGCAACCAGTTTCGGTCGGCCAGCTTGGCCGCCGTCGGACGAATCGGCTCGGCCGCCTCCGAAACCTTGTTGGATTGCCGCCACTCGTGGATAAGTTCGTGGGCCTCCTGCATGAACTCGTGGAAATGCACGCGTCGTTTGCGTTCGACCGACACGCCATCGAAGAACAGATCCATCAGCATGGATTTTCCGCGTCCCACCGCGCCGTGGATATAGAGCCCCCTGGGTGCCTCCGCCGGGGCGCGCTTGGAGAACCCGAACCGCTCGGCCCAGCCCGTCTTCGCGGAAGCCGGACGATAGCCGTCGAGACGATCGTGCATCTCCTGCAGCTTTTCCGCGGCCTGGCGCTGCGCGGAATCCGCATTCACCTCGCCCAAGGCAAGCAAGGCCTCGTAGCGATCAAGAGGACCGTCCTTGGCGCTCATAACCTAAAATCCACCAAACTAACGACCGCCGGTCACATCCACGATCGCGCCGGCGCAATAACTCGCCCCGTCGCTCAGCAGCCAGACGATTACATCAGCGACTTCCTCGGGCTGCCCCACCCGACGAATCGGAATATTGGGAACCGCGTTCATCGCCCGATCCGGCAAACCGGCCGAGGCATGGATCTCGGTATCGATCATGCCCGGTGAGACGGCATTCACCAGAATTCCCTCCGAGGCGACCTCGCGCGCCAGGCCCAGGGTGAAGGAGTCAACCGCGCCCTTCGAGGCGGCGTAATGGACGAACTCATTGGCGCCGCCGAGACGGGAAGCCGCCGAGCCGAGATTGACGATACGACCGCCCGCCCCGCCATTCTTGGTGGACATCCGTCGCACCGCCTCGCGGCTGCACAGCATCAGCCCGATAACGTTAAGGCCGATCACGCCGCGCATCGCGTCCGCCGACATATCCTCCACACGGGTGCCCATGCCGGTGGTCCCGGCGCTGTTGACGAGGCCCTTGACGGGACCCAGTTCCGCCTCGGCGGTCTCGAAGAGCCGCAGGATATCCGCCTCCTCGTTCATGTCGCCCTGAACGGTTATGGCCTTTTGGCCGGTTTCGCGGACCTTCAAGGCGACACGATCGGCGGCCTGGGCGTCCCGCGCGTAGTTGACCGCGACATCCCAGCCTTCAGCGGCCGCCTTGATCGCCGTCGCGGCGCCAATTCCCCGGCTCCCACCGGTCACGATCAACAAACCCTTGCTCACGCGCTTCTCCTCGGATCAATTCCGCCATCGCGGCGGATGGAAGGTTTATGGTGCCTTGGCGGCCAAGATAACACGGGCATCGACGACAAGCTTCTCGGCCACCGCCGTCGCCGGCGCCGACTTGGCCTGCGCCGCCATCACGCGGGTGGTCCGCGCGCTGTCCATCATCGGACGCCCCATCATGACTTGGCCGGTGAAGTCGATATGCCCGATACGAAAACCACGGCCCGGAAAGGCCTTGTTGATAGCGGCGACCTCGCGACCCGCCTCGGCGTAGAGCCGCGCACGCAAGGACGCCCGCGCCGCCTCGCGCTCCACCAGGGTGGGGGTGTAGTCGATCGCCTGAATATGAAACGCGCGGCCCGACCGGCTAACGTTCTTCACCGTCGCGCCGAGGGAAGAGAGCACCTTGTCGGGAAGACGCGCCTCGGCCAGCATCCGCCACCGCTCGTATCCGGCTTCGTCGCGCAGTTTGTTGAACTGGGTGAGCCGCCATTCGCCCTTGGGCGAGATCGCCCGAAGATCGCCCTCCACCTCCGCCCGCGCCTGTCCGAACTGTCCGGCGCCGATCGCCAGATCCACCGCGATCACGACTCGCGCGGTCTTGGTTTCGACCCATTCCTCGGCCGACAATTCCAGCACAATCTCGTCGTGGCGGGGTTGAACTTGCGCCTCCGCCCGCGCCGCGCCGAACAGGACAAACGCGCCGAGCATCACGGCATTGAGAATTCCGCCGGGCGTCAAAAAAGTTACAGGCCGCATGAAACGGTCTCCAGATTGGTTAACGATGGCGGCCAGGGAAACCTAAAGTCTGGGCGAAAGGATGGCAATCCGAAGGCGAAAAGGTACACTCAAGCGTTTTTTCGCCACGCCCGAGAACGGCGTGGGGGGCGTTTTTTCGCCACGCCCGAGAGCAGCATGGGGAGGCCTCATGGCAAGTCGGACCTTTTTCTGCGTTGACGCGCATACCTGCGGCAATCCGGTGCGGGTCGTGGCCGGCGGCGCGCCGTCCCTGCCCGGCGCCAGTGCCATTGAAAGGCGCGCATATTTTCAAGAGAATCTGGACTGGATCCGAACCGGTCTGATGTATGAGCCGCGCGGCCACGACATGATGTCCGGCTCGATCCTGATGCCGCCGACACGCGATGACTGCGACGCCGGAATTCTTTTCATCGAGACTTCCGGCTGCCTGCCGATGTGCGGACATGGCACCATCGGCACCGTCACCGTCGCGATAGAGCGCGGCCTCGCTCAACCGGCGACGCCGGGTCGCCTGATTCTGGACGCGCCGGCCGGTCGCATCGTCGCCGAATACGGCATGGACGGCGAGCATGTGGACTGGGTGAAGTTGACCAATGTCGCCTCGTTCCTGCATTCCCGCGACCTGGAGGTTACCTCGCCGCATCTGGGAAGCCTGAAGGTCGACGTGGCCTATGGCGGCAACTTCTACGCCATTGTCGAGCCACAGGAGAATTTCCCCGACATGGCGGATTACAAGGCCTCGGAACTGGTCGACATGGCCCGCGAGCTGCGCCGAGCGATGAACGAGGCCTACACGTTCACACATCCCGACGAGCCGGCGATCCAGGGGCTTTCGCACATCATGTGGACCGGCAAACCGACCACGCCCGGCGCCGATGCCCGCAACGCGGTCTATTACGGCGACAAGGCGATCGACCGCTCGCCCTGCGGCACCGGCACCTCGGCCAGGATGGCGCAATTGGCGGCGCGTGGCCGATTGAGCGTCGGCGACCGCTTCGTGCACGAGAGCATTATCGGCAGCCAGTTCATCGGCAAGGTCGAGGCGGACGCGACGGTCGCCAATCACCAGGCGATCATCCCCTCGGTCCAGGGTTGGGCCCGGATCACCGGGCTCAACACGATCTTCATCGACGACCGAGACCCCTACGCGCACGGCTTCGTGGTGGTCTGACGGCGGGTCAGTCGGTCCGGCTGGTGACTTCCAGCAGGTGATAGCCGAACTGAGTCTTCACCGGACCCTGCACCTCGTTCACTGGCGCGCTGAACACGACGCGGTCAAACTCGGGGACCATCATGCCGGGACCGAAGGAGCCGAGATCTCCACCGCTGGCGCCGGACGGGCAGGAAGAATGCTCTTTCGCCAGGGCGCCGAAATCCTCGCCGCCGGCAATCTTGTTCTTGAGCTCCTCGCAGAACTCCTCGCTATCAACCAGAATATGTCTCGCGGTCGCGCTTGCCATCGATCCGTTCCTTGCATGAGATTGTCGGGGGTGGGTTTCGGATTTGATACAGGTCCGGGGACGTCTCGGCAACCTTCGCCGGCCCACCCGGTCGCGCCGCTATCAGACCAGGCCCCGATACACCAACACCGCCGCCCCGGCGACCGAAGCCAGGGTCAACAGACAGAACGCGGCGAGCCGCGCGGGATGGAGCACCCAGCCGAGACCACGCAGGATCGTGCCGGTCCAGGACCCTTCGAGCGGCTCGTTGTAGAACACGATGGCGCAGAACATCGCCGGCCCCGCCGCCAGGATAAAGCCGACGCCGTAGGAATCGGTAATCGCCAGCAACCCGCCATAGATCGCCGGATAGATCATCATGGCGACCGAGGTGAAGGCCAGCACCCCGCCGGTAATCCCACCGACATGCCCCTCGGGCGCCAGCCGCGCGGTCTCGGCCAACAGCACGCCGTGCCAGCTGAGCGAGGTGATGTTGTAGACGATGGCGACCGCGATGATCGCGTTCAGGCTCCATCCGGAACCGTAAAAGCCGGTCAGGATCGCCGATACCGCGGCAAAGACACAGAGCGTGCCCAGGACCAAACGCGGCGAAAGGATCGTGCTTCCGAGATAACCCCAGAGAATGCGGGCGAAGATCGCCGTCACGCTGGCGATGGCGAAGGCGGTTCCGGCCTCCAGTTCCGTGTAGTCCAGCCGGTCGATCAAAAAGAGGATGAAAAACCCGGACCAGATCGATTGCAGCCCGCCCAGCGCGAAGGACAGGAAAGCCAGGTCGCGCAACTTGGCGTCATGGACGACGATCCGCATGGTCTGCGCCGCTCCGGAGACGCTGAACTTGGTGTCTGGCTTGCGGTCGGAATCGAAATGCGCGCGCAGGGGCTGAAGCATGAGCGCGACCGAATAAACCAGCAGGCCACAAACGAAGGAGGTGCCGAAGGCGTCGAGATGGATCGATTGGCGCAAGGTGGCGCTGTAGAGCCCGAGGCCCAGCAAGGCCGGGATCAGCAAGCCGCCGATCAGCGCGCCCACCGGCACCCCGGTCTGCTTGACCGAGAAGATCAGCGGCGCCAGGCGCGGCGGGCAGAACCGCGCCAGAATGTGCGAGCTCGCGGGGGTTGAGACCGAGGCGGCGCCGAGCAGGATCGCGGCCACCGGATACAACCACAGCATGCCGGTGGCGATCACGAACAGGCTACCGCCCATGAAGATCAGGCAAATCTGGCTGATCCGAAGCGGTCCCAGCTTGACGATCAGCGCGCCGCACCCCATCGCCGCGGCAATCGCCGCGATGTTCTGGATGAACAGATAAAGCCCTAGCCAGGCGCGGGAAATCCCGAACTCCTCGGCGATCCGGTCGGCCAGGAACGGCATGACGATCTGACAGACATAGGCCAGAGCTTGTTGGAGCAGCATCGACGAGGTGGCCAACGCCAGCACCACCCGCCAATCGAACTTGTCCATGTTCACGGCAGCGAGGCCTTGTCACGGATCTGGATATTGACCTCGACCAGCATCCCCGGCGCGGTAAGCGGCGGCGGGTCGAGCAGCTTGATCCGAACCGGGATCTTCTGGGTCGATTTGATCGATTTCGCCGTGCTTTCGGTGCCGCCCATGGCCAGATCCGCGACGGTTACCATCGATATGCCGATCACCTCGCCGCGGAAGGTCTCGAAGGGATAGGCGTCGAGATCGACCCGAACCGGCTGGCCAACCGCTAGATGGCGGATCTGATCCTCGGCGATATTCGCCTCGATCCAGATGTTGTCGGGATCGTGCACGATCAGCAGCTCGTCGGCGTCCTCGACATACTCGCCGACATTCTTGAAGATCCGGTCGACCACCCCGTCGATCGGGCTGCGGATGACCCGCTCGTCGAGATCGACTTCCTGCTCCTTGATCTGCGCTTCCAGTCGCCGCGCCTCGATACGCGCGATCTTGATCGCCTCGTCCAGCACCATGACCTCGGAGCGCTCGGCCTCGATCTCGGCGATCTCGCGCTTGGCGACTTGAACCCGCGCGCTGGCGACGCTCACCTGGCCCGCCAGATCAAGCACCTTGTCCTGGTCATCCTCCAGCGCCTGCTCCGACGTTAGCTTCCTGGAAACCAAGAAGGTCGTGCGCTTGAGTTTTTTCTTGGCGAGCTCGTGCCGGTCGATCAGCGCCCCGCGCTCAACCTCAAGGGCCCGAACCAGTTCCCGCTTGGTCGCCGTCCGGGCATCGAGATCCGCCTCCAGCGCCTGCTTTTCAGCCGTAAGACGATCCGCCTCGGCGGACGCCCCGGCGACATCGGCCTTCAAGGCTTCGATCCTTTGTCGCACCGCCCCGGCCTTCATGGTGACTAGAACATCATCCTTGGCGACTCGATCACCCTCGGCCACCTCGATGGTCTCGATGGTGCCGTTGACCCGGCTGGAGATCCGGGTCAGGTCGGTGCGTATCCGCGCATCGAATTCATAGACATGGGTGAACCAGTGAAACAACTCATAGGAGCCGAATCCCAACAGTCCGACGACCGACAACAGGGTCAGCCATTTCAACATTCCACGTCTTTTGGGTGACAGTGCCATGGGATCCCGTCGATTTAGATAGTCCGCCCGCGCGGGACGATCCGTCCAACACAAAACAATTCCGGCCCGCCGTCAAACGAAGCCGACACCAGGGGCTCGGAAACCTTGATCGTGATGGTCTCGCTAGTGGATCGCGTCGACGTCGTTATCAATGGTGGTTAGGCTGATCGCGTCAATGCCATCCCCCATGAAAGGATCCGCCGTGAAAATCACCCGCATCAATCCCGCAGGCTCCCCCACACCGAAGAACTACATGCACGCGGTTTCCGCCGAGGGCGGTCGCACCATCTATCTGGCCGGGCAAATAGCCTTTGACAAGGATCGCAACATCGTCGGGCGCGGCGATGTCGTGGCCCAGGCCCGCCAGGCACTGGAAAACCTGAAGCGCAATGTCGAGGCCGCCGGCGGGGCGATGACCGACATGGTCAAGATCAACACCTATGTCGTGAACTACCACCAAAGCCAACTCGAGGGGATTATCGGCGTGATAGGTGAGTTCTTTCCCGAAGGCAACCAGCCCACCAACACGCTGCTCGGCATCGAGGGGTTGGCGGTCGATGGTCTGCTGATCGAGATCGAGGGCATCGCGGTGACCGACAAGCCGTTGCCTTAGGCGCGGCGGCCTACCCCATCACCGCGCGCACCGCCGCCTCCAGACGGTCGACCGTGGCGAGAACCTCGGTCTCGATTGGGGCGCTGTAGGGGATCACGACATCGGCGCGGGTTACCCGCTTGATCGGCGCCTTGAGCGCGTGAAAGCAGCGTTCCGCCGCCAGCCCAGCGATCTCGGCGGCGAAACCGCAGGTGCGGTTGGAATCATCGAAGATCACCAACCGGCCGGTCTTGTTCACCGAAGCCTCAAGCCCCGCCTTGTCCAGCGGCAGTAGGGATAGCGGGTCCCAGACTTCGACCGATATCCCCTCGTCCTTGAGGTTTTCGGCCAGCGCGACGGCTTGTAGCGCGTGCGGGCCGCCGGCGACAACCGTCACGTCGGCGCCGGGGCGGCGGACCACGCCTCGGCCGAGCGGCGCCAGGACAGGCTCCTCGGGGACCGGCCCCTTGGTTCCGTACACCCCGACCGGCGCGAAGACCGCGACCGGGTCATCCTCGGCGATGGCGGCCAGCATCAGGGATTTCGCGTCCGCCGGCGTGGTTGGAAACACCGATTTTATCCCGGCGTGCAGAAAGTACGGATAGGGGTTGTCGGAATGCTGTCCGGCGCGCCCACCGCCGGCCCCGGCGCCCATGATCAGATAGGTCACCGGCAGAAACCGCTGACCGCCGAGCATGTAGGGCAACTTGGCCGCCTGATTGACCAGTTGATCAAAGGCCGGATAGATCAACGAGGAGACCTGGAACTCGACGATGACGCGTCCGCCGGCCAGCGCCGCGCCGGTGGCGAAGCCGGTGAACGCGGCCTCGGAAATCGGCATATCGATCACCCGGTCATCGCCAAACTGCTGATAGAGGCCTCGGGATTCAGGCCGGATGCCGGCGCGCATGTTCTCGCCGATCATGAAGACCGACGGGTCCGCTTCCATGGCCTGAAACAGCGCCTCGCGAATGGCGTCCACATAGTTCAGCGCGCGGCTCATCCGTCGGTCCCCCGCGCCGGCAAACCGGCATAGGGCCTAGCATACATGAAATCATAGGCGCTGTCGGGATCGGGGCGCCGGCTATTGCGGGCGAAGCCGAGACCTCCCTCGAGCTCGCTCTCGACCTCGGCGTCGACGCGCGCTCGGTCGTCGGCGGTCCACCGTCCCTCCTCGATCAATTGCCGCGCGAGACGCTCGATCGGGTCCCGAGCGCGAGCCTCCTCGCGCTCGTCCTCGGCGCGTTCGTCCGGCCAGGCCGGTCCCGCCGAAACATTATGGACCGAAAACCGGCAGGTTTCGCATTCAAGGAAGCTCGGTCCACCGCCGTCCCGCGCTCGCTTGACCGCGCGATCCGCGGCGGCGCGCACGGCGCGGACATCCATGCCGTCCACCACCTCCACCGCCAGGCCGAAGCCGGCGGCGCGCTCAAGGATCGAGCCCTTCAGGACCTCACCGATCGGCGTGGTCACCGCGTAGCCGTTGTTCTCGCACACGAAGACCACCGGCAGATGCAACATGACCGCGAGGTTAAAACTTTCCAGCAACACCCCCTGGTTCATCGCCCCGTCGCCGAAGAACGGCGCCGCCACGTGACGCTCCGCCATTGTCTTGAACATGAAAGCCGCCCCGCAGGCCATCGGAGCCCCGGCCCCGACGATGCCGTTGGCTCCATAGATGCCGAGATCGATATCCGCGATATGCATGGACCCGCCCCGGCCCTTGTTGTAACCGGTCTCGCGTCCCAGCAGTTCCGCCAGCATAAGCGCCGGGTCTCCACCCTTCGCCAAAATATGGCCATGCCCCCGGTGGGTGCTGGTTATCACGTCATCGGGGCCGAGCGCCGCGCAAACGCCAACCGCGACCGCCTCCTGGCCGGTATATTCATGCACCGCGCTCTGAATCTCGCCACCGCGGACGAGGTCACCGGCCATCTCCTCGAACCGACGCAGCAGCCGCATGCGCCGGTAGAGGGCGACGTTTTGGATTTCGGTCTCTCCAACAACCATCTTTAAAGCCTGTTATTGTTTTGAAACGGGCCAGGAAAAGACCCCTCGAGACACTCGCTGACGCTCGTTCCTCAGGGTGAGTACGCACAAAATACACTCACCCCGAAGAGCGCCTGAAAGGCGCGTCTCGAAGGGTCTATCGCCTCTTCACTCGCCCCCTATAGAAGGTCATCCACCAACGCGCGATAATGCCGCATCGCCTTCAGATGCGCCTCGGCGCCGCGCTCGGCCATGCGCTTGTGGGGGTGGCGGCCATACCAGTTGTTGAGCGTGATATGGCTGACACCGGCATCCTTCCAGAACTTGAAATCAGCGCGCAGTTTCTCGTCATCGCCATCACCAAGCGAGGTCCAGATCTCCAGGCCGACATCATCGGGCGACCGGCCTTCGGCGCGGATATAGCCACGCAGAGTCTCGAAGGCCTGGAGCGCGCTGTCGTCGGGCGGATAGGCCAGCATGATCCAGCCATCCGCCAATTTGGCGATGCGGCGCAGCATCCGGTCGTCGTGGCCGCCGAACCAGAGCGGGATCGACCGCCCGGTCGGAAGCGGGTTGATGCCGGCGTCGTCGATCTCGTGATAGTCGCCCTTGTAAGTGACATGCGGCTCGGCCCAGAGCTTGCGCATCACATCGACCTGCTCGGCCAGACGTCGGCCCCTATTGGTGAAATCCTCGTTCAAGGCTTGATACTCGATCGGGTTCCAGCCACTGCCGATCCCGAAGCGGAAACGACCTTCCGAGAGCACATCCAGCGAGGCCGACTGCTTGGCCACGAGCGCGGTCTGGCGCTGGGGCAGGATCATCACCTGGGTCGAGAACTCGATGGTCTTGGTGCACGCCGCCAGAAACCCGAACAGCACGAAGGGGTCGTGAAAGAAATCCGCCGAGGTGTTGCGATTGCCCCAGTCCGGGCGGTTCTCGACATTGGCGCCGAGCACGTGATCGGGAACCGCCAGACCTTGATATCCCAGTTCCTCGGCCTGTTGGGCGAAATCGCGAACAAATCCCGGCGCGCCGCCCGTATCGACCAGGGGCAGGGTAACACCCAGTTTTATCGTCATGTCGGTTCCTCGAGTTAACGGGTTACGCGGAGCGTCGGCACAGACGCAGTTTACGGACATTGGCGCCGGGCCGGTGGTTGGGCATCATCAAGAGGCAATCGTCATAGGGTGTGACAATTTCGGTATCGCCGTCATGGGCGATCACGGTACCGGCCTTGGCGATCACCTCCATGCCGATATAAGGCTCGGCGAAGCAGAAATCGTCGGTCATCGAGGTAATCCCATCTGTAACGTCCCACATCTCGGCGGGTGGCGGCGTTCTGGCCGCCCCGGAGAGATGGGTCTCGATGAAATCTCGGGAAACCGTGCCGGCGGCGCGCAAAAAATGCAGAGCCGTGTCCAAGGCCGCCGTCCCGGTCGCCGCCGCCCAATGCTGGCCGCACTCGACCAGGAGCGCGACCTTGTCGTTCGTGGTGTCGTTGAAGGGCGTGTACTCGATCAGCCGCTTGCCGACCACATGGCCGGAGCCGCACATGATGTGGGCCGGAAAATTCACCTCGCGCGCGAAGGCGCGCTCCTTCTCCAGCCCGTTATTGATCATGAGCGGCTTGGAATAGGTGCTCATGGAGTGAATATCGAGCAGCAGGTCGACGCTATCGAAAATCAGTCGCAGCTCCCGCGCGCGCCGCAACTCGGCTGTATCCTCCGGGCCGTCAAGGCGGTCCTCAACCCAAACGCGGTTAAAGTCCTCGTCCACGAAGCGCGACGCGCCGGGATCCTTGGGATCAAACCGTGAGTAGGCCATGTGGTTGACGAAACCGAGGCTAATCCGCCCTCGCTCCGGACGCAGCCCGACCTTGAACAGCGTATCCAGCGCGATCGCCCCACAAATCTCGTTGCCATGGGTGACGGCATTGATCATCACGTGCGGGCCGGACGCGCCGCTGTCGAATGTCGTCACGAACGCCACCCCGGTATTGCCATCGCGATAGGGTTCGATGTCCGGCGGCGTGAGTTCGACGGGATAGTCTCGGTCTTGCACGGGCGGATTTCCGATTTTGGGCGAAGGATCTCTTGCCGTGAACAGTCGCATGGATTGGGCGGCGCCAGCAACGGGAGAGAAGACCCTTCGAGACACTCGCTGGCGCTCGTTCCTCAGGGTTAGTGGCGGTGGTTGGGGGTAGAGGAACGCTCAGGGGCGCGCGTTGAAACGCATCGCCTTGATAGAACTAGTCCGCCAAGAATCGACTCACCCTGAGGAACGAGCGGATGCGAGTGTCTCGAAGGGGCCTGTCCACGACGACTCCGCCGCGCCGCAAAAAAACGCCCAACCGATGAAATCGCGCTACACTGCCGTCCCGTCCCGCCAGCTGGCCGAGTTCTTTCAGTTATGATCACCCCTATGCGCCGCGCCCTTGGTTTGCTTGTCGTTGGAAGCGGATCGCTGATAACGCCGTTGGACTCCTCGGTGAATATCGCCTTCCCGTACATCGTCGGCGATTTCGGCGAGCCCATGGCGATGATCCAATGGGTGGTGATTTGCTATGTGCTGACCTATGCCAGCTTGATGCTGGTTTTCGGCAAGCTTGGCGACTTGTTCGGGCATCGCCGGATCTTCGGCATCGGCTTGGGCGTTAGCGCGGTCGGCCTGTTGCTTGTCTCGGTATCACCGAGTTTCGAGGGCCTGTTGTTTTTCCGGTTTCTCCAAGGACTCGGCTCGGGACTGGTCACCAGCGTCGGACCGGCGTTGATCATCGCGCTCTATCCGGACGAGCAACGCGGGCGCGCCGTGGGAATGTTCACGCTAATCTACGCGCTGGGGAGCATGCTCGGCCCGTCGGTGGGCGGCTGGTTGGTGGAACAATTCGACTGGCGCGCCGTGTTTTGGTTCCGAGCGCCGATCGCACTCTTCTCGCTTGTACTGCTGACGACCTTGCCGGCAACCGCCAGACGTCTGGAAAAACCATCCTACGACATCGCCGGCTCGATCACCCTGATCTTGGCGATGAGCAGTTTTCTTCTGACCCTGAACCAACTTCAAAGGCTGGAGGCGCAAGGCATCCTACCGGTCCTGGGATTCGCCCTGGTCTTCGCGCTGTCGGTGGCGGGCTTCATCCGAGCCGAAAACCGCGCGAAGGAGCCGATCCTAAAGCTCGGCGTGTTCAAGAATCTCGACTTTACCATCGTCAATCTGACCAGTTGCCTTGTCTATCTCTCGACCTTCTCGGTCATGCTGATCATTCCGTTTCTGCTGCCCAGGCTTCCCGGCCTGCCGGTATCGATGGCGGGCCTGGTATTGGCGATCGGTTTCGTCGGCGCCAGTCTCGCCGCGCCCATCGGTGGGCGCCTGATCGGGCCGCTGCGAGCCAACTGGATCTGTTTCGCCGGAGCCACCATGACCGGCCTCGGCATCCTGGCGATCGGCCAGGTGACTGGCGGCGAGGATCTATGGTGGATGATCGGCGCCCTATTGCTTCAAGGCATAGGCACCGGGCTGTTCCAGGTTTCCTACATGTACATCGTTACCGGCACGCTTCCGCTCGCCGACCGCGGGGTCAGCGGCAGCCTGGCGATGCTGACCCGCACCATCGGCGTGGTCGCCAGCGTCACCACCCTTACAATGACCTTTGCCTGGATGCGCGAAGCCGCGAGCGCGGGAGGGTTGGATGAGGCCGAAAGCTTCCAGAACGCCTTTCAGGGCACCTTCACACTTGCGGGCGGCGGACTTTTGGTGTTCCTGCTCGCGACAATGGTCCGGCCACGAGTTTGGCTTGGCCGCCCCGAACAATAAACATCCCGCCGACCCGGAGCCGAGACATGAACAATTCCGACCTCATCGTGAAAATCCTGAAGGAGGCCGGCGTCACCCACGGCTTCGGCATTCCCTCCGGCAATGTTCTGCCCCTGGTCGAGGCGATGCGTCTCGGCGGAATTGAATTCGTGTTGACCGCGCATGAGGGCTCGGCCTCCTTCGCCGCCGACGTCATGGGTCGGATGACCGGCAAGCCCGGCTTCTGCATCGCCACGCTCGGCCCGGGCGCGACCAACCTCGCCACCGGCGTCGGCAGCGCCTATCTCGATCGCACGCCGATGATCGCGGTGACCTGCAACCTGAACACGCCGCAGCTCGGCCGCCGCATTCAAATGTGGATCGACCACCACGCGTTGTTCCGCCCGATCACCAAGGCGACCTTCGCCGCCAACAAGGATAATGTCGCCGAGGTCATGGCCAAGGCCCTGGACATCGCGATGACCGAGCCGATGGGGCCGGTGCATATCGACCTGCCGGAAGACGTTTCCCTGGCGCCGGCGACGGATACCAGCATCCCCGGCGCGGTTTCCGTCAAACCGGTCTCGACGCGGGCCAGCGACGCGGATCTCGCGGCCGCGTCCGAACTGATCGCCAAGGCCAAGCGTCCGATCGCGATTCTCGGCTCCTCGGCGATGCGGATGACCGACCCGTCGCTTCTGAAAGCCTTTGTCGAGCATCACGGGCTGCCCTTCGGCTCCTCGACCATGGCCAAGGGCATGATCGACGAGGATCACCCGCTTTCCTTCGGTTGCATCGAGCGCGGCCGGCGACAGGTTCAGCGCGCGTTCATCCGTTCCTCGGATCTGGTGATCGGCCTCGGCTTCGATACCATCGAGGTCGAGTACGAGGCCTGGGTCGGCGATGTCCCGGTTCTGTCCATCGACATCGAGGACCCGGACGTGGCCGACAGTGTCACCGTCGCGGGCACCGTCACCGGCGACGTCACCGACAGCCTTTCGCGGATGCTCAAACTACCGGCGCATGGCAATGACTGGACCGAGGCCGCGGTCGCCGAACACCGCGACGCGTTCCAGGCCTCGCTGCGCCCGTCGGTGGCGAACTTCAGCCCGCACGCGGCGCTGGACGTGGTGCGCGCGGTCACGCCCAAGGACGGTGTGATCAGCTACGATGTCGGCGCCCATACTCACCAGATCGCAAGCCAGTGGACCACCCACGCGCCGCGTTCCTGTCATGTCACCAACGGCTGGTCCTCGATGGGTATCGGGATTCCCGGCGCCATCGCCGCCAAGCTGGCGCGCCCGGACCTGCCGGTGGTCTGCGTGATCGGCGATGGCTGTTTCCAGATGACCTGCGGCGAGCTCGCCACCGCGCGTCGCCTGGGTCTTACGATCCCGGTCGTCGTCCTGGATGATCGCTGGCTGTCGCTTATCCAGATCAAGCAGGAAAAGCGGCAATACGCCCAGTGGGGATCGCAGGTCGAGATGGGGCAATATGAAACCCCGCCGGCCCATTACTTCGGCGTGCCCGCGGTCGGCGTCCGCGACGGCGCGGCGCTGAAGGCGGCGCTGGAGGCGGCGTTCAAGGCCGAGGGACCGACGGTGATCGAGGCCGTCGTCGATGCCGGGCATTACTTCGAGACCGTGTTCGACTAGGGCAAGGCGAAACATGACGACATCACAGCCCGCCATCCTGGCCCCGGTTCCGGCGCACGCGCGTTATCTCACCGTCAACGCGCGCGCCGGGGCGGATCCGAAGCCCGTCCTGAGGCAGCTCGCGGCGTCTGGATTAGCACCTGACATGGTTCTGGGTTTAGGCCCCGGCCTCCTACGTGGGCTTGGCGCTTCGATCCCGGGTCTGCGCCCGTTTCCCTCGATCAGTGGATCGGGTATCGAGATACTCTCGACTCAGTCCGATCTTTGGATCTGGATCGGTGGGGATGACCGCGGCGAAATCGCCAAGGCCGGCAACGCGATCGCCGCGACACTGTCTCCCGCGTTCGACCGCGTCGACCTTACCGACGGCTTCATGCATGACGGCGGACGTGACCTGACCGGATATGAGGACGGTACCGAGAACCCCGAGGGCGATGATGCCGTCGCGGCGGCGCTTGTCCGAGGCGCCGGCCCCAGGCTCGACGGCTCCAGTTTCGTCGCGGTGCAGCGCTGGGTGCATGATCTCGCCCACTTCGCCTCGCATTCCGAGGCCGAACGGGATGACATGATTGGCCGGCGCATCGCCGACAATGAGGAATTCGGGGATGCTCCGGCTTCCGCGCATGTGAAACGTTCGGCCCAGGAAAGCTTCGCGCCGGAAGCCTTCATGCTGCGCCGGTCCATGCCCTTCTCCGGCGCGGACGGCGACGGCCTTATGTTCGTCGCCTTTGGAAAGTCGCTCGACACCTTCGAGACGGTCCTGCGGCGAATGGTCGGCGAGGAGCACGGCATCACCGACGCGCTCTTCCGGTTCTCGCGACCGGTTACCGGTGGATATTACTGGTGCCCGCCATGCGTGGGCGGACGGTTGGATCTTTCGGCGCTCGGGCTTTAGGGCGGTGGTCACGGCGCGCGCCTATTGGGTGGTCGCGCCCGGCCAAGGCGAGATTCGGTCCGAGCCACTGACACCGCCGAACGCGGACCAGGTACTCGTGCGCGCCACCCACGGCGCGATCAGCAGAGGCACGGAATCCCTGGTGTTTCGTGGCGGCGTGCCGGCGCGGATGGTCGATCGCATGCGTTGTCCGTTCCAGGAAGGTGACTTCCCAGGGCCGGTGAAATACGGCTACGGCACGGTCGGCACGGTCGTGGAGGGTCCCGACGATTTGACCGGCAAGGCCGTGTTCTGTCTCGCGCCGCATCAGGATTTGTTCGTCGTGCCGAGCGTCGCCGCCCGCGTCCTGCCCAAGGGCGTGCCGCCGGACCGCGCGGTCTTGGCGGCGAACATGGAAACCGCGCTCAACGCGATCTGGGACGCGCGGCTCCGGCCCGGAGATCAAGTCTGCGTGATCGGCGGCGGGGTCGTTGGCCTCCTCGCCGCCTATCTGGCGCGACGACTGTACCGGGCCGGCGTTGATCTCTTGGAGATCGATCCAAGCCGCGCTTCGGCGACCGAGACGCTGGGGGCGCGTTTCATCACGGCCCCCGCGCCCGACGCGGCGTATCCGATCATCATCCATGCCAGCGGGTCGCCGGAGGGGTTGCGAAGCGCCTTGCGCATGGCGGCTTTCGAGGGACGGATCATCGAGTTGAGCTGGTACGGCGACCAGGAGGTCACACTGCCTCTCGGCGAGGATTTTCATGACCGTCGTCTGACCCTGCAATCCTCACAGGTCGGAAGTATCCCACCATCACGACGTCGCGGCTGGAGCCACGCGCGGCGGCTGGACAAGGCCCTATCACTGCTGCGCGACCCCTGTCTTGATGTCTTGATCTCCGATGAGAGCCACTTCGAGGACCTGCCGCGAACCATGGCGGGGCTTGCGGACGGAACCTCCCGCGCCCTATGTCATCGGATTATCTATTCCTAGAATCAGGAGCCCGCTTCGTGTTCACCGTTACGGTTCGAGATCACATCATGATCGCGCACAGCTTTCGCGGCGCGGTGTTCGGCCCCGCCCAAGCGCTGCATGGCGCGACCTTCGTCGTCGACATGGAGTTCCAGCGCGCCGAACTCGACCCCGACAACATCGTCGTCGATATCGGGCTGGCGCACGAGGCGCTAAAGAATTTGCTGGCGATCTACAACTACAAGAACCTCGACGCTATCGAGGCCTTCAACGGTATCAACACCACGACGGAGTTCCTGGCCCGCGACATTCACCAGCGCATGGCCGCCGCGATCGCCGAAGGCAAGCTGGGTCCACATGCGGGCGGGTTGAGCGGGCTCAAGGTCTCGCTGCATGAATCCCATGTCGCCTGGGCTTCCTACGAAGGCGCGCTCGGATGAGCCAGCGCCGATCGGCGAAGGCACCCATCCACATGGTGGTACCCGGGCCGATCGACACGCTGACGGGCGGTTTCATCTATGACCGGCATATGGCCGAAAATCTGGAACGCGCCGATCGGCTGGGCGACCTCGTTTGTCTCGAAGGGAGTTACCCAAACCCGGACGCGGATGAACTGGCCCACGATGCCTATCGCTTGCGCGCGATGAGCGATGACGGAACCGTCATCATTGACGGGCTGGCGTTGACCGCTTTGGCGCGGCACGGCATCGCCAAAACCTTTCAAGGGCGTCTTGTCGCGCTGATCCATCACCCGCTTTGCGACGAGACCGGCCTCGCCACCGACGAAGCGCGGGCGTTCTTCAGCGCCGAAAAAGCGGCCTTGGAATTCACGTCCGGCTGTATTGTCACCAGCCCGACCACGGGGCGGCGAATGCGGGATTTCGGCATTGCCGCCGATCGGATCCATGTCGTGCCCCCCGGCCTGGATCATCCGAGCATCGCGCCCAAGCGAGAGGCTCGAGCCGGAGATCCCATACGACTGCTCTGCGTCGCGTCGATAAGCCCTCGCAAGGGCCAGGACGTCCTCCTCCACGCCCTGGCTAACCTGACGGATTTGAATTGGCGCTTGGATCTGATCGGTGCGGAGCGGGACACGCCATTCGCGAACGCGATCAAAGGTAAGATCGCGACCCATCGCCTGACCGACCGGGTCCGGCATTTGGGAGAAATCGACGAGAAGCATCTGAGCGAGCACTACAACGCCGCCGATCTTTTCGTCCTACCCTCCCACCATGAAGGGTTCGGCATGGCATTGACCGAGGCCATGGCCCATGGCCTGCCGATCATCTCGACAACCGCCGGCGCGATCCCGGAAACCGTCCCTGAAGGTGCCGGAGCACTGATCCCACCAGGCGATGTAGCGGCGCTCGCGGCAAGTCTGCGGCTTTTTATCGGGGAAGCCGACGCGCGATCACGCGCGGCTCGGATCGGTCTGGACGCGGCGGCGCGAATGCCGACCTGGAGGCGGACCGGAGAGCACTTCATCACCGCCGTGGATCTTCTCGGAGAGGCGCCGTGAGCGGATTTTCGCCGGAATGGCTGGCCGCCCGAGAGATCTGGGATCATCGCGCGCGATCCGTCGAGTTACCGCGGGAACTGGACCAGTGGCTCGCCGCGCGGTCAACGGCAAATCGTGGCGCAAGGATTGTGGATCTGGGATGCGGAACCGGTAGCACCTGGCGCTATCTGACATCGAGGCTCACGACGCCATCGCATTGGACGCTCGTTGATGGTGACCGCCGACTGCTTGGGATCGCCGCGGCATCGACCGGCGCGGAGATACATGGGCTGGACCTTGCCACGGCGGATATCGACGCGCTGGTCCGGGGCCACGATCTCGTCACCACCTCGGCAATGCTGGACCTGGTGTCCGAGGCTTGGCTCGATCGGCTTTGGAGCGCGGTAAAAGGACAGCGGGCCGGGTTGCTCGCGGCCTTGAGCTATGACGGACGGCTGGCGTTCTCTCCCAACCATCCGATGGACGCGATGGTCCGGGATCTGGTCAACAGTCACCAGCGGGGCGACAAGGGCTTTGGAAACGCGCTTGGCCCGACCGCGCCATCCGGCTTGGCGTCGCGGGCACTCAAGGCGGGATGGCGGGTCCGAACCAGGCGTAGCGACTGGCGGCTGAGCGCCGAGCGCGATGGGCCCGGCCTTGCCATGCTGATTGACGGTTGGGCCGCCGCGGCGACGGAAATCTCACCGGGGATGGCGGACGGAATCAACGACTGGCGGGAACGGCGGGTGGCGGATCGACATTTTACCGTTGTCGTCGGGCATCGTGATCAGCTCGTCGCGCCTACCGCCTAAAAGTACGATCCGCTCAGTCACTCGCGCGCAGGTCACAATCGAACAGGATGTCGTCGCCGAGCTTGTGAATCCTGGTCGTCGGGCGCATGGCCTCGTCAACCCGATCAATCGGCGGTAACTCAAACCCTATTCGGCCGGAACCGAGAATCATCGGCGCCACCATGACATGCAGACGGTCGACCGCTCCCGCGGCGAGAAACCGAGACACCGTTTCCGCCCCACCCTCGACCAGAACGGTATTCAAGCCCCGCTCACGCAATGCCCGCAGAATCTCAACGGGCGACAGGTTTCCGCGGCGATCGCAATCAACCTCGACCCGCTCGGCGCCGCCGGGACAAGCCGGCGAATCGGACTTGGTGATCACCAGACACGGCGCGCCGCCGTCGTTCAGCATCCTTGCCGTGCTGGGCAGCCGACCGTTTGGGTCAATGACCACCCGCGCCGGGCTGGCCCCCTCGACGCGCCGGGTGCTAAGGCTTGGATCATCCATGATCGCGGTGGAAGCACCGACGATCACCGCATCCACCAACGCCCTTAGATGGTGCAGATGATCCAATGCCTTGGGGCCGTTGATATAGTGGGAATGCCCGGAATTCGTCGCGATCCGGCCATCGAGGCTTTGTCCGATCTGAGCGATCGCCAACGGGCCGTCCAGCGAGGCCGATACGATGCCCGCGTAGCATTCACCATGCAGCGGATCCATCAACCCGGCGATCGAAAGTTCCAGCGCTTGTCGGGCCGTGTGATGCCCGTTGGAATCCACCTCGGAGCCATGGAGGCGAGCGCGCGCCGCGAAGTCCAGCAATCGATGCCAGGAATCCTCGAAAACAGCCATCAAACGGCCCCTTCCGAATCCGGCCAATCCAGCGCCGCCACGTCTTCCAACAGGCGGGCGAGGCCGGTCCCGAGATGATCGAGGATTCGCCCGCCCAATTCGCTCGTCGCCGCCGCCGCGTCGCCAGTTACGCCCGCCGGATTGAGATCCTCGGCGAGCCATCCGATCCCGATCCCCGCGCCCTCGGCGGAAAGCATGCCCGATGCCTCGGCGATATCCTCGTCGCGTGATCGGAAATTCCGCGCAAGCTCCATGCGTACGAGATCGGGGCGCAAAACCCGCATCAGGGATGTCTCCACCAGGCCGCCATGCAAACCGAACCGCGCCTCTGTTGCGTCGACCGCGCCGTCGGGCAAGCCAAGGCCGAAAATATTCGCTCGCGCGACCAGCATGCCATGGGAGCGGCGCAAACGCAGGGCCAGTTGATCAACCACGCCCGGCTGTCCGCCATGACTGTTGAAAATCACCAGACGTGTCAGACCGGCTCGCGCCACTGAATCTCCGATCGCATGCCACGACGCCAGCGCGACTTCCGGTTCCATCGACAGGGTGCCAGGGAAACTCGCGTGCTCCGGACTAACGCCTATACGCTGTGTCGGCAGCCGCCAAACGCGTGTATCGGGGTTCAAGAACCGGGCCGCGGCATCGATCACGCCGTCACAGATAAACGCGTCGGTTCCAAGGGGTAGATGCGGTCCGTGCTGCTCAATCGCGGCGACCGGCAAAAGCGCGACCGAGAGCTCCCCTTCCCGGAGGTCGTTGGTCGTCAAGGCTTCCCAGTCAATCATCGCCATTCGGCGCCACTCCCCGGCTCGCGAAGGGCCAGCTTACCTTTCCGGACGGGGCGGCGCATCCGGCATTTGCGTTACCGAGTTTCCGGCGATGAGCCGAGAGGGCAATCACGACGCGGCAGGAGATCGACGTCCTCGGCACCGTGAAGGCGGGCGGTCAAGCGGCGCGGAAGCGAGCGCCGGGTAACGCGGCGGCGTTCATGGGATGGCCGGCGCGGATCGGAATCGCTGTTGAGGTCGAAATGGGCGACGCCGTCGGCGCGATGGTCGAGTATCGAAACATGGAGCATTAGGCCGGCGCCCCGCCACCGAGCCGACACCACGCGAGGCGGCTTCTCCCGCCCACCGCCGATGCAGATCAGGACCGGCGCACCCAGTTTCTCGCGCAGACGAGCCAACAAATCCGACGCATGAGTTTTCGAAGCGTCGGCATCCCGCCATTCGAACAAGAATTGTCGCAGACGCCCACTTTTGGGGTCGAACTGATAGTAAAGGGTACCCGGCGGTCCGAGCGCCGCGACGCCCGAGGCCATGAACTCGGCCCGCAACGGGCCGAAGATCAACGGCGAATCGAGACGCCTTGGTGGCGGGCTGATCGAAAAGATCTCCGAGCGCTCCATGCCGAGACGCGCGCCGTTCGGAGGCAACTCGTCGAGATCGCCGGCTAGGCCCGGCGACGATACCGGCAAGCCGCACAGCAACACGCCAAGCACGAACAGTCGTCTTCGAATGCATTCCACCATCGGCCATTAATGGACCGATGAGACTGGCGATCCAAGACATGAGGTTCCTAACCTTGGCGGGATTTCGCCAGAATGTGGTATTCTTCACGCGCTCGACGCCGTTCCGGTCCAATATCCGTGAATGGTGCTTGTTATGAGTCGGAGGTGAACCATGACGGTCATCAGCATGCGCGCCCAGGAAAACCGACGGGACCGCAGGCGCGCGATCAATATGATGCTGGATCATGACGGCCAGGACTTCATCATCGCGGATTGTAGCCTCGGCGGACTGATGATCGAGGGCGGGTGCGATTTGTTCGAACCCGATTCGGATATCACCGCGAGTCTAAAAACCCCGAAGGGCGAAATCGAGGCCTGCCAAGACATTCCGCTTCACGTTGTGCGCGTCGACCGGGATGCCGACCGTGTCGCCTTTCATTTCGCTGGTCTGAGCGACGCGTGTTTCTCGGCTCTGGAACGTCATTTGACAGGCCGCGGCGACCGTTAACACGGCGCTCCCGCCAAGCCTCGTCGTCCCGCCGCGCTATTGGTATGCTGGCCCCGCGCGGCTCGGATTGATCCGGCGGGCCGACACAGGCGTTAGGCGGCGAGATGACGAACTCACAAGCGATCTGGCGAGATCTCCAGCGGCATGGCGCCGAAATGACCGAGAGGTCGCTCGCCGAGCTTTTCTCCGAGGACCCGAATCGCTTCGAGATATTCTCGCTTCGCCTCGATGACCTATTGGTCGATGTTTCGAAGAATCTCCTCACCACCGATACCATGCTCCTGCTACGAGGCTTGGCCGAGCGGACGGACCTCGTCGGACGCCGGGAAGCCATGCTGTCGGGAGAGAAAGTCAACACGTCCGAGCAGCGCGCGGCACTGCACACCGCCTTGCGGGCACCGGCCGGCACGGTGATCAAGGTCGATGGCCGAGATGTCGTTCCCGAGATACATGCCGTGCTGGAGCGGGTGCGCGACTTCGCGGAAGCGGTGCGCTCGGGAACCGAAACCGGCAAGACGGGGGAGCCGTTTCGCGACGTGGTGCATATCGGTATCGGCGGCTCGGTCCTCGGCCCCGCGATGATCACCCAAGCCCTCGCGCCTTATCACCATGACCGGGTACGGGTCCATTTCGTGAGCAATGTCGACGGCGCGGATCTGCATGACACGCTCAAGGGCCTGGAGCCGGCCCGGACGCTGTTCCTGATCGCCTCGAAGACCTTCACCACCCAGGAGACCATGCTGAACGCGGCTAGCGCCCGCCGCTGGATAGCCGAGGCACTGGGCGATGGTGCCGCGGGAAAGCATTTCGTGGCGCTTTCCACCAACCTCGCGAAGGTCCAGGCCTTCGGAATACCCGAGACCCGGACCTTCGGCTTCTGGGATTGGGTGGGGGGACGCTACTCGCCATGGTCGGCGATTGGCCTGCCCATCGCGCTCGCGGTTGGGGGAGAGCGGTTTACCGAGCTTCTCGCGGGCGCCCATGCGATGGATCGGCATTTCGAAACCACGCCCCTTGAGCGAAACATTCCGGTGACCCTGGGGCTGATCGGGGTTTGGTATCGCTCGATCCTGGGATACGGCTCCAGCGCCATCATCCCCTACGACCAGCGCCTGAACCGGTTGACCGCCCATCTTCAGCAGGTCGACATGGAATCGAACGGCAAATCAACGCGCTTGGACGGCGGCGAAGTCGACGTCGCCACCGCGGGAGTTCTGTGGGGCGAGGCCGGCACCAATGTCCAGCACTCGTTCTTCCAACTCCTGCATCAGGGAACCGCCGTGGTCCCCGTCGACTTCCTCGTCGCGGCGCGCGCCCACGAGGATCTCCCCGGGCATCACGATCTGCTGCTCGCCAATTGCCTGGCCCAATCCCGCGCCCTGATGCTGGGACGAAGCGAAGAGGAGGCCGAGCGTCTAATGCTGGCGGACGGCATGGATCCAGGCCAGGCAAAGGCATTGGCGCCGCATCGCGCCTTTCCCGGTAACCGTCCCTCGACGACGATCCTTTACCAGCGGCTGACGCCCTACATGCTGGGTATGTTGATCGCGATGTACGAGCACAAGGTATTCGTTCAAGGCGCGATCTGGGGGATCAACAGTTTCGATCAGTGGGGTGTTGAACTGGGCAAGGAACTGGCTAATCAACTTCTACCCGCCGTGCTGGGAGGCGCGCCCGACGCGGATGCCGACGGATCCACACGCGGTCTGCTCGACGCCCTCGCGCGGCTTCGCGCGCGCTGACGCTCGTGCCCACGGATAACGCCCTCGACACCGCCCTCGCCGAGGCCCTGGCCCTACACCAGAGCGGCTCCCTGGCCGAGGCGAGAAACCGCTATCAAGCCCTCCTCCACGCCGCGCCGGATCTGGCTCAAGCCCGCCATCTTCTCGGCGTCCTCAAGCATCAGGCGGGCGACACATCCGGTGGCGCGCGCCTGATCAAGGCCGCGATACTGCAAACCCCGGACGAAGCGGTGTTCCACGGCAATCTTTCAACCCTTCTCATCGCGCTGGCCGATCCGACCGCGGAAACCGTTGCGGCGCGCGCCCTCACCCTTTCACCGGGCTACGCGGACGGTTTGATCAACCGCGCCACCGCGCGACTACACCGGGGCGCGGTTCATGAGGCCATTGAGGATTTCCGAGCCCTGGTTCACCAGTCACCGGGCGAAATGGCTCTCCACGATAGGCTGGCCAACGCCTTGGACGCCGCCGGCGACTATCGCGGCGCATTGCCTTGGCGAAGGCGCATGGCAAGCGCGGCCCCGGAGAACGCGCGGTTCCAGGCGGATCTCGCGAGCACTCTGATGATGAGCGGCGACAGCGGAGGGGCGCGGCGTCACCTCGTCCGCGGCAATGTCCTGGCGCCATCAACCGCGCTACGGTTTCGCGCGGCGCATATTCAAAGCCGAGTGCCCGAGAACGCCGCCGAGATTGCGGCGGGGCGACGACGGCTTTTCGACTTCCTGGACCGGGCCGAGGCCGAGAACCACGTGGTAACCAATCCGGCGCGGGAGATCGGGGTTACGAATTTCAACTACACCTACCACGATGTATCCAATCGAGAGCTCGCTCGTCGGGTCGCCGCGTTCCATCTCCGGGCCGCGCCGAAGCTCGCTTGGACGGCGCCCCACTGCAGGAAACGCCCATCACCCGGCAAGCGCATCCGCGTCGCCATCATTTCCGTCTTCCTCGGCTCTCACACCATCGGCAAACTATTCGGCTCGGTCCTGGCGCGGCTGCCACGCGACCGCTTCGAGGTTGTCGCGGTCAGCCACGCCAAACCGGGCGACGCCGCCTGGGTCGCTCACATGCGCGGCGCCGACGCCCAGGTCGTGCTGTCCCACGATCTGGGAGAAGCCCGCCGACAGCTCGCGACGATCGAGGCCGATATCCTGCTGTATCTCGATATCGGCATGGACCCGTTCACCTATTTTCTGGCCTTCTCGCGGCTGGCGCCGGTTCAAGCGGTCTGTGTCGGGCATCCCGACACCACGGGCATACCGAATATCGACTATTTCCTAACCTCGAGAGGTTCCGAGCCGGCGGATTGGCGGAAGCACTACACCGAGCGCGCCGTCCTCTTGGAAGAGTTTCCGTTTTTCTATAACCGCCCCCCACCCGTCGGGGACCTCCTAGGCCGCGCCGATCTAGGATTGCCCGATAACGCGACCCTCTACACCTGCCCCCAAACCCTGTTCAAAATGCATCCCGATCATGACGGCGTCTTCCTCGAGATTCTGCGCCGAGACCCCAAGGGCTTGCTCATGCTGATCGAATCCGCCCAACCGCTTGAAACCGAGCGCATGCGGGCGCGCCTCACCCAAGCTGGGCCGGATGTGGCGCACCGGGTTCAATTCCAACCCCGGATGAATGGCGTCGAGTACCTGGGTTTCGTCGGCGCGGCGGATCTCTTGGTGGAAACCTTCGGCTTCGCGGGCGGCAATTCGACCTATGAGGCGTTGTCGACCGGCACACCGATCCTAGCCTACGCGGGAAAGCATATGCGCTCTCGCGTCACCCTGGATCTGCTGACAATGATTGGTCTCGAGGACTGTGTCGCCTCTAGCCGGGAAGAGTTCGTCACCATGGCGGTTACGCTCGCGAACGATACGGCGCAACGCCGCGAGATCCGTCGCCAGGTGCCCGATGCAAGCCCCGTGCTGTTCGAGCGCCAAGGCGCCGTGGACGGTCTCGCCGATTTCATGGAACGCGCCGCCGACGCGTCGCGCGTGGGTGGCTGGTTGGAGACGGGGCCGATCGGCGATCCGTAAGGAGGCGCGGCGCTCCACGATCCGCGAAGCGCCGCCACCGTCGTTCATCGTAAGTCGAAGCGGTCCAGTTCCATCACCTTGACCCAGGCCGCGACGAAATCCTTCGTGAATTTGGCCTGGGCATCGGCGCTCGCATAGACCTCCGCGAGGGCCCGAAGCTCGGAGTTCGAGCCCAGGATCAGGTCCACCCTTGAGCCCCGCCACTTCACCTGACCGCTGACCCGGTCGCGTCCCTCGAACAGCGTGTCGTCCTCGGAAACCGCGCACCACGTCGTGCTCATGTCGAGCAGGTTGACGAAAAAGTCATTGGTCAACTGGCCGGGTCGGGTCGTAAAGACACCGACGCGGGACCCGTCGGCATTGGTTCCGAGGACGCGCAACCCACCCAGAAGCACCGTCATCTCCGGCGCGGTCAAGGTCAACAACTGGGCCTTGTCGACCAGCATCTCCTCGGGCGACACCGAGAACGCTGCTTTCTGGTAGTTACGGAACCCGTCGGCGAGCGGCTCAAGCACGGCCATGGAAGCGGCATCCGTTTGCTCCTCCGAGGCATCCGCCCGTCCTGGCGTGAACGGCACCGAGATCTCGATACCGGCATCACGCGCCGCCTGCTCGACACCCGCGCAACCGCCGAGGACGATCAGATCGGCGAGCGATACCCTTTTCAGGCCGGTGTGAACCTCGTTGAAGTCGCCCTGGATATCCTCCAGCACATCGAGAACCGCCGACAACCGATCGGGACGGTTAACTTCCCAATCCCTTTGCGGCGCCAGGCGAATACGCGCGCCATTCGCGCCGCCACGCATATCCGAGCCGCGATAGGTGGACGCGGAAGCCCAGGCCGTTGAGACCAAATCCGAAACCGACAGACCCGACGCCAGGATGCGAGCCTTCAGACCGGCGATGTCCGCGGCGTCGACCAGTGGATGATCCACGGCCGGGATCGGGTCCTGCCAGATCAATTCCTCGGCCGGCACATCCTTGCCGAGATAGCGCGCCCGAGGCCCCATGTCGCGATGCGTCAGCTTGAACCAGGCCCGCGCGAACGCATCGGCGAAGGCATCCGGATCGGCGTGGAACCGCCGCGAGATCTTCTCGTAGGCCGGGTCCATGCGCATCGCCATGTCGGCGGTGGTCATCATGATCCCGACGCGCTTGTCGGAACCGTCGACCTCCGGTGCGTGATCCTTGTCCGCCAGGTCCTTGGGCCGCCACTGATGGGCGCCGGCGGGGCTTTTGGTCAGTTCCCACTCATACCCGAACAGGACGTCGAAATAGCTCATATCCCATTGGGTCGGTGTCGGCGTCCAAGCGCCCTCGATGCCGCTGGTGATCGCGTCGACGCCCCGGCCGGAGGCATGCGTGCTCTTCCAGCCCAGACCTTGCGCCTCGATCGGCGCGGCTTCGGGTTCCGGGTTGACATGCGCCGCGTCTCCGGCGCCATGGGCCTTGCCGAAGGTGTGACCGCCGGCGACCAGGGCGACGGTCTCCTCGTCATTCATCGCCATGCGGGCGAAGGTCTCTCGAATGTCCCGCCCCGAGGCCACCGGGTCGGGCTCGCCGTTCGGGCCTTCGGGATTGACATAGATCAGTCCCATCTGGACGGCGGCAAGCGGTCCGTCGAGCACCCGGTCGCCGGAGTACCGGCTATCGCCCAACCATTCCGCCTCGCTTCCCCAATAGATGTCCTCCTCGGGATGCCAGATATCCGCGCGCCCGCCGGCGAAACCAAAGGTCTTGAAACCCATGGATTCCAACGCCTGATTGCCGGCCAGGATCATCAGGTCGGCCCAGGAAAGCGCGTTGCCGTATTTCCGTTTAACCGGCCAGAGCAGCATCCGCGCCTTGTCCAGATTACCGTTATCCGGCCAGCTGTTCAGCGGCGCGAAACGTTGGCTCCCGGTTCCCGCCCCGCCTCGGCCATCGGCGATCCGATAGGTCCCGGCGCTGTGCCAGGCCATGCGAATGAACAAGGGACCATAGTGCCCGTAATCCGCCGGCCACCAATCTTGCGACGTGGTCATGACGGCGGTGATGTCCTTCTTGACCGCGTCCAGGTCGAGCTCTTGAAAAGCCTTGGCGTAGTCGAAGTCGGCATCCATCGGGTTCACCAACGAGGAATGCTGCCGCAGAATGTTGAGCCTCAAGCGGTTGGGCCACCAGTCGCGGTTCGACGTCCCCCGGGACGCCTGCTTGCCACGTCCGGAGAATGGACAGCCTCCAGCGCCGTTTTTCGTCATCTCGTTCATATCAAGATCCTTCCTAGAAGTTCCGCCATCACGGCTTTCCTCGCGCGCCTCCCGGCAGCTGACATGGGAAAGATGGGGTTATTCCTTCCAAAGGCAAAATCGTTTAAATTTCTTAAAATAATAGATTTGGCCGATTAACTATGAATCTACGAGATTTCGAGTACATCGTCGCGGTCGCCGAGCATGGTCACTTCGGAAAAGCCGCCGCGGCCTGTCATGTCAGCCAGCCGACCCTCAGCGGCCAGATTCGCAAGCTCGAGGAAGACCTCGGCCTGGCGATCTTCGAACGCACCAAGCGCATGGTCGGGATCACCCCGGCCGGAGAGCGGATAATCGAGCGGGCCAAGGCCTCGCTCGAGGCGGCGGAATCGATCCGGGAGATCGCCACCACGATGAAGAACCCGTTATCCGGTCCGTTTCGCCTGGGCGTTATCCCGACCATCGCGCCCTATCTCATGCCGCGCCTCATCCCGGCTCTCGCCCGAGCCGCGCCGGCGCTCCGGCTCGGCGTGACGGAACGGTTCACCAGGGATCTGGAAGCGGGCTTGGCGGAAGGAGACTTGGACGCGGCGATAATCGCGACGGAACCGGAAGCTCCGCGCCTGTCCTCCATCGCTCTATACGAAGAACCTTTCTGGGTCGCGATGCCGCATGATCACCCCCTCGTCGCGCACGAGGAGATTGAACTGGCCGATCTCGAGGACGAGCGGTTGCTCCTGCTTTCCCAAGGACATTGCCTGAGAGATCAGGTCCTCTCCTTCCATCCCGCGATCCGCGCTGATCCCAGTATGGTCAGCACCGCCGAGACCAGTCTGACGACGACCCTCGCCTTGGTTGGTGGCGGGTTCGGGATCACCCTCGTTCCAGCGATGAGTCTCGCGGGCCCATGGATCACCGATGCCGGGATCGTGGTCCGGCGCGAGGCATCGGGAAAGGCACGCCGGCGGGTCCGATTGGCTTTCCGAGGAAGCTTCTCGCGCATGCCACTGATCGAAAAGGTGGCGGATGTCATCGCCGCGACACTTCCCGACACGGTGGAGGCGGAGAGACGCTGATTCGGGTCAAGGATTGAACGACCCCCAAGAACCGAAGCCGACGATGCAACGTCATCACCGATACGATTATCGTAACGCCTTCGCCCGGCTTTCGATGCAAGCCCCCCTCGGATCGTGCATAAATGCCGCCAATTCCCCTGGATTTGGCTGGAGCGTTTGGAAATGGATGTCGTCGGACTTGGAATTCATTATGAGGATCTGCCCATCGGGCGCCAGTTTCGCACCGTCGGGCGCACGGTCACCGAAGCCGATATCGTCAATTTCATCGGCGTCACCGGCATGGTCGAAAACCTGTTCACCGACATCGAATATCTGAAGACCAAAAGCGCCATCAAGGGACGGGTCGCGCCGGGAGCGCTAGCCTATTGTTTCGCCGAGGGATTGCTGGTCCAGTCGACCATGCAACACACCGGCATGGCGTTCCTCAACATGGAGTTCGACGTGCATGGCCCGACCCTCGCCGGCGACACGATCCACGTCGAATGCGAGGTGATCGAGGCCCGCTTGACCCGTCAACCCGGTCGCGGCCTCGTGCGCACCCGTAACCGGATCATCAATCAACGCGGCGAATGCGTAATCACCTACACACCGCTTCGCATGGTCAAGTGCAAGGACGACACCCTGTGCCGCGAGGCGGCGGAATAGGCGCGCCACGAGGATGAAATCCGATGAGCCCATCACCCGACAACCAAGGCCCGCTGACCGGCATCCGCGTCCTTGATCTTACGATCAACATCCTAGGTCCCGTGGCAACCCAGATTCTTGGCGACATGGGCGCCGAGGTGATCAAGATCGAGGCCCCGGTCGGCGATCCCATGCGATGGGTCGGGCCGAGCAAGACCGGCGCGATGGGTCCGTTTTTCGAGACCACGAACCGTAACAAGAAAAGCGTGGTCCTGGATCTGAAGCGCCCGGAAGCGCTCACGGCGCTGAAACGCCTGGTCGAAACGGCGGATGTGTTCGTGCACAACATGCGCACCGCGGCCGCCGAGCGGCTCGGCATCGATTACCAAAGCCTCGCCGAGATCAATCCCCAGCTGGTCTATGCCTCGGCGACGGGATACCGCAAGGGTGGCTCCAAGGATGGCCGGCCCGCCTATGACGACGCGATTCAGGGCGAAAGCGGCATGGTCGGCCTGATCGAGCGTACCAATGGCGAGGCCCGGTTCGTGCCGATGCCGATCTCGGACAAATTCTGCGGCCATACCCTCGCCTCGGCCATCGGCATGGCACTGTTCCGGCGAGAGCGGTCCGGCGTTGGTCAGGAAGTCCATGTTCCGATGCTGGAAACCATGCTCGCGTTCAATCTCACCACCCATCTGTGGCGCGGGGTCCAGGGCGACAAGGACGGCCTGGGGTATCCGCGCGCATTGTCGCCGCATCGCCGGCCCTATAAGACCAAGGATGGCATGGTCTGCGTTTTGGCGCACACGGATGATCAGTGGCACCGGCTCCTGCGCGCGGTCGGACGCGCGGACTTGATCGAGGACCCGAGATTCACCTACTTGGCGCAACGGGCCGAGAACATCGCCGATCTTCAAGTGCATCTCGCCGAAGCACTGACCGGTTTTACGACGGAGGAGGCGTTTGCTTTGTTGGACGGGGCCGACATGCCGAACGCCCCGGTCGCCAGATTGGAAGACATGATGGACGACCCGTATCTAGCGGAAACTGGCTTCTTCGAAACGATGGAGGATCCGCACGAAGGAACGCTAGTCACCACGGCGATCCCCGTGGATTTCTCTGAATCACCCGGCACCTTGCGGTCCATGGCTCCAAACCTGGGTGAGCACACCCAGGTCATCCTCGCCGAGGCCGGGTTGTCGCAAGCGGAGATAGCCGCGACCGCCGAACCGTCAACCGCCGCGTCCCAACGGTCGACATGACATCCAAACTCACGGATTTTATCAGTTATGCCGACGCCCATCGGCATTTCTCGAAACAGGCGCTCTGGGATCTGTTCGACGGCGACCGCGACAGATTGAATATCACGCATGAATGTCTGGATCGGCACGACGCGGCGCGGGTCGCCATCCGTATCGCGCGTGACGACGGCTCGAGCGAGGAGCTTGGATTCGGCGCGCTATCCGAAATGTCGAACCGTTTCGCGCATTGGCTTGTCGCCCGAGGCGTCGGCAAGGGTGACCGTGTCGCGATCATGCTTGAGCCGTCGCCGGCGTTCTACGCCGCCCTGTTCGGCGCCATGAAATCCGGCGCAGTGGCGGTTCCGTTGTTCACCGCCTTCGGACCGGACGGTCTGGCCTCGCGGCTGGAGGATTGCGAACCCGAGCTCTTGGTTCTGGCGCCGGAAAAAGCTGATCTCGCGGGCACCGCCGAGGTCGAAACGGTCATCGCCGACGCCGCGTTCCTAGACGACGTAAATCGTCACGACAGCCGTTTCGAGGCGACGACCAATTCCGAAGACATGGCGATGTATCAATACACCTCCGGCACCTCGCGAGCGCTGCCGGAGGCGGTCAAGCATCGCCACAGGGCGATCGTGACGGTCATGATCGCCGCGCTCTACGCGACCGGTGTTCGGCCAGGCGATCGCTTCATGTGTCCGTCCTCGCCCGCCTGGGGTCACGGGCTTTGGCACGGCACCCTGGCGCCACTGGCGCTAGGGGTCGAGATCGCCAGCTATGCCGGAAAGTTCGATCCGGCGCGGCTGCTGGACGCGATCGAGGCATTCGAGATCACCAACCTGTCGGCGGCGGCGACGCATTACCGGATGATGCGGAACAATGGCGTCGTCGGATCGCGCGCCTTCAAGCTGGAGAAACTTTCCTTCACCGGCGAGCCGCTGGATACCGAGACCGCGCATTGGGCCCGGCAGACGCTGGGCCATGACGTGTGCAGCATATACGGCTCGACCGAGGTCGGCGTGCTGATCGCCAACTATCCCGGCGCGCCCGATCTGCCTGTCAAGGTCGGCTCGCTCGGCAAGCCGCTACCGGGCTGCGAGGTCGCGATCCTTGACCCGAAGGGCGAGCCTTGCGCCGCCGGCGCCATCGGCGAGATCATGCTGCGCCGGCGCGATGGCTGGTTTCACGTCAAGGACCTCGGCAGCGTCGATGCCGACGGCTACTATTTCCACCATGGCCGGGCCGACGACGTGATCATCTCCGCCGGATGGACCATGAGCGCGGTGGAAATCGAAGACGTCCTCTTGAAGCATGGCGATGTGGACGAGGCCGCCGCGATCGGCGTGCCGGACGAGGAACGCGGCCAGGTGGTCAAGGCCTTCATCGTCTCGTCCCGCGCGGCGAGCCCGGAATTCACCAAGGAACTTCAGGACTTTGCCCGGGAGCGATTGAGCCGCCACGAATATCCGCGACTTGTCGCCGTCGTGAATGAATTGCCCAAAACACCCGCGGGCAAGGTAAACAGAAAAGCGCTCCGCGATCGAGAGCGCCAATCCGAGGAGCAGACGTGAGCAACGATACCCCTTCCAACGAAAGCTTTCCGCGCATCACCGAAGCCGGGCTCGACGACCTGCGCCAACGCCTGGGCGTCAAGATCTCCCGAGATCCCGAACCCTGGTGCTACGAGGCGACGCGCGACAATATCCGGCACTATGCCCATGGTATCGGCGACGATAATCCGCTGTGGTGCGAGCCGGATTACGCCAACCAGACCCGCTATGGCGGCCTTATCGCGCTCCCCTCGTTTCTGTTCGCGACCAGCCGGATCGCCTCGGGCTATGTCGGTGGCCTGCCGGGGATCCACGCCATGTGGGCGGGGGCCGATTGGACCTGGCACCACCCGGTGCATCGCAATGACGAGATCTCGACCGAATCCCACCTCAAGGATCTGATCGAGCATCAGACCAAGTTCTCCGGTCGCGCCATCCAGCAAATCTACCATGTCGACTTCTTCAACCAGGACGGTGTCCGGGTCGCCGAATGCGACAGTTGGTGCTTTCGAACCGAACGGGACACCGCGCGCGAACAAGGCACCAAGTACACCGAGGTCAAGGCGCGGGGCGAGAAGGTCTACACCGACGAGGAACTGGCCGAGATCTTTCAAGGCTACGCGGATGAGGTGATCCGCGGCGCCACGCCGCGCTATTTCGAGGACACCGCCATCGGCGAAAAACTCCCGCGCATGGTCAAGGGGCCGATGACCGTCACAGGCTTCATCGCCTATGCCCAGGGCTGGGGCGGGCTTTATATCCGCGCCAACAAGCTGGCCTGGAAGCAGGTCTCGCGCCATGGCGGGCTCGGCATTCCCAACCGCTTCAATATTCCCGACTGTCCGGAACGGGTCCATTGGGAGCAAGAGTTCGCCCACAAGGTCGGCGCGCCAGGCGCCTATGACTACGGACCCGAGCGTTGTTCCTGGATGACCCATCACATGACCAATTGGATCGGCGATGACGGGTTTCTGGTGAGTTCCAAGAGCAAGATCCGCCGGCACAATCCCGAAGGCGACACCCTCTTCTTCGAAGGCTCGGTGACGGACAAGTTCGAAAAGGACGGCGACGGCTTTGTCGAAGTCACTCACGAAGCCCGCAACCAGGACGGAGAACTCTCGATCCTCGGGACCGCGATCGCGCGGCTTCCAAGAAAGGGCGGATGAATGTCAACCGGACATGACCGCGCCGCGCCGATGATTTAAAACCAAGGCAACACGGAAAACGCGACGCCAATAAGGGGATCCAGATGCCGCTCGATTTCTCGAAATACGAACAACTTCAACTCGACCGCCCCGCCGACAAGGTGCTGCGGATAACCTTCAACCGGCCGGAGACCTATAACTCGCTGGATTCCGTGGGGCACCGGGAACTCGCCTATATCTGGCGGGATATCGACGATGACCCGACGATCAACGCGGTGATCCTGACCGGCGCCGGAAAGGCGTTTTCCTCCGGTGGCGACTTCGGGATGATCAAGAAGATCATCGACGACTATGACGAGCGCGCCAATGCCTGGAAGGAGGCGCGCGACCTGGTCTACAACATCGTTAACTGCTCGAAGCCGATCGTCTCGGCGATCAACGGTGTCGCCGTCGGCGCCGGACTGGTCGCCGGGCTTCTGGCCGATATCTCGATCGCCGGCAAACGGGCAAAGGTCGTCGACGGGCACACGCGGCTCGGTGTCGCGGCGGGGGATTCGGCGGTGATCAATTGGCCGCTGCTCTGCGGAATGGCCAAGGCAAAATACCTGCTGATGATGTGCGAGCCGGTAACCGGAGAGGAAGCGGAAAGGATCGGCCTGGTCTCGCTCTGCGTCGAGGATGACGAGCTTCAGGACAAGGCCCTGGAGGTCGCCACCAAGCTCGCCGGCGGGGCCCAAAGCGCGATCCGCTGGACAAAATACTCGCTCAACCAATGGTACCGCATGGCCGGGCCAGCCTTCGACACCTCCACCGCGCTCGAGATGCTCGGCTTCACCGGCCCCGAGGCGCGCGAGGGCTTGGCCGCGCATCTGGAAAAGCGTAAGCCAGAGTTCCCCAAGGACAGTCCGGTTTAAGGAGCCCGATTGATGAGTGCCGACGAGAAGCCCTTTACACCGGTCACGCCGGTGCCCGCGGCCACCGTGATGATGCTGCGGGATGCCGCCGACGGGCTTGAGGTTCTGATGGTCCAACGCACCCGAGAGGCGGACTTCGCGGGAGGAGCGCTGCTGTTCCCGGGCGGCAAGGTGGACGAGGCGGATGCCGAGGTGATCAAGTCCGGCCGTTGCGCGCTACCCGACGATCTTCCCGAGGATCGCCGCGCGATCCGGATCGCCGGGGTACGGGAAGTCTTCGAGGAGGCCAACATCCTGTTCGCCCGAGAAATGGGGGAAACCGCGCTGATTTCCGAGGAACGGGCCGCGGCCCTGAGCAAGACCTATCGCAAGCCGCTCTTGGACAACGAGATCGGCCTGAACGATATCGCCGAGAAGGAAAATCTACAGATCGCCAGTGACCGGCTGGTCCCCTTCGCCCATTGGATCACGCCGGTCAAAAGCAAGCGCCGCTTCGACACGCATTTCCTGGTGGCCCGGGCGCCCAGGGATCAGCTCGCCCATCACGACGGCTGGGAAACCCTTGGGACCATCTGGATCAAACCGCTGGAAGCGATCGCGGATGCCGAGGCGGACCGCCGCCGCGTGGTCTTTCCGACCCGGATGAACCTGAAAAAGGTCGCCGAATCCCCAACCGCCGACGAGGCGGTGGAACGCGCCGCCAATACCCCGATCGTCTCGGTTCTCCCGAATTCGAAGGAAGTCGACGGCAAACGCTTCATCAAAATTCCCATCGAAGCGGGCTATGGCATTTCAGAGGCTCTGGTCGACTACACCGCCTCGGACCAACCGCCGCCGCCGAAACCGCAGGACAAGTAACCCGCCGCCATTCAAGCAGGAGTTTCGAGCCATGGATTTCGCGCTCACCGAGGACCAGCAAACCATTCGTGACACCATCCTCCGGATCGCGAGCGATTTTGGTGATGAATATTGGCTGGAAAAGGATTCCAAGGGCGGCTTCCCCGAGGAGTTCTACAAGGCTTTCGCCGATGACGGCTGGCTCGGCATCGCCATGCCTGAACAGTATGGAGGCGCGGGTCTCGGCATCACCGAGGCCTCGTTGATGATGCAGGCCGTCGCGGAATCCGGCGCCGGCATGAGCGGCGCCTCGGCCCTACATATGAACATTTTCGGCCTGAAGCCGGTTGAGATTTTCGGCAACGAGGAACAGCGCCAACGCTTCCTTCCGCCCCTAATCCAGGGAACTGAAAAGGCGTGTTTCGCGGTTACGGAACCAAATGTCGGACTAGACACGACCAAACTCAAGACCAAGGCCACGCCGGACGGCAATGGCTATGTGGTGAACGGCTCGAAGATCTGGATCTCAACCGCCCAAGTCGCCGACAAGGTGCTGCTTTTGACCCGCACCACCGACATCGAGGATGTTAAGAAACCGACCGAGGGGTTGACCTTGTTCTACACCGATCTCGATCGTGACCGGGTCGAGGTGCGTGAAATCGACAAGATGGGTCGAAAAGCCGTGGACAGCAACATGTTGTTCATCGATGGCCTCAAGGTTCCCATCGAGGATCGCATCGGCGAGGAAGGCATGGGTTTCCGCTATATCCTGGAAGGGATGAATCCGGAACGCATCCTGATCGCCGCCGAGGCCATCGGCATTGGTCGCGCCGCGCTCGCCAGGGCCAGCCAATACGCCAAGGAACGCATCGTTTTCGGTCGCCCGATCGGCCAGAACCAGGGCATTCAACACCCCCTCGCCAAATGCTGGGCCGAATTGGAGGCCGCTAATTTGATGGCGATGAAGGCGGCCTCCTTGTTCGATTCCGGCCAACCCTGCGGGGCCGAGGCCAACGCCGCCAAATATCTCGCCGCCGAGGCCGGGTTCGAAGCCTGTCAGACCGCGGTCATGACCCATGGCGGCTTCGGTTATGCCAAGGAGTACCAAGTCGAACGCTATCTGCGCGAGGTCATGGTCACCCGCATCGCGCCGATCAGCCCGCAACTGGTGCTGAGCTTCCTGGCGGAACGGGTACTGGGGCTGCCGAAGTCGTACTGAGAATCGAAACGCAGGGTACCGGGTCAACTGTCCAACGGCTGTATCCGCTGGCAGGATTACGCTTGGCGAATACTGTCCGGCATCCAGCTCCGGCTAGATCACAAACGAGCTCGGTCGGGTAACGCTAACCATCTTTCGCCGTCCGTCGGCGCCAAGCATTGGGACCATCAATCGGAGAAAACGCCGGTTTCCCTTGTCTTTGAATTGTCGGGAAACAGCGGAAAAATGCGACCAGCCCGTTTCTCGCACCATTAGATAATCCCGAGACACACATTCCAATAACGCGGCGTCATCAAACCCCTTCAAGCTGGTGCCGGAATAGTCGACACCACCATTAAACCCGGTCGAGGCATCCCAGCGAACAGTCAAGAAATTCCCAGGGTCTAGATCATCGATATCGAACAGGTGCGTCGCACATTGCGGCGCGAGGGCCTTGAAGACGTCGAAATCGAATAGCCCCTCACGAATAATCCCGTCACGTCCTCGCCGCTGTTCTAGAAATCTTTGGACTTTCGCCATTTGGGTTGGCTCCACCTCCGACACGGCGTTAGTGTCCAAAAAGACCTTGTCATGGGCGCTCTTCTCTCCCTTCAGGAAGGATCGACCCACGCCGATCGTACCAAGGTCCAGCCGTTGGACAGGCTCTCGAATTGAATAATCCACTGACGGCACCCATTCGCCAGGTATCGCGGCTTCGAGCGCCTTCAAAGTCTTCAAGGACGCATCGAACTTCGGATCGCCAACGTCCTTGATCAGCGTCCAGGAAAGGCCCGCCGACTTGGCGAGTTGGTTCTTCGTGGCCATGCCTTCGTGAACATAGCGATGACATCGATACGCAAGTCGCTTCTTTAGAGCGTCGATCCGATCACTAAGCGATCCCGCGGCCATCCAACACCTCCACATCGTCCGCCGAAGTCGTTTCGCAAGAATGTGCCAGCGGCGCAATCCTTTGAATCGAGGCTCCCACTGTCCAAACCCTTGAACCAGTTAAAGTAAACAATCCTGGACAAGATCCAGCAAGAATCTCGTTGATTCACAAATTTTTGTGAATGTCATCCAATCCTCGAAAGTCTCAGGCATGCTCCGATATGTCCGTGACCTGGGACCTTGGACCGCGATAATCCAGGACGACATGACTTGGAGCCAGAATATTCCATTGAGGAAACATCGATGCAATCACAGCGCTTGGTCCCGAGACGGGTTCGTTTAAATCACGACACAACCGAAATTTGGTTGCCTTCCAGCGTTTGGGAAGCACTAACCCAAGCAGCTGTCGATCGAAGAATGACCCTCGAACAGTTGTCTTCCTGGATCATGCAAGTTCACGGTCGACCAGACGCCTCCGTCGAGAACACATTTCGATATTTTTCTATTCTCCAGAAAATTGATCCCGAGACCGCGCTTTTTCGGCCCCTTCCCCGAAAAACCTCGATCGAGGCCTCCCACCCCGCGGTGAGTTGGAACGTTGTCGCGTCGAGCGATTTCTGGCTCAATGGACCGTTCCCATCTCGACATACCCCTATCGCCAACTGCTCCTAGGGTCAGCCGCTAATCCCCGCGCCAAACCACCGGCCATAGCTCGCTGTCCAACGGGCCGCCCTCGGGAATATCCGGCAGTGGCGGCATGTGCTGGATGCCGTCCCGCGGATAAAACACCGCGTCGTCGCCGGCCCAGCGGGTGACATAGGCGCGGCGGCGGCGCGTGGCTTCGTTGTTACCGGGCGCGGCATGAACCAATAGGCCGTGATGGACCGTGCAATCGCCGGACGCGAGGTCGAAATGCACGATGTCATGGCGGTCACGCTCGGCCTCGATATCGGGAATCTTCGGCAGATCCTCGGTGAATTCCACCGTGCCACTGAAGGTCTCCGGCAGGAAACGCTTGCCCCAGAGATGCGAGCCCTTGATGTACTCGACCGCGCCCGAAGCCAGATCGACTTCGTCCAGCGCCAGCCATATCGTCGCCACCTGGTCTCCGTTGACCGGCCAATAGGGCAGATCGTGATGCCAGGGTGTCGGCACGTCGGTGCCCGGCTCCTTGATCAGCCATTGGTCGAAGAAGATGTTGATCTTGTCCGACCCCATCACTTGAGCGGCGATTTCGGCGGCCGGCGACCCGAAGACGAAATCCCGGCAGATCTCGTTATGACGCCAGACGAACGTATCGAAATAGAAGCGCCCGGCCTTGCCCTGGGTCTCGGCCATCTCGAGCGCCATCTCACTCGGCGCCTCCATGGAGCGTTCCGCCGCCTCGCGCATCCGCGCGACCCAACCGGTGTCGAACAAGCCGCGTAGACAGACAATGCCGTCTTGCCGGTAGGCTGCTCTTTCCGCGTCGGTAATCTCTCGGTTCAACACGAGCATTCCTTCCCGAATGGCGCGGAGGAAAGAGCCTCTCCTTAGGCATATTCCCCAAGCTTGCGGCGCGCGATGACCATGCGATGAACCTCGGTCGGCCCCTCGTAGATCCGGGCGAGGCGAACTCGTTGGCTCATGATGGCGAAGGGCATTTCACGAGCCATGCCCATCGCGCCGAAGCTCTGCATGGCGTTGTCCAGGATCTCGGTCGCCATCTCGGTCGCGAAGACCTTGATCATCGAGGCCTCGGTCCGCACATCGGCGCCGGCATCCTGTTTGCGCGCCGCGTCCATGACCATCAGACGGGTGGCGTGGATCTTGGTGGCGGCGTCGGCGATCCACCACTGGATCGCCTGACGGTCGCTCAGCATCACCCCGAAAGTCTCGCGCTGCGAAGTGTGCTCGCACATCATCTTGAGCGCGCGTTCGGCCATGCCGACGCACATCGCTCCCATCTCGAGACGCCGCACGGTCAATCGCTTTTGCATCGGCGCGAAACCCTGGCCGACGCCGCCGAGCACCTGGCTGTCCTTCAGGCGCAGGTTATCCATCACCAACTCGTAGGTACGATGGCCACCGAGCATCGGGATTTCGCGTTCGATGATGAAGCCGGGGGTATCGCGCTCGACGATGAAGGCGGTGATACCGCCGCGCGCGCCTTTCGCCGTATCGGTTACCGCCATGAGAATGATGAAATCGGCGCTGGGTACGTTGGAGACCCAGATCTTACGACCGTTGATGACCCATTCGTCACCTTCTTGAACCGCGCGGGTCTTCATCTGGGCCGGATCGCCGCCGGCGCCAGGCTCGGAGATCGCGATACAGGACTTCATCACACCCTGGGCATAGGGCTCCATGTATTTGTAGCGCTGCTCCGGGGTCGCGACCGCCTCCAGCATGTGCAGGTTCGGCGAGTCCGGCGGGAAGATGAACGGGGTGACCGTGCTTTTGAGCTTTTCCTGGATCGCCAGCATGACCGGGGTCGGCAGCGCGGCGCCGCCCATTTCCTCCGGCGCGTCGAGAGCCCAGAGCCCGAGTTCCTTGCACTTCTCAAGCAACGGTGCTTCTTCCTCCTCGGTCAGCGCGTGCTCGCCTCCCTCGGCCTCGCGTTGCATCACCGCCTTTTCCAGCGGCATCAGCTCGTTCTCGACGAATTTCTCGACCAGGTCGATGATCATCATTTCTTCGTCGGAAAATTCGAGCGCCATGGTCCAGTTCCCCCTGGGTGTTTGATGTCCGTGCGTTTGTCGCGTCGGCGAGGATACAGCGGACCCGCCGTCTCTTGGTGTTTAAGCCGACCCGCCACGTGATTACGGCTGAGTGATCGCGGCCAAGCGGCTACAGATCGAGATCCCGCTGGGTAAGGTCGATCGCGTGCCGAGCCCGCTCGACGATCCGGTCAACTTCCTCCCGAGTGATGACCAGCGGCGGCGAGAGCACCATGGCGTCCCGCACCGCCCGCATCATCAAGCCATTATTGACGCTATGGGTGCAGCAGAGCGAACCGGTATGACCGTCGGGCTCGAAGAAGACCGGCCCGTCCTTGTCGCGCACCAACTCGATGGCGGCGATCAGCCCGACACCGCGAACCTCGCCGACCAAGGGATGATCCTCCAGTGTCCGAAGCGCCGCCTGGAAATAGGGTCCAATGTCGTTTCCCGCGCGCTCGACCAGCCCTTCCTCTTCGATGATCGCGATATTCTCAAGCGCGACCCGCGCCGCCACCGGATGGCCGGAGTAAGTAAAGCCGTGGAAGAACTGGCCGCCCTCCTCGATCAAGGTATCGGCCACCCGCGTGCCCACCATCACCGCGGAGATCGGCACATAGCCCGAGGACAGCCCCTTGGCCAAGGTCATGAAGTCGGGCCGAATGTCGAAGGTGTCAGAGCCGAACCATTGTCCCGTCCGGCCAAATCCACAGATCACCTCGTCACAGATCAGCAGCACGTCATGCTCGCGGCAAATCCTTTGGATCTCGGGAAAATAAGTGCTCGGCGGCACCAGAACCCCGCCCGCGCCCTGGATCGGTTCGGCGATGAACGCGCCGATCCTGTCCGCGCCGAACTCGACGATCTTCTCCTCGAGCGCGCGTGCCGCCACGCCCCCGAACTCCTCCGGCGACATATTCCCGGCGTCGCGATAGGTGTAGGGCGGGCGGATATACTCGTAGTTGGGCAGCGGAAAACCGCCTTGGCGATGCATGGCCGCCATGCCGCCGAGGCTCACCGCCGCGCCGGTACTGCCATGATAAGCGAATTGGCGGCTGACGATGATGTTCTTTCGGGGCTTGCCCTTCAGGTTCCAGAAATGCCGCACCATCCGCACGATCGTGTCATTCGCTTCCGAGCCTGAATTGGCGAAAAACACCCGGTCCAATCCCTCTGGCGTAAGCGCCGCCAGCTTGGCCGCCAGTTCGGTGGCCGGCGGCGTCGTGCTTCGAAAGAAGGTGTTGTAATAGGGCAGCTCGACCATCTGCTCGCGCGCGACATCGGCCAATCGCTCTCGGCCATAGCCGACATTGACGCACCAAAGGCCGGCCATGCCGTCGATAATCTCGTTGCCGTCGGAGTCCCAGAGCGTGGAACCCTCGGCGCGCACGATTACTTTCGAGCCCTCCTCGGCCAAGGCCTTGGTATCCGTGAAGGGGTGCCAATGATGGGCGGCGTCCAGCGCCCGCCACTCTTGCGTATTCCGTGTCGCAACGGACATCGTCTCGATCCTTCCAGCGCGCTCCCGGCCCGCGTTCAAACGTTCAACAACAGAAATTCCCGCTCCCACGGGCTTATCACCCTGAGGTATTCCTCGTTCTCGGCTTCCTTGATCGCGGTGAGAACCGAGACGAAGCGCTGGCCCAGAACATCCTTCAGCGGCTTCGCCCGTCCGAGCCGCTGTAACCCGTCCTCCAGATGCCGCGGCAGGCCAACCGGTAGCTTGTAAGCCGAACCCTCGACCGGCTTTGATGGTTCGATCTCCTCGACCATGCCGAGATAGCCACAGGCAAGCGAAGCCGCGATCGCGAGATAGGGATTGGCGTCGGCGCCGGCGACCCGGTTCTCGACACGCCGTCCCGCCGCCCCGGAGACCGGCACGCGCAGCCCGGTCGTCCGATTGTCATAGCCCCAATGCACATTGATCGGCGCGTCGGAATTCGGCACCAGGCGGCGGTAGGAGTTTACATAGGGCGCGAGCAACGGCATCGCCGCCGGAAGGTACTTTCGCAATCCCCCGATGTAGTGACGAAAGGCTTCGGAATCCCGTCCGTCGGTCTCGGCGAAGATGTTCCGACCGGTCTTAACGTCATGCACGCTCTGATGAACATGCAGCGAACTGCCGGGTTCATGCTGCATGGGCTTGGCCATGAAGGTCGCGTAGACCTTATGGTCCAGCGCGGTCTGGCGCACGGTCCGCTTGAACAGGAAAGCCTGATCGGCAAGTTCCATGGCGTCGCCGTGGTTGAAATTGATCTCCATCTGAGCGGCGCCGGCCTCGTGGCTGAGGGTGTCGATGTCGATGCCCTGGGCCTCGCAATGATCATAGATATCCTCGAACAAGGGATCGAACTCGTTGACCGCGTCGATGCCATAGGCTTGGCGAGCGGTCTCCGGACGCCCGGAACGTCCGACCGGCGCTTCGAGGGGGTAGTCCGGATCCTCGTTCACCTTTACCAGAAAGAACTCCAGTTCCGGCGCCACGACCGGGCGCCAGCCCCGCGCCGCGTACAGATCGAGGACTCGGCGCAGAACCTGGCGTGGCGCTATATCCACGGGGCTGCCGTCAAAATAGTAAGGATCATGAATGATCTGCGCGGCCGGCTCTTCATACCAAGGTATCGAACGCACGGTCTCGACGACCGGCGCCAGATAGACATCGCTCACGCGCCGGTCAGTCTCCCGTTCCTTCGCGTAGGTCCCGGTCACCGTCTGGATGAAAATGCTCTCGGGCAGGCGCAGACCTCGATCCTCGATGCTTTCAAGGAACTTACGAGCCGGCAGAATTTTGCCGCGCGGAATCCCATCGATATCCGGGACCATGCATTCCACCTCGGTGATCCGATGCTCGGTGAACCAGTCGGCGAGATCGATGCCCATGCTGACCGCCTTTAAACAAAGAAAGGCCGAGCGCGCCGGCCACCTGTCACATCACACTGTTCTAGGGTATAGGACTGGCTCCGACAATGACCGTTGCGATGCATCCGACCATGGCCGTCAACGCCTTTCTCGACGCTCATCCTGGGATTGACCGGTTCGAGTTGCTGCTTCCCGATCTCTCGGGCATCGCGCGCGGCAAGCGGTTGCGGCGCGCGGGCTTGCGCGGCGCCGCCGCCCACGGCCTTCCCCTACCGTCGTCTATCTTCGCGTCCAGGGCGAGCGGCGAGTCCGTCGGCGCGTCGGGATTGGTTTGGGAGGTCGGCGACAGGGATTTGCGTTGTCGGCTGATCCCCGAGAGCCTGGTTCTCATGCCATGGGCTCCGCGACCAAGCGCCCAGGCGTTGTTGCGCATGCTCGACGACGACGGCGCGCCCTTCTTCGCCGATCCCCGGACCGTTCTGGAGCGGGTTGTCGCCCGCTACGCGGCGCGGGGCTGGACACCGGTGGTCGCGTTGGAATTGGAGTTCTTCCTGATCGCCAAGCCCGGCGCCAAACAGCGCGCTCCGAAGCCCGCGAACGCGCCGCTCACCGGACAGCCGCAGACCAAGACCCAGGTCTACGGTTTCGAGGAACTCGCGGAGTTCGACATCGTTCTGGGGACGATCGAGGATGCTTGCCGTATCCAGGGCGTGCCCGCCGGCGCGGCGTCGGCGGAATACGCGCCGAGCCAGTTCGAGATCAATCTCAATCACGTCGCCGACGCGGTCCTCGCCGCCGACCACGCCTTCCTCCTGAAGCGGATCATCAAGGGCGTCGCCGGGGCCCACGGCATCGCCGCGACCTTCATGGCCAAACCCTTCGCGGAAGAGTCCGGGAACGGGATGCACATGCATTTCAGCGTTCTGGACAAGGACGGCCGCAATATCATGGCCGAGGCCGACGGCGCGGAGCCGCTTTCCAATCCCTTTCTGCGGCACGCGGTGGGCGGCCTGGCGGCGGGCCTGCGGGAGCATACGGCCATTCTGGCGCCGACGGCCAACGCCTTCCGGCGCTTCGGCGTCGGTAGCTACGCCCCGGTGACCGCGAGTTGGGGCTATAACAACCGCACCGTCGCGTTCCGAGTTCCCGATGGCGATCCTTCGTCGCGTCGGATCGAACACCGGGTACCGGGCGCCGACGCCAATCCCTATCTGGTTACCGCCTCGGTGCTCGCCTCCGCCCTGGACGGCATCGAGCGTCGCCTCGAGCCTCCGCCCGCGACCGAGGGCAACGCCTATGAGGCGCAAGGCCGCGACATCACCGAAACCTGGAACGAGGCGTTACGGGCCTTTCAGGCCTCACCCCTTGTGGAAGCCGCGTTCGGCGCGCCGTTCCAGGCACTGTTCCATGCGGTCAAGGACGAGGAACGCCGGGTTTTCGACGCCGACGTCACACCCAGGGAATGGGAATGGTATCTGACAACGATCTGAGCGGCGGTAGCGGAAATGAACCCGCCACCTACTATCACGCCACCCGCTCGGCCTTCCCGCCGCTGCCGCGCCTGGAGGGCGCGCATGAGGTCGATATCTGCGTGATCGGCGGCGGACTAACCGGAGTTTCCACGGCGTTGAACCTGTCCGAACGCGGGTACACCGTAATCCTTCTGGAAGCACGACGCATCGGCCATGGCGCCTCTGGCCGCAATGGTGGCCAATTGGTCAACGGCTATAGCTGCGATATGCAACGGATCCGCACGCAAGTCGGGCTCGAAGCCTCGAAAACCTTCTGGAACATGGGCTTGGAAGCGCTTGCGGAAGTGGACGCACGGATCACGCGCCATGCCATCGAATGCGATCGCCGCTCCGGCTATTTTTTCGCCGCTCTCAATCCCCGTCAGATGCGCGGATTGGAAGAGATGAACGAGGAATGGAGCCGCCTTTACGGCTACGACGGGATGACACTTGTCGAGCGCGATCGGGTCGGTGACTGGGTCGGCACGAATCTCTATCACGGCGGCCTCGTCGACCCAGGCGGCGGTCAGATTCATCCGTTGAATTATCTGCAAGGCCTCGCGCGCGCCGCCTTGGATGGCGGTGTTCAAATCATGGAGAACAGCCCGGTTTCCAGCCTGGAGCGCGGCGCGCCTACGGTCGTGCATACCGCGAAGGGATCGGTTCGCGCGCGGTTCGTGGTTCTGGCGGGCAACGCCTATCTCGGCGGCCTGGTACCGGAGATGCGGCCTCGTCTGGCCCGTGTTTCCAGCTTCGTCGGCGCCACCGCGCCCCTGCCCCGAGATCTCGCGCGCCGGCTTATTCCCGCCGATGTCGCGGTCGCCGATTGTAACGCCGCGCTCGACTACTACCGCCTGACCGAGGACAACCGGCTTCTGTTTGGCGCCGGGGCGGGTTACGCGGGACGCGAGCCCCTGGCGCTGAAACGATATTTGAGCACCCGAATTCGTCGGGTTTTCCCAACCCTCGCCGGCGCGCCGCTTGAGCATGCTTGGAGCGGTCACATCGGTATCACGGTGAACCGAATCCCGGATTTCGGACGTATTGACCCATCCATCTACTACGCTCAGGGATTTTCCGGACATGGCGTCGCATTGACCGGTCTCGCCGGCAAGCTGCTGGCCGAGGCGATCGACGGTGACGCCCGACGCTTTGACATGTTCGCCGATATCCGGCACCGAAACTTTCCTGGCGGCCCCCTGCGCACCGCAGCCTTGGTCTTGGCCATGTCCTACTACAAGCTCAGGGATCGGCTGGGTTAAGGCGATTTTTCCGGGCTGGGAACCACGCCGGCCATTGCAACAGGCTCCTCCAAGCGTTATATACCGTTGAACATAACGCTTGCCTCTGGACCCTCGTCATGCTCGACCCATTTGGACGCCATATCGACTATCTTCGCGTCTCGGTGACGGACCGTTGTGATTTCCGTTGCGTCTATTGCATGTCGGAGAACATGACCTTTCTGCCCAAGCGCTACGTGTTGAGCCTGGAGGAGCTGGAGCGCTTGTGCGGCGCCTTTATCGGCCTCGGGGTGAAGAAGCTGCGTCTCACCGGCGGCGAGCCACTGGTCCGCAAGAACATCATGAGCCTTTTTCGCGGCCTCTCGACACATTTGCAATCCGGCGCGCTCGAGGAACTGACGCTGACCACCAACGGCAGTCAGCTGGGCCGCTTCGCCCAGGAACTGGCCGATTGCGGGGTCAAGCGGGTGAACGTCTCGATCGACACCCTGGACGAGCAGAAGTTCAAGGATATCACGCGCTGGGGCCGGTTGGAGCAGGTGATGGACGGCCTGGCCGCTGCCGACGCCGCGGGCCTCAAGGTCAAGATCAACGCGGTGGCCCTGCGCGGCGTCAACGATGAGGAACTGGCCGACATGCTGCAGTGGTGCGGCGATCGGGGCTATGACATGACCATCATCGAGGTCATGCCGATGGGCGAGATAGGCGGCGACGCGCGGCTCGACCAGTATCTCCCGCTTTCGATGGTCCGCTCAAAGCTCTCCGAGCGATTTACCCTAGAGGATATCGCCTACAAGACCGGCGGCCCCGCGCGTTACGTAGAGGTAAAGGAGACTGGCGGAAGGCTCGGCTTCATCACGCCGCTGACCCATAATTTCTGCGAGAGCTGCAACCGGGTGCGTCTTACCTGCACCGGAACGCTCTACATGTGCCTCGGCCAGGAGGACGCCGCCGACCTGCGCGAGCCGCTGCGCCGCTCCGAGGCGGACGACGCGCTTGTCGAGGCGATCCACGAGGCGATCGCCCGCAAGCCCAAGGGGCACGACTTCATCATCGACCGTCGCCACAAGGGTCCCGCTGTCGGTCGCCACATGAGCGTGACCGGGGGCTGAATTTTAGGCGTAGGCCGTCAAACAGTCCTCGCCCAGCGGCGTCAGCGGCGCGAAATCGCGAGCGGCGTAGTATTCCGGCCGGGTGAAGGTCTCGCCGCGATTGTCCACGGCGGTGACATTCACATAGAGCAACAGACGGCGCAGTGGCGAGATGTTCACGCTGGAGCCGTGCACCACCGCCATGTTCATCAGCAGCACCGAGCCCGCCGGCCCCTCGATCGCCTCAAGGCCGTTCTCGTCGACCAGTCGCTTCATGGTTTGCGGCGTGATGTCGTAGCGATATTTGGCGGCCCGATCATGATCCGGCACCGCGTCATCGATCACCGCCTCCGAGACTAGACCATTGCGATGCGAGCCGGGGATCGCCAGAACGGGCGCGTTCACCGAACGGACGTCATCCAGAAAGATACCGATCATGATCCCGCGCGGCTCGGGTATGCCGTCGATCCGGTGATAGGTGCCCCAGTCCTGGTGCCATTCGACGATGGAGCCGTTCTGTTGCTTGATGTTGATCCGGGACTGGTGAACGTAAACCTTGCTCTCCAGCAGTTGCTCCACCGGCTCCAGCATCTTTGGATGCCGGGTCAAGGCACCGAGACGCTCGTCGAAAAGATGCATCCCCCAGCAGACATGGGGCGAGCCGTCATCCTCGCGCGCGACCTCGGGACCAGGGCGTTCGAGAACATCGAACGCCGCGGTCTCGAGCACCGCCCGCTCCTTGGCGCCAAACAGGCCCGGCAGCAGGATCCAGCCCTTTTCGGTGTATTCGGCCACTTGTTCATAGGAAAGTCGCATCACCGGCCCCTTTTCTATCGCTTCAGCCCGTCGAGCATTGATTCCGCGCCGATATTCAGGAGCAGCATGTCAAAGCCCATCAACAAAACCTTGTAGCCGCGGGCGATCTTTTCGTTACCCTCCTCGGCGGAAAGGCAGAGTGCCCCCATGTTGCGTCCGGCGCCGTTGATCGCCTGCTCCGCTCTCTTGATCGCGGCCTGCACGTCCGGGTGATCGCGGTCACCGACATGGCCCATGCTGGCCGCGAGATCCATCGGCGCGATCAGGAACACGTCAATGCCCTGGACTTCCAAGATCTCCTGAATGTTGTCCACGGCCTCGATATGTTCGATCAGCGCGATGATCACCACATCGCCCGAGGCCTTGTAGTACTCCATCGGATCGCCGTTGCCCCAGCGCATGGGCGCGAAGAATGGGCCCCAGCCACGCTCGCCATGTGGAGGATAGCGCACTGCCTTGACCGCGTCCTCGGCCAAGGATTTGTTGGTGATCATCGGAAAGATGATGCCCATGGCGCCGGCGTCCAGCACCGGCTTGGTGTAGCTGATCTTCGGCTCCATCACCCGCACCACCGGCGCGCAATCGGTGCCGGCGCTCGCCGTGATCATGGCATGGGCCGAGGCGATATCAATCGGGCCGTGCTCCATGTCGATGAACATCCAGTCAAAGCCCATATTGGCCAGGGCCTGGGCCATCGTGACACTCGGCATGCAGGTTAGGATGCCGGCGCTGACCTTGCCCTCGTTCAACCGCTCGCGTAATGGATTGCGCATGATGGAAGCTCCAAATCGATCCGTTTTCCACCTGGAGTGTAAGGCCCGAGCGCGGCGCCAACAATCACCAAGCGCCCGACACGTGATTGACCATAACGGCGATACCTCGCCAAAGGGTGACCGGCAACTGGGGAGGGTCGCTCGATGACGAGGACACCCAAGGCCGCCCTGGTACAGGCTTGCGATGATCTCGACGGCACCGTCGACTTCTTCATGGACCGCCTCGGCTTCCGTCTGGAAACCATTTTCCCCGCCGACGAGCCCCGGGTCGCGGTGATCACGGGCCATGGCCTTTGTCTGCGCCTTGACCGCGACGCGGACGCAGCCCCCGCTATCCTTCGCCTGCCGCGCGTGTTGGTCGACGGCCAGGAAGATGTTGTTCGCGAGCTGGCCGCGCCAAACGGCACCCGAATTCTCCTGGTTGACCGCGACATTCCCGATTTCAACGCGCCGGCGACGCCGGAGTTTACAATCAATCAAGACGGCGGGACCAATGATGCCTGGGTTGTCGGACGGGCGGGGATGCGCTATCGCGATCTCATCCCCGGGCGCTGGAACGGCCATGTGGTGGCCTCGCATATCCGAATCCCCATCGGTGGCCCGGTTCCCGACTATGTCCACTATCACGATGTGCGCTTCCAGATGATCTATTGCCATCGCGGTTGGGTCCGCGTGGTCTATCAGGATCAGGGAGCCCCCTTCGTGATGCGACCCGGTGACTGCGTGTTGCAGCCACCCGGCATCCGCCACCAGGTGCTGGAAGCCTCGGACGGGCTTGAGGTTATCGAGATCGGCTGTCCGGCCCTGCACGCGACCCATGTCGATCATGCAATGACACTACCATCCGCCGAGATCATGCCTAACCGGACCTATGGCGGACAGTTTTTCACCCGGCATGTCGCCGCCGAGGCGCAATGGACAACCGACCCAAACTCCGGATTTGAGAGCCGCGACTTGGGGATCGAGAAAGCCGCGCAAGGTCTCGCGCGTGTCACCGTTCACCGAGCCACAAGATCCGATGCGACCGATACCAGGGAGCATTCGAGCGGTTTTCTCTTCCTGTTCACTCTTTCGGGTTCAATCGCGTTGACGCTCGGTGACGCCGATCCACGGACCTTGCGCGCCGGCGACGCGGTGACTCTGCCTCCGGAAACGGCGATGAGCGTTGCGGCGGAGACCGCGGACGCGGAAACTCTGAGCATCTGGATTTCGGATCGAGCCTTCAATCCCTGATCGACGCGAGCGCCGCGTTGGCCCGCGACAGGAACTCCCGGCGATAGAGGATCGCGACCACCCAAAGCCCCGCGATCACCAGCGCCACGGGATGGGCGAACCAGGCGCAGGCCGCGAAACCGAAATAGTAGGAATGGGTACCGGCCTGGTAATGCTTGGCGGCGAGATTGCAGAGCTCTCCCGCGACCGCCGCCTGGGCCTCGGCCTTTTCTCGGTCCTCGATGTTATCGGGCTGCGGAATCGCGCCCAGCACGACCGCCGCGTTGCTGTGCAGACGCATCGACCAGGCCAACCGGAAGAACGCGTTCACGAAGACGAAGGCGATAAAAGCGAGTTTGAGACCAAATCGATTGCGCGAGGTCTCGGTTAGGAACTCATAGCCGTTGAGGATTTCAACGACCCGGTCAGCCGAGCCGATAACCGCCGCGATACCGGCGGTCACGAAAATCGCCGTCGACGCGAGAAAGGCCGAGTTGCCGGTCAAGGCTCGGATGATCTGCAGATCGCCGATCCGATTGTCCCGCGTGATCGCCGTCCGCATCCAGCGACCCCGCCATTGGTTCATATGGGCCGAGGTGTTGGAGCCGGTCTTGGCGGCGCGCACGCTGAACCATTCGTAGCCGATCCACGCGGCGACGAATATCAACAACCCAGCGAAATCGCCGACGGAAAAACCCTCGAACATGACCATGGGGCGAAACTCACCCCCCAACGCGGATTTGTCCAGCGCCGGTTTGTCCGGCGTCGATCGGCGATACTACTCCCAGCTGAAGCCGGCGGTGCGAAGATAGAAGTGCAGCCCCTCGTCCTGAACCACGAAGCTGCGCATCCGCCTGTTGCCGCGATTATGGTGGGAGTGCAGTTCGGCTCCCGGCGTGATTTGCGCCGCGCCGGTGACCCAGGGCACTTCCTGGTCCTCGATCATGGAATGGATACCCTCGCCCTCGATCGCCAAGGTGATCGCCGCGCCGTTGTGGCGGTGCGGACGCTGATCGCCTCCCGACTCGAGTGTGTTGATCGCCGTGTTGATCATCGGGATCGTATTCCGGCTGGGCGCCGTGGCGGGTGTCGAGAACTGGATCGACACGCCCGATGTCTCGGCGGTTTTCGGCCGCTCGTACACGCGGGCCAGATGCTCCTCGATGGAATCGTGCGGCCAATGCGCGGTTTCGGTTCGCGACTGGCCGGAAGCCGGCGCGCGCAAGTTCTCGAAAGCCAGCAGCGGCTCGTTGGTCACACAGAAAAGGATTGCCGAGGTCTCGGCCGCGTGGGTGGTCTCGTTGCCGCCGGGGAAGCAGAATACATCCCCCGCGCCCCAGACGACCCGGTCCTCGCCGTTGGTGCTGACGCCCGTACCCTCAAGCACGTAATAAACCTCGCCAGAGGCGACAAACTCGTGACTAACTTCCTCGCCCGCGCGGACCTTCACATAGCGAGCCAGGATCGCCGGCACCGTCGCCGGATAAGGGGTTTCCAAGACATCGGAGATATCCAGCGGGATTAGCCCGCTTGCCCCGTCCGGATCATAGGCGCGGTCCCGCTCGGCCAGAAACTGATGTCTCGGGACCGTGGGCCAGGACCAATCGAAGAAGTTTTCCGGATCGTTGTAAATCGCCCTCTCGCGCTGTGCCTCGGCGGCGGCGTTCATGCTCGCGGTATCAATGGCCATTGTCATCTCCAACAGTAAGGTGGCCGAACAACGGCCTGTGTATTGGCGGGTCACCGATGAGTTTACCGCTAAATGGGTCGGATCTCCATCGTCACGACGAGTCTTGCCGGGCACACCGAAACTGATACATGACGCCGAAGCATCCGGGGTTCTCGTGTTCGAAAACCTCCCAATGGGAAAGGTCCAGACCATGCGGGTCATCGGCGAAGCGCGCCCGATACCGCGACATGGTCGCGCCGGGCGTATCGAAGCCGAGAAACACCAACCCCAGCAAGTTCATGGCCGCGCGGAGTTCGGGGATCGTGAAGCGATGTTCCTGGACGTGAAACAGCAGATCGCGACACGTTGACAAACCGAAGAAATCGGGTGAGATGAAGAGCGCCGCCAGGCCCGGATCGTCTTGTTCAAGAATTAGACGCCGCCGCGCCTCGCGGATCGCCGGCGCCGTATCACCCAGCCCCCACTCGGCGATCAATTCCCGCGCGCGAATCACCGGCTGGCGCGCGATCTCGCTATAGAGACCGATGCGCATCACCCCCGCCGGCGCCAGCAGGCCCGTCAGGACTTTCCACCCGTCGAGGGGCTCGGCCATGTGATGCAACACTCCGACGGATTCGATCATATCGAACCGCCGCTCGAGTTCCGCCAGTCGGAGCAGGTCGGCCTGCGCGAAGGTCACGTTGCTCACGCCGTTCTCGACCCGCTTGCGTTCCGCATAGGCGAGGCTGGCGCGGCTGAGGTCGATCGCAAGAATGTTGGCGTCCTGGTATCTTTCCGCCGCCAGCAACGCGTGCTGCCCGGTACCACATCCCGCGATCAGCATTTCGCGAGGCCCCTCCGCGCCTCATCGTCCCGCCAAGCGTGCCGGACTGGTAAACGGGTCCATCGCGGATAGGGGTTCTCCTCGTACTGATCGCGAACGGTTATAGAGACCGGATCATCGATCGCGGTCAGAACCGCCATGCTTTCGGCGATGGCGCGCTCGCGCTCTCGGGTCTGAACATATCGTTCCTCGAAGCGGGCGAAAGCATCGTTGCCGCCAGGATCACGTGACATCGGCGGTCTGAAACACCCGAGAACCAAGGCCGCGCGGGACCAATGTGCTTGGCTGGAGAGCCGCTCGGTCAACATCGCCCCGCGCTCCGAATCCTCGGCGGTCTCGAACCAGACATATTCATTCAGCTGGCATTGCTCCGCCAATGCGAGGATGACCCCGTCCCAGGCTTGGTTTCGCGGCGTTTCGGGAGACTCCGGCGCGTCCAGCAAGTCACGGACCGCCATCTCCAGCAAAGCCGAACGGAGCGCCGTCAAGCCAATCTCAATATCGGGGTCTGGAAGCAGCGAGAGACCAAGCAAACCGATCAAACCGGGATTGTCGATCGCCGCGGGCACGCCCTCGCGCGCCAATCGGTCGGCGAGACGCGCGGTCGGCATCGACGCGATATCACCGCAGGTATCCAGGAAGCCCGGCTCTCGGCGCAAAAGAGCGATCGCCGGGCCGATCAGGCGCGGCGGCGACACGATGCCTTCGGCCATGCAGGTGACGAGGTCGCGCAGTCCGCCGGAATCGGGGCGTTCGGGCTCCAGGCGCCGGCCGGCGTCACTTAAGGCGCCCCAGGACATCAGGTCACTCGGCCCGAGCTGGATGACACGGCGTTGCATCGTGAAGGCGCGGGCGATCTCGCCGTTATTCAGGGTCTTTACCCCCAGCTCGCGCGACAGTTCCACGCTTGCCGGCGCGACGACCAGCGCTTTGCGCAACCAGTCTCGAGCGGCGGCCTCTTCTCCGGTTTCGCTCGCCAACACAGCGAGGTTACGTAATGTCGGTTCATGCCCCGGTGCCGACTTGAAGACGGCACGATAGCGGCGCGCCGCCTCGGCCAGATCGCCCGCGCCGTGATGCGCGACCGCGTCCTCGAATATCAACCCGACATCGCTGGGCATCAGCACCCGCGCGCATCGATAAATCTTAATCGCGCCGAGATGATCGCCGGATCGCGAACGCAAACTGGCAAGCGCGGGCCATAGACCGAGCCCAGGGGCCAACAGCAGGGCCCGACGATAGTGGCCCTCCGCGCGGCGCGCATCGCCCAGCGCGTCGGCTATGCCGGCGGCGGTGTTGTGAAAGACCGGTTCTCCAGGCTCGCCCGCGACCGCTTGTTCGGCCTGATCCCAAGCTTCCTCCAGACGCTCCTGCTCCCGCAGCACTTGGGCCAGGCGGTCACGGGGATGCGGATTGCCCCCCAGCAGGTCGTCAACCGCGCGAAAGCAACGCTCGGCATCGGTGAGCCGGCCCGCCGCCCGATGCCCCTCGGCTTCCTCCCAGAGCGCGATAACCTGTTGTGTCATTGGCCCTTCGCCTTCGATATCCACCGCGGCCCCAGAATGGCCGACCAGGCCTCGATGGGCAAACAACCAACTTCTTCAATGAAAATCCCGACTGACGACTCTAAGGTCGGTTCTGACATTGCGGGGGTGAGTGCGTGGCGGTTGCGAGACGGGAAGCGGCCTGGCCTTAGCTCCTGGGCGCGGCGGGGCGGGTTGCGCGGAGCGGCCCTCGGGCGTTTTCGGATCGCGGCCCGGACGGCGAACCTCGTCGGCATTGGCGATGGCGCCCTCGAAACCAGCCGCGTCCAGGTCGCTCTCGGTCAAATGCGCCAATCGTGATGTCAGATCCTCCAGTTGCTCGACCACCACGTGGATCACCCGACCCTCGCGTTGTACCCGCCCGGTCACGCCGAGCAGCTTGGCGGTCATTACCACCCGTCGGTACCGCTCGAACTTGTCGGCCCAAACCACCAGATTGGCGACCCCGGTCTCGTCCTCCAGGGTAATGAAGATCACGCCCTTGGCGGTACCCGGTCGCTGGCGCACCAGCACCAGGCCGGCGAGCCGGACCCGGAGGCCGTCACGCTGTTGGTCCAGCAGGGCGCAGGTCTGGCGGCCATCGCTCGCCAAGCCGTCGTGCAGCAGGCTCACCGGATGCGCCTTCAGTGACAGGCGCAGCGCGCTGTAATCATCCACCACCTCCTCGCCGAGCGGCGCCACCGGGAGCGTGACTTCCGGTTCCACCCGAGGCACCGCTTCGCCGGAACGGGCCTCGGCGGCGAGGAAAAGTGGCAAGCCCGCGTCGCTCGAACGCACCGGTTCCAGCGCCGCGCTCGCCAATCCACGCACCGCCCAAAAGGCCTGGCGCCTGGACAAGCCCATCGAGGCGAAGGCGTCTCCCCGGGCCAGAATCTCCAGAACCGGTGGTCCGATCCCGGCCCGGCGCATCAGATCGCGCGGGTCGGCGTAATCCCGCGTCCCCGCCGCGCGCGCCTCGGCGATACGCCCGGCATCCTCTTGCTTCAAGCCCTTGATCTGACGCAGCCCCAGCCGCAAGGCGAGCGCGCCGCTCTCGGTCCGCTCCAGATCACAGTCCCAGCCGATCCGGTTGACGTCCGGCGGCAGCACCGTCACGCCGTGGTCGCGGGCATCCCGGACAATCTGGGCCGGCGCGTAGAAACCCATGGGCTGGGAGTTCAGCAACGCGGCGGCGAAGGCGGCGGGCGTATGGCATTTCATCCAGCTCGACACATAAACCAGCAACGCGAAGCTGGCGGCGTGGCTCTCCGGAAAACCGTAATTGCCGAAGCCCTCGATCTGCTTAAAGCATCGTTCGGCGAAGTCGCGGTCATAACCGCGCTCGACCATGCCCTCGATCATCTTGGTCTGGAACAGCCCGATTCGACCGGTCTTCTTGAAGGTCGCCATGGCTCGGCGAAGCTGATCCGCCTCGGAAGGTGTGAACCCCGCGGCGACGATGGCGATCTTCATCGCCTGCTCCTGGAATAGCGGCACCCCGAGGGTCTTGCCGAGCACCTCGCGCAGTTCCTCGGAGGGAAACTCGACCGCCTCGTCGCCGTTACGCCGCCTGAGATAGGGGTGCACCATGTCCCCCTGGATCGGTCCCGGACGGACGATGGCCACCTCGATCACCAGGTCATAGAAATTTCGCGGCCGCAGCCGGGGCAACATCGCCATCTGGGCGCGGCTCTCGACCTGGAACACGCCCAGGGAATCGCCCTTGCACAGCATGTCGTATACCGCCGGGTCCTCGGACGGCACGGTGGCGAGATCCAGGTCGATCCGGTGATGGCGGCGAATCAGATCGAAGCCCTTGCGCACGCAGGACAGCATGCCCAGCGCCAGAACATCGACCTTCAGGATACCGAGGGCATCCAGATCGTCCTTGTCCCATTCGATCACCGTGCGGTCTTCCATCGCCGCGTTCTCGATCGGCACCAACTCATCGAGCCGCCCCCGGGTGATCACGAAACCGCCGACATGCTGAGAGAGATGGCGTGGGAAACCGATCAATTGCCGGGTCAGGTCCAGGGTCAGCCGCAGGGTCCGGTCGCTCGGATCAAGACCGATCTCCCGCACCCGCGCGTCGTCAACCCCGTTGCCGTGCCAGCCCCAGACCTGGCTGGCCAGCGCGCCGACCACATCCGCCGACAACCCCATCGCCTTGCCGACCTCGCGCACCGCGCTCCGAGCCCTATAGCTAATCACCGTCGCCGCTAGCCCAGCCCGCTCCCGGCCATAAGTCGCGTAGACATGCTGGATCACTTCCTCGCGACGTTCATGCTCGAAATCGACGTCGATATCCGGTGGCTCGCCCCGTTCCTCGCTGATGAACCGCTCGAACAGCAAGTCGGAGCGCGCCGGGTCGACGGCGGTGATGCCGAGGCAATAGCACACCGCCGAATTCGCCGCCGACCCTCGCCCCTGGCACAGGATGCCCCGCGAGCGGGCGAAGCGGACCATGTCGTAAACGGTTAGAAAATACGGCGCGTAGTCCAGCTTGGCGATCAACCCCAACTCGTGTTCTAGCTGGGCCTTCACCTTGTCGGGAATACCTTCCGGATGGTTCCGGGGCGGGTATCTCTCCTCGGCGCCAAGCCAGGTCCGATATGCCAACTCTTCCTGGACCGTTCGGCCCGGGCCCGCCAAGGCGTCGGGATACTCGTAGCGCAGATCATCCAGGGAGAAACGACAGCGCTCGGCGATCTCGATACCCCGGTCGATCGCGTCCGGGTGATCGCGAAACAGCCGCGCCATCTCCGCCGGCGGCTTCAGGTAACGCTCGGCATTGGGGCCGAGCCGGAAACCGGCGGAGCGGATCGTGCAATGCTCTCGAATACAGGTCAGCACGTCCTGGAGCGGACGGCGCTCGGGCACGTGATAGAGCACGTCATTGGTGGCCACCAACGGCGCCCCGGTTCGCTCGGCGAGCGCCGAGAGCACCGCCAATCGCGCCTTGTCCTCGCCCCGGTAATGCACACTGGCCGCGAGATAGACCGAGTCGGGAAAACAATGGACCCAATCGGCAAGTTCGGCGGCAAGTTCGGCGGCGAAGTCGTGGAGAGGGGAAGCGCCGTCATGGTCATGACTTGGATGATCCTCGCGCGCGCGCGCGGCCATATCCGGCGGCACGACGATGAGTATCTGGCCCTCGCCATGCGCGCGAACATCCGCGCGGGTCAACCGGCATTCCGCCTTTCCGGCCCGGCGCTTGCCCAAGGTCAACAACCGTGTCAATCGGCCATAGGCGGCCCGGTCGGTCGGCAGACAGAGCAGACTGGCGCCATCCTCGAGGTCAAGGCGAGCGCCGGTGATGACGCGAATGCCGGCGATCTTGGCGGCCATATGGGCGCGCACCACGCCGGCGAGGCTGTTGATATCGGTGATCGCGATCGCCCGATACCCCAGCGCGGCGGCGGTCTCGACCAGTTCCTCGGGATGCGCGCCGCCGCGCAGGAAGCTGAAGTTACTGGTGACCTGGAGTTCCGCGTAGTCGGTCATGCCGCCACTTCGCCCCGCCGCTCACGCGAACAACCCGTGCAGATACCAGACCGGCGCCTCGCCCCGTTCGGCGAGCCCCTCGCGAAACAGCCAATAGCGTCTTCCCTCGATATCCTCGAGCCGGAAGTAATCCCGCGTGGCGTGCCGCGGCTGGTCGCTCCACCATTCCGGCGCCAGACGCTCCGGACCGCTGGCCCGGCCAACCCGCACCTCGGCCCCGCGCCACTGGAAGCGAGCCGGCGGATGGTCCGGCAACAGAGCCATAGCCTCAACCCGCTCCGGACGGCGCAGCAGGCGCGCCGGGCGGTTCGGCCCCGACATCCCCGTGAAATTCGGCGCGGCGGGAGTTCCAGAGGGCTCCCAATATTCCTCGGAGGACAAGGTGATGGGCACGAAGGTCTCGGCCCGTTCCGGAACATGGCTTTCGCGCGTCACCGGTCGGGTAACCGCCCGGGCGCCCAAGCGATTGGACAGACGATCGGTCAACGCATCGACGGCCATGGCGGCGCTTCGTCTGGAGCCGTTCTCGAGCCCGGCCTGCGATGGCGCGTCCACGTCCAGTTCCAGCGCCTCGAGGGTGAGCACGTCGATGCCGAAGCCCGGATCGAGCTTGTCGAAATGCTCGGCGAACAAACGAAATAGAGCGGCACCGTCCCGGCTTGGCCGGCTGGTGCCAATGGTCAGTTGCCGGACCGAGCCGTCGACCCGATAGAACGCCAGACGTAGGCGCCGCGCGCCGCGATGCTCACGCTCCAGGCGTTCGATCAGACGCGCCAGTAGCCGCTGGCTCGCCAGGGCAATGTCATCAGTCGTGGCGATCGGCTCCGGCAAGCTCAGGCGGACCCGATGAGGATACACTGGCGCCCGGGGCGAAATCGGCTCCGGCGCCAGTCCCAGGGCCTGGTCGAGACGCAGCGCCACCACCGCCCCGAAACGCGCGGTGAGCGGCGAGCGGGCAACCGGGATCAAGGCATCGACCCGACGCAGACCGACCCGCTCCAAGCCCTCCACCGCCGCCGGAGGCAGGCGCAGGGCCGCGAGCGGCAAGCGCGCCAGCGCCGCTCCTTGCCCACTGGGCGCGATCACTTGCGTCGTCCGGCTGCCGAAACGCGCCAGCGCCCAAGCCGCTCCCGGCGTATCGGCGATCGCCGCCCGACCGCTCCACCCCTGTCCGGACAGCCGGTTCACCAGATCATCCAAAAGCGCCGCCTCACCGCCGAACAGATGCGCGCATCCCGTGATGTCGAGCCAAAGCCCGCCATCGCCGATCTCACCACCCGCCGGATCAATCGCCACCAGGGGTGTATAGCGACCACACCACTCGGCCAACGCCTCCAGTGCCGCCCGGTCCGCCGTCGGGTCGACACTCGCCACCAACAGGGACGGCTCCAACGCCAGCGCATCGGTTACCGACCGGCCAACCGCGATCCCCGCCGTCGACGCCAAGGGGCACAGGCCGGCGACCACCCGTCGGGCATGCTCGTCCCGCGCGAGCACCAGGGCCCGCTCTCCGGCCTCGCCCCCCGCTTCCCGCCGATAACGCTCAACCGAAAGATAGGGCAGCCAAAGGTGGAGGATACGCCGCGCTGAATTTTGTTCTCGTTTTGTTCTCATGAAGAATTTATATCGAACATCGCTTCGCCGCGCAAGCCCATACGGTCACGCGGGTTAATCACGCGCAATATTTAGAACCAAGCCGCCCCGTCAGTTCATGCCGCGGGCCTTGCGGATATCATCATAGGCGGCGTTGATCGCGGCCATCTTCTCGTTGGCCTGGCGCACGAATTCCTCGGGCATGCCCTCGGCGATAAGCCGGTCGGGGTGATTTTCCCGTATCAGTTTGCGGTAAACCGACTTTATCTCGTCATCACTCGCGCCCGGCTTCACGCCCAACACGCCGTAGGGGTCGTTCCCGGTCGCCGCCCCATGAACCGACAACAGGCGCTGAAACGCGAGTTCGTCGATCCCGAAGATCTCGGCCACGCGCTCGAGATAGGCGAGCTCGTTCTCATGCACCACGCCATCGGCCTTGGCGATATGCAGCAAGCTGCCGAGAAGTTCCTCGAGGACCGGAGAGCCTGGGTTAAACAGCTTGGCGATCTGCTGCGCGTAGAGCTCGAACCCGGCGACATCCTTGCGAGCCTGATCCCAGACCCGGCCGACATTCCGGGTCTCGTCGTCCGGGACATGAAAGACCTCGCGAAACGCGGCGATCTCGTCCTTGGTCACCACGCCGTCGGCCTTTGCCATCTTGGCGGAAAGCACGATCACGCCGATGGTGAAGGCGACCTTGCGGGTCGACGCGGTCTCGTCAATCGGACCGCTGGCCTCCTCGCCGGTCATCTTGTCGACGGCATGGCCGGCCACCGCGCCCAACAACGCGCCGATCGGTCCACCGAGCGCGAGCCCGGCCGCGCCGCCAATGATCTTGCCCCAGATGCTCACGCTTCAGGCCCACGGGATGGTTTTATGATCAAGCCGGCGACTTTGGCGTCTGACGAAGCCAAGGTCAACCGCCGCTCGGGATCACGGCGAGATCCACCTCGATACCCCTCACGCCAGCACCTGATCGACGATCCAACTGTCGAAGGCATGGCAAAGCGTTTCCATGTGAGTGAATTTCGACGCCGCCTGGACAGGCACCCGCAGGCCACTCTGCTGCATCTCCACCGCGTCATTATCCTCCGGCAGAATCGCGTCCATGCGTTCGTAGTAGTTTCGCGCGATCTCCTCGAAGTCGTCTCGCCGCGTCCGGTCCTCCGGAAAAAACGAGGCCCCGACCACGCGCACGCTCCGAGGGCCGGTCGGATGTAGCTCGAAGATCCACATACAGTCGATGGTCCATCCCATCATCGTGCCCGGCAGGATGCAGGGATAGTAGGTGCCCTTGGTATAGCGCCCGCTCAAGGTCGAGATTGGCTCGAAACCGGTGGTGCCGTGGATCAGGCCCCTGCTGCCTTCGTGCTCGGTGAAATGGGTGATGATCTGGCCCTGGATCTCCTCATGGGTGGAGCGTTTGCGTCCAGAGACCTTCTGGCGGTTAAGCGTTCCCCCATGAATAAAGGGAATATGCAGGGAGTCGTTGAAGTTTTCGAAATGCAGCTTCCAATTCGCCCCGACATCCCAGTGCACCCGGCGGGTACAGACAAGGTTCTCCGGCCCGTAACCCGCGCAGTTCCCGGGAAGATCGCCGAGCCACTCCATCAACAGCGCCGCGCCATCATCGAAGGTGACGAACAGGAACCCGTGCCAACGTTCCATGCGAACCGGAAGCAGGCCGAGATCGGCATGCCTTAGATTATCGTCCTCCTCGATCATCGGGGTGGCGAACAAATTCCCATCCGTCCTGTAGGTCCAGGAATGGTAGGGGCAAGTGAAGCGCTTACAATTGCCCTCGCCCGACGCGATCGGCGCGCCGCGATGGCGGCAAGCGTTGTGAAAAGCCCGTATCGTTCCATCCATCCCGTGCACGATCAGGATCGGCATGCCGGTTATCTCGTGGGCGAAAAAATCCCCTGGATTTGGAATCTGGGAAGCGTGGCCGACATAGTTCCAGGCCTTCTTGAAGATATGCTCGATCTCCAGGGCATAAAACTCGTCGGAGGTGTAACACCAGTTCGGCAGCGGAGACGCCTGCTCCGCTGGTCGGCGCACCGCCTCGTAGAGCGCCGGGTCCAACATGTCCGTTCTTGTCGGCTGTAATAGCATCGGCTTCCTCCCCGCCAGAAATGACCCAAACGAGACAAAGAGTAGGCTGTCCATGGAAACGAGAACAAGTGGGAAGAGGAGCACGCCACGCCCACCCAACGACCTATCTTTCCGCTAATGATTTTCCTAGGGCCCCAAGAATTCAAACGATCGCTGGCTGTCATCAAAGCCCACAGGCACGCTCGCCACACCTGTTTTAGAAGGCGGGAATCGAGGATGCCCCCGGCGATTCCGGCCTTAGCTCATTGATCAGCAAGTGTCGCATGCCCGCGTTGGTCCGAAGGCCATCATGACCTTGGCCGGCATAGGCATTTGGGGACGCCGCGACGGTAGATTGACGTGAACGCGGAGATGCTCAAAGCTGCCACCAAACAGGTCTGATCGCTCGAACGGCGAAAAATGGCCGTCTCTGTTAGGCGCGCCGAGGGCATGTTGGCATCCGGACCATCGAACTGAATAAAACCGCGTCGCTTAGCCGTTTTGGAATACGCCCTCCATTTCGGTACCTCGCAGGGGGCTTAAATGCACCGCATCGTCTATCTCCCGATAGAAAAGAAAATACGGGAACTTAAGGCTAAAACCTTGATTGCGCTGGAACTAAGTCGGATCGGGATAACCACGGTAATCGGAACAGACAGAGCGTTGCTTTCTTACTCTTCTCAGTTCCCACGTGGGCTGATGTGTTTCAAGGGTATCAATAAAGTACAAACTGATATTGGTCGTGAAATTAAAAAGATGGGATTTTTGCCTGTTGCGACAGACGAGGAAGCCCTAGGGAACTCGAACGAACAATTGATTGCTCAAGATTGCTGGAAGGATGCGCATTCCATTTTCCACAAGGTTTTTTGCCAAGGCGCCGTACATAAAGAAACATTACGGTCGCAAAGGGAGTTTTCCGTCGATCAGCTCGAGACCACCGGCAATGTCCGCGTGGACTTACTTCGCCCTCCATTCACCGATGCTCTTGGCGAGAAAGTGGAGGAAATTCGACATAGGTTCGGACCCTTTATACTGGTGAATACCAACTCCGGCGGCACGAACAGCAAGGAGAGGAATCTGGATCGCTACAAGGAGGCGCTTATTCAAATTGGGTATATAGACCCCTCCGCGCCGGCGGATCTCGAGCTCCTGGAGAACCACCTAAACCACGATCGCAACAACGTGCTCGCAATCAAATCCTTTGTTCGTTCAATGAGTCGCGTGTTTCCCGAGCGCCGGATTGTGCTCCGTCCCCACCCGTCGGAGCGCGAGACGGTGTATCGGGACCTCGCGTCGGAAACCAAAAACATGGAGGTGGTCACTGGAACGGACCCTCAAGAGTGGATCATGGCCGCGGATCTGCTTGTTCAGACGGGATGCACGACGGGTTTGGAAGCCGCCATCCTTGGAACTCCAACCATCAGCCTATCCCATCATCCACAGCCCGTGGGACCGTTCGCGGACGTTGTTTCAAATCGAATCAACCCTTCTGTCTCAACCGTGGACGAATTAATTGAAGCGATACGTCGGTTTGATTGCGGAGAAGCGCCAGAGTATGGGGCGAATAAGGCGGACAAGATCGAACGCCTCGCATGCTATGTGCTGATCGATGATGTGCAATACGCCTTTCAAAAAATAGCGGTCGCAATGTCAAACGCTCTTCTCAACACTCCGGAGCCGCCAGAGATTTCACCGATCAGCGAATCGGTCGATCAGGCGATGTCCGATGTGGTCGATGCCCAGACACACGACAATGCGTATGTTGATCCAGAGACCTTCAACAGTATCGTGCGAGACATGGCAACAACGCTAGGCTACAAAACGATGCCGACTGTCAAGGATTTACGGTGGGGGGTGTATAAAGTTGAAGCACAAAATAATTATTCTGAATAAAATAATAAAACCCCCATATAAATTACTCAATTTAAATAAATTATCGTTTTTTTGAAAATTACATACATATTTATATAAATTTTTGAGGAAATTTCTTTTATATTTTCGAATTATGTTAGAAAACACG
>JAYOIK010000016.1:48471-73447 GCA_038118725.1 Alphaproteobacteria bacterium | reverse complement strand
ACGCAAACAGATCCCGGCAGAGATAATCCCGACAAGCCACGCACCACGCGAACTGCTATAATCATCGGCATGCCAGTTTCCACCGTCTCCGTGAATGCCGCGCAGGTAAAGGCGCCGTCCTTTTTTGGATGTGCGTTCGGGCCCTATGTCGCGGTCTGGCGCGACCCGTTGCTACTGATTCGCATGGTCGGGCGAGAGGTCGCCTCGAAATACACGGGCTCCCTTGCCGGGTTGTTCTGGGCCGTGCTGACGCCGCTTTTGATGCTCGCCGTCTTTACCTTCGTGTTCGGCGCCATGTTCGCGCCGAAGGCCGTGAAGATCGACGCGACCACGGACCTGACGGCCTTCGCGAAATTTCTGTTCGCCGGGCTGGTCCTGCATGGGTTCCTGGCCGAGGTGATCACCCGTACCCCGAACGTGGTGCTTGGAAACCCCAATCTGGTGAAGAAGTTCGTGCTGCCGACCGAACTTCTGCCGCTGGCGGCGGTGCTCAGCGCCGCGACGACCACGGCGATCGGATTGTTGGTACTGCTGATCGTGCATGCGGGAACATTGGGCGCCCTGCCTCTGACCGCCTTTCTGACGCCGCTGGTCTTGCTTCCCTTCCTCGTGATGATGGCCGGTGTCGCGTGGTTTCTCGCGGCGATCGGTGTCTTTCTTCGGGATATCGGACACGTGACCGGACTGTTGGCGACGGTCCTGTTGTTCCTGGGGCCGGTCTTCTACAAGATCGATACCTTGCCGGAGAAAGTCCGCGCCGTGGTTTATCTCAACCCGCTTACGGTTCCGATTCAGGGGCTGCGTCAGGTCCTGTTGGATGGGACGTCACCGGATTGGTCGGCTCTCGGTATCTACGCGATCGTGGCCTTCATTGTCGCGTGGATCGGCTTTTACATCTTCGTTCGTTGCAAGAGGGTATTCGCCGATGTCATCTGACGTGGCGCAACTGCCCGATGACGTGGTGATCCGGGTCGAGGATCTGAGCAAGGTCTATCGCACCTTCACGACGCCGTTTGACCGGATCAAGCAATGGGCGGTGGGCAATTCGCGCCAACTCTACCAGGAATCCTGGGCGCTGAAGGACATCTCGTTCGATATTCGGCGTGGCGAGACCGTCGGCCTGGTGGGGCGAAACGGCGCGGGGAAGTCGACCCTGCTTCAGATTCTCGCGGGCACGCTTCGGCCCAGCACCGGCCAAGCGCTGATTCGCGGCAGGGTATCGGCGCTGTTGGAACTCGGCGCCGGCTTTAACGGCGACTTCAGTGGCCGCGACAACCTCACCATGAACGCCGCGATCCTGGGACTTTCCCGCAAGGAGATCGAAGAGCGGATGGAGGCGGTGATCGAGTTCGCCGATATCGGTGACTATATCGACATGCCCGTCCGTACCTATTCCAGCGGCATGTATGTGCGGCTCGCCTTTTCACTGGCCATCAGTGTGGAGCCCGACATTCTGATCGTCGACGAGGCGCTTTCGGTTGGTGACGAAGGATTTCAGAACAAATGCTTCGCGCGGATACGGGATTTCCAGGAAGCCGGCGGAACCCTGTTCTTCGTTTCCCACAGCCCGCAAGCGGTGATCCAGTTTTGCCGGCGCGCGCTGTTGTTCGATGGCGGCGGATTGCTTCTCGACGGCGAGCCGAAATCGGTGATCGATCAGTTCCACCGCCTCGTCTTCGCGCCGGTCGAAAGTCGCGAGGCGATCGTCGGCGAGATACGCGCAGGTGGAGCGACTGATCGGGCTTCGCTCGACGATGCCGAGACGACGGAAAAGCCGCCCGCCGAGCAGCCTGTCGGCGAGAGTTTCGATCCCAACCTGACCGCCAAGGGTCGAACCGAGCTGCCTGTTAACGGCGCGCGCATCTCCAATCCGAGGATCGAGACGCTGGAAGGCGCGCCGGTCAATACCTTGATCCGCGGCAATCGGTACCGGTTCTGCTTTGAGGTGGAGTTCGAAAGCGAGGCCTGGCAGGTCTTGTTCCAAATGATGATTCGGACGCACGCGGGGTATCCCTTGGGCGGCAGTCGATCGGCGCGGCCGTCGGAATTGACCTTGAACGCGGCGAAGGGGGATCGGGTGACGGCGTCGTTTACCTTCCCCTGCCGATTGTTCTCGGCCTCGCACTATACGATCAGCTGCGGCGTCATGGGACGCGCGGGCTCGGAGTTTGGTTTTCTGCACAGAGTCATTGATTCGGTGATGTTCCGCGTTCAGGCCGATCCCGATCTGATGCTTCAGGGACTGGTCGATTTCGAGCTTGAGTCGGATGTCGTTTTCCATTCGCGACCGGAAACGGAACAGCCATGACCAGGATCAGCGCGATGCTTTTGCCGACCGGGTGCGGCCAGGTGATGGCCGGCGTGCTTGGGCGCGGCGTTATGACGGAACCGGTTGTCATCTGCGCGACCGGAGGCTCCGGAACCCGGGCGATGCGCGTCATTCTCGAGCGCGCCGGGGTCTATATGGGGGCGGGCGACGACGTCAATAACGTTGGCGACGCGATGCCGTTCGAACCCTATCTCGACGAGATCATCAACGCGGTGATGGGGGAAACCCGGAGTTTGGACTACCGGCTTGGGAATCTTTCGGCGGAGCTTCGAAAACGCGCGGTCGATGGCTTTCGTGCCTGCGCGCGAACTTGGCTTCAAGGACGCCCAAGGCCGATCGCGCGTTGGGGATGGAAGAACCCGAGGGCCATGTACGTGCTTCCGGTCATTCAGGCGGTTTTTCCCAAGGTCCGGGTGATTCACTTGGTTCGCGATGGCCGAGACATGGCGGTGTCGACCAACCAATGGCAGTTCATCAAGCATTACGAAGCCGTTCTCGACCGACAACGCGTCGGCGATGACGACCCGATCGAGTCGTGCCGACTATGGAGCAAGGCGAATCTCGACGCCGCGCGCTGGGCCGAGCGCGCGCTGCCGGGGCGATATCTGCGGGTGAGGCTGGAGGATCTCGTACAAAGGCCGCGTGACATTGGCCGCGAGGTCCTGGCGTTCATGGATCTTGATCAAGGACTGTTGGATCACGCGATCGCGGAGATAGCCGAACCGCCCAGCCTGTTTCGATGGCGACGGATAATCCCGGCGGACGCGTTGGAAGTGCTGCAAGAAGAGAACCGTGGGGCCTTGGAGGCTTTTGGCTATCTCGCCGACGGGATGAGCGAGCGCCCGCCCGCCACGGTGCCGAGTGGGCCATGATGGTGCCTGGGGGATCGACCTGCCGCGCGATTTTCGTGCTCGGCATGCATCGTAGCGGGACTTCGGCTCTCGCGGGGACGCTGTGGCGGCTTGGTCTGGACCTGGGCTCAAACCTGATGCCGGCGGAAGAGGGGTCGAACTCCCTCGGTTTTTTTGAACACAACAGCATCGTGCCGGTCCACGAGATCCTGTTGCGGGCCATGGGCTCGCACTGGAGTGATCACGAGGCGTTTCCGAATGGCTGGCTCGAGAGCGCCGCCGCGGTCGAGGCCCGGGTGGAGATACGCAGGGTATTGGATCACGATTTTCCGATCGGACGCGCGGTCGATTGGGGAATGAAGGATCCCCGATTGTGCAGGTTCGTTCGGCTATGGCGCCCGCTTCTGAAAACTGTCCGGCCTTGCTTCATCCTGGTACGACGCGATCCGGCGGAAGTCGCCGCCTCCCTGGAGGCGCGAGACGGCATGGAGTGGGACGCCGCGTTGCGGCTCTGGTGGCGTTATATGTCGGAAGCCGAACGCGATACGCGGGGCGAGCCTCGGATATTCGTCGATTACGATCAGTTGCTGGGCGATTGGCGCGGACTGATGGCCCGCGTTTCCGATGCTTTCACCGTGCCGGGATTGCCGCCGGTCGCGCTTGATCCATCCGGGTTCGGCGCGGTGGAGGTCGACCGGTATCTCGACCCCGCGGAACGTCATCACCGCGTCGCGGGAGAAAAGGAACGACGTTCGATGCCGGAGGCGGTGGCGGCCTTTGACGCCGTGTTCCGAGCGGCGACGGAGGCTCGGCCCGGTGCGAGCGACGACGGGTTCGCGGCGCTTGACGGCGTGGGAGACGGGTGATGGGCCAAGCGCCATTCGATCGGTTTTGCGCGGCCCTGGCCACCTGGGCCTTGCGCCGGCCGGCGGTCCCGGGGCTGGTCAACGCCCGGCTCGGCCCGGTGGCGGCGGTCCTGCGTCCGGAGCACGACCCTTTCGAAGGATCGGGCCAGACACTGACGTCTCTATTGGACGCCATGCGTGAGCAGTCCGGAGCGATGGCGTTGGCGGATGTCAATCGGATCTGGATGTTCGGTCAACTCGCGGCGATGATCGCTCGGGACGAGATTGATGGAGCTGTCGCCGAGTTCGGGGTCTACAAGGGCAAGACCGCGAAGCTGCTCAGGCTGCTTTGCCCCGAAAGGGATCTATATCTGTTCGATACCTTTGAGGGGTTTGATGATCGGGACCTTGGGGATGACGGGGTGGACGCCTCCGGTAGGCGCGCCTTGGACGGGGCCTTCAAGGACACCAGCGAGGCGGCGGTTCGCGCTTTCGTCGGTGAGTGTGCTTCAACGCACTACATGCCCGGATGGTTTCCGGACAGCGCCGGTGATCTGCCGCGGGACACACGCTTCGCCCTGGTCCATGTGGATTGCGATCTGGAGCAACCAGCGCGGGCGGCGTTGGAATGGTTCTGGCCTCGATTGTCCCCGGGCGGAGCGATGATATTCCATGACCATGGAAGTGGGCATTGGCCGGGGATCGCGCGAGCCATGGACTCGTTTTTCGCGGATACGCCTTGGAGTCCTGTCCCGATGCCCGATTTCTCCGGCTCGGCTATTGTGCGCAAGGGACGCGGCTAGAAGAGTAACCGGCCCATGACGGGGCGGTTTGGTTGACTTTTATTTTGCGTTCCGTCACTACCTTTGCGGCAGCCGTTTCACATTTCTTACGCGGGTTCCATGGTCGCCATTTCCGTCGTGATCCCAACCTACAACCCGCGCGGGCCGCTGGCCGACCTGCTTGAAAAGTGCATGGAGAACGCGGGCGGCGTCGAATTGGAATTCGTGGTCGTCAATGACGGCTCGACGAACGACGCCGCCGAGCAGCTCGAGAAATGCGCCGAGCGGTTTGACAATCTCATTTGGACATCGATCGAAAACCGCGGCGCCGGGGGAGCGAGAAACGTCGGCGCGGATATGGCGAGCCACGACGTCCTTTTGTTTCTCGGTGACGATATCACACCGATCAACGACGATTTTTTCCGCGCGCACGCCGAATTGCATGAAAAGATGCCCGGCGACGAGGTCGCCGTCCTCGGTAAGGTGATCTGGCCTTGGGCGAGGGATTTCGACGTCTCCTACGTCATGAGCCATATCCAGGGCGGTGGTGGGGAGCAGTTCGGGTACGCGCATATCCCCCCCTATGCCGAGCTTGACTGGCGGTTTTTCTATACCGCCAACATTTCGGTGAAAAAATCAGTGGCGCGAAACTGGGCCGAGGACGGGTTCAGCGATTCCTTCCAGACCTATGGTTACGAGGATATCGAGTTCGCCTATCGGCTGTTCAATCGCCGCCAAGGATTGAAGATCGTATACGCGCCGTTGTCGATTGGCACGCACAGTCATCACTACGACGTCGCCGGTTTCTTGCGCCGCCAGGTCAATGCCGGTAACGCGGCGCGGGAGTTTGTCCGAATTCACCCGGATGTCGCCACGATGGTGGCCCCCGAACGGGTGCCGCGCGCGCTTCGACGGACCATCCTGCCTGAAGAGGACCGCCGTATCCCCGACCAACTTCTTCTGATCGAGGGAATAAAGGCCTGGCTTCGCCTGCTTGAAACCGGCGGGCGGATGGGAAGCGATCATTGGCACGCGGCGGCGCTGTCCGCGGTATTCCGGCTTGCCTACGCCCAGGGATATATTCTGGCGGAGACCGATCCTGAGGCGAATCTCGGGGCCGCCTACGACGTGGCCTTGGCGCGCTTTCGCGACGATATGAACCGAACCGCCTTTATTGAATTCTCCGGCTCGCTTATCTCAAGTGACCAGCTCTACCCGGGCGGTGCTCCAGGCGCGGCGGGGTTCTCGCGCCCACGTGGCCGTTTCATGTCCGCTTTGAGGCTTTGGGCGATCCGGCGTCCCTGGATTGTCTCGCTCTATCGGATGTTTCGTCGCGGGGCGCGCGACTAGTGGGCCGGCCAGGAAATGTTTAGCGTTCTGATTCCCGTCTATAACCATGGCGCCTATGTCGGCGATGCGGTCCAATCGGCGCTGGCGAGCCCGCTGGTCCGCGAGGTGTTGCTGGCCGATGACGGCTCGAGCGACGACAGCCGAGAGGTGATCCAGCGGCTGGCTCGGGATCGGTCGGGGCGGGTGCGCGACCTGACACCGGTGGAAGGTGGCAATATCGGCGCGCATGCCCGTCTGAACCAGCTGGCCGAGGCGGCGAGCCAGCCCTGGTTGGCGGTCCTCAATTCCGACGATATCTTCGCGCCCGCCCGTTTCGAGGCGGTTCAGATGGCGGTCAACCGGACCAAGTATGATTTTGTCACCGGCTATGTCGCGTTGATGGATGCCGACGGCGGCGCTCTCGGGATTAAACGTGGCCCCCTATCTCCGGAGTTTCCGTTCCCACGCGGCTTCGACGCGCGCGACCTTCTCGCGCGGAACGACCTTCTGCCGATGTTGGCCAGTCAGAATTTCATCGCGACGACAAGCAATATGCTGTTCACCAAGCAATTGTACGCAAAGATCGGTGGGTTTCGAGATTATCGCTACGTCCACGACTGGGATTTCGCGTTACGGGCGGCATTGCTTGGTAACGCGCGGTTCCTGCCGCAGATTCTGGTTCGCTATCGAACCCACGAGAGCAATACCATTAAGGAAGACGGTGATGCCGTGACGACCGAGGTTCGCCGACTTTTCAAGAAGATAACAGCGGAGTACGTGGAGGTTTTCACGCCGTCGGAGATACAAGCCGGTTTATCGGGTAATCGCTATCTAGAGGACCGGGCCGCGTGACCATGAGCCAAACGACCACGGGGACCCAAGCGACCACGCGCTCTCTTGATGGCAAGACCTGTCTGGTTTTGGGCGCGGGCGGTTTTATCGGCTGGAACCTCATCGAGAGGCTTCGCGATGACGGCGCGACGATTATCGCACTGGATATCCGACCAGCGCCGGACGACTGTCCGGATGACGTGGAATGGGTCGAGGCGGGTCTCGATGACCGCGAAACATTGGCGGATCTGGTCCGCCGCGCGGACACCGTCTATCACCTCGCGGCTTCCTCGACGCCGGCTTCGGCGAACGCCGACCCGGCGGGGGATGTCGAGAACTCCATCTTGCCGGCGCTCGGTCTGCTGGATCTGCTGACGGAGTCGTCGGCGCGTCTTGTTTTCGTATCCTCCGGCGGGACTGTTTACGGACCCGAGGTGGCGGTCCCGACGCCCGAGTCAGCGGGTACCGACCCGATCAATGCCTATGGCGTCGGTAAACTGGCGATTGAGAAATATATCGCCATCAACAGACGTCAGCGTGGTTTGGACGCCATCGTGCTTCGGGTCGCCAATCCCTATGGCCCGCATCAGAATCCGCTGCGGGGTCAGGGCGCGATCGCCGCGTTTCTTTATCGGGCTCTCAACCGGGAGGCGATAGAGATCTGGGGAACCGGCGAGGTGATTCGCGATTACATCTATATCGGCGACGTCGCCGCCGCCTTGTCCGCCGCCGCCCGCTATGATGGCCCGCTCGCCTTGTTCAATATCGGCGGCGGCGGCGGATTGAGCTTGAACGACATAATCGCCAGGATAGGACCGCTCTTCGCCGAACCTCTTCGGATTGAGCGGAAACCCGGTCGGGCGCTCGATGTCCCAGCCAGTATCCTCGATATCTCCCTGGCCGAGGAACATCTTGGCTGGAGCCCGCGGGTCGATATCGATACCGGGCTCGGGTTGACCTTGGACTGGTTGCGCGCGCGGTTTGGACCCGAATCAGAACGGTAGGTGACCATTGTTTCACGGTGCCGCGCGACATTGGCGGCGCCCGGTTGATTTCAGGGAAGGCCGGGGTTTGATATAACGATCCACTGAACTGGCGGGAACAAGATCATGTCGGCTGAGGTCTTCGCGGTACATGGGGTGGCGGCATCTGAATCGGGAACGGCGATGGCCGACGCGCTCATCGCGCTTTGCGATGAAGCGATGCCGGCGGAACGCCGGTCCTGGTTGATATTCACCGACGTCATCGACGATTCGCTCGCGGCTCATTTGGACAGGATCATTTCGGTCGCGCCATCGAACTTGGCTGGTATCGATGTCGACAAGACCGTTTTTGCGCCCTTGGACGGTCCGGGACTGGCATTGTTCGAACCTTTGCCGGAGGCGCCGACCAGGGGGCTGTCCAGGATACTGATCGACGCGACGGGTGACGGGCCCTGGATACGTCGCCTAGTCGAGAGCCTGCTCGGCAAATATACCTTGACCGCCGCGTCCCGGAGGCAGGAGGAACTCGCGGAACTGTTTCGCGCCGAAGGCGTGTGGTCATTGGTCGCGTCGAGACGATCGGACTGGATTGATCTGATCAGCCGACATGATCTTGTGGTTACCAGCGATCCGTTCACGGCGGCGTTGGCGAATGGTGTCCTCAAGCCGGTCCTATTGGTGGGCGACGAGGCGGTGGCCGGCCTGCCGGCCTGCCTGACCGCCGAATTGGATGGCGTGGAAGGGCAACTCGCCGGATTGGATATGGTGGCGTTGGGAGCGGATCTGCTGAACGCGAAGCGCCGCGCCCATCGGCACGCGGTGGATCTGGTTCGAGACGTGTTGGGCGGGACCAATTCATGACGTCGATACTCGACCGGCTTTCCCGGCACGGCGAGGATCCCGCGCCGGGCGCGATTTCGGCGGTTCATAGCGGAAACATCGGCGATGTCGTCTATGCGCTGCCGACGGTTCGCGCCCTCGGCGTTAGCCACCTGTTGTTGAATGTTTGCGAGGACCCCGGGGCTGGCGGACGGGTCCTGACCGAGGCGATGGCGCAATCACTGGTCTCGCTTTTGCTGGACCAGCCGACCATAAACACGGTCGATATCGTCGCCGCGCCGATCCGGGTCGGTGGTGGCTTCGGTTATCAGGCCAGGGTTTCCAACCTGGTTTCGGGTTTGCCCTTGGAACACATTTCCGCGTCCTTCTTGGGCGTGGATTATGTCCTTGACCGGTTCCGCCTGGAGCCCCTTGAAAGAAGGCACCTCGTGGAGGCCCATGCCATGGCCTTCGGATGCCGTGTCGACTCGGCGCGCGCTTGGATCGAGTGTCCGAAGGTGACGACACGGGAGAAACGAATCGCCGTTTCAGTCACGCCGCGTTATCGGAACCGCCCGAACGAAAGGTTGGCTGAGATCCTGGAAGGTTTTGGACCCGTGACCCTGATCGGGTTTCGCAGTGAACTGCCGAACTATTTTGGTATCGAAGGAGAGTTGCGCGAATTCACGGATGCCAAGGAATTGGTTGGATTTCTCGCGGAATGCTCGGTTTTCGTCGGCGCGGCGTCGTTTCCTTGCGCGATTGCCGAGGCAATGAAGATCCCGCGTCTGATTGATCTCGCCGATGGTTTGATCAATGCGTTCCCCGTTGGCCCGAATGGCTGGGCGATGCCCGAGTCGAGCCAGGACGCGCGTCATCTGCTGGATGGCATGGCGCGGGGTGACCGTTCAGCCGCCGGCCGCGTGAAGCCTTTTGTGAAATCCGCGACGCCGACCGTTGCCTCCAGTCGCCGGTTCACCCTTGAATGGCGGCAGGCGGAGGGAGAGCTGATCGGGACCCATCGGGCGAGCGCCGAGGCGGTGCTGGGCCGCGCGCCGGCGCGGGTTCGCGTGGACGTGCCACGCACGGTGGATAGACCCGCTGGTTTCGCCTTGACCGTCGACGCTCGCGTCGGTGCGTTGGAAGTATCCAACCTAAGATGTGTCGAGGGGGCGACGACGATTTGGACCGCCCGGCAACCGGAGGACTTGTCCGTAAGCAACGAGGCCGTGCTCTCGTCGCCTCCGGGAGTATTGCGTTGGCTTATGGCCGAGAATGGAGCGGACCGCGTCAATCTAAAGGTTCCGGACGAGATCTTGGCTCGCTTCCGGGAGACTCAGGTAAGCATCGTGTTCGATTGTCGCGCTCCGAGACAAAGGGAAATCACGCAATGGACCGCGCGCGCGATCGCGTCCTTGAGTGGCGCCCTGTCGCGTGAACGCGCGAACGCCGAACGCATCCAAGCGGAACTTTCCCTCGCGCATCAAAAACAGGCGGACTTGGAGCATCGATTGCGGAGCGTTCAGGCATCGACCTCTTGGCGCGTGACGGCGCCACTTCGCGCGGTGACGGGCATGTTCAAACCGGGACGCGGTGGTGACGGTCATGGTGAATAGCATGAGGGGCGGACTGGAACGCACCGCGGTTTTCACCAGTATCGTCTCGAATTACCTGCCCAAGGCCCGGGTGCTGGCCAAATCCGTGAAACGCCAACATCCGGAATGTCGATTTGTCGCCGTGGTGGTGGAGCCGTGGCCCGAGGATCTCGATCCGGCGCTTGAGCCCTTCGATGAGATCATCGGCCCGGCGGAGCTTATGGACACCGGATTGGCCGAGGGGCGGTTCGAGGCCTGGGTATTCTCGCATTCCATCGTCGAGGCTTCGACGGCGGTAAAGGGAACGGCGTTGAAGCGGCTGCTCGCGGATCCGCGTCACGATAAGGTGATTTTCCTGGACCCGGATGTCGCGGTGTTTGGTGATCTCTCGCCGATCGCGGAACGGCTCGAGGAAAGCCCGGCGCTACTTACGCCTCATGATCTCGCCCCGATCAGCGTCGATGACGTGGGCGACGACTATCTGCAGGCCGTCCGTGATCATGAGATCATTCTGCTCCGCCATGGCGTGTACAATCTCGGTTTTCTGGCCGTCGCCGATCGTCCCGAGGGCAGGCGTCTCGCGGCCTGGTGGGCCGACCGGCTTGCTCATTTCTGCATCGACGACGTGTCCGAGGGGCTGTTCACCGATCAGCGCTGGGGGGACCTGATTCCGGTTTTCTTTCCAGGCACCGGGATTTTGACCGACCCCGGATACAATGTCGCGGCTTGGAATCTCTTGCACCGATCCTTGTCCGGTTCCGTCGCCGAAGGACTTCGCGTCGACGGGGAGCCCTTGCGCTTCTATCACTTCACGGGCTTTGATTCGGGCGCGCACGCCACGGTGAACGAAATCTACGGGAGTCGCCAATCCGCTGTCGCGCCGCTGTTGGAATGGTACCGCGCGGCGTGCCGGGACGAGGGCCAGGATGTCGATGGCAACCGCGACTGGGCCTATTCACGCTACCAGGACGGAACGCCGGTCACCATGGAGGAACGTCGGTTCTTCCGGCATCATCCGGATGTCGAGGCGACTTTCGCCAACCCCTTCCAGGTTGCTCCCAACCCGTCCTTCAAGGACTGGTATCGCGACCATGTCGGTGATCCGGGAGAGTCGAAATGATGGCGCTCAAGCGGCTGATCGCCAGAATTTTGTTGGCGTTGCCAGGTGGAGACCGGGCGCTGTCGGCCTTGCGCAAGGCGGTTCGCGGACCGGCGATTGAATTGCCGGCGAGTGGTGACGCGCCGGAACTACCTTTCGCGGTCGCGGTTGATGGTCCCGGGCTTGTGCGTTCGGACTACGAGGGTTTCACGATTATCGATAGATCCGCGTTGGCGGCGTTTGATGGGCTGGTCTACCAACCCGACGCGAAGTCCAGCTGGTTGCCGGCGGGTCATCTTCGCAACATGGCGCTTGCGATGGAGGTAAACGGTTTGGATGTCGTGGTCGCGTCGCACGGATTGGAAGAGCCACCGGCGCTGCGGTGCATGCCGTCACCCAATCACACGCTGCGGCGGGTAAACGGTGCGACGGGTGGCCTGAACGGTCGAGTCCTAAGGTTGCTTCCGGAGCCCGAGGACGGGGCGGCGGATGTGACCCTTTCCGAGATCTTTCCCAACCAATCGGTGGCGCATCCGGCGGGAGTTGTGGCCGACTTTCATGTCGGCGAGGCGGCGAAAAAGCCCAGCTTCACGGGGACATGGACCCCGACGCCGCTGGCTCGCGATAAACCGGTGATCCTGGTCCTGCCGATTTTCCTTGCCGTCGGAGGGGTTGAGCGCAACACGATCGAAATCATCCGAGCGCTTCGGGACCGATATCATTTCGTCGTGGTGACCACGGAACGCCTGCACAGGGATCAAGGCAGCCTGCATCACCAGATGTCGGCGGTCGCGGATGTGATTTATGACCTTGCCGAGATTTCGGAAAACCATCTCCACCTGGCCGTGTTGCGCAGGCTCAAGGACGGCTATCGCCCGGATTTGATCTGGATCTGCAACGGCTCGCCCTGGCTTGCCGATAACGCGGCCGCGCTGCGGGACTTGTTCGAGGACACGCCGATAGTCGATCAACAGGTTTACGATACCAAGGAAGGTTGGATTCAGCGCTATGGTGAAGCGGGCATTCAATCCTTCGACCGGTTCATCGCGATCAACAGCCGTATCCGGGACGTTTTCACCAGCCGGTTGAACATGGCGCCCGATCGGATCGATCTGATCTATTCGGCGATCGACGCGCCGCGCTTTGACAAGCCAACGCCGAGCGAGACGGAACGCCTGGAGTTGGCCAAGGCGCATGGTCTGCCGGAGGATAGAGCGTGTTTCGCCTTTATCGGTCGTTTGGTCGAGCAAAAGAACCCGCTCGCCTTCCTGTCTCTTGCCATTCAATCCGCCAAGGCTGGGAAGGACGACCATTTCGTTCTTGTCGGTGACGGCGTTCTCGGCCCGGATTGCGACGCCTATATTCGGGAACACGCGCTGGAGAACGTGACGCGGATTCCCTTTTGCGACGACCTTACCCGGCTCTACCCGATTCTCGCTGGTCTAATTGTCAGTTCGCATTACGAGGGCCTGCCGATCGCGATGTTGGAGGCGATGGCCATGGGCGTGCCGGTTTATGCGACGGATGTCGGGGATATCGGGCCGGTACTTGACGATTATCGCAGTGGGCTTGTCTGCGAGGATATAGAGGGCGGCACGGCGTTCCGCGGCGGTTTCGTGGCGTGGCGAGAGCGGCTGGCGGAATTCACCGAGGCGGCGCGCGAGGCGGCTCCCCAGGTGCGGAAACGGTTCGGCGTGGACGCGATAGCCGGTAACTATGAGGATTGTTGGCGCGCGGCATGGAAACAGCGGGGGCGTGATGTCTGATCAGCGATACAGGATCGGCGTCGATATCGGCGGAACCTTCACGGATTTCGCCCTATTCGATGAAACCGCCGCGAAAATCGCTATCCACAAACAGCTGACAACGCCCGACGATCCCTCGCGAGCGGTCCTGGAAGGGGTGGGCGCGATGCTGCGCGACAACGGTGTCGCGATCGAGAAAGTCGCCTCGCTCTCCCACGGCACCACCTTGGTTACCAATTCCTTGATTGAACGCAAGGGCGCGGTGACCGGCATGCTGGTCACCCAAAACTTTCTCGACGTGCCGGACATGGCGCGCGAACAGCGTTACGACCTGTTTGACCTGCGCTTGAGCTTTCCCGAGCCCCTGGTTCCGCGTGATCGCCGCCGCGAGGTGACCGAACGCATTGAGTTCGACGGGAACGTCGCCGAGCCCTTGGATTTACAAGCCGCCGAGGCGGCCGTTCGGGATCTCGTGGAGAACGCGGGTGTTCAGGCATTGGCGATATGCCTGCTGCACGCCTATGCCAATCCGGCGCATGAGCAAGCGCTCGAGGCCATGGCGCGCGAACGCTTTCCGGGCCTCTATGTCTCGACCTCGGCGGACGTTCACGCCGGTCTCGGGGAATGGGAGCGTTGGACCACCGCGTCCATGAACGCCTATACCCAGCCGCTTTTCGATCGCTATCTCTCGCGCGTCGAGGACGGCCTGGCGGGACTTGGTTTCGCCGGAACGCTCTACATCATGACGTCGAGCGGGGGCATGTTGTTGCCGGAAACCGCGCGGCGTTACCCGGTGCGCATGCTGGAGTCCGGGCCGGCGGCGGGGGTTCTGATGTCGGCTTTCCATGGCCGGGCCTTGGATCTCGACAATGTGCTTTCCTTCGATCTCGGCGGCACCACGGCCAAGGGGGCACTGGTGCGTGGCGGCCAGCCTCTGAAGACCGACCAGATGGAAGTCGCTCGGGTTCATGACTTCAAGCGCGGCAGCGGGCTACCGGCCCGGGTTCCCAGCGTCGACATGATCGAGATCGGCGCGGGCGGCGGTTCCATCGCCTGGATCGATGAACGCGGCTTGTTAAAGGTCGGGCCCAAGAGCGCCGGCGCCGACCCCGGCCCGGCTTGTTACGGCCAAGGCGGCGAGAAGGCGAGCCTGACAGACGCCAATCTGATGCTGGGTTTCCTCGACCCCGACTTTTTTCTCGGCGGCGCGATGCGGCTCGACAAGGCGGCGGCGGAGCGCGCGATTGACAGAACCGTGGCGGAACCCCTGGGGCTGACCGCGATGCGGGCCGCCTGGGGCATGCACGATATCGCCAATGAGGACGTGGCCAGGGCGTTTCGCATTCACGCGTCCGAGCGCGGTTTCGACTATCGCCAAGCGACGATGATCGCCTTCGGTGGCTCCGGCCCGTTGCAAGCCATGGCGATCGCCGCGAAGCTCAATATTCCAAGGGTGATTTTCCCGATCGGCGCCGGCGTGATGTCCGCCATGGGCCTGCTGGCGAGCCCGCTATCCTTCGAGCAAGCGCGCACCCGAAGAACCTTTATCGAGGATATCGACGCCGCCGGTTTCGAGGCGATCCTGCGGCCCTTGATCGAGACCGCCAAGCGCCCGCTGCACGCCGCAGGGCTTGATGACGCAAGCATCAGGACAGCGATCCGCTTGGACATGCGCTATTTCGGACAAGGACACGAGATAGAGGTCGCCGTGCCGGGAGACGACCTTGCCCGGGTTTTCGCGGATCTGCCGAGATTTTTCGCCGAAAAGTACACAACCCTGTTCGGCGTGGCGCCGCTGGACGAGCCGTTGGAGATCGTCACCTGGAAGGCCGAGGTCGAGGGGCCGCCACCGCCCCTGCGGGCCGGATACTCTGTCACGGGGACCAGTGCTCCGACCGCCGGCGCCGATGCCGTGAAAGGCACGCGGACCTGTTACTTCGAGGGCGAGCCCGTCGAAACCCCGGTCCATGACCGCTACGCGCTGAAGGCGGGGGCGGTTATCCAGGGCCCGGCGCTTATCGAGGAACGCGAGTCCACTTGCGTGATCACGCCCGGTAATCACGCGACGGTCGACCGCGCCCTTAACATCGTCGCGGTGCTGGAGACCCAGTCATGAGCTCATCTTCCTCCAGCCCCTTCGACGCGGTTTCCCTTTCCATCATGTGGGACCGGATGGTCGCCATCGCCGACGAGATCGTCAGCACCTTGGTGCGGACCTCGTTCTCGACCATCGTGCGCGATAGCTACGACCTCTCGGTGGTGATCCTGGATACCAAAGGACGCCTGATGGCCCAGGGGACCTACGCGGTCCCGGTGTTCATCGGCACCGCGCCGCGAACCCTGCGCTACATGCTCGAGAAGTTCCCGCCGGAGACCTTGCGGCCTGGCGATATCATCGCCACCAACGATCCGTGGATCGGAACCGGGCACATGTTCGACATCTCGATGATGCGCCCGATCTTTAAGGGCGACAAGCTCGTCGGCTACACCATGTCGATCACCCATTTGCCGGATATCGGCGGTCTCGGCTTCGGCGCGGCGGCGCGGGAGATCTATCACGAGGGGTTGCGTCTGCCGATCTGCCGCTTCGCCAAGGATGGCGTGATGGACCCGTTCCTGGAGGAGCTCATCCGCGCCAATGTCCGGGTGCCGGAACAGACCATCGGTGATCTCGTCGCCAATATCGCCTGTAACGAAGTCGGTGGCCCGATGGTCACCGCCTTCATGGAGGAATACGGCCTGGAAAGCCTGGAGCCGTTGAGCGACGCCATCGGCGCGCATTCGGAACGCGCCATGCGCGCCAAGCTCGAGGAGATCGCCGATGGCCGTTATGAGAACCACATCCAGATAGAGGGCACCGACGGTCCGATCCCCATGGCCTGCTCGGTCGAGATCAGGGGCGGCGAGGCGGCGATCGATTTCACCGGCACCGGCGGCTGCGTGCCGCGCGGGATCAATGTGCCGTTCTGCTACACCAACGCCATGTCGCTCTACGCGATGAAGTGCCTGACCATTCCGGCGCTGCCGAACAATTCAGGCGCGGTGACGCCGATCAAGGTCTCCGCGCCCGAGGGCTGTCTGTTGAATGCCCAGCCGCCGTTTCCCACCGGTGGTCGCCACGCCATCGGCCATTTCGTGCCAGGTTTGATCTTCGGCGCCTTGGCCGAGGCGGCGCCGGATAAAATCCAGGCGGATTGCGGGATGATGGACCTGATGACGGTGCAAGGGACCCATCGTGACGGTCGGGGGATCTCGACGATCTATTTCGCGTCCGGCGGTTTCGGCGCTCTGCAGGGCGGTGACGGCGGCGATTGCGTGCCCGGCCCGTCCAACATGGCCGTCGTGCCGGTCGAGGTTTGGGAGACCATCACCGGCACGACGATCGAGAAGAAGGTCATCGTCCCCGATAGCGGCGGGCCCGGCGCCTGGCGCGGTGGCACCGGGCAGGAAGTCGTGATCCGCAACGATACCGGCCATCCGATGACGATCTTCTGCATGGCCAACCGGACCGAGTTTCCGCCCCTCGGCTATCTCGGCGGAAAACCCGGCGCGCGGCGGGTGCATCGATTGAACGGCGCGGAGGTCGACGCCAAGGGGAGCTATATCCTCGCGCCCGGCGATCGTATCGCCATGGTGGAGGCGGGCGGTGGCGGGATCGGTGATCCGCGGGAGCGCGACCCGGCCCTGATCCGACGCGATCTGGCGTTGGGGCGGGTAACCGAGGAAGGCGCGGCAAGGGACTACGGCTACAAGGGGTAAGCCGGTCGGTAGTCATGGTCACACCATTCTTGGCAGCGGTTACCCCGCCCCGCTAACCCTCAAACCTCCAGATCCCCCTTCAGCAGGCGTTGCGCGATGGTACGGCGCAGGATTTCGTTGGTGCCGTCGGCGACGTTGACCGCGCGCAGGGAATGCCAGGCCTCCACCAGATGCATCTCGTTGGTGAAACCCATGGCGCCGTGAGCCTGCATGGCGCGGTCGACGGCGCGCACGCCGATCTCGACCGAATAGGCCTTGGTCATCGAGAGCTCCTTGACCGCCGGCGCGCCCTGGTCGAGCAAGCCGGCGGCGTTGAGGCCCATCAGATGCGCCGCGTGCAGTTCCATCGCCGATTCAGCCAGCGGGAAGCTGACGCCCTGATACTCGGCGATCGGCTTGCCGAAGGCCTCGCGGGTCTTGGCGTGCTCCAGCGCCACCTCCATCGCCCAGCGGTCATAGCCGACGGCGCGCGCCGAGTTGTAGATCCGTCCGATCGACACCCCGTAGATCGCGGTCGCGAAGCCCTGGTGCAAGGCGCCGACGAGCTGCCAGGGCTCGACCCGAACATCCTCCAGGCTCAGCTCGGCCTCGTCGCCGCCGATGCTCCCGAACATCATGATGATCCGGTCGATCTTGAAACCGGGGCTCGAGGTCGGCACCAGAAAGGCGCTGATACCGCTTCCCTCGCCGGACTCGGTGCGGGCGAAGACAATGCAATAGTCGGCGACCGGCGAGTTCGTCGTCCAGATCTTGCGCCCACTGATCCGCCAGCCGTCGCCGTCGGCCACCGCCCTGGTGGTCAGGCGAGAAGCATCCGAGCCGGCGCCCGGCTCGGACAAGCCGAAGCACATGGACCGTTCCCCCGCCATCATCGGCCCGAGGATCTCCTCTCGCGCCTTGGGCGTCACCCGCTCCAGCACCCGGCTCGGCCCGAAGGCCCAATGGCTGATCGCATAGAGCATCAACCAGTTCGACGGCCCACAGGTCCGGAACAGCGCCTCCCAACAGACATAATAGGCCAGCATCCCGAACCCCGCGCCGCCCAGTTCCTCCGGCACGCTCATCGAATAGAACCCGGCCTTGGCCGAGGCCATGCGCACCTCGCGCACCAGGGCCAACGCCTCGTCGCAAAGCCGACCATCCTCGCGGAACAACCGGCGCGGGTTCTCAAGCAGCTCCCGGTTCGCCGCGTGGCGCGGCAAGACCTCGGCGCGGGCGAAATCCAGCACGCCGTCGCGCACGGCCTGGATATCCTCGGGCAGGGGCGTGGCGATGGCGGTCATGGGGATCTCCTGAACAGCGGCGGGAACGCATCCGATCTTTTCACTATATTTCGCCGCAAAGCCTCTCACCATCACCGTCGCGATTTGATAATGTCGCCCCGCGCCGACCATCAATCGATCGGGAGATCCCATGACCGACACTAAAGCCGCCATCTCGCTCTGGGATATCTCCGCCGAGGAGAAGAAGGTCGACAACCCGATGACCGGCGACATCCAGGCCGAGGTGGCCATTGTCGGCGGTGGCTTCACCGGGCTCTCGACGGCGTTGCATCTCGGGGAGAAGGGGGTCGAGGCGCATGTGCTGGAAGCCGAAACCATCGGCCATGGCGGCTCGGGCCGGAACGCGGGGTTGCTGAACGCCGGGGTGTGGCTTCCGCCCCAGGACGTGCGCAAGGAGCTTGGCGAGGAACCCGGCAAGCGGCTGGTTCATGCCCTGGGCGAGGCGCCGGGCTATGTCTTCTCGCTGATTGAAAAGCATCAGATCCGCTGCGAGGCGACGCGGCACGGCACCATCCACGCGGCCCACGCGCCCAAGGGTTTCGAGGACCTGAGACGTCGCTGGGAGGAATGGCAGCGCCTCGGCGCGCCGGTGGATCTGTTGGACCGCGACCAGGCGGCCGAGAAGATCGGCACGGGCGTGTTCCATGGCGGGCTGATGGATCACCGGGCCGGGACCATCAACCCGATGGGCTATGTCCGGGGCTTGGCGCGGGCGGCGACGGCGGCGGGGGCCAAACTGCATACCGGTGTCCGGGTCACCAAGCTCAACCGCGAGGGAGAAGGCTGGCGTCTGGAGACGACCCGCGGCGAGGTTACGGCCAAATCCGTGATCCTCGGCACCAATGCTTATTCCGACGAACTCTGGCCGGGGCTAAAGGATACCTTCACCATCATCCATTACTTCCAGCTCGCGACAGAGCCGATGGGCGATCGGGTCGCGCATATCCTGAAGGAAGGCCAAGGGCTCTGGGACACGGGCTCGATCATGTTCTCGCTGCGCCGGGACGCGTTCGGACGCCTGATCATCGGCTCCATGGGTCGGGTGCATGGCGGCGAGACGGGGCTGTCCAAGCGTTGGGCGGCGCGGCGGCTGCGCCATCTGTTTCCTGATCTGGGTGAGGTCACCTTCGAAAAGGCCTGGCACGGCCAGATCGCCATGACGCCGGACCATATCCCGCGCATCCACAAGCTGGCCGAGGGGCTCTACACCCCGATCGGCTATAACGGCCGCGGCATCGCGCCGGGCACGATCTTCGGGCGCGCCATGGCCGAGCTTCTGACCGGCGGCTCGGAGGCGGATCTGCCACTGCCGATCACCGAGCCGAAAAAGGCGACATCGGCGCCGATCATGAGCCGGCTATACGACGCCGCCTTCACCGCCAATCAAGTCATCAAATCGCTTTAACCGACGAAACCAGGTCTCTAACGGGAGTAACCCCATGTCCGACCAACCCATCGCGCTGGTCACCGGCGCCGCCCAGGGCATCGGCTATGCCTCGGCCGAGGCGATCGCCGAGAACGGAGCGCGTGTCGTGCTCGCCGATATCAACGAGGACGGTGTCAAGGAAGCAGCGGAAAAGCTCGGCGGAGACGCGGTCGCGATGACCTGTGACATGGGCGATCCGGACCAGATCAGCGCCCTGTTCGACCGCATCGAAGACCAGCTCGGTCCGGTCTCTATCCTGGTCAACTGCGCCGGGATCGCCGCGCCGGGAGAGTTCCTGGAAACCTCGGTCGAACAGTTCCGTAGCGTGATCGACGTCAACCTGACCGGCACGTTCCTGGCGACCCAACGCGCCGCCAAGGCGATGATCGCGGCGGGGATCCAGGGATCGATCGTCAACATGTCCTCGGTCAACGCCCAGGTCGCGATCCCCTCGATCGCCGCCTATTGCGCGTCCAAGGGCGGGGTCATGCAGCTGACCAAGGCCGCCGCGCTCGCCCTGGCGCCGCACGGTATTCGGGTCAACGCGGTCGGCCCCGGATCCATCGACACGGCGATGATGGCCGGCGTCAACGCCAACCCCCAGGCGATGGAGATGGTGATGTCCCGCACGCCGCTGAAACGCATCGGCAGGCCACGCGAGATCGGCGATATCGTCGCCTTCCTGGCCAGCGACAAGGCGAGCTACATCACCGGCGAGACCATCTACGCCGACGGTGGCCGGCTCGGCATGAACTACACCTGCTAGTGACAGGCGGAGAATCGGGATGTCCAACGACGAGACCACCATTCACAAGGGTCAATGCTTCTGCGGCGCGGTCCGGATCGAGGTCCGCGGGGCGCCGATGCGGATGGGCTATTGCCACTGCGCCGACTGCCGCGCCTGGGCGGCGGCACCGGTCAACGGCTTCACGCTGTGGGAGCCGAGCCAGGTCACCGTCACCCAGGGTAGCGAGGACCTTGCGACCTACGCCAAGACTCCCGGCAGCCTGCGAAAGTTCTGCCGAAAATGCGGCGGCCATGTGATGAGCGAACACCCCGGGGGTCCCTATATCGACGTCTATTCCAGCGTCCTGCCGAGCCTGGATTTCCAGCCGAGCTTCCACGTCTTCCACGGCGAGTCGGTGCTCGACATCGCCGACGAGCTGCCGCGGTTCAAGGATCTGCCGGAGGAAGCGGGTGGGTCGGGGGAGATGGTGTAGTAGCGGGTTGGTCTGGGCATGACGTCCCGCCGCGAGACGGTTTGTCTCGATTGAAGCCGGCTCTGTCGCGTCCGCGCCAAGGCATGTCGGGCGCTGGCAACCCCCGATCCGCGAGACTAATAGGTTCTCGTTTCACCTGGGTCCGAAAGCTGGGATGGGACCAGGAAGTTACCAATGGAGGGGGCCATGGCAGCGAGCGGCAACAGCGGTGGACAGGGGATGCGGCGGTTGCGTGGCGGCAAGCAGCGCTATTCCATTCTAAGCCTCGCGCGTAACGCCCTGAGCCATCACGAGAATTGGGAGCGGGCCTGGCGATCGCCGGAACCGAAACCCGAATATGACGTGGTGATTGTCGGCGCCGGCGGGCATGGCCTGGCGACGGCCTATTACCTTGCCTCGATCCACGGGCTAAGAAACATCGCGGTGATCGACAAGGGTTGGCTCGGTGGCGGCAATACCGGGCGCAATACCACGATCATCCGTTCCAACTATCTCTGGGACGAGAGCGCGGCGATCTACGAACATTCGATGAAGCTGTGGGAAGGGTTGAGCCAGGAGCTTAACTTCAACACCATGTTCTCCCAGCGCGGCGTGCTTACCCTGGCGCATTCGGAACACGAGATGCGTGAGATGACCCGGCGGGTCGAGGCGATCCGGCTGAACGGAATCGACTCCGAGGTCATGAACCCCGAGCAGATCAAGCGCCTCGTGCCGATCATCGATACCGATCCGAACCTGCGCTATCCGGTCATGGGTGGCTTTATCCAACGCCGCGGCGGCACCGCCCGTCATGACGCGGTGGCATGGGGTTATGCCCGCGCCGCCGACGAGATGGGTGTCGACATCATTCAGAACTGCGCGGTCACCGGCTTCAATATCGAAAACGGCGTGGTCAAGGGCGTGGAAACCGAGAAAGGGACGATCAAGGCCGGCAAGGTCGCCTGTGTCGTCGCCGGGCATGCCGGCGTGGTCGCCGAGATGGCCGGCTTCCGTCTGCCGATCACCAGCCGGCCCTTGCAGGCGCTGGTCTCCGAGCCGATCAAGCCGATCCTCGACGTGGTTATCATGTCCAATGCCGTGCACATGTATATCAGTCAGTCCGACAAGGGCGAGATGGTGCTTGGCGCCGGCGCGGATTCCTACAACGCCTATACCCAGCGCGGCAGCCTGAACGTCCCAGAGGGGATGCTGGCGGCGGCGGTGGAACTGTTCCCGGTGCTCTCGCGGCTGTCCATGTTGCGGTCCTGGGGCGGTATCGTCGATACCTGTCCCGATGCCTCGCCGGTGATTTCCAGGACACCGGTCAAGAATCTCTACTTCAATTGCGGTTGGGGCACCGGCGGTTTCAAGGCGACGCCGGGCTCGGGCCATGTCTTCGCGGATCTCGTGGCCCGCGACGAGCCGAACAGGATCGCCGCGCCCTTCGCGCTTGACCGGTTCACCGGCGGTTATCTTATCGACGAGCACGGCGCCGCCGGCGTCGCGCATTAGGGGGAGACGCGAAATGCTGCTGATCGATTGCCCCTGGTGCGGGCCGCGTGACGACGCCGAGTTTCATTATGGTGGCGAGGCACATATCCTGAGGCCGCGCGACGGCGGCGCCTTGTCGGACGAGGAATTCGCCGAATACCTGTTCATGCAACAGAATCCAAAGGGCCCGCATCTGGAACGCTGGTCGCATTCCCATGGCTGTCGGCGCTGGTTCAACATGCTGCGCAACACGGCGACCAACGAGATCCTCGAGATCTACCCGATGGGCGAGAAGCCAAAAAGCGAGGCCGGCAAGGCGGCTTACGAGGCGAACTGGCGCCGCGGAACCGCGGCCGAGGCGAACGCGCTCTCGGGAGAGACGTCATGAGCGGCCAGGAATTCCGTGTCGACGGCGCGGGTGATATCGATCGCTCGGCGCCGCTGAGATTCACCTTCGACGGGCGCCGGTATGAAGGTTTCCGCGGTGATACCCTCGCCTCCGCGCTTTTGGCGAACGGGGTGCATCTGGTCGGGCGCAGCTTCAAGTATCATCGCCCGCGCGGCATCATGGCGGCGGGATCGGAAGAGCCGAACGCGCTGATCCAGCTTGGCGACGGCAATCGAACCGACCCGAATATCCGAGCAACCCGGATCGAACTGCGTGACGGGCTGGTCGCGACAAGTCAAAACCGCTGGCCGTGCCTCAAGTTCGATATCGGTTCGGTGAACAATCTGCTGCACCGGTTCCTGCCCTCGGGGTTTTACTACAAGACCTTCATGTGGCCGGCGAGTTGGTGGCTGAAATACGAGCACTGGATCCGCCGGGCGGCCGGGCTCGGCAAGGCGCCGACCGGACGCGATCCGGATCGCTATGAAAAGCGGCATGGGCATGTCGATGTCCTGATCGCGGGTGGTGGCCCAGCCGGTCTTGCCGCGGCCCTGGCGGCGGGGCGGGCCGGCGCCCGCGTGATGCTGGCCGACGAGAACCCGGAATTCGGCGGCGCCTTGCTTGCCGACCGAGATCAGAGCATCGATGGCGAGCCGGCGCTCGATTGGGTCCGGCGGGCCGTGGCGGAACTCGAGGCCATGCCGGAGGCTACCCTGCTGCGTCGCGCCACGGTGTCCGGCTATTACGATCACAACTACATCACGATATTGGAGCGAGTCTCCGACCATCTCGGGGCCGCGCCGGATCACGCGCCGCGTCAGCGGCTGTGGAAACTGAGGGCGAAACAAGTGGTCTTGGCGGCGGGCGCGTTGGAACGACCGCTTGTCTTCGCGGATAACGATCGTCCAGGGATCATGCTTTCCTCGGCGGCGCGGACCTATCTTAACCGGTTCGGGGTTGCACCAGGCGGCCGGGTCCTGCTGTTCACCAATAACGACGACGCCTATCGAACCGCTCTAGCCATGAAGGAGCGCGGTGTCGCTGTCGCCGGGATCGTCGATATCCGGGCCAAGGCCGAGGGCGGGCTGGTTCAGGCGGCGATCGACGCGGGGATCACCGTGCACGCGGGATTCGCGATCGTCTCCACCCGGGGTTCGCTGCGGGTATCTTCCGTTGAGATCATGCGGCTGACCGCGGACGATGCGTCGGCGACGGGAATGGCGCGGCGGATCGAATGCGACGCGGTGGCGGTCTCCGGTGGCTGGACCCCGAGCGTTCATCTGTTCTCGCAAAGCGCCGGCAAGCTACGCTGGAACGAGGATATCGCGGCCTTTGTTCCTGATATCTCGGTCCAGCGGGAGGTCTCGGCCGGCGCGTGCAACGGCGCCTTCACCCTGGCGGAATGTCTGGATCAAGGGTGCAAGGCGGGGGCCGATGCCGCCGCGGCGCTCGGTTTCGAGACAACGGCCCCGACAAGTTTCGATGTTGTCGAGCCGGGTATAGGCGATCGCCGGGATCTTTGGGTGGTGCCGGGGCGCAAGCCGTTGGGCCATGCCGGCAAGCACTTTGTCGATTTTCAGAACGACGTCACCGCCGCCGATGTGCACCTCGCCGCGCGCGAGGGCTATCAGTCGGTCGAGCATCTGAAACGCTACACCACCACGGGCATGGGAACCGATCAGGGCAAGACCTCGAACATCAACGCCCTGGCGATCATGAGCGAGGTGCTGGGCGCGAATGTTCCGGGCGTCGGACATACCACCTTTCGTCCGCCCTATACGCCCTCGACCATCGGCGCCTATGCCGGGCGCAATATCGGCGATCTGTTTGATCCGGTGCGCTCCACGGCGATGGATGCCTGGCACCGCGAAGCTGGCGCCAAGTTCGAGCATGTCGGCCAGTGGATGCGGGCTTGGTACTATCCGAAGCCGGGCGAGACCATGCGCCAGGCGGTGGATCGCGAGGTTCTGGCCGCGCGGGCGAGCGTCGGTATCCTGGATGCCACCACGCTCGGCAAGATCGACATCCAGGGCCCCGACGCCGCCGAATTCCTGAACCGTGTCTACACCAATCCCTGGCTGAAGCTGGCCCCTGGTCGGGCGCGCTATGGGCTGATGCTCAAGGAAGACGGCATGGTGATGGATGACGGCGTGACCGTGCGCCTCGCCGAGGACCATTTCCACATGACCACCACCACCGGCGGCGCCGGCGCGGTGCTGGAC
>JAYOIK010000016.1:36263-48461 GCA_038118725.1 Alphaproteobacteria bacterium | reverse complement strand
GTGCTGGACTGGCTGGAGGATTGGCTGCAAACTGAGTGGCCGGACCTCAAGGTCTTCTGCTCCTCGGTAACCGAACAATGGGCGGTGGCCTCGATCTGTGGTCCGAAATGCCGCGAGTTGTTGGCTGAGTTGTGCGGCGATATCGATCTCTCAAACGAAGCCTTTCCGTTCATGTCGATGCAAGAGGGGACGGTGGCCGGCATTCCCGCGCGGGTGTTCCGGATCTCGTTTACCGGCGAGTTGAGCTACGAAATCAACGTGCCGAGGCGCCACGGTTTGGCTTTGTGGAAGGCGCTCATGGCCGCCGGCGAGAAATACGATATCTGCCCCTACGGGACCGAGGCGATGCATGTGCTGCGCGCCGAAAAGGGTTTCATCATCGTCGGCCAGGAAACCGACGGCACGGTAACGCCCGGCGATCTCTGCATGGACTGGATCGTTTCCAAGAAGAAGCCGGACTTCATTGGAAAGCGGGCGTTGGCGCGGCCCGATATCGTCAAATCCGATCGCAAGCGCCTGGTCGGATTGTTGACCGAGGATCCCAACGAGGTGATTCCGGAGGGCGCGCAGATCGTCGAGCGCGTTCTGCCCGAGCCGCCGATGGAGATGATCGGGCATGTCACCTCCAGCTACTACAGTCCGAATTGCGGGCGATCCATCGCCATGGCCTTGGTCAAGGGCGGCCCGGAACGCATGGGCGAGACGCTGAGCATTCCGCTCTCCGGCAAGACCATCAAGGCGGTGGTGACCGAACCCCGATTCTTCGATTTGGAAGGGGAGCGAGCCGATGGTTGATCTCTCGCGCGATGATGGCATCACGCCGTTGGACGGGATCATCGGTTCCGCCGATTGTCCGGTCGGTGGCCCGGCCGACGCGGGTGTCGTGCTTTCCGAGCGGCGACATCGAGGCAAGCTGGTCCTGCGCGGTGATCCCGACGACAAGACGTTTCTCGCCGGTGTCACCAAGGCCCTGGGGATGGCCCCGCCGACAATCCCGAACACCACGGCGGGCGATCAGGAAACCCTCATCGTCTGGACCGCGCCGAACGAATGGTTGCTGGTCACCGAACCGGGTGCCGAGGTGGGGGTGGCGGAGGCGCTTTCGCGGGCGCTCTCGTCTGTGCATCACGCGGTGACCGATACCAGCGACCAGTCGACCGTCATCCGGCTTTCGGGGCGCGACGCTCGAACCGTGATGGCCAAGGGCTGCGCGCTGGATCTCCATCCCCGTGTCTTCACGCCGGGCCGCGCGGCCCAGAGCCATCTAGCCCAAGCCCTGATCTGTTTCTGGCAGGTGGATGACGCGCCGAGCTACGATATCGTCGTTCGCGCGAGTTTCGCGGCCTATCTCTGGGCCTGGCTGATCGACGCGAGCTTGGAATTCGGCGCGCGGGTCGAGCGCTAACCGGCCCCAAGTGAGTTGTTCTTCAAAGGCTTGATCATGCCCGTTGTTCGCCATGCTCTTCTGGAGGAATACGAGATTGCCGCCTCGATGACCGTCGAGGCATTCCGCCAGTTCGAACCGCTGATGGCGCCCGGCCTTTGGCCGGAAATGGAGAAAAGCGTTTCGGCGACCGCCCAATTGCGCAATGGCGGAGAGCTTCTCGTGGCTCTGGAGGAGGGGGCGCTTCTGGGCTCCGTCGTCTACTGCGCGCCGGGCGCGATGAAGCAGGATCGCTTTCCCGAGGATTGGGCCTTCATGCGCGTCCTAGCGGTCCCGCCGAGGAACCGGAGGCGCGGCGCGGCGCGAGCCCTGGTCGAGGCGTGCCTCGGTTTGGCGCGTTCCGATGGTGTCGAGACCTTCGGGCTGCACACGAACGAGGCGATGACCGAGGCGCGCGCGCTCTATGAGGAAATGGGCTTCGGGCTGGTCCGGGAGATTCCGAGAATCTACGGATTTCGCTATTGGATCTATAGCTTGAACCTGTCCTCCGGGTAGCCGATTGGGTGAAGAGTGTCGGATTTCGGTCCGATGTGTGAGTTTTTCAACATCTCGTTGGTATTACGGCATTGGCAATGGGGCGAAAATCAGTCACGATCCGGAACTTGAGTGAACGAGTTTGTTAACCGAATTTTTACGAAATGACAGTAAGGGGCGGTTGTGGCGAGAAGCGTGACCCAGGGCGTCGTTGTTTTGGCGGAAGATGACGCTGCCACATGCAAATTGGCCGAGATGGCGATCGAGGATATTGGATCGGTCCTGGAATTCAACGTCGTCCAGGACGGTCAGGAATTGCTTGAATATCTTCGACGCGAAGGCGATCACGGCGGCGCGAAACGACCGCACCTGGTGCTGCTGGACCTCAACATGCCACGCAAGAACGGTTTCGAGGCGCTTTCCGAAATTCGAGATGACGACACGTTGAAGGATCTGCCGGTCGTCATTCTGACGACGTCGGATTCCCGCCAAGACATCAAGCGCTGCTATCAGATGGGCGCGAGTTCGTTTGTCACGAAGCCGACCGGCTTCGCGGCGCTGCGCGATCTATTCGCCTCCCTGGAGCACTACTGGTTCGACACCGTCACCGTGCCGACCGCCTAGGGGCCACCGTCAAGGTAAAAGCCAGCTTAAATATTCGAGTCTGGGAAACTCGCCTTGCGCTGGGCGATGTAGTCGCGGATTGACTCATCCACGCCCGGGTCGATGGCCGGTGCTTCGTACTCGCCGAGCATCTTCTTGACCAGGCCCGACGCGCGGACATGGGCATCGCGGCCGCCCTCCAGTTCCCACTGCTCAAAGGTTCCGTTATCGGCGATGTTCGAGCGGAAGAACGCGCTTTCGAAATTCGCCTGGGTATGCGCGCAACCCAGGAAATGCGCGCCGGGACCGACCTCGCGAATGGCGTCCATGGCTTGGCCGTTCTCCGACAGATCGATGCCCGAGAGCATGGTCTGCATCATCGCCAACTGATCCGCGTCCATGACGAATTTCTCGTAGGATGAGACGAGGCCGCCTTCCAGCCACCCGGCGGCATGGAGGACGAAATTGACGCCGGCCATGCAGGTCGGCAGCAAGGTGTTCGCCGACTCATACGCGGCTTGGGCGTCCGGTGTCTTGGAGCCGCAAAGCGAGCCGCCGGACCGGAACGGAACATTGAGACGCCGGGCCAGTTGCGCGCAACCATAGAGCACCAGGGCCGGCTCGGGTGTGCCGAAGGTCGGTGCGCCGGACTGCATCGAGATCGAGCTCGCGAAGCTGCCGAAGATCACCGGCGCGCCCGGACGGCAGAGCTGCGCGAAGGCGATCCCCGCCAGCGCCTCGGCCAGGGTCTGCGCGAGCGTGCCGGCCACCGTCACCGGCGACATCGCGCCCGCGAGGATGAACGGCGCGGTGATCACCGCCTGGTTGGCGCGCGCATAGGTCTTGAGCGCGCCCAGCATGGTGCCGTCCCAGGTCATCGGCGAATTGGCGTTGATCAGGCTGGTCAGAACCGTGTGATCTTCCAGATAGTCGGCGCCGAAAAGAAGCCGCGCCATCTCGATGGTGTCGGTGGCGCGCTCGGGCGCGGTGACGGACCCCATGAACGGCTTGTCGCTGTATTTCATATGCGCGTAGATCATGTCGAAATGCCGCTTGTTGACGGGCAGATCGACCGGCTCGCAGACGGTGCCGCCGGAATGATGCATCGTCGGCGAGAGATAGGCCAGTTTCACGAAGTTCTCGAAATCAGCCATCGTCGCGTAGCGCCGACCACCGTCCAGATCGCTGACGAAGGGCGGGCCGTAGACCGGCGCGAAGACCGTGTTCTTACCGCCGATTTCCACCGAGCGCTCCGGATTGCGCGCGTGCTGGGTGAAGCTCGACGGCGCGGTCTTGGCAAGCTGGCGGCAGAGGCCACGGGGCATGCGAACCCGAACCCCGTCGACATCCGCTCCAGCCTCGCGCCACATCTCCAGGGCCTCGAGATCATCGCGAAACTCGATGCCGATCTCCTCAAGGATCGTGTCGGCGTTGTGCTCGATGATCTCCAGCCCCTCGTCGCCCAAGACATCGAAGACCGGAACCTTGCGCGAGATATAGGGAAACTGGACCAGCTTGGGCTGATTGCGCGCGGCCCGCCGGGCGTCGCGCCCGCCGCCGCCGCGACGTCGCCCGCCGCGTTCCGCTTCAACCGGTTCCGCCAACACGATTTCTTCCGACATCGCCCGCTCCCGTGGCAATCGAGGTGTCACGGGAAAGTCATACGCCTTGCCGGCGGGGATTCTTGCGGCTTTGCGACAGCTTGATGTCGCGGTTGGGCAATAGCGGGCGCGCCCGGGCCTCTTGAAGGTGAATTCACGCGCGCTTTGGAAGTTGAGAGCGCCTAGCTCACCCCAGGAACTTGTCCCGCAGGCGTCGCATGCCGCGTAGCCAGCGGTCGTAGTCGGTTGCCTTGCGTTGCAGATACTCCCGGACCTGGGGGTGCGGGAGGATCAGAAATTCTTCCTTGTCCATGGTCTCGATCACGCAATCGGCCAGCGCCTCTGGCTCGATCATGCCGTCGACGCTTGAGACCGCCTCGCCGCGCGTGGTCGTCATCGCCGTGCGTACCGATTGCGGGCACAGGACGGAGACCTTCACTCCCTTGTCGGCGTAGCGGATCGCAAGGGTCTCGGCGAAGGCGACGGCGGCGTGCTTGGTGGTGGCGTAACTGGACGAATCGATCTGGCTCAACAGCCCGGCCGCCGAGGCGGTGTTCACCAGATAACCCGAACCGCGTTCCAGCATGCCGGGCACGACGGCGCGCGCGGCGTAGACATGCGCCATGACATGGATCCGCCAATTCGCCTCCCAGATCTCGTCCGGCGCTTCTTCCCAGCCGTAGCGAACCAGACCGGCATTGGAGCAGAACACATCAACCGGCCCGTGCGCCGCCTCGGCCCGGGCGACGAGGTTCTGGATCTCCGATTCCTTGGAGACATCGCAGGGGACCGCGAGCCCGTCCACTTCCCGAGCCACCTCGGCAAGCTTGTCCTCTTGGAGGTCCGCGACGGTGATGCCCGCGGCGCCCTCCGCGCGGAACCGGACCGCCAGCGCGTGGCCGATGCCGCTGGCCCCGCCGGTGATGATGATGTTTTTTCCAGAGAGCTTCATGGGGTACCGTTCGCCAATGAGTGCATCCCGTGATCATGACCCCGCCTCGCCAAGGCATGCAAGACCTACCACGGTGACGACGGGGAACATCGCGCCGCCGCCGCGCGGTACCGTCGGCGTGGTGGCCTGGATGCGCGGCCATCTGTTTCGCGGCCCCTTCGATACGCTCGCCACCCGGTGTATCGCCGGATTGCTCGTTTATCTCGCCTGGATCTTTTTTGACTGGGGCATCGCCTCGGCGGTCTGGGAGGCGGACAACCGGCGGGAATGCATCGCCAAGAGCCCACATGGTGCTTGCTGGGCCGGCGTGATCGCCTGGGGTAACCGTTTCATCTACGGGCGATACCCGGACGCCGAGATCTGGCGGATCAATGTCGCCTTGGCAATTCTGCTCGCCTGGATGGCGCCGCTCTGGCTGCGGCGGGTACGCGCCAAGATCGCGGTCGCGGCGGGGATTGTCTTGCTCTATCCGTTCTGGGCGGTGACGCTTTTCCTGGGGGGCGAAAGAGGTCTGTTTTCCGAGATCACGATGGTCTTCGCGATGGCCGGGTTCATCGTGACCATGGCGCATGTTCTCTGCTGCCTTGTCCTCGATCGTGGGTTGTGGACCTGTTTTCTAGCGTTCGCGGCGAAGCTCGGCGTCCGGGACCGTGCCGGATTTGTCTTGGCCGCTCTGGCTGTCGCGGGTCTCGTGGCGGTGTTGTTCCACCTCTGCCGCGACCTGAGCTTAGCCTATATCGGCACCTATCAGTGGGGTGGTCTGTTCCTCACCCTGGTGGTCAGCGGTATCGGGATCGCCTCGGCGCTTCCGGCGGGGATCCTGCTGGCGCTCGGTCGACGCTCCCGCATGCCGGTGATCAAGGCCCTTGCGATCGTTTATATCGAGCTGGTTCGCTCGGTTCCGCTCGTCACCCTGATGTTCATGGCGACAACCATGTTTCCTCTGTTCATGCCCAAGGACGTGGAGTTCAACAAACTGGCCCTTGCGATCATCTCGGTCTGCATGTTCGCCGCCGCTTACATGGCCGAGACCGTGCGCGGTGGTATCCAGGCGGTGCCGCTGGGACAGATGGAAGCGGCGCAAGCCCTTGGAATGCGGTATTGGCGGTCCATGGGGCTGGTTATCCTGCCCCAGGCATTGCGGTCGATGATCCCGAATATCGTCGGCGCCTTCATCGACCTGTTCAAGGGAACCGCCGTCATCTCGATCTTCGGCTTTTATGACCTGACCAATATGCTGGGCGCGATCAGCCAGACGCCGCGCTGGATCATGCTGTTTTACGAGCCGATCTTCGTCCGTGGATCAATCTACTTCATCGGCTGCTTCGCGATGTCGCGGTATAGCCTGTATCTTGAGCGCAAGCTCGGCGTCGGAACGCGCGGGTAGAGTGGCGCTTGTGCCGAACAAGACCCTTCGAGACGGCCTTCGGCCTCCTCAGGGTGAGTAATGATGGAAAATGCTCATTCACCCTGAGGAGCACGCGACGCGTGCGTCTCGAAGGGTCTGAAAACATAAGAGCCGGGATTGCGCGGCGCCTCGAAACGAAAAGCGGGAACCCCCATGCCGAAAGCCCAAAGTGACTTCACCGCCTTCCTTTCCGAGCTTCGGAATTGGATCCGCGAGACCGCCATCCCCCGGGAGGACCAGATCGCCGAGACCAACCATGTGCCGGACGACCTGGTCGCCGAGATGGCGGAAAGGGGTTTCTTCGGCTGGTCGATCCCCGAGGCGTATGGCGGCTCGGGCTTCTCCACCGTCGAATTGATCACCGCCGCCATGGAGCTATCCTATGCCGCCACCGCCGTGCGGGCGCGGGTCGGCACCAATACAGGTATCGGCTCCGAGGCCCTGGTGGTGGACGGAACCGACGCGCAGAAGCAGGCCTATCTGCCGAGTCTGGCGAGTGGCGAAATCACCGGTTGTTTCGCGCTGACCGAGAAGGAAGCGGGTTCCGACGCCACGGCTCTCAAGACGACGGCGACCCGAGACGGCGAGCATTACGTGATCAACGGCTCCAAGGCCTTCATCACCAACGCGCCGATCGCTGGACTTTTCACGGTTTTCGCGCGCACCGACCCGGATGATCCAACGCACCGGGGCATCAGCGCCTTTCTGGTCGAACGAGACACGCCGGGGCTTGAGACCGGCGCGCCCTACACGTTGATGGGACAGGCCGGCTCCCCGGTCTCGGAGATTACCTTCACGGACTGCCGGGTTCCCGCTGGAAGTCTGTTGGGCGGGGTGGAGGGTGTCGGGTTTCGTTCGGCCATGAAGACCCTGAACAAACAGCGCCTACACCTGGCCGCGCTCTGCACGGGACCGGCGACCCGCATGCTGGACGAGGCGCTTCGGCACGCGACCACGCGGAACCAGTTCGGTCAACCGGTCGGTGATTTTCAACTGGTCCAGGCGATGATCGCCGATTGCCGAGTGGAGATCGCCGCCGCCAGGGCGCTGATCCTGGAGGCGGCGCGCAGGCGTGACGCGGGCGAGGATGTCACCCTCGACGCCTCGATGTGCAAATACTTCGCCTCCGAAATGTGCGGGCGCGTGGCCGACCGGGCGGTGCAGATTTTCGGCGGCTCCGGTTATGTCGCCGAATACAGCGTCATTGAGCGTCTCTATCGCGATGTCCGGCTGTTCCGGCTCTACGAGGGGACCAGCCAGATCCATCAGCTGAACATCGCCAAGCTGACCAAACGAGAGTTCGAGGAGCTCGGCACCGTCGGGCGGCGGCTATAGGGGCGGCCGGGCGCTCGCCTTGGCCTTGGTCATGACCCGCGCGATATCGACCTCGACCTGGATTTCCTCGTCTTCCGCGCCGAAGCCGTCGAGATAGGCGATCGCGACCGGAGCGCCGACCCGATGGCCAAAGGCCGCCGAAGTGGTTTTGCCGATTACCCGGCCACTGTGGTAAACCGGCTCGCCGCCGATCGGCACCACGTCCGGATCCTCGAAAACCAGCGATATCACGCGGCCACTGGGGCCTTGATCGCGCCGGTTCGTCAGCGCCTCCTTGCCGATGAAGTCGGAGTCCCAGGCGATGGCGAAGTCCAGCCCGGCCTCGATCGGGGTGATATCCGCGTCGATGTCATGGCCCATCGAGAGATAGCGTTTTTCGATCCGCATCGAGGTTTGGGCGTTGAGCCCCGCCGGCATCGCTCCCGCCGTCATGAACGCGTCCAAAAGCCCTGCCGCGTCCTCGGCGGCGCAGGTGATCTCCCAGCCCGGTTCACCCACATAGGAAAGCCGGACGGCGCGGGTCGCGACACCGGCGATCTCGGCTTCGATATGTGAGAAGAAGTTAAGCGCGTTGAGCTTTCCGCCACCGAGGCTCTCAACGACCCGCGATGCCTCGGGCCCCATCAGCGCGAGAACCGCGAAGGCTTCCGTCTCGTCGGTGATTTCAACTTCCTGGTCGGGCGTCACGTGCCGACGAAGCCATCCGATCACCCGCGCGGGGGAGGTGCTGCCGACAAACAGGCGATACCGATCGTCGGAGAGCCGCTGGGCGGTGAGATCCTCGACGAACCCACCCCGTTCGTCGAGCATGGCGGTATAGACCGCTCGACCGGCCGGGCGGGTCATGTCATTGGCGCAAATCCGATTGAGGAAGGCTTCGGCGTCCGGACCCTCGACCCGGATCTTGCCGAGGGTTGATTGATCGAACACCGCGGCCGCTTCATGGGCGGCCTTTATCTCGTGTGCGGTCTGGTCGAACCAATCGGGTTTTCCGAAGGTCATGACCGGCTCGCCAAGGGCGCCGAAACAGAGCGGACGCTCCCAGCCATAAACCTGCCCGAAAGTCGCGCCCGCCGCTTTCCAGCGTTCGTGGCACGGCGTCGGACGAAGGTTTCGGGCGCTGGTGAATTGCCGCCCGGGATAGCCGATTTCGTAATGCTTGCCGAGGACCTCGGGAATACGCGCCGCGAGTGCCTCGACGGAGGATTGGCGTTCGGCGAAGCGATTGGGATCGGCCTCGTGCAGATCGAAGGGCGGGTGGCCCTCGGTGATGCAATGGGCCAGCGCCATGCCCGCGCCGCCGCCGGAGGCGACGCCGAAGGAGTTCATCCCGCAGCCGAGAAAGAAACCGCGGGTGGCGGCGGATTCGCCAAGCAGGAACATACTGTCCGGCGTGAAGCTTTCGGGCCCGTTGAGCAGCATCTTGACCTCGGCCGTCTCGAGGGCCGGCAGACGGTGCAGGGCGTTCAGCATCATCGGCTCGAAATGATCCCAATCCTCGGGCAAAAGCTGAAAGGCGAAGTCCTCGCCGAGCCGCGCCGGGTCGATCGGGCGGGCGTTGGGCTCGAAACAGCCGACCAAGAGCCCACCGGAATCATCGCGGATATAAAGGTGTCCGTCATGGTCCGACAGGGTCGGCATGTTGCCGGAGACGCCCTCTACCGGTTTGGTCAGCAGATAAAAATGCTCGCAAGGCCAGACCGGGGCGGTGACGCCCGCCATGGCCGCCACGCGCCGGCTCCAGAGCCCGGTGCAAAGCGCCACCGCGTCGCAGGTTATTGTTCCCGACGCGGTCTCGACGCCGCGAACCCGGCTTCCCTCGGTGACAATGCCGAGCACCGCCGTGTCCTCGAATATTCGCGCGCCTCGGCTTCTGGCCCCCTTGGCCAGCGCGGCGCAAAGGTCCGACGGACTGACCCGGCCGTCATCCGGCGACCACACCGCGCCGATCACGTCCTCGGCGTTCATCAGCGGCCAGCGTTCCAAGGCCTCGCCGGGAGAGACCGATTGCGCAGCGACTCCAAAGGCATGGGCCAGGGCTTCCTGACGGCGGATATGGGTCAGGCGGTCCGGGTTCGTCGCGATCGACAGCGAGCCCTTCTGAATCCAGCCGGTCGCCTGGCCGGTCTCGCGCTCCAGTTCCGAGTAGAGCGAGACCGAATATTTGATCAGATTGGTCAGATTGCGGCTGGATCTGAGCGCCCGCACCTGGGCGGCGGAGTGCCAGGTGGTGCCCGAGGTGAGCTTGTTCCGCTCCAGCAGGATCGCGTCGCCGACGCCGTTTTTGGCGAGATGATAGAGCGTGGAGCACCCCATCACGCCGCCGCCAATGACGACGACCGAGGCGTGGGGCGGCGGCAAGGTTGTACTCATGCTTTTGATCCGCTTCTGGGTCAGGCCACCATCACATTGATCACGGCGGTTCGCTTCTCGTTCATAACCACGTCAATACCCCGGGCCAGCGCCCTTGAGAGCACGCTGGGGTCGGTGACGGTTTGCCCGAAGCCCCGACTGGCCTCGACGATGCGGGCGAATTCGGGGCTCGGCGACAGGTCGGTCAAGGGCATCTGGTTGGCCTTGGCGGCGTGCCCGTTTGGATAGAGCCCGAGCGCGGCGCGGCGAACCGCGAACCACTCCTGATTGTTGAGGATGACCGTGAGCGTCGGAACCCCATAGGCCTCGGCGATCTGATGACAGGCGACGGGATTGGCGAACATGTAGGAGCCGTCGCCCATGGTCGAGACGATCAGCCGGTCGGGATTGGCGAGCTTCATGCCCATCCCCGTCGGCAGGCTCCACCCCAGGCCGCCGGAATGCGGCAGGTCGCGCCAGGAGCCATGCCTGGTCGGACGCACGTGATCCAGCGGACAGCCGAGCTCGCATAGAACCGTCGCGTCATAGTCGCGGACCGCCTCGCCGACGCATTTGGCGACCCAGGCCTTGGTCATCGGCACCGACGCACCTTCGGCCGCGGCGGTATCCAGCGCGGCGCGGGTTGCGTTAACGCGTTCGGCGACGCGGGCGCGGCGAGGTTCGATCCTTCCGGCGTGCTTCTCGGCGCGCGGTTTCAGGATCTCTTCCAGCCGGACCAGGGCGTCGCCGACCTCGCCGGTAATCGACAGGTCCGAGCGGAAATTGCGGATCGGAAAACGATGATGCAGCGGGTCGGGGCCGAGATTGACGATGGTCGCCGAGGCCTTGGGCTTGTGAATGTCCGGTGACCACGGCGCCAGACCGTCGAGGATCAGCACCACATCCGCCTCGGCCAGCCACGGCGCCACGTCGGCGCCGACGCAACAGGGATGCTCGTACGAGATCGCCAGCGCGCCCGCCCAGTAGTGGCAAACCGGCAGCGCCCAATCCTCGGCAAGGCGCGCCAGGGCATCGAATCCGGCCTCGGTCCCGGCGCCTCTTTGGGCGATGATCAACGGGTTTACCGCGTTGGCGATCAGATCCGCGAGCCTTTCCAGGTCGGCGCCGGGCGCGGCGGCGCGCGAGACGGCCATGGTGATCGGCGCGGTTACCTCGTCTAGCGGGCAAGGCTCGCACAGCACCTCTCTCGGGAGGCTGAGATAGACCGGTCCAGAGGGCGTCGAACTGGCGATCGCGTGAGCCCGATCAAGGAGTTCGGGCACCTGTTCGGGGAAGCGAACCTCGTAGTCCCATTTCGAGGTCTCGCGGACCAGCGCGGTCTGATCCCGCATTTCCTGTCCCCAGCCGATCGGCACGGTGCGGGCGCCGAAACGGTCGCGCTCGACCACCGGCGTGCGACCGGACATCAGAACCATGGGGACGTGGTCGGTGGCCGCGTTGATCATGCCCATGGCGCCGTTCGCGAGCCCGACATTGGTATGAAGGATAACCGCCTGGGCCTTGCCGGTCGCCGCGTAATAGCCATGCGCCATGCCGAGCGCCGCGCTCTCATGCGGGATCACCAAGGCCTGCGGCAGGTCGATGCCCTTGGCCTGGGCCTCGGCGAGGCCTTCGATGATCGGCGGAAAATCGGTCCCGGAATTGCAGAAGACATAATCGACGCCAAGTGCCTTCAGACGCGTGAAGATCGCGCCACCGGCGGTCATTTGGGTATCTGGATTGTCCTTCGGCATGGTCTTGGCTCCTCGACGGATGAAGCCATATCGTGCAACGCAGCCGCGACAAGGTCCAGCGGGCGGGTGCGCTATCGAAACCACCTCGCTCTCGAGAAAGCGCGCCAATTCGAATCCATCGTCATCCCGCCGAAGGGCGGGAACCATTCCGCTAAGGTTTCAAATCATTTTTCCGTCGCCCTGGCGCAAGGCAGGGCCTCGCGACGCTTGCCCTGGAGGGAGACGGTTTCGCCCCGTGGCCGATCCCGAGGGGCCCTGCCTTTCGCCAGGGCGAC
>JAYOIK010000016.1:0-36163 GCA_038118725.1 Alphaproteobacteria bacterium | reverse complement strand
CCCGTGGCCGATCCCGAGGGGCCCTGCCTTTCGCCAGGGCGACGATTTATTGGTGATGCGACACGCGCCTTGATCGGACACGCCAACCTACCCCAGCAACCTCTCGTCAAAGGGATAGCTGGTCATGTTCTCGAACCCGTCCTCGGTGATGATCACCTGATCTTCGAGCTTGATCCCCTCGCGACCGCCGACGGCGCCGATATAGACCTCCGCCGTCATCACCATGCCCGGCTCCAGCTCATAGTCGAACGCGCCCTCGCGCCAGTCCATGGGATAGACGATCGCCGGCCATTCATCGCAAAGACCGACCCCGTGCATCTTGCAGCCATAGCGCCGGTCGACAAACTCCTCCGGCAATTGATGACCGCCGAAGGTGAGTTCCTTGAAGCTTACGCCCGGCGCGAATTGCTGGGCATTCGTCGTGATGTGTTCATGGGCGACGTTGAAGAGGCGCTTCTGCTCGTCCGTCGGTTGCTTGTCGCCGACCAGCCAGGCGCGGGACATATCGGCGCACATGCCGTAAGGGCCGACGAGGTCGGTGTCGACGCCCAGAATGTCGCCGTTCTGGATGATCCGGGGGCCGGCTTCCTGGAACCAGGGATTGGTGCGCGGCCCGGTGGAGAGCAGGCGGGTTTCGATCCACTCGCCGCCGCGCTTGATGTTCTCGGCGTGCAGCACGGCCCAGACCTCGGCCTCGGTCATGCCGGGCGCGCTGGCGCGTTCCATCGCGGCCAAGGCCGCCTCGCAGGAATGCATGGCGCAGCGCAGGGCCCTCAGCTCGTCCGGTCCCTTGACCACCCGCGCCTTCTCGGTGACCTCCTCGCCCTCCATCACCTCGATCCCGAGAGCCTCCAGCGCGCGCAGCCCGTGCACCATGATCTTGTCGACCGCCAAACGCCGGTTGCCGCCGCAATGTTCGCGCATGAGGGAGTCGATCTCGCCGGCGAAATTGGCCGCGGCCTCGCGAGTCTTGTCCCCGTTGATGAAGTAGAAGAACGACGCCCCACCCCTTGTCTCGCGCACCAGCGGGTTATGGGCGGTCAAGAGATCGTCCAGGCCCATGAAATCCCAAATGATCATGTAGCCGTCGGCGGTGACAAAACAGGCCCTGAACGGGTCATGCATCGCCCAGATCTGCATGTTCGTGGTGTCCGAGGCGTATCGGATGTTGAGCGGGTCGAACATCAGGATCGCGCCGTAATCCCGCTCGCGCAGCATCTTCACCAGACGGTCCAGCCGGCATTGCCGCATTGTCGGCAGATGCGGGATCTCGAGCCCCGCCTCCGCCCACTCCGCGAAGGCGAGCGGGGTGGGGCCGATTTCGACCCGGTCATTGTCGTCGGGCGTGCCGTCGGGTTTCAGCGCCGCCGCTTGTCCTGGACGCGGATTGATCTTGCGAGTGGCGGCGTAGGGCGGTTGGACGTTCATGCGGGGCGACTCCCGAGAAAAGGTCGCGTGTTCACGGCGACCGCGGTTCCACCACGGGAGTGCAGCACGAATCCCTAGACAGGACTGTCATGAAAACGGCATGTCTGAAATTTTCCTTGTCTTGAATGCGACGCGCGGTCGCGAGACTTGACGCGAGCGTTTTTCGCGCGTGGCGTCTATAGTGGCGCGCCTTTTCGTGTCACCTGCCCAGAAGAAACCGACCATGCGTCAAGCCAACCGATATCCCAGCGTCGATCACCTGCATCGCGCCGCCAAGAAGCGTTTGCCGAAATTCTCCTATGACTATGTCGACGGCGGCACCGGTCCGGAGGTCGGCAAGAACCTGAACCGCTCCGCCATCGAGGCGATCAAGATGGCGCCGCGCTATGTGGTTGAACGCAAGCCCATCAATATGAAGACGGAGCTTTTCGGGCGCTCCTATGACAAACCCTTCGGGATCGCGCCGATGGGGCTGGCCAGTCTGCAATGGCCCAATGCGGAACTGCATTTCGCCCGCGCGGGCAAGGCGGCGAATATTCCGGTCACGTTGAGTACCGCCTGCACGGTCGATATCGAGCAATTCGCCGCGGCCGCCGGCGACAACGCCTGGTACCAGCTCTATCCGCCCAAGGACGAAGAGGTAAACGACGATCTGATCAAACGGGCCCAGGATAGCGGCTGCAAGGCCTTGATGGTGACCGTCGACGTGCCGGCCCGGGGCTGGCGGCCAAGGGACATGTATAACGGTTTGGCGGTGCCGCCGCGGATCAGCGCCGCGACGATCTGGAACGCCGCCATGCGCCCGCATTGGAGCCTCGCGACCCTGGCGTCGGGCCTTCCGCATTTCAAAACCCTCGGCAGATACGCGCCGGACAAAAGCATGCGCGGCATGGCCGACTTCGTCTCGGATCAGCTGGGGCGCCCGACCAGCATCGACCGGCTGAAGCGGATTCGCGACAAGTGGAAGGGCGACCTGATTATCAAGGGCGTCATGCATCCCGATGACGCGGTCGCGGCGGTCGATCTCGGTTACAACGGCATACTGGTATCGAACCACGGGGGGCGTCAGCTGGACGCCGCGCCGTCCTCGATTGAAGTGCTTCCCGAGATCGTCGACGTGGTGGGCGATCGGGCGACCGTGATGATCGATAGCGGCTTCAGCAACGGTCTCGACATCATGAAGGCCCTGGCCCTCGGGGCGGATTTCGTGTTCTGTGGCCGCGCCTTCATGTGGGGCCTTGGCGCCATGGGCCCCGGCGGGCCCGGCCATGTCGCCGATATGCTGACCAACGAGCTTGAGCTGCAGATGGTTCAACTCGGCGTGTCGGACATCGCCGAACTCGACCGAAGCTGGATCTCCGGCGACGTGCGCGAGTGGCCGAGAAACTGAGCGATTGACCGTTCGATTGCGTGGACTATCAATCGAGCTTGCGAGCCAACCGTCGGGGAGCCTCCGCCATGCGCCTTCTCATCGCCATGATGAGCCACGAGACCAACACCTTCTCGACGGTTCCGACGCCGCTGTCGCGGTTCAGCCGGGGGAACACCCGACCGGTGCCGCTGGAGGGCGAGGAGATCATCACCGCCTATCGGAACACCGGCTCGGCGGTCGGCGCCTTCATCGAACTGGCCGAGGCCGAGGGAGCCGAGATGGTGCTGCCGATCGCCGCCGGCGCCTGGCCGAGCGGGCCGGTCGAGGACGCGGCCTATGCCTATATGACCGACCGGATTTGCGGCGCGGTCGAGGAAGGCTGTGACGGTATCCTACTGCAGCTGCACGGCGCCATGGTTACCGAAAGCCGAGAGGACGGCGAGGGCGCGCTTCTGGCCCGCATCAGGCAAATCGCGCCGGATACGCCGATCGCCGTCTCGCTCGACATGCACACCAACATGTATCCGGCGATCGTCGAGAACGCCGACATCATCGCGGGCTATCAGACCTATCCGCATGTCGACGTGTACGAGACCGGCATGCGCGCCGGAAAAGCGTTTTTCTCGATGATCAGGGGCGAGGCGCGCCCGACCATGGCCTGGGGCAACCGGCCGATGCTGCCGCATGTGATGCGTCAGGGCTCGGACGATTCGCCGAACCGGGAGATCCAGGCTCTGGCGCGCGAATTGGAGGGCGAGGGCGCGCTGTGCGCCAGCTTCTTCACCGGCTTCCCGCATGCCGATATTCGTCTCGCCGGCTCCAGCGCCGTGGTGGTTACCGACGGCGACATGCGTCTCGCCGAGGACATGCGGGATCGCCTGCTGGATCTCGCCTGGCGAGAGCGTTCGAAATTCGTCTACGAGATCGAGCCCCTGGAGAAGTCGCTGGACCGCGCCGCGGCGATGCGGGAGGACGGGCCGATCATCCTGCTGGATCATTATGACAACGCCGCGTCCGGCGGTTCGATGGACACGATGGCGGTGCTGAAGGGCATACTGGACGCCGGTCTCGAGGATGTCGCGGCCTTCGCGATCTCGGATCCCGCCGCGGTCCAGACCATGATCGCCGCCGGTATTGGCGAGGAAGTCACGGTCGAGCTCGGCGGCAAGACCGACATGCCGTCGATCGACCGTGTCGGCGAGCCGCTGTCGGTGACCGGGCGGGTGCGGCTGATCTCGGATGGGCGGTTCCGCAATATCGGTCCCATGGGCAAGGGCGTGATGAACAACATGGGGCCGACCGTGGTCCTCGATACCGGCAAGGTCGAGATCGTCGTCATCTCCACCCAGCAGGAGCCGAACGACTTCGCCTGCTTCCAGAGCCTCGGCATTGATCCGCTGGCCAAGAAATACCTGATGCTGAAGAGCCGTATCCACTGGCGCGCCGGGTTCAGGAAGATCGCCAAGCAGGTGGTGGATTGCGCCGGGGTCGGGGTCTGTACCTCGGATTACGACATGCTGGATTTCAAGAATGTCCGACGCCCGATCTATCCCCTCGACGAGGATCTTCAGCCGGTCTCGGTGGAATAGCGGGGCGGTAGATCGTCATTCACCGCTATCTAATCCCGTCATCCCGGACTTGATCCGGGATCGACGCCTGAGACGCCGGCGTGTGACGGGTAGCGAAGCACGATTGTGGACGCCGATCGTGCGGATGTAACTGCCCAGACTCCTCCGCCATGCGTCACGTTGACGAGCTTCAGGCTTCGGTCCCGCGTCAAGCGCGGGACGACGATGGAGGACGGGTGAAGGGAAGGTTAGCTTTGCGATGGACAGACCCACGTACCATCATCCCCCTTGCGTACCCCACACCCTCTCGGCTTAAGATCCTGGCGGCGCGTGGACGCGTCTCGTGGACTGTCGGCGCGGAGATTTCCCGGTCATGTGCGGTATCGTTGGTCTCTATCTGAAGAACCCGGACTTGCGGGTCGGTCTTGGCCGGCTGTTCGCGCCGATGCTGGTGGAGATGACCGAGCGGGGGCCGGATAGCGCCGGGCTGGCGATCTATCGCGAGCGGGCGGGCGATGACGGCGTGGCCAAGGTCACGGTTTATAGTGATGAGCCAGGCCACGACTGGAACGCGCTGGCGGCGGCGGCGAGCGCCGGGCTCGGCGTGGAGGTCGATGTCGAGCCTGTCTCGACCCACGCGATCCTGCGGGCGCCCCTGGACGCCTCGAAGCTGCGGGCCTGGGTCGAGGCCAACCGGGCCGATATCCGCGTGATGAGTTCCGGCTCGGTCCTGGAAATCTACAAGGAGATCGGTCTGCCCGCCGATGTGCTGGACCGGTTCGAGGTCTCGCAAATGGCCGGCAGTCACATGATCGGTCATACCCGCATGGCGACGGAAAGCGCCGTGACCACCGCGGGCGCGCATCCCTTCAATACCGGCGACGATCTCTGCCTGGTGCATAACGGCTCGCTCTCGAATCACAATCGGCTGCGCGACTGGCTGCGCGACAAGCAGGGCGTGCGTTTCCAGACCGACAACGATAGCGAGGTCGCGGCGGGTTATTTCACCTGGCGGCTGGGGCAGGGCGCGACGATTTCCGAGGCGCTGGAGGCGGGGATCAAGGACCTCGATGGGTTCTACACCTTCGCGATCGGCACCCGGGACGGCTTCTCGGTGCTGCGCGATCCGATCGCCTGCAAGCCCGCCGTCATGGCCGAGACCGATGACTGGGTGGCGATGTCGTCCGAGTTCCGGGCGCTGGCGCGCCTGCCGGGCGTCGATGACGCGGTTGTCTGGGAGCCCAAGCCCGGCACGGTCTATTCCTGGGGAGCCGCCTGATGGCGGTGGAGAGGATCGATCTCGATGCCGTCGCGGTCCGGGAGCTGAACCAGCGTCTGCAAGGACGAAACGGGTCGGTCGCGGGCGCGACCTTCGAGGTCCTGAACGCCAAGGGACGGCACAATCTGGCGGTCGGCCTGACCGAGGCGATCGACGTTTCGATCCTCGGGCACGCCGGATATTACTGCGCCGGCATGAACCAGCGCGCGCGGGTGACCCTGCGCGGCAACGCGGGGACCGGCGTCGCCGAGAACATGATGTCCGGAGAGGTTCGGGTCACCGGCGACGCCAGCCAATCCGCCGGCGCGACCGGCCATGGCGGCCTGCTGGTGATCGAGGGCGACGCCAGCGCGCGCTGCGGCATATCGATGAAGGGCATCGACATCGTGGTCGGCGGCTCGGTCGGGCATATGTCGGCGTTCATGGCCCAGGCCGGAACCCTGGTGGTGTGCGGCGATGCCGGGGCGTTTCTCGGAGATTCAATCTACGAGGCGGAGCTCTATGTCGCCGGCGCGGTGGAAAGTCTCGGCGCCGATTGCGTCGAGAAGGAGATCGGCGAGGCGGAACGCACGCGCCTGACGGATCTGCTGGCGCGCTCGGGGATGGACACGGACCTATCCGCCTTTCGCCGCTATGGCTCGGCGCGGGAGTTGTATCATTTCAAGATCGATAATGCCGGGGCGTATTGAGGTGGGGCGGTGTGCTGGAAAAGACCCTTCGAGACGCGACGCAAGCGTCGCTCCTCAGGGTGAGCCACTTCTTTATGTCCTGGTACTCACCCCGGGGAGCGCGTATCGCGCGCGTCTCGAAGGGTCTTGTCAGCCGATATCGCGAGGAACGGGCGCGCAAACATGACCGACCAACGTCAAGACCAGACATCGGCGACCTATCCGCCGCATGTTATCCAGGAGATCCAGCGCGCCGCTGATCAGGGCCTCTATTACATCCGCGGCGCGGGTGCCCGGCGGGCGGTGCCGAACTTCGATGATCTGGTGTTTCTCGGCGCGTCGGTTTCGCGCTATCCGCTGGAAGGCTATCGCGAGCGCTGTGATACCAACGTGACCATCGGCGCGCGCTTTGCTTCCAAGCCGGTGGAGTTGAAAATCCCGATCACCATCGCCGGCATGAGCTTCGGCGCGATCGGAGCCAATGCCAAGCGCGCGCTCGGGCTCGCGGCCAGCGCCATGGGAACCAGCACCACCACCGGCGATGGCGGCATGACGGCGGAGGAGCGGGAGTCCTCGCAAACCCTGATCTATCAGTATCTGCCCTCGCGCTACGGCATGGAGCCGGATCAGCTGCGCGCGGCGGACGCGATCGAGGTGGTGATCGGCCAGGGCGCCAAGCCCGGTGGCGGCGGCATGCTCCTCGGCCAGAAGATCACCGAGCGTGTGGCCGGGATGCGCACCCTGCCCGCCGGGATCGATCAGCGCAGTGCCTGTCGCCACCCCGACTGGACCGGGCCGGATGATCTTGAGATCAAGATCAACGAGCTGCGCGAGATCACCAATTGGGAAAAACCCATCTATGTGAAGGTCGGGGCGACGCGGACCCAGTATGACGTGGCGCTGGCGGTCAAGTCGGGCGCCGACGCTGTCGTGGTCGATGGGATGCAGGGTGGTACCGCCGCCACTCAGCATGTCTTCATCGAGGATGTCGGCATCCCGACCCTGCCGGCGGTGCGCATGGCGGTGGACGCGTTGAAGGAACTGGACATGCATCGCAAGGTCCAGCTCATCGTCTCCGGCGGTATCCGCACCGGCGGGGACGTTGCCAAGGCTCTGGCGCTGGGCGCCGACGCGGTGTCGATCGGCATGGCCGGTTTGATGGCGTTGAACTGTAACGCGCCGCTCTATCTCGAGGATTACGAGGCGCTCGGCACCAGGCCCGGCGCTTGTCACATGTGCCAGACCGGCCGTTGTCCCGTCGGCATCGCGACCCAGGACCCGGCGCTGGAAGCCCGCCTGGACCCGGAAGAGGGCGCCAAGCGGGTGCGTAACTATCTGTCGACCCTGACCATGGAATGCCAGACCCTGGCGCGGGCCTGCGGCAAAAGCCACGTGCACAACCTGGAACCCGAGGATCTGGTCGCCCTGACCATGGAGGCGGCGGCGATGGCGCGGGTGCCGCTGGCGGGAACGAATTGGATACCCGGCTGGTCGGGACCGATCGGCTAACGGCCAAGCGAGAGAGGAGACCGACATGGCGAGCAAGCTCGAGGCTTTCGCGAAAAAGAACGGCGTGAAGTATTTTCTCTTTAACTTCACGGACTTGCGCGGCATGCAACGCTCCAAGCTGGTGCCGACCCAGGCGGCGGGCGCGATGGAGAGCGAGGGCGCCGGTTTCGCGGGTTTCGCCGCCTATCTCGACATGACACCGGCGCATCCGGACATGTTCGCGGTACCGGATACCGATAGCGTCATTCAACTGCCTTGGAAGCCCGAGGTCGCTTGGGTCGCCGGCGATCTGGTCATGGATGGCGCGCCGGTCGAGCAGGCGCCGCGCGGGGTCCTCAAGAAGCTGATCGCGCAAGCCGCGGCGCAGGGCCTCAGGATGAAGTCCGGAGTCGAGGCCGAGTATCACCTGATCGATGCCGACGGCGCCGATATCTCCGACCCCAGGGATGTGGAGCCCAAGCCTTGCTATGACCAGCAAGCGCTGATGCGGCGTTATGACGTGGTCTCGGAAATCTGTGACGCGATGATCGATCTCGGCTGGGGGCCGTATCAGAACGACCACGAGGATGCCAATGGCCAGTTCGAGATGAACTGGGACTATGACGACGCCCTGGTCACCGCCGATCGTCACGCGTTCTTCAAGTTCATGGTGAAGTCGATCGCCGAGAAGCACGGCCTGCGCGCGACCTTCATGCCCAAGCCCTTCACGCATCTCACCGGCAATGGCTGTCACGCACATGTCTCGGTCTGGGACAAGTCGGGCAAGAAGAACCTATTCCATGATCCCAAGGGAGAGCTCGGCCTCTCGGAATTGGCGATGCATTTCCTCGGCGGCTGCCTTGTCCATGCCGAGGGGCTTTGCGCGATCACCAACCCGATCGTGAATTCCTACAAGCGGATCAACGCCCCGGTGACCGCCTCGGGTGCCACCTGGTCGCCGAACACCGTGACCTGGTCGGGCAACAATCGGACTCACATGGTGCGGGTGCCGGACGAGGGACGCTTCGAGTTCCGGCTCGCCGACGGCGCGGCCAATCCCTATCTGCTCCAGGCCGGCTATCTCGCCGCCGGTTTGGCGGGCATCGCCAACAAGACCCAACCCGGCAAGCGGGTGGATCTGGACATGTACGCCGAGGGTCACAAGGTGCGCGGCGCCAAGAAGCTACCGCTCTATCTGCTCGACGCGATCCGTCTCTTCGACCGCGACAAGGGTTTGAAGGCGGCAATGGGCGAGGCGTTTTCCCGCTCTTACGTGAAGATCAAGATGGAGGAATGGAACCTCTACTCCCAGCAACTAAGCGCATGGGAGCGGACGGCCTCGCTCGACGTGTGAGGCCGGTGACCCAAGCGCCGAGCGCCTACTCCGCCGCCGGATGACGGCAAGGTGGTTCGGCCACATTTTGAGCATCGCGCCATCGAATATGCAATGCCGCCGCCGTTTCGGCGATTGGGCTTCGACGTTTCCGATCCCGATGCTAGAGTTTACCCAGAATAGCGCGCGCGAACGGTGCGCCTGAAAGGGAGGATATCATGACCGATAATTGGAAATTCTCGCATAACAAAGCCTCCGAGGCCGATTGGACCCCGGGCCTTCGGGAGATCTTCGAGTATCGCGACCTCGGCTGGAAAGAGTCGAGCGATGGCGATTACGTCGCGCATATCGTCAAGGCGAACGGCAAGGAAATGAAGGACGATGTCCAGCACTGGCACGTCCATGACTGCAAGTTCCAATTCGTCTATGTGCTGAACGGATGGGCCGAGTTCGAATACGCGGGCGAGGGTGTCCGTCGTATCGAGAAGGGCGACTGCATCAACCAGCGCCCCGGCATTCCGCATCGCGAGATCGCCTGCTCCAAGGATTTCGAGGTTCTGGAAATCGTCTCGCCGGCGGATTTTGCGACCCGTATCGTCGACGCGCCCGCCGAAGCCGCCGAGTAAAACAAACACCCTAGAACAGCGCGGGCCTTCCAGTGACGGATGGCCCGCGTTTTCGTGTTCGCGCGGCTTGTTGCTTTTCAGACGGGCCGTTGGTTCCATGAATAGTTGGACGCCGAGATGCCGGATGTAGAACTCAATTTCACCCGCGACGAATACGCTGACCGCCTAGCTAAGGTCCGTGCCTCCATGGAGGAGGCCGGGGTCGAGATGCTGATCCTGTCCGACCCCTCGAACATGGCCTGGCTCACCGGCTATGACGGCTGGTCCTTCTATGTCCATCAATGCGTCGTCGTTCCGCCTTCCGGCGAGCCGATCTGGTATGGCCGGAGCCAGGACGCCAACGGCGCGCTCCGAACCGCCTATATTGCCGAGGCCAACATCATCGGCTATCCCGATATCTATGTGCAGTCGACCGAACGGCACCCGATGGATCTACTGGCCTCTACCCTTGCCGACCGGGGCTGGGGCGCCAAGGCGATAGGCGTCGAGATGGACAATTACTGGTATTCCGCCAAGGCCCATGCGTCGCTCGTCGCGGGTCTGCCGAACGCCGTCTTCAAGGATACGACGGGGCTGGTGAATTGGTGCCGGGCGGTGAAGTCCGACCAGGAGCTAGTATACATGCGCCGGGCCGCCCGGGTGGCCGAGGCGATGCACGAGCGGATCGCCGCCAGGATCGAGCCCGGGATGCGCAAATGCGACCTGGTTGCCGAGATCCAGGACGCCAGTCTGCGCGGCGCCGATGGTCATGGTGGGGACTATCCGGCGATCGTGCCGCTGCTGCCCTCGGGCGCCGACGCCTCGGCGCCACACCTGACCTGGGACGACAAGCCGATGAAGCGGGGCGAGGCGACTTTCTTCGAAATCGCCGGGGTGCATCGCCGCTATCACTGCCCACTTTCACGGACCGCGTTTCTGGGCAAGCCGACCGACACGATCCTGGATGCCGAGAAAGCGGTTCTGGAAGGCATGGACGCGGGGCTCGAGGCGGCGGCGCCGGGCAAGACCTGCGAGGATGTCGCCAACGCCTTCTTCGCGGTGCTGGCGCGCCATGGCATCGTCAAGGATAATCGCACGGGTTATTCCATCGGCCTTTCCTATCCCCCGGACTGGGGCGAGCGGACCATGTCGCTTCGGCCTGGCGACAGGACCGAGCTCAAGCCCGGCATGACCTTTCACTTCATGACCGGTTTGTGGATGAAGGATTGGGGGTTGGAAATCACCGAGAGCTTCGTGATCACACCCGGCGGGCATGAGTGTCTGGCGGATGTGCCGCGAGGATTGTTGGTTAGGGACTAGGGGAAAACGAGATGACGGCACCCAGTGGAATGGACGCGCTCACCGATATCTGGACGCTCGCGGGCGGCGAAGAGGAGGCCCTGAACGATATCACGCTTACCGGCGAGGAGCCGTCGCTGCCGTCGATCTTTCGGGTAGGCGTGGCGGCTCAGGCCACCATCGGGGCGGCGTCGCTGGCGGCGGCGGAGCTGTGGCGGGCGCGCACCGGTCGGCGTCAGAAGGTCTCGCTGGCCATGTGGGACGCCGCCGTTTCCTTCCGAAGCGAGCTCTACACCCATATCGTCGGCAAGCCCCGCGAGGAACATTGGGCCGACGTATCCGGTTACTACCAAACCCGGGACGACCGCTGGATCCAGTTGCATTGCCAGTATCCCCATCTGCGCGCCGGCGTTCTGAAGGTGCTGGGCTGTCAGGATGACCGGGCACAGGTGACGGCCGCGGTCGCCCAATGGGACGGTCAGGCGCTGGAGACCCGGTGCCGCGAGGACAAGCTTTGCGTCGCCCTGATCCGATCGCCCGAGGAATGGGCGGCGCATCCCCAAGCGCAAGCGGTGGCCCAGCTCCCGCTGTTGGAAATCGTCAAGATCGGCGACGCGCCGCCGGAACCCCTGCCCGAGGGTGGGGACAGACCGCTCTCCGGAATCAAGATGCTGGATCTCACCAAGGTGCTCGCCGGGCCGGTCTGCGGGCGCACGATGGCGTCGCATGGGGCTCAGGTGATGCGCATCGGCGCCCGCCATCTGCCGGTGCTGGTGCCGCTGGCCATGGATACCGGGCTCGGCAAGCGCTCCGCCTTCATCGACTTGCGCGAGGAAGGTGATCGCGAGACCTTGCGGGGTTTGGCGCGAGACGCGGATGTCTTCGCCCAGGGATACCGGCCCGGGACGATCTCGGGTTTCGGTTTCGGGCCCGAGGATCTGGCGGCTTTGCGCCCCGGCATCGTTTACGTGACCCTATCCGCCTATGGTCACGAGGGGCCGTGGAGCAGCTGGCGTGGCTTCGATAGCCTCACCCAGAGCGCCAGCGGGATCTGTCACGAGGGTATGCTGGCAGCCGGTACCGGACAGCCGCATCCATTGCCATGCCAGGCGCTGGATCACGGCACCGGCTATCTCGCGGCCTTCGGCGCCATTATGGCCCTGAAGCGCCGGGCCGAGGAGGGCGGTTCCTGGATGGTTCGGGTCTCGCTTGCCCAGACCGGGCGCTGGATTGACGGCCTCGGGCGCATGGAGGGGCTGCACCTCACCAAGCCAAAGGAACACGAGATCACCGATCTGCTGGAGGTGCATGACTCGCCCTACGGCAAGGTCAGTCATGTGAAATCGCCGGAGATCCTGTCGGAAACCCCGGCGCGCTGGGACAGCGGCCCCGTGCCGGTCGGGCATAACGAGCCGGTTTGGGTTTAAGGGGGTGACCTGATTGAGGGTATCCGTCGTCCCGCACCTGATGCGGGACCCACGCCCGAGGCCTTTCAGTATGTTTGTTGGTCGATCATTCCTGTCGTTCGGTACGATTGATCGAGTTTTTCGTCACGTGTGGAGGTTTCAGGCGTGGATCCCGCGTTAAGCGCGGGATGACGAGGGTGTAATGCTTCGCGGACGACTATGTCGTCAAAGAAACCCTCAAATGATCTCGAAATACCGCTCCATCTCCCAGTCCGTCACGTGACGGCGGAACTCGCGCTCCTCCCACTCCCGGGTCGCGGCGTAGTGATCGACGAAGGCATCGCCGAACAGAGCGCGGGCCGGCTTGGATTTCTTGAGCCGCTGGGCCGCGTCCCAGAGCGTGCGCGGCAGGTCGAGGCGGCGTGGGAAGCTTTTGTCATAGGCGTTGCCAACCACCGGCGCCGTCGGCTCGACCTTGTTCTCGATGCCCCAGAGGCCGGAGCCGAGCGCGGCCGCCAGCGCGAGATAGGGGTTCGCGTCCGCCGCCGCGACCCGGTACTCGGCCCGCTGGGACTTTGCGGAACCGGGGATTACCCTGAGCGCGCAGGTGCGGTTCTCTACCCCCCAGGTGGATTCCGTCGGCGCCCAAAAACCGGGGATCATTCGGGTATAGGAGTTTACCGTCGGCGCGACCATGGCCAGCAACTCCGGCATCAGGGTCTGTTGACCGCCGACGAACCAGCGCATCACGTCACTCATCCCATGCTCCTTTGCGGGATCGTGGAACGCGGAGCCGCCGTCCGAGTTGTTCAGCGAGAGATGCAGATGCCCGGATTGCCCGGGCCAGTCCATCGACCATTTCGCCATGAAGGTGGCCATCAGATCGTTGCGCTGGGCGAAGATCTTGGCGAAGGTCTTGAACAGGATCGCCTTGTCCGCCGCCGCCATGATGTCGTCGACCCTGATCGCGGCTTCCATCACGCCGGGGCCGGTCTCGGTGTGATAGCCCTCGATGGGGAAGTCCATCTGCTCGCACATTTCCAGGAAGGCGGCGTGGAAATCGGCGTGAACCGAGTTGCGGATCATTGAATAGCCGAAGAACCCCGGCGAGAGCGGGGTCAGGTCGCGATAGTTCTTGGCCCGGGCGGATTCCGGTGTTTCCTGGAACAGGAAGAACTCATACTCCGCCGCCGCCGAGGCGCTGAAACCCATGGCGGCGGCTTTCTCCGCCACCCGGCGCAAGGTGCCGCGCGGGCAAAGCGCTTCCGCCGCGCCGTCGAACTCGGCGAGGAAGAAAACCATGTTGTCTTCCCAGGGAATGTCGCGGCAGGTCTCCGGCACGATCCGCACTTGGGCGTCCGGATATCCGGTATGCCAACCCGTGAAGGTGACGTTGTCATAGAGCTGATCATAGGAGTCCCAGCCCAGGATCACGTCGCAGAACCCAAATCCCGACTGAAACGCCGATTTGAGTTTGTCGCGGGCCATGTACTTGCCGCGCAGCACGCCGTCGAGATCGGTAACCGCGACCTTGGCGTGGCTGATATTGCGTTCGTAGACCAGCGACATGCCCTGGGCGGCGGTGGTGACGTCTCGTGCTTCCATGACGGGGCTCCCCCTCGGTTTCAGGTTCCATCCTAGGCAAGCCGGCTGGTCGGGGGAAGCGGGCGCGTGGTCGAGCGGCTAGGACTGTTTGCCGGTGGCGCGTTCGATCAGCAATGTGACCAGATAGCCGAACACGAGGCCCCAGAACGCGGCGCCGATATTGAAGAGCTGGACATCGCTTACGGTCACCAGAAACGCCACAAGGGCTCCCATCGGCGCCTTGCCGCTGAAGGCGGCGCTGAACGAGCTGTTCAGGATCGGCAGCATGGCGAGCCCTCCGAGAACCGCGATAAACGCCAGCGGCAGGCCCGAGGCGACGGCGGTGGTGAGCGGCGCGAACAGTCCAAACAAGCCGATCAGAACCCCGAAGACGATGCCGCCCGCCCAACGGGCCGCCGGTGGCCTCGCGCCCACGAGAATCGCGTTGACCGGGCCGGTGACGCAGGTCGGCACCGAGCCTAGAGCGCCGGCGGCAAGTGAGCCATATCCGCAGGCAACGGTCAGCGCGTTGACGGGGGGCTTGTGTCCGGCTTGGCCCAGGACCGCGAAACCCTGGAGATTCTGGATCGCGATCACCGAGATCAGCAACGGCGGCACCAGCTCGACCATGCCGGCGATACTGAAGGTCACGGCGCGTATCTCCGGGCGGGCGATCCATTCACCGCCGAGCTCGCCGCCGTCGAAGGTTCCGGTAAGGGCGACGGCCGCCGCGCCGGCGAAAAGCGCGCCCAGCATCGGTGGGAATCGTTGCGAGATCGACGGCAAGGCCGCGACGACGATGAAGCCCGCGACGGTGGCGCCGGCGATAACCGGCGCGTCGGCGAAACTGGTGACCATGCCGAGCCCGATGGGAAGGAACACCCCGGCCACCATCCCCATGACGACGGGCACCGGGATGCGCTCCGTCAGCCAGCCGATCCAGCCCGAGAGGCCGAGAAAGGTCATGATGATCCCGCAGACCAGATAGGCGCCCACCACCTCGGCGAAGGAAAGATGGTCGACCGCCGCCAGCAGCATCGCCGTGCCGGGGATCGACCAGGCCAGGCCGATGGGTTGGCGATAGACATAGCTGAACACGATGCTCAGCACCCCGCCGACCGCGTAGCCGGCGAAGATCCAGCCGATGACCTCACCGGTCGAGAGCTCAGCGGCGCGCGCGACCGTCAACAGGAGCGCCAGCGGGCCCGTGGTCGCGAACAGCATCGCCACCGCGCCGGCGGTGATGGTCTGGCGATCCAGCGCTTGCCGGAAGGTCGGAAAACCGCGTGGCAGCGGCGAAGGGCGTTCTAGAACCACGTCTTTAGCCGGGTTGGTGGCGGGTCGCGATGGGTCGGGAGTACCGACCTATCTCGCGAAAAGCGCCCGTACCTTCGCCATGTGATCCTCGCTGAAGTCGGTTACCGTGACGACCGCGTCGTCGAAACCGGCATCCTCGAGCATCCGCAGCCGGTCGCTCGCTTCGTCGGGAGAGCATCGCAGGTCCAGGTGATCCTCCTCCGATAGCGGCCGGGAACCGGCGTTCAGATCAACCGGGATATTGGTCGCCACCGCGCGGGAGCCACCCTCGATCCGATATCGTTCCACACCGTCCTTGAGGGTCGCGAAATTGGTGAAATGCGCCGACGCGATCCAACCGTCATATTGTTTCGCGGCGATCGGTATCCATCGGCTACCGGCCCAGCTTCCGATCAGGATCGGCGGACCGCCCTTGGTCGCTTCCCAAGGCGTGAGGTCGGCGGCGCCCACGGCCTCGCCGCGCCACAGCGCCTGCATTCTGGGGAGGGCATTGGTCAGTTGCTTGAATCGGGTCTCGTAGTCGCCCTCGACGGCGTCGAAATCCGCCTTGGTCGAGCCCGCGCCGACACCAAGGCGGAGCCGACCGCCGCTGATGTAGTGGGCGCTGAGCACGCGGTGGGCGAGTTCGACCGGATGGCGCAAGGGCACCTGGAGAATGCAGGTCCCCAACTCCACGGATTGGGTGACCGCCGCCGCCGCGGACAGCGCGCTGATCGGGTCCGGGCGAAATCGGCCGCGCCCGATTGTGTCGAAGAACCAGAGGCTCTCGAAACCCACGCGTTCCGCCGTCGCGAAGCCCTGGGCATAGGCGTCGCCGCCGACAACGTCCGGCCCTTCCAGGTTAAGGCTGACACCTAGTCTCATAACACTCTCCGATCATGCGGGCTCGACGGCGCGTCGACATCAAGGGCCAGCATGGCCGCGAAAAGCGTCTTCGACAACCGCTGGATTGGCATGTGCGGATTCTCACCGCGATTTCGGTTTTCTGGTCCGCGCCTTGCGTCGCCATGGCGCGGGCAATCACCAGAACGGAGAGGCCAATCATGCATCTTGCCGAGGAGCGATCCGAAACTCTCAAGCCAACGTTTAAACGGTGGAACAGGTCCGAGGTTTCCATTGATCTCGATCCGGACATGGACGCCGCTATGGACGCGTTGCATGTCCTCCCTCTTTCGATCCTTCCCTTGAAAACGGTCGGATTGGCGAAGGCAACGATGATCAAGAACGCGCGGTTGGAGTCGGTAGTGGAACTGTTCGGCGGCGCGGAAACCGGAAGTGGGCAAGTCCGACCGGAGGATCTGCCGGACTACTTCGCGCGCGCCGACGTGGAGCTTGAGCGTGACGTGGAGATGTTGCTGGCGGTCGGAAGTCTCCGATCCTTTGATGTTTTCTCGCTACGTTCGGAGTTACGCCGGATCGATATTGGGTTCGAGGATCACGGGGCCTTGACGTTGTCGGTGGTCAAGCGCGGCGAACTTCTGGAGTTCATGGGCAAGTTCACCCGTCCGCTTCTGGCGCGAATCTATGGTGATGGCGAGACCGAACTCGGCGATCTCCGCGATATCATGCACCTGCTCGCCAACCCCGACCAGCGCGCGGCGATGCGCCGGTTGAAGACCCTCGCCAGGGACCTGGGTATCGCTGTTTCCGAGATTCCAGCGCTCGTGAAGCAGTACGGCGACGTGTTCCTGTCGATTTCGTACTACAGAAAATGCCTCGCGGAGATATCAAGGGAAGTTCCGGAGTTTCTAGGCTGGATGGAGGAGATTCGTGATACAAGCCTGGTGCGGGACAGCGGTTCCAATATCGATATGCTGAACGGCATCCATCACGATTTCAGCCGGTTCTCTCGTGCCATGAAACAACGGTTTCAGGCTTTCGACGCGCTGGCTGACACGTTCTGGGACGAGGTCGGCGCTGATACCTTTCGGATGTTCGGCGCGACGGTGACGGCCCAACATGTCGGCATGGGGGCCATGCTTTGTGGCCTCACGGTTAAGTTGATTGGTTGGCGTAACCGGTTCCCGAGGAAGAACGGGACTCCCACCGATCGTCTGGAGTTTCTTGTCTCCGAAATCGTTCCCGGTCTTGATGATATCCGCCAGGCGCACAAGGGCTTGGAGGGCAAGGCCGGCTTGAATTGACACCAAGACGCGCCGACCTCTCCGGCCATCGCCAGTCTGTTGACGCCCCCGGTGGGGCCATCGGTTCTTGGCCCGTTCGACCCTGATGCGCTAGGAACGGAAATTGCGCCAAACATGGATGGGCGCGGCATCGGGGAGAGATATGATGGCGGGTCCTCTTGACGGCGTTCGAATACTTGATCTGACAACCGTGGGCTACGGGCCCTATGCCTGTCAGATCCTCGGCGACTATGGCGCCGAGGTGGTGAAAGTCGAATCCAGGGACGGGGACATCACCCGAGGCATCACGCCGTACCGCAATCCGGGCATGGGCCATTTCTTCCTGATGGCCAATCGCAACAAGCGGAGTGTCGTGTTGGATCTGAAGGCCGAGAAGGGTAAGGAGGCGTTCCTCAAACTGGTGGAGACCATGGACGCGGTGATCTGCTCGATCCGCCCCGCCGCCATGGATCGCCTCGGGCTTGGATACGAGGATTGCCGGGCGGTGAATCCCAATATCGTTTATGTCGCCCTGGTCGGGTTCGGCCAGGACGGTCCCTACGCGGCCCGGCCCGCCTATGACGATATCATCCAAGGCGTGTCCGGCATGGCGGCGATGCAGGGCGGCCGGTCCGGGCCGCCGACCTTCGTCAATGCCTCGGTCTGCGATAAGATCTGCTCCCAGGTGGCGGCGCACGCGTCCCTCGCGGCATTATTCAGCCGCCAGAAGACCGGCAAGGGGCAACTGGTCGAGGTGCCGATGTTCGAGGCGATGGTCGGCTTCAACCTCGTGGAACACAATTCCGGCCGGGCTTTCGAGCCTGCTCTCGGCGACGCGGGGTATGAGCGGTCGATGGTGCCTTACCGTCGTCCCTATGCGACCCTGGACGGTTATGTCTGCGCCTTGCCCTATAACACAAAGCAATGGCGCTCGTTTTTCAGGATCATGGGGCGCGAGGAGATGCTGGACGACCCCCGGGTGATTGATCCGGGCGTCCGAAGCAAGAAAATCGGCGAGCTGTACGAGATGGTCGCGGAATGCGTGAGCACCTGGAAGACGGAAGACGTTCTGGCCGCGTTGTCGGAAGGGGATATCCCGCATGGCGCCGCGACGACCTTGAATGATCTGGCCGCCGACCCACATCTGGACGCGGTTGATTTCTTTCGTACCGTTGACCATCCGACCGAGGGTCGGATCAACCTTACCGCGCCGCCGATGAAATTCTCGGACACCCCGGCGGAGATCAGAAGCTTGCCGCCGGGGCTCGGGGAGCATAGCGTCGAGGTTCTTCTGGAAGCCGGGTATTCCGAAGCGGAAGTCGCGGAAATGCTCGCCCAGGACGTGATTGTCGATGGGCGAGCCGAAACAACGAGGTCGGAGGTCGCGGCGTCATAGAAAGCGCGGGCGCTATGTCGTCTTGGGAACCAAGGCGACAAGCACCAAGCTCAACCGATCTCGCGAACCAGTTCCTGGCCCGCGCGGTTGTTGATGAAGGCCGAGAACTCCCGCGCGGGAAGCGGGTGCGAGAAAAGAAACCCTTGGGCTTTCGGGCATCCCAATCCCCGAAGGGTTTCGGCGCTTTTCTTGGTTTCCACGCCCTCGGCGCAAACCGGGATCCGCAACTCCCGCGCGAGAGCCAGAATGCCGCGAACCACGGTGAGCGCGCCTTCATCCTGATCGATATCGACGATGAGCGAGCGATCGAGTTTCAACTCACTAAGCGGCATCCGATAGAGTTCCACCAGCGACGAGAACCCGGCACCGAAGTCATCAAGCGACACGTTGATATTCTTCAATCTGTGCCGCGTGAGGATATCGATGGATTTGCGGGAATCCGCCATCGCGGTGCTTTCGGTGATCTCCACGACAAGCAGCGAGGGATCGAGCGCCGCGCGTTCCAGAATCGAGGAGATCTTATAGGGAAAATCGAGATCGGTAAGCGCCGCGGGCGCCACGTTGATGGAGACCGGTAGCGCGCGGCCGTCGTCGCGCCATTCGGCGAGGTGATCGACGACCCTGTCCAGCATGACTTCCGTCAATCTCCCAATCAGTCCCGCTTCCTCCATCATCGGAATGAAGACGCCGGGAGAGACCAGCCCCAATCTCAGATGATACCAGCGCGCCAAGGCCTCGGCGGCGACAACATTGTAGGTCTGGCCGTCGCGAAGGTTCACCTGGGGCTGGTAGTAAGGGACGAATTCGCCGTTTTCCAAGGCGCGCGAGAGTATTTCGGGCGTTATCGCGGTGGTTTCGCCGAACACCGCGCGCAGGCATCGTTCCAGGTCCGGCACGGATACGGGTTTCGCCAGGATCTCACCCATGTCGAGCCCGAAATCGCGTCCCAGACGATTAGCGGTGGCGAGAACCCGTGGGTCCTGACCGCTGCTGAGATGAATCGGGGCCTTGCAGTCTTTCCGCGAGAGATCGCGCAACAGCTCGATCCCGTCACGCCCCGGCATCGAGAGGTCGAGCATGATCATCCCGTGGCGACCGGGGTCATAGATGTCGAAGAAAGCCTCGAAGGTGGCGGCCTCGTCCACGTCCACGCCCATTTCCTCGGCGACATCGCGCACGAAGGACCGGATTTCGGCTTCGTCGTCGACGACAAGGAGACGATTTTTCCGATGGGTCATCGCGCGCGCCTATCCATGGTCGGAAGCCTCGTCCAGGGTGGCTCGGATTTTCAATGCCAAATCCCGATGCCTGTACGGCTTGGTCACCAGATTGCGTTCGCGACTAACCTGGCCGTCGCGAAGCACCGCGGCCTCGGCATAGCCGGTCGTGAACAGGACGGGTAGGTCGGGTCTCGCTCGACGCGCGGCCTCGGCCAAGGCAACCCCGTTCATCCCGCCGGCCATGACGATATCGGTGAACAGAAGGTCGATATCCGGGTTCTCCTCAAGAATCTCCAAGGCGGTCCCGCCATCGATCGCGACGAGGGTTTGGTATCCCAGATCCTCGAGCAATTGCACCGCGATTTCCCGCATTTCGGTATTGTCCTCGGCCACGAGGATGGTCTCGGCGCCCGGGGGCAAGGCGTTTTTTTGTGGTTCGCTTGTCGATTTCGGCTCTTCGATCTCGTCGGGATCCGTCGGCAGGTACAGCCGGAAGGTCGTGCCAAGTCCCACCTCGCTATATAGACGGACGTGACCGCCACTCTGGTTCAGGAACCCGTAAACCATGCTGAGACCGAGGCCGCTGCCCTTGCCGACTTCCTTGGTCGTGTAGAACGGATCGAAGACCTTTTTCTGTTTCGCGCGTGGGATTCCCGTGCCGGTATCCGTTACCGCGATGACGACGTACCGACCGGGTGTGATTTCGCCATGGCTGTCGGCATAGTCTTCGTTGAATGTCAGTAGCGAGGTTTCAATGGTGAAGGCGCCACCTTCCGGCATCGCGTCCCGGGCGTTCACGGCAAGGTTCAGGATCGCCGATTCAAGCTGGGTCTGGTCGGTCCGGATCATTGGAATATCGGCGCCGAAGTGGGTTTCCAGGGCGATGGTCTCGCCAACCGCTTGGCGCAGAAGATCGTTCAGCCCCTCAATCAGATCATTGGGATCAACCGATCGGGTCTCCAGCTTTTGTCGGCGCGCGAATGCCAGCAGGCGGCGGGTCAGCTCGGAGGCTCTATCGACCGCTCCCAAGGCCGCCCCGAGTCGTCGTTCGGCTTTCTGATCACCGCCCACCGATCTTTCCAGAAGCTGCAGGTTTCCGAGGATCACGCCCAAAAGGTTATTGAAGTCATGCGCCAGGCCGCCGGTGAGCTGGCCGACGGATTCCATCTTCTGCGCCTGGACCAGTTTTTGCTCGACCTGGCGGCGCTCGGTTATGTCGATCAACACGGCGAGGGAGCGCCGGATCTTTCCGTTGTCGTCCCATTCCGCGATGGCCGACAGCAAGACGTCCATGATCTGGCCGGACTTGGTGACCCATTGATATTCGACATCCTTGCAGGAACCGGTTCGCATGAACTCGGGAAGGACTTCCTCGATCGCCTTGCGGGCGGAATCCGGCGTTAGGAACTCCGTTGATTTTCGGCCGATGACCTCTTCCCTGGTGTAGCCGAACTTTTCGAGCCAGAAGTCGCTGACATTGATGAGGCGACCCTCGGGATCAATGGAGTGGAGCATGACCGGGGTGTTGTTGTAGAGCGCGCGATAGCGTTCGTCCTGGATGTGGCGTTCCAACTCCGCTTGTTTTTCCGCCGTGACGTCGGCGGACGCGATGAAGATGAAGCGCTCCCCGGTCTCGGGATCGATATAGGGAACCTTGTCGATGCGCAGCCAGCCCTCCTCACCGAACTGATTCTTGAAGGGCCGCAGCATGCCGAGCTTGGGCTGCCCGGATTCGATAACCGCCAAATCATCCGCGTGGAATTGGGCGGCGTGGTCCGGGAACAGATCGCTGGTATGTCGATTTTCCGCCTCCTCGACGCTGAGCCCCATGGTACGCGCGGCGGAATCGTTCAATCTCAGAACGTTGTTCTTGTCGTCCTTCAGGAGAATTCGGACGGGAACATGATCGAGGATGAGCTTGAGTTCCGCTTCCTTTCGCCTGAGCCTTTCCTGGATGGCGCGTTGCTTGGTCACGTCCCGCGCCTCGGCGATGATGAACCGAAGCTCGCCCGTGTCGTCGTAGCTGGGCTTGAGAGAGAAATCGACTGGCGCGATGCGATCTCCCTTGATGCGTGCCGTGGTTTCCAGGCGGACGAAGTTGCCGCGCATGGCTTTTTTAACGGCGCCCCGCATGAGGTCGCGACTTTCCTCTCCGGTGTCCCACCAGACGCAATCCCACAAAGCCTGTCCAACCTGGTTGTCGGCCTGGTCGCCGGCGAGAAGACGCGCCGATGCGTTCAACTCCATGACGATGCCGTCGGGATCGAGCAGGGCACAGGATTGAAAGCTCTGATCGAAGATCCCTCGGTACCATGCCTCCGTGTCCCGCAACCGCGCCTCGGCCATGCGCCGCGAGGTGATGTCATGCGCGGTGGCGACGGCGCCGAGGCTGTTGCCGTTCCGATCGCGCATCGGGGTCGCGTGCACGATGACCGAGCGGGAGGGCTCGCCCTTGGGCGAAATGACGATCTCCACGCCTCGGATATGTTCGCCGCGCATGGCCCGGGCCAGCGGAAGCTGGTCGCGCTCCAGGGGCGTTCCGTCTTTCGGGTGGTGAAAGGTCGGCCAGTTATCCGCGCTGTCGGGATAATCGGCGCCTTCGTCGAACCCATGCAGGCGCTTGGCGGCGTTATTGAACAGCGTCAGTCGGCCATGCGCGTCGCGGGCCAGGATCGCGTCCTCGACATTGGCGAGCACGGCTCTGGTGAACCTTTGCTGATATTCCAGGGCCTGGTCCGCCGCGACGCTTTCGGTGATGATCTCGTTTGTGATGACGAGACCGCTGATGGTCCCTTCCGAGTCCCGCCAGGGATGGATCCGTCGCCGCATCCAGATTTCAGCGCCGTCCGACATCCCGACGCAATCGTCTGGGTTGTCGATGGTCTCTCCGGCCAAGCAGGATTGATGCTCGCGCTTCCATTCCTCGGAGATATACGGCGTGAAATCATAATGCGACCGGCCAAGGATATCGGGTGCCTCGATACCAAACACCTCGCGCCAGCTTTGGCTCATGGCCATGTAGCGCATGTCGCGGTCGACCACGATCGTTGGAACCGGCGAATGCTCGAACAATTGCTGTAGGTGAATTTGTCCGATTGTTTGTTCGCAAGCGGGGTTCATCCTCGCGTTTTGGGAATGCGCGCGCGAGTGGTCCCGCTCCCGAGAACGGGTTCCTTCCTGGGTCGCTAGTTCAAATGTTTCGGCCATTCCCTGGTATTCCGAAGCCCCGAGACCTCCACCATCACCGACAAGAGTTAAGAAATTGATAACCGGGGCATTGGATCTCCGGTAATTCCGGATGTCGTCGTGGAGCCCCCGATGGCACCCCCGATGGAGCCCCCGATGGAGCCCCCGATGGCGCCCCGGATGGCGCCCCGGATGGCGCCGAGCCCACCCGGCGGCGAGCACCGCGTGTCGGTTCCATCTATCCGACGCCGCGGTAACCATTTAAGCTTCCAGGGAACCGTCTTACCTCCCAGTTTCCATGCCATTAGGAGAACATCGTGAGCCGCATGAAATTCGGTGCCTTCCTCGCGCCGCATCACCCCATTGGCGAGCACCCCATGCTGCAGTTCAGGTCCGATCTGGACTTGGTCGAGCGTTTGGATCGTTTGGGTTTCGAGGAATTCTGGTGTGGCGAGCATCACTCCACGGGATGGGAAACCATCGCCTCGCCGGAGATGTTCCTGGCGGCGGCGGGTGAGCGTACCCATCGGATACGGCTCGGCACCGGCGTGGTGTCGTTGCCCTATCATCACCCGTTCATCGTCGCCCAGCGCATGGTACAGCTCGACCATATGACCGGTGGGCGGGCGATTTTCGGCTCGGGGCCGGGAGCGCTCCCGTCCGACGCTTATGTGCTCGGCATTGAACCTACGACCCAGCGGGATCGCCAGGACGAGGCCCTTGGCGTTATCCGGAAACTGCTGCGGGGCGAGGAGCGGTTCAGTCACCAGTCCGACTGGTTCACCTTGAACGACGCGCGTCTTCATCTGCTGCCGTTGCAAGAGGACATGCCCTTCGCCGTCGCCTCGATGGTCAGTCCCTCGGGCATGACCCTGGCAGGCAAGTACGATACCGGCGTGCTTTCCATCGGCTCGATGTCGTCCGAGGGGTTGAACGCGCTGCCCACCCAGTGGTCCTTCGCCGAGGAAGCCGGCCTAAAGCACGGCAATATCGTTGATCGGCGGAACTGGCGCATCGTGCTGCAATGGCATTTGGCGGAGACCCGCGAGGAGGCGATCGAGCAAAGCAAGGACGGCCTGTTTCACTGGCATAACGAGTACACCGTCGCGACCCTCCAGCGGCCGGGCGTGACCGCCTTTAAAACCCCGAACGAGGGTGTTGACCGGATGGCCTTCTCCGAGGGCGCGACGGCGGTGATCGGCACTCCCGATGACCTGGTCAAGCGTTTGCGGGACCTGATCGAGCTTACCGGCGGCTTCGGCGTGACCATCGGCTTCGTGCACGACTGGGCGAACCGCGAGAACACCCTGCGCAGTTGGGATTTGGTCATGCGATACGTGGCGCCGGAGTTGAACGGGATGCTCGACGCCTATCGTGAATCCCGCGAGCATGTGATCGCGCACCGCGATAGTTTTGCCCAGGCTCAGCAGGGCATCCTCAACAAGATCATGGAAAACCCGCGCGCGGCGGCGGCCTTGAAGGACACCAAGGTCGGCGTGGCGGCGGCGCTCGGCCCGCACGCCGGACCGGATTTCTCCAAGGCGGCGTCCGACGATTGAAGGCGCGCGCTCGAAAATGAACACGAAGAGTTAAGGGAGTAGGACGTGTCAAAACTTCTTGAGGGTCATGTGGCGGTTGTCACCGGCGGCGGTTCCGGCATCGGCGAGGCGATCTCGCTCGGATACGCCGAACAGGGCGCGGCTGTCGCGGTGGTCGATGTCAACGCGGATGCCGGGGCCGGTACGGCCAAGGCGATAACCGATGCCGGCGGCAAGGCGATCAGCGTCGGCGTCGACGTTACCGACCGCGCCGGTTGCAACGCCGCCGCGGACCAGATCAAGTCGGCGCTGGGCGAGGTCTCGATCTTGGTGAACAACGCCGGCATCAATCGCCGCACGCCCTTCAGCGGCGACAAGGCGGAAGTGGCCAAGGATTGGGACGACATCCTGGAGGTCAATCTCAAGGGTGTCTTCAATGTCACCCATGCGTTCCTGGATCAGCTTCGCGCGAGCAAGGGCCGGGTGATCAATATCGGCTCCATCCAGTCCTTCGTCCATGTGCGGTGGCCGAACTCGGCGGCCTACACGACCTCCAAGCATGGGGTTCTCGGCATGACCCGGGCGCTGGCGGCGGAGCTCGGCAAGGACGGCGTGCGAGTCAACGCGATCGGTCCCGGCCTGATCGAGACTCCGCTTAACAAGGCGGCGCGCGACGGTAATCCCGACATGGTGCAAAAGGTTCTCGAGCACACGCCGCTCGGGCGCGCCGGCAAGCCCAGCGATATCGTCGGCCCGGCGATCTTCCTGGCCTCGGATCTCGCCGCCTATGTTACCGGCGGGATCGTCATGGCCGATGGCGGCTTCCGCAGTATCTGAGTCGATCGGTTATCCCTGGACGAGGTCGTAGGCGAGCTTGGCCGCGGCCACGTCCATGATTGCGATGCCGACGGAATCGTAGATGATCGTCGCGCCCTCGGGCGCGGCCTTGGCGCCCGAGAAGATCTCGCCGATTTCGGCGAAGATCTCGCAGCCCGAGCCGCGAATGTTGCCGGCCTGGTCATGCGCGGCGACGGTTGATTCCACGATCACCGTATTGGCCATCGCCGCGTCGTCCAATTCCCGGCCGTCATGGCCGTTCCAGCCGACCGCGGTCACGAAGGCGCCGGGCTTGATCCACGCGCCGTTCAGGATCGGCTGCTTGGCCGAGGTCGTGCAGGCGATGATATCGGCGTCCCGCGCGGCTTCCTCGGGATCGGCGAGGAAGGTCGCGCCGATTTCCTCCGCCAACGCGCGACCGGCGCTCTCGGTGCGCGACCAAAGCCGGAGCGCGCCGATCGGCCTGACCGCGGCCAATGCCTCGGCATGGGCACGGGCTTGCAGACCACTGCCCATGATGGTCACGATTTCCGGGTCGGCGGGGGCGAGCTTTCGCGCGGCCGCGGCCGAGCCGGCGGCGGTGCGCATCTCGGTTATCAGACGCCCGTCCAACACCGCCAGCGGCGAGCCGTTTTCCTTGTCGAAGACGAGAATCACCGCCTGATGGGTCGGGATATCCGTGCCCGCGTTGTCGTGATAGAGCGTGACGACCTTCACCGCCATGGCCTCGCCCACCGCCGGCATCGCCGCGATGATCGCGTCATGGCCGGGGACCGGAACCATCTGGCGAACCGGTTGTTCGACCCGGCCCGCCGAATACTCGATCATCGCCCGCTCCATCGCGTCGATCAGCGGCGTCCATTCCAGCACTTCGGCGATACGCTTCTCGCTGATGAACGGCAGTGTTTCCAAGCCTTGATGGGACATGTCTTCTCCTTCGACGCGTCAGCGCCTCGACCGGTGATCAAGCGGTGGGAGCCTGAACCGAGTTTCATTAAGGCGGGAATGATTCCTTCCGAAATAATGCCAGTCTGGAACAAAGCCAGCAATCTGAAGCTCGTGGGGGTGTTTTCGCTTGCATTCCGCCGGCGACAGCCTAAATCCGCTCCGCCCGTGATCGACACCTTGGTCAATCGCCGGGACCGATAAACCTGGGTCGAAGGCGAAGGAAATGCATCGGAACATCCCGGAGTCGTCGACCGGCGAGCGGACATTCAATCCGTTTGAAAAGGAAGAGCAGCTTCGTCGAGAAGCCGCCACCTGGGATACCTCGCGACCCCAGGACGTTCCCGACGGCGACGTCCCGGTCATCAATCTCTCCGACTATTTTTCCAGTGGTTCCGAAGAGGCTTTGGCCGAGGTGGGCGCGCGGTTACGCGCCGCTTGCGAGGAGGTCGGGTTCTTCACGATCGTCGGGCATGGCGTGTCCGCCGAGGATATCTCGGCGCTGTTCGAAATGGTTCGCCGCTTTCATGACCTGCCGGACGGGACCAAGCAGGCCTTACAGATGGACCGCGCGGATTGGCCGGTCGGCGGGGTCGGTTATCTGCCGGTGGGCAATCGCAAGCTGCCGGCGCGGCCCACGGCGAACCTGAACGAGACCTTTATCGTCAAGCGCGACCACACGCTCTTCTTTGATGACAATCAGTGGCCGGAGCCGGATGTTCTTCCCGGGTTTCGTGAACGGGTGGAGCGTTACGCCCTCGCGATGGAGGCCTTGGGCAAGCGGCTTATGCCGGTTTTCGCCTCGGCGCTTGAAATGCCCGCGGATTTCTTCGACGAGGCGTTTCTCGCGCCGCAATATCGCTTGAGGATGACTCATTATCCAGTCCTGCCGCCGGAGGAACGCTCGAACGGGTTCGGCATTTCGCCGCATGTGGATACGACCTTCTGCACCATCCTCGCCCAGGACCGCCCGGGTCTGACAATCTTCGACGAACGGCGCCAGGGCTGGATAAAACTGCCGCTTATCGAGGACGCCTTCATTGTCAATTCGGGCGAGTTGTTGCGGCAATGGACCAATGACCGGTTCATCAGCGTCAAGCATTTCGCCAATAACAATACCGGCGATGTGTCGCGATACTCCGTACCCTTCTTCTTCAACGCCAATCTTCACCACAAGATGGTCTGCGTGCCGAGCTGCCATGGCCCCGGAAATCCGCCGAAATATCCCGCGATTTCCTACGCCGAAAGCCAGGCCGTGGCCCAGGGCGAATAGAAGGGCGAATAGAAGGACGGGTAGCGGAGCGAACCGCGCCTTCCAACCCGCGTAGCCCCGAAAGAACATCAACCGAGCGTCCCGGCGTGTTACCATGCCGGGCCTTCATGCTGCCGCCATAAGAGACCATGATCGCTACACTCGCCCCCGTATCCGCCTTGCTGCTCAGCGTGGTGTTTCTGTTGATGGGCAACGGCTTGCAAGGAACCTTGCTGCCGGTGCGCGCGCAGTTGGAACTGTTTTCGACCGGCGATATCGGCATCCTCGGCTCGTTCTATTTTCTCGGGTTCGCTAGTGGTTGCTATTTCGGGCCGCATCTCGTGCGCCGGGTCGGCCATATCCGCGCCTTCGCGGCGATGGTGTCGCTGGCGTCGACGGCCACGTTGGTTCATGTCTTGGTGCTCGAACCGCTGTTCTGGTGGCCGGTTCGGGCGATCACCGGGTTCTGTTTCGCGGTCCTCTACATGGTGATCGAGAGTTGGTTGAACGAGAAGTCGACCAACGAGACCCGGGGCTTGGTTTTCTCGATTTACACCATCATCAACCTGGTTGTTCTCACCATCGGTCAAATGATGCTGACCCTCGCCGATCCAAAGGCTTTCCCGCTATTCGCGGTGGCGTCGATCCTGGTTTCCCTGGCCGCCTTGCCGGTTGCCCTGACCAAGGCGCCGGCGCCGGCACCGGCACCGATCGCGTCGGTCAAGATTCGGGTGCGCTATCTCTACAACGCCTCGCCGGTCGGTTTCATTGGCGCGCTGGTGGTGGGGTTGGCGAATGGGTCCTTCTGGTCGCTCGCCCCGGTCTTCGCGCAAACCAACAGCGCGGTGGTCGGCGCGTCCGGCATCGCGATGTTCATGAGCATATCGGTCATCGCCGGCGTCATGGGACAATAGCCGTTCGGGCGCCTCTCGGACAAGATCGATCGCCGCAAGGTCATTGTGATCATTTGCGTCGGGGCAGCGATCATGGGGCTCGGCATGGCGGCCCTCGGCCATCGCTGGGAAAACGCGGCCTATGTGTTCTCGTTCCTGTTCGGCATGTTCGCTTTCCCGCTATATGCCATTTGCGCGGCGCATATGAACGATTACATCGAGGCTGGAGGGTTCGTTGAAGCGTCCGGCGGTCTGCTGTTGCTTTACGCGGCCGGCGCGGTGGTCGGGCCGGTTGTCGCCTCGGTGTTGATGGGAATGGTGGGGCCTGGAGGGCTTTACTTCTTCATGGCCTCGGCCCATGTCGGGATGACGGTGTTTACCATTTACCGCATCGGTCGCCGCAAGCGCCGGGCCGACGAGGAACGGGAGCCCTTCGCGGATTCCATACGGATCGCCCAGACCGTGGCGCCGATCGACCCGACCGCCGAGCCGGCCGAAAAAGACGATTGACGTATCGCCCCAGCGAGCGCCGACTGACCGTGGCAATTGGCCCGAGGCAAAAACGGTGGCGACGAGCGGAAGAGGCCGGATCTTGGATCGGAAACCTTGAGAAAACGTCTTTCCCCTTGGCTGGTGGGTTTGCTCATGGCGACGGGCCTGGCCGTGGTTCCGGCTCGCGCGTCGACCGCGCCGGTCGCCTATGAGACGACAATCGTGGGGACAATGCCGGAGGACCTACGCGCCTTCTTGTTCGAGGTATCGCAATCCCATGCTTTCCAGGACCGCGACGTTTCCAGCCCGGCGGCCTTGCGGCGGCGCGTGGCGGATGACGAGGCGCGCTTGCTCAAGGCGTTGCGTTCAAAAGGGTTTTATGATGCGACCGTAAGCGGCGGGGTTCAGGTCGACGGCCCCTCCAGTGAAGCCGTTCTCGCGGTCGAGACCGGGCCGCTCTATCTGATCGAGGATGTCGTGATTGAACGCACCGGCGCGCCGGGTGGCCCGGTGGTCGAGGTCGCCTTGACCGATATCGGCCTGGAGATGGGCATGGCCGCCGAGGCCATGCGTCTCAAGGCGGCCGAGGAGGCGTTGCTGGATGTCGCGCGCCGGTCCGGCTATCCCATGGCGAGGATCGCCGAAGCACGTTATGTGGTCGACCACGACCGAACCACGCTTACCAGCCATGTTCTTCTGGACCCCGGAACGCCGGCGACCTTCGGGCCCTTGGCGATCGAAGGCTTGGAAGCGGTCAGGGAGCGTTATGTCCGCGTGCTCGCGGATTGGCGCGTCGGTCGATCCTATGACCCAAGCGTTCTTAAGGACCTGAAACGCCGGATAAGCGATACCTCGTTGTTCTCGACGATCATCGTGGAAACGCCCGAGGCTCCCGATGGTGACGGCGTGTTGCCGGTGACCCTGCGGGTGCAGGAGCGTGATCGGCGTACCGTCGGCCTCGGGCTTCGCGTCACCAGCGGCGACGATTTCCTTTCCGCCAACGCCAGCTGGCAAAATCGCAACTATCTCGGCGGGGGCGAAACGCTCAAGGCGGAGACCACGCTATCGAGCCTGGAACAAAAGGCGGCGCTCGGGTTTCGCAAGCCGCAATTCATCAAACGGGGACAGACCTTCGTGGCGTCCGCCGTGGCGCGTCATGAGGACAGCGACGCCTTCGAGGAGAGCTCCCTGGCGGCCACCGTCGGCCTGGAGCGGCGGGCCGGCGAGATATACACCACGAATGTCGGGCTGGCGGCGGAACTGGCCTCGATTTCCGACAGCGAGGACGATTCCTACTTTGCCCTGGTCGGCGCGCCAATCGGCTTGACTCGGGATTCGCGGGACGCGCCGCTTGACGCCACCACCGGCACCCTGTTCACGGCGCGGGTCACGCCCTGGGCGAGCCTTTCGGAATCCTCGTCCGGCTTCGTGGTCGGGGAGCTCTCGGGCGCCATGTATCGGAAACTCGGCACGCGGCGGATTATCGCGGCGGCGCGGGCCAGGATCGGCTCCATTCTGGCGAGTGACTTGCGGGACGTGCCGGCCAACAAGCGCTTCTACGCCGGCGGTGGCTCCTCGATCCGGGGATATGAGTTTCGGCGGGTCGGTCCCCTGGATGGTGACGGCAATCCGACGGGAGGTCGTGCCGTCGCCGAAATCGGCGCCGAAATCCGATTTCTCGCGACCGAGAACATAGGCGTGGTCCCGTTCATTGACGGCGGCCAAGTTTACAAAACAACGCTGCCGGGGTTTGACGAGGACCTCCAATGGGCGGCCGGCCTTGGCCTGCGCTATATAACGCCGATCGGCCCACTCCGTCTGGATGTCGCCTTTCCCCTGGATCGGCGCGCCGGGATTGACGACCGGTTCCAGTTCTACGTTTCCATCGGACAGGCGTTCTAGACATGGCGCGGCTCTTCAAATGGATCGTCGGCGTGAGTTTGGTGGTGCTTGTGGTGGCGCTGGCGGGGCTCGCCGGGCTGTTTCGAACCGATACGGGCCGGTCCGCCCTGCGCGATGCGATTGTCCGTGCCGCCGAGGCGCGAGGATGGCGCCTTTCGATCGACCACCTTTCGGGAGCGCTTCCATTTGAAGTGCAAGCGTCGGGTATCGCCGTCGCGGACGAAAAAGGGGCGTTCCTGCGCGTCGCCGCCGCCGATATCCAAGTTGATCCGTCGGCGTTGCTCGGGGGGCGCCTCGTGTTCGAGACCCTTGCCCTCGAACGCGTTTTCGTCGAGCGGCCGCCGGAGGTTCCGGCGAGCGACGGCGCGACGGAGCCGAACTTGTCCGATGCAACGCCGGTCTTGCCGGGAATCCCCATCTCCGTTCGCGCGTTGTCAATCACTCCCCTCGCATTGGGACCGGAGATCACGGGCGAGACCGTGGTTCTCGACATCGCCGCGAACACCTCGGTGGACGCGGAGGTCGGGATCGACGCTGGGTTCAAAATCGCGCGCCTGGACGGCGACGGCGTCATCGAGGGACGGCTTGGCGCGAATGCGGCGCTTACGCATCTCAAAACCTCGATCAAGGGCCGGTCGGACCAGGGCGGCTGGATCTCGCGTCTATTGGGACTGCCCGGCGCGCCGGCGATCCAGGTCACCCTGGACGGGGAGGGGCCGATCGAGGCTTTCGAGGCGCGCTATGAGATTTCGGCGGGCGAGGACTTGGCGACATGGGGCACGATCCGCCCGCTTTCCATCCAGCCTCTCGCCATCGCCGTCGCCGGCGGCGCGCGCGTGGCCGGGTTCATCCCGAGCGAGGCGCGATCCGAACTTTCGGGTGATGCCGACTATCGGCTTTCCATTGCGTTTGACCCGGAATTCTCGCGAGTGACGGTCGCCGATTTGATCGTCGACACGCCGGAAATCGCGGTAACCGGACAGCTTGACGCGGACCTGCGATCCGGGACACTTGAAGCCAATGCGAGCGTTGATCTGCTTCGCCCATCGCTGGCGAGATCTCTTGTGCTTGATCTGGGTCTCGCCGAGGCAAAGGTCGCGGTCAACGCCTCCGGGCCGCTGCTCAATCCCAAGATAAACGCGGAGATTTCAGTCGCCGATCTGGCGTTGGCGGGCAATCAGGCCGAGGCGATCAAGGCCAAGATCGCGGCGACAATCGGCCCGCCGGTTGATGGAAGTGTATCGGTGGAGGCGAACGGGCTTCGTATACCCGACGCGCCTGTGAACTCGATCGGTGACGCCTTGAGCGGGCGCGTCCGGTTCATTTTGGCTGATAATGTCCTGAAACTGTCCGGTATGGAGCTTCAAACCGGCCCCGCCGGGATTGTCGGCGATGCCACGGTTAACTTGACTTCCAGCGCCGCGAGCCTCTCCATCGAGGCCACGTATGGTCGACTGGAATACCTGGCCCCGCCGCTGGCCTCGGGGCGTCTGGAGAGCACATTTCACGCCGAGTACGACGGAAGTCACGCCGTGCTCCAAGTCGGCGGCCGGCTCCTGGATCTCCAGCCCGTCGACAACTCCCTAGCGCCGGCCTTATCAGGTGTGGCGGAGTTTTGGCTTACGGCGCGCCAGATCTCGACATCGGGCTGGGAGATCTCCGGACTGGAAGTCGCCAACGACGTCATCGCCGCGAGCGCGCGCGGGACGGGCGATCTCGTGACCCGGGCGGGTGAAGCGACTGTTTCCATCCGGCTTGACGATCTCGCGGCACTCGACATCTCCGAGACACTGACGAGCGGCTCGGCCGGACTAGTGGCGACGGCCAAGGGAAGCGTCGACGCGGCGGATATTGACTGGACCGTGACCACCAAGGACATGATGGCAAGCGGAGTCGCGTTCCCGCGTGTCGCGGCCGGGGGGACGCTGCGCGTGACGTCCACGACCTTGTCGGGACCCGTTCAAATCGATGCCGAGACCCCGGTTGGCCCGGCCCGCGCGACGGCGGACATTGCCTTCGACGGCGGGCTGCTCGGACTGTCCGAGATCGATATCGCCCGCGCCGAGGACAGGATCCGCGGCGGGCTAACCATCGCGCCCGCGCCGCTCGCCGTGACCGGAGAGCTGGATCTGGTGATCGGAGGTTTGGCCGATTGGGCGACATTGGCCGGTCTTGATCTCGATGCCGGGGTGAGCGCGCGGGTCGAGGCGAGCCATGCCGGGGGCAAGCAAAGCGTCGTGGCTTCCGCGATGCTGGACAACCTCGCCATCGCCGGGGCCACGCCGTCACGGGTCAAGTCGATCGAGGTCGGCGCGCGCCTGGAAGACGTGCTGGGCGCGCCGGAGATCGACGCGAATGTCGTCGCGAGCAACGCGGAGATCGCCGGGGCGCTGATCAAGGATCTGACGATATCGACCATCGGAGGTCTGTCGGATTTGCGCTTCGACATGAAGGGGACCGGCACCGTCAATGGCCAGGCGCTCCGCCTTGAAACAGCCGGTACGTCGGCTTTCGTGGACGGAGTGGGGCTTCGCGTCGACGCGCTGAAGGTCGAAGGCGCGGGAGTGGATACAGTTCTCCTACGACCTACCCGCGCGACCCTGGCCGGGGGCGCGGCGACATTGTCCCCGACCTCCCTGTCGCTGTTCGGTGGCACGCTTGAGCTCGGCGTCGAGACGGATGGAAGCAACGCGCGCGCGCGCATGGAAGCACGGAACATAAACCTGCCGCCCATCGCGGCGCTTGCCGGGACGCGGCTTTCCAGCGGGGTTTTGAACGCGTCCGGCACGATGTCCGGTCTCGTCGCGGCGCCCGATGGTCGCTTTAGCCTCGCCATGACGGATATCAAGGGTTTCGGTCCGCCGAATACGGAGTTGCCGCCGGTATCCCTGGAGATCACCGCCGGCTTGACCAAGGGGGCGCTGGAGAGCCGGGCGACCGTCTCCGGAATTGGCGAGACCCCGTTCGAGGCGCGGGTGGCGACAAGGATTCCCGGGCACGAGCCGGTCGTGCCCCTGGAGGCCCGGCTCAGCTGGCGCGGCGGCCTCGACGAGATTGTCGCCGCTCTGCCGCTCGATGGGACCCTTATAACGGGCGATGCCAGTATCGATCTGAATTTCTCGGGTGAACTGGATACGCGGGACGGTTCGATCGAGCCTTCCAGGACGGAAGGCCGGATCAGCGCGCGGGGGGCGAGGGTTGAGAATTTCGTCTCCGGGGCGATCCTGGATCCGCTTGACGTCGCGGTAAGGCTCGAGGGAACACGGCTCGTGGTCGAGAAGATGGCGGCGGGCGACACAACGGGCGGGACCTTGCGTGTCGCCGGCGCCGTCGACCTGGTCGAACCGAGCAAGCCCAAGGTGGATCTGGGCCTGGTCATGGAGGCGATGACCGTGGCGCGCCGCGATGACGCGGAAATTCAACTCGATGCCAAGCTCGACTTGCGGTCCGGCGATGATCGGCTGGCCATCACCGGCGAGGTCGTCAATCACTTGACGGAGATCCGGCTGATCGGCGCCCTGCCGGCCGAGGTGGTGGAGTTGACCGTGGAGGAAGTGAGAGACGGCGTCGTGGTCGCGCGCGAGACCGAGCCGGACACCGGGGCCGACGCGGCGCCGGTGGTGGATTTGGACATCAAGTTCAGCGCGCCGGGCAAGATTTTCGTTCGCGGCCGAGGGCTTGATTCGGAATGGGGAGGCGATATCCGGATTTCCGGCGACATCGCCAAGCCGCGGCTCGCCGGTTCTATTGGTCCCGTGAGAGGAGGGTTCGAGTTCGCGGGCCGGCGTTTCGAGCTCGGCGACGGCGGTGTTGCCTTTTCCGGAGGCGAGGAAATCGAGCCGGAGCTGAACATCTCCGCGATCCACGAAGCCGCGGATTTCAAGGCCCTGGTAAGCGTGACCGGAACCCCGTCCAAACCAGAGATCGAGCTTTCCAGCGACCCGTCCTATCCCGAGGATGAGATCCTCGCGAAGATCCTGTTCGGCAAGTTCACCGCGCGACTGACGGCGACCGAGGCGCTGCAATTGGCGCAATCGACGCGAACCCTACTAAGCGGCGAGCCGGGCACCTTGGACAAGATCCGAGGGGCCATCGGCGTGGATGTTCTGACCTTCGCCCCTGGTGCCTCGGAGAGTGAGCTTGGCCGGCTGAAGGCGGGCAAATATGTGCGGGATGACCTGTTCGTCGGGGTTGAACAGGGAACCACCGCCGGCAGCACCCGGTCGATTGTTGAATGGCATCTCACGCCGAAGGTGACCGTCGAGGGCACGGTCGGATCGAGCAGTGAAAGCACCCTCGGCATCCAACGCCGTTGGGAGTACTGATATCGGGCGAGCCTTGCCTTGCTTATTCGCTTTGCCCAGGCGCCCGCGATCCAAAGGTCATGCGTTGCATCACCGTGTCGCGCTTGATTAGCCAGTGGTGGAGCGCCGCGCCGATATGCATGGCGATCAGACCGGCGAGAATCCAGCCGATGATTTCGTGCGCTCCATAGAGAAGCGCGCCGAGTTCCTTGTCCTTGTCGATGAATTGCGGCAGCGACCAGGCGAAGAACTCGACCGGATAGTTGGCGGCGTCGGTGGCCAGCCAACCGAGGACCGGCATCGCGAACAAACAGACGTAGAGCGCCTTGTGAACCAGTCCACTGATGGTTGCCTGCCAGGCCGGGAGGGGCGGTTGGTAGGGAGGCGCGCCGTGCCTCAGTCTTAGCGCCAGACGCAAAACCATGGCCGCGAGGATGATCAGGCCGAAGGTCTTGTGATAGGTGTAAATGAGGTTTCGGATCGGCGCCCCGAAGGTCTCGGTCACGCCCTTGAAGCCGAGAATGCCGAGGAGCATGCCTCCAGCCAGGACCAGAAGCACGACGATCGCGATGATCCAATGCGCGAAACGTTGTGGCCGGCTGTATCGAGGCGGGGTTGCGTTCTCCAGGGTCTGCCTCCCGCTTGATGTAGATTCCCGACAAGGATAACGCCGGTTTTACGAGCCGTCATTTCACGTCCCCTCGATCACTCGATTTCGCGCCTTCCGG
>JAYOIK010000015.1:0-74051 GCA_038118725.1 Alphaproteobacteria bacterium | reverse complement strand
CCCCCGCCGGCGCCGACCCGGAAAAGGCGCGCGAGTCGCTACCGGATCATATCGGGCGGATCAAGGAGCTGGCCGCCGCCAAGGGCCGGGATATGCGCGTCATGCTGAACCCGCACGTGATCTGCCGCCCGACCGATGCCGAGGCCTGGGCCTGGCGTGACCGGATTCTCGCGGAGCGCGATGAGACGGCGGTCGGAAATTTCGTCGCCGATTTCATGGGCGGCGACCAGTCCTCGTGGAAGGGGCACAGTATCGAGAATTGGGCCGTCGGTGGCAATGTGCACCTCGTCGGCTCGGCTCAAACTATCGTTGATTGGATGGTGAAACTGAAGACGGCGGGGGTTGACGGGGTTCAGATCAACTTCTTCGACTTCCTGCCCGATCTCGCCTATTTCCGCGAGGCGGTCTGGCCCTTGATGCATGAGGCCGGTTTGCGAAACCCCATTCCCAGTTAGATCTCCGAGAGGCTTGAATGCTCGATTTTTCCTTCACCGAGGAGCAGGAACGGGTACGCGACATGGTGCGCCGTTTTTGCGAGGCCGAAATCGCGCCACTCGCGCAAGAGGCCGACGAAACCGAGATCTTTCCGCGCGAATTGTTCCGCAAATGGGGCGAGATCGGTCTGCTCGGGGTGCGTTACCCGGAAGCCGATGGCGGCGCGGGGATGGACAAGGTCACGGACTGTCTGATCCGCGAGGAGATGAGCGCCGTCAGTCAAGGTTTCGCCTCGGCCTGGTCGGCGCATACCCATCTCGGGATCTGGCCGATCTGGCGGGCCGGTACCGAGGATCAGAAACAACGATTTTTCCGGCCCGCGCTGGCCGGGGACAAGATCGCGGCCTTCGGCTTGAGCGAGCCCGATGTTGGCTCCAACGTTCGAGGCCTAAAAACCCGCGCCGAAAAGGTCGATGGCGGCTGGCGGCTCAATGGTTCGAAGATGTACATCACCAATTCGCCGATCGCCGATTTCATTCTCTTAGCCGCCCGAACCGACGCCGCGCTTACCGCCGGTGCGATAAGCCTGTTCATCGTGGAACTTCCAAACGAGGGCTTCGATATCACCAGCCTCAAGAAGGAAGGCATCCGCGCCTCGGAAACCGGTTTGATCCATATCGACGACGCGTTCGTGCCGGATGATTGTCTGCTAGAGGGCGAGACCGGGACCTATCCGGTCATTCTCGACTCACTCTCGGAGAACCGGATCGGTGTCGCCGCGAACACGGTCGGGATCGCGCGCGCGGCGCTGGACGCTTCGCTCGCCTATGCCCAGGACCGGCAAATCGGCAGCCGGCGGGTAAGCGACTTTCAGGCCATACAGCACAAGCTCGCCGACATGGCCGCCGATATCGAGGCGGCGCGATGGATCGTCTATCACGGCGCCTGGCGGGTCGATCAGGGTACCCTTGACGCGGCGACCGCGTCGAAGGCCAAGCTGATCGCCTCGGAGACGGCGCTTCGGGCGACCGAAAACGCCATACGGATACACGGCGGCGCCGGGATCATGCGAGACTATCCCGTGGGCCGCTACCATCGCGACGCCTTGGTCTATGTCATCGGCGAGGGCACCAGCGAGATCCAGCGCAACATCATCGCGCGCGGATTGGGGCTGTAAAATCCCCGTTGGTTCGGCGCGTCGTTCGGGGGAGGGAAGCAATATGATCTACGACTACATCATCGTCGGCGGGGGCTCCGCCGGCTCGGTGCTGGCCAATCGGCTATCGGCGAAAAGCAGTAACAAGGTCCTGCTTTGCGAGGCGGGTCAGGACACGCCCCATGGCAAGGTGCCGGAGGAGGTTCTCGATAGCTATCCAGGCCTCGCCTATCTCAACCCCAACTTCACCTGGACCGATCTCAAGGTGACGACCGAGGTCATCTCGCACAACAACCCCGAGGAGAAGAAGCCGCCCAAGCGGGTTTACGAGCAGGCGCGGATCCTTGGCGGCGGCTCTTCGATCAACGGTCAGATGGCCAATCGTGGCGCGCCCGCGGACTTCGATGAGTGGGAGGAACGCGGCGCCGATGGCTGGAACTGGGACAGCGTGCTGCCTTACTTCAAGAAGGTTGAGCGCGACATGGATTTCGAGGGCCCGCTACACGGCAAGGAAGGCCGCATCCCGGTCCGCCGGATCTTCCCCGACCTCTGGAGCGAGCACGCCAAGGCGATCGCCGAGGTCTATGCCGAGATGGGATACCAGTATCTTCCCGATCAGAACGGCGAGTTCGTGGACGGGCATTTCCCGATCACCATTTCAAATGCCTTCGAGCGCCGGGTTTCGGCGGCGATCGGCTATCTCGATCCCGGCACTCGGATGCGTGAAAACCTGCATATCTCGACCTTCACCCAGGTTACCGAGCTGTTGTTCGAGGGGACGAAATGCGTCGGCGTAAAGGCGCGGGTCGAGGGCAAGGAAACCGAGTTTCGCGCCAATGAGGTGATTCTTTCCTCCGGCGCCATCCATTCGCCGGCGCATTTGCTGCGCGCCGGGATCGGGCCGGCGGGGCATCTGCACGATCTAGGGATCGAGGTACGCAACAATCTGCCGGGTGTCGGTCAGCGTCTGATGGATCATCCCTCGATCGCGGTCGCGGCTTTTCTGGAACCTTTCGCGCGGATGGGGGATTTCACGCGGCGGCATCTGATGGTTGGCCTCCGATACACCTCGCAAATCCCGGAGGCGCGCCAGGGCGACATGTTCGTGGCGGCGGCCAGCAAATCCTTCTGGCACGAGGTCGGCAAGCAGTTCGGCTCGATGATCATTTTCGTCAACAAGACCTATTCCGAAACCGGCGAGGTGACCCTGACCAGCAAGGATTGGCGTGACGAGCCCAGCGTCGACTTCAACCTGCTTTCGGACAAGCGCGACCTGGATCGTCTGATGGAAGGCGTTCGCCTGATGGCCAAGGTGCATGAGCATCCCAAGATGGCCAAGGTTTCAAGTCGCGCTTTCCCGGCGGTCTGGGGCGACAAGGTGCGCCAGTTCGGCACCAAGACCACCTTCAACGAGATGTTTACCGGGCTCGCCGCCAAACTGCTCGACGGCCCCAAGCCATTGCGCAATTTCCTGATGGATAAATTCGTTGTCGACTCCTACACGATGAAGGATGTCCTGGAGGACGAGGAAAAGATGGAGGAGTTCGTGCGCAAGGGTGCGGTCGGCGTCTGGCACGCCTCGTGTTCCTGCCGCATGGGGCGCGCCGATGACCCGATGTCGGTGGTCGATACGGCCGGCCGGGTGAAGGGGATCGACGGGCTGAGGGTTTGCGATGCCTCGGTGTTCCCGGTGGTGCCGTGCGCGAACACGAACTTCCCGGTTCTAATGACGGCCGAGAAGATCTCCGACGCGATACTGGCGGGCCATTGATCGCCGGCAAACGGGGAATAATCTACAAGGACCCGCCGGGAGCGTATCCCTTTTCCCAGTGATAGACGGAACAGGACATAAGAAAATCGATCCTATCGGTCTCGCCGTTCAGGGGCACGGTCAAGGCCTCGATCGCGGCGATATCGGTGCGATGCTGGATCATCGAGGGGCCGTTCTTGTGCCAGGGCTGTCCGGTCTCGCAGACCTTGATCAGCTCGGCGTCGACGAGTCCGGATCTATCGACTTCGTCGATATGAAGTCCGGGCCTGGCGAGGCCACCGGCGTCGGGAATTGCCCCGCCGACCAGACGATAGAGAAAGCGATACGGGTTTCGTTGAACGTCGTAAAGGCATAGATGGCGCAATATTCCAGGGTTGCGGGTGCCGATTTCCAACGCGTCCATATCGCTTTTTCGGGGGCGCCGCTCACCATCGAATCTGGATAGCCAGAAATCGAATAACCAGGCGATGGTTTCACCCATCTCTTCTGGACGCTGGATTTGGGCAGACATGAGCGCGCCATATGCCGTTGGTTGGCGACGATCGACAAGCGGATGCCCACGATCTTCGAATAGCTTACCATTGGGGAACGAAATGGAAAGCCGGGGGCTGGTGAAGCCATGAAGATCACGATTTACGGGGCAGGTGCGATCGGCGGGCATCTGGGCGCGATGATGAGCCGGCAAGGCTATGCCGTCAGCCTTGTTGCCCGAGGCCCACATCTGGAAGCCATGCGCGCGCATGGCCTGAAACAGATCACCCGCGACGAGACCTTCGTCACGCATCCGAGGGTGACCGATGATCCATCGACCCTGGGCCCGCAGGACTTCGTGGTCATGTCCTTGAAATCCTATCAGGCACCCGGCGTCGTCGACGCGATGCAGCCCTTGCTAGGGCCGGAGACGACGGTCGCGACGGCGATGAACGGGGTTCCCTGGTGGTATTTTTACAAGCTTCCCGGCGCCTTGGAAAACCATCGGATCAAGGCTGTCGACCCGGATGACAAACAATGGAACGGCATCGGGCCGGAACGCGCCATCGCCTGTATCACCTATGTCGCGAGCGAGGTTATCGAGCCCGGGGTCATCAAGTCGGCCAGCGCGTCCTACCGATATCGGATCGGCGAGCCCGACGGCTCGAATTCCGAGCGCTGTGAACGCTTTCGCGCGGCGGTCGAGGCGTCCGGGATCGAGTGCCGCGTAAGTTCGGATATTCGCAAGGACATCTGGGTCAAGCTCATGGGCAACGTCGCCTATAACCCGACCAGCGCCCTGACCTTGGCTCACACCGGGGCGATGGTCGACGACCCGGAGATGCAAGCCTTGCTGCGGCGCCTGATGGCCGAAGTGCTCTCGGTCGGCGCGGCGCTCGGTTCCGATCCCGGAGACCTGATCGACGCGCGGATCAAGTCAACGCGCGACGGCGCCGGATTTCACAAAACCTCGATGCTGCAGGACCTGGAGCGGGGAAGGTCGATGGAGATCATCCCTATCATCGGCGCGGCGGCGGAGATGGCGGCGCTGGCCGGGGTGGCCACGCCGACGGTCGACACGGTGCTTGCCTTGATCAAGATGCGGGCCCGGATGACCGATCAGCTTCCGTCCCAATGAACCATCCGATCCGACGCAGACGCCAACCGCTGAGACAGGACTCCACCACATAGGACATGACCCAGGCGATCATTCCCAGCACGCCGCCATTCACCTCGGGATGTACCAGGCTGATCGAGCCCGCGATCACGGCGGTCGCTATTCGCAGTATGCCGGCCGTCGCGAGCGCTGTGGTGGTTCGCGCTTTTGATAGCAATCCTCGGAACAGCGCGGTGCAAGCCCAGAATACGGCCATGGTGAAGGCAAGGCCCATCGCCGGCTCGCAATAGGCCGCCAGGGCGGGCGGCAGCCCCATGACGCCACGTAGGACCGTGTCGCGGAGCGGTGTTTGAAACAAAATCAACGCGAAGACAACGAATCCGCCGATGAGCTGCATCATGAAGACCGTGATCACGCGGACATCCTCGCGTCGGGACACCAGCGTCTGCGCGGTCTGAGCCAGGTTGCGCATCGGCGCCATGAGAAGGGAAACCAAGCCGTGAATGATACCGAAGGCCGCGATCGCCAACTCGGCTTCCTGTAGCCGTCCGAGAAACAGGTTGATGGCGAAAATGACCCCCATCTCGGCCGAGGAGTTAATGACCAGCGGCCAGGAGAACCGCCAATAGGAGCCAAACAGGCCCTTGGCCGCCTGGCCTGGGGGCAACGCCTTGAGATACTTCCACGCGAAACACCAGGCGAACACGGTCTCCGACGCCATGCAGAATACCAGCGCCGCCGCGCCGATCGCCGCGCCTTCCAGAAACAGAGGAAGGAACAACAGTGATACACCCAGCGAGGAAAGCCGCACGAAGGTGCTCCAGGTGATGACGATGGTCCTGCGGTTCAGCATGAGCAGGGCGAAGGCCGTGCCGCGGAGCAGTAGAACTGGCGCGCTCAACGCAAGCATTCCGGTTGCCCAGCGGGCCTCGTGTTGGCCTTGGGCGCTCAGACCGAACCAGCCGCCGAAGATTTCGTTGCCGAGAGGCGAGAAGACGGCGAGTAGGGCAATGCTCCAGGGCACGCAAAGCACGGTCGCCGTGAACCGGACGATCCGTCGCAGATCGGCTCGGGACTTCAGGTAGGAAAGACTGAGCGCGACGATGACCTCGGACGTGCTGGTAATGGCGAAATAGAAGGTGAACGCCGCGTTGAAACCCGCGAGGGTGACGTCCGGTGTATCCGTGCGCGCCAGGAAGGCATGGATCGCCGACTTGGAGATCATATTGAGCTCGACCATCAGGACCAGCGGCGCGAAAAACGCGTAGCAGACGGAAAGCCGTAAGATCTTTCTACTCATGTCCGGTGACTTTCGCTTGCGAGCCGTTCCCACTGTAACAAAAAACGGCGACCCGAAGGCCGCCGTTTCAAGCTCGCTCGCCGGTTACCCTCAGCTACAGCCGCTGGTGCCGCCGCAGGTGTTGCACTTCATGCAAGTGCCGTTGCGAACCAGGGTGAAGTTGCCGCATTCCTCGCAAGCCTCTCCCTCGTAGCCCTTGATGCGGGCCTCGCGGATTTGCGCCAGCTTGGTGTCGACCGCGTCCATCACCATCTCGCTGACCGCCACCGGTTGCGCCGCGCCGTTGGACGGGGCGGTTTGAACGGCGCCGTTGCCTTGCGCCGGGGCGGAGGAGGCTTCGGGGCTCGCCATCACCGTTTCACTCATCGCTTCTTGGGCGACGACTTCCTGGGTCGCGACCGGGGCCGCCATCTGGGAGGCCACCGGGGCGGCGTTATCGGTCCCCGTCGCCTTGTTGGCGCCGCCCTGCAGCACCACCAGATTGTTGCGGACATAGCCCCGGCTCGCCATTTCCTTCAGCTTTTCCATGGCTTCCATGGCGCCGTATTCCTCGTCGGCGTCACCCACCGTGTCGGGCTGCAGGTCGTCCTTGTTGACATGGCTGAGGTCGTGGCGATCGAGATAGGAGATCGCCAGCTCTCGGAACAGGTAATCCAGGATCGAGGTCGCCATCTTGATGGCATCGTTGCCGGTCACCATGCCCGAGGGCTCGAAGCGGGTGAAGGTGAAGGAGTCGACATACTCCTCCAGCGGCACGCCGTATTGCAGGCCGATCGAGACCGCGATCGCGAAGCTGTTCATCAACGAGCGGAAGGCCGCGCCCTCCTTGTGCATGTCGATGAAGATTTCGCCGAGACGGCCATCCTCGTACTCACCGGTGCGCAGATACACCTTGTGCCCGCCGACATTGGCCTTTTGGGTATAGCCCTTGCGACGATGCGGAAGCCGGCCACGCGAGGCACCGCGCTCCTTCTCCACGACCTTCTCGACGACCCGCTCAATGATCCGTTCCGCCACGACCGGCGCCTTGACCGCGACCGGGGCTTCCAGGAACTCGTCCAGATCATCCTCGTCCTCGACCAGGCTGGCCGCGAGCGGCTGGCTTAGCTTGGAGCCGTCGCGATACAGCGCGTTCGCCTTGATCGCCAACCGCCAGGACAGCATGTAGGCATTGGCGCAATCGGCGACGGTGGCGCTGTTCGGCATGTTGATGGTCTTGGAGATCGCGCCGGAAATGAACGGCTGCGCCGCCGCCATCATCCGGATATGGCTTTCCGCCGACAGGAAGCGGGTACCGATCCGACCGCACACATTGGCGCAGTCGAATACCGGCAGATGCTCTTCCTTCAGATGCGGGGCCTTCTCCACGGTCATCGCGCCGCAGACATAGGTGTTGGCGGCCTCGATCTCCTGCTTGGTGAAGCCGAGCTCGGCCAGCATGTCGAAGGCGACGTCGTTCAGCTGAGCATCGCTGAAGCCCAGGGTCTGGGTGCAGAACGCCTCGCCCAGAGTCCATTTGTTGAAGGCGAACTTGATGTCGAAGGCATTGGCCATGGCCGCTTCCAACATCTCGATCTCGGTCTCGCCGAAACCCTTCTCGGACAGGCTGGCGTGATTGATGCCCGGCGCCCCATCAAGGGTTCCGTGACCGACCGCGTACCGCGTGATCTCGCCGATTTGGTCTTCGTTGTAACCGAGTAGTCGCAGGGCTTCGGGAACCACGTGGTTGATGATCTTGAAGTAGCCGCCACCGGCCAGCTTCTTGAACTTCACGATCGCAAAATCCGGCTCGATGCCCGTGGTATCGCAATCCATGACCAGACCGATGGTGCCGGTGGGCGCGATAACGGTCGCCTGAGCGTTGCGATAGCCGTGCTCCTCGCCGAGCGCCAGGGCCTTGTCCCACGCCCGGCGAGCGGCCGTGGTCAGGTCGGCGTCCGGACAGTTCGCGGCGTTCAGCGGCACCGGCAGGATCGTCAGACCCTCATAGCCCTCGGTCTCGCCATGGGCGGCGCGGCGGTGATTGCGGATAACCCGGAGCATGTGCGCGGCATTGTCCTTGTAGCAGCGGAACGCCCCCAACTCGCCGGCCATCTCGGCCGAGGTGGCATAGGCGACGCCGGTCATGATCGCCGTCAGCGCGCCACAGATCTCGCGGCCCTCGTCACTGTCATAGCCGTGACCCGCGGCCATCAGCAGCCCGCCGATATTGGCGTAGCCCAAGCCAAGGGTACGGTAGTCGAAGGACAGGCGCGCGATCTCCTTTGACGGGAACTGCGCCATCATCACCGCGATCTCGAGGGTGACGGTCCACAGCCGGACCGCGTGCTCATAGCTCGCGATGTCGAACCGGCCGTCCTCGAGGCGGAACTTCATCAGGTTGAGCGAAGCCAGGTTGCAGGCCGTGTCATCGAGGAACATGTACTCGGAGCAGGGGTTCGATGCATCGATGCGCCCACCCGCCGGGCAGGTATGCCACTCGTTGATCGTGGTGTCGTATTGCAGCCCCGGATCGGCGCAAGCCCAGGCGGCGTGTGAGATCTTGTCCCACAAATCACGCGCGTCCACGGTATTGCTCACCTCGCCATCGGTGCGCCGGACCAGCGCCCAGCTGTCACCAGCCTCGACCGCCTTCAAAAAGTCGTTCGAGACCCGGACCGAGTTGTTGGAGTTCTGGCCGGAGACCGTCAGGTAAGCGTCGGAATCCCAGTCCGTGTCATAGGTCTGGAAATCGATCCGGTCATAGCCCTGCTGGGCAAACTGAATAACCCGCTGGATGTAATTCTCCGGAATCATCGACTTGCGCGCCGCGATGATCGCCTTTTTCAGCGAGCGGTTCTGCTTGGGGTCGAACCGCGCCTCGCCGTCGGCGGCGCCGTCCCACTCGGTGCAGGCCTTCATGACCGCGTTCATGTGCTGGCTGGCGAGCTTGGAGCCGGCGACCAGGGCCGCGACCTTCTGCTCCTCCACAACCTTCCAGTCGATATATTGCTCGATATCCGGATGATCGATGTCGACGGTAACCATCTTGGCCGCTCGCCGGGTGGTGCCGCCGGACTTGATCGCGCCGGCCGCCCGGTCACCGATCTTAAGGAAGCTCATCAGGCCGGAAGAGCGACCGCCGCCGGACAGCGATTCGCCGGAGCCACGAAGCTTGGAGAAGTTAGAGCCGGTTCCCGAGCCATACTTGAACAAGCGCGCCTCGCGGACCCAAAGATCCATGATGCCGCCCTCGTTCACCAGGTCGTCCTGCACGCCCTGAATGAAGCACGCATGGGGCTGCGGGTGCTCATAGGCGGATTTGGAACGGGTGAGCCGGCCGGTCTTGTAATCCACGTAATGGTGGCCTTGCGCCGGTCCGTCGATCCCATAGGCCCAATGCAAGCCGGTATTGAACCATTGAGGAGAGTTCGGCGCCGCCATCTGCCGGCACAGCATGTGACACATCTCGTCGTAATAGGCCTTGGCGTCGCCTTCGCCATCAAAGTAGCCGCCCTTCCAGCCCCAATAGGTCCAGGTGCCGGCCAGCCGATGGAAAACCTGCTTGGCGCTGGTCTCGCCGACCGTGCGCTTGTCCTTCGGCAGTTTCGCGATCGCCGCGTCATCCGCCTGCATGCGCCACAGCCATTCCGGGACGTCCTCTTCCTCGACCGGGTTCGCGATCGCCGGAATCCCCGCCTTGCGGAAGTATTTCTGAGCGATGATGTCGGAGGCGACCTGGGACCAATCGGCCGGCACCTCGACGGCATCATTCTTGAAGACCACCGAACCATCGGGGTTGCGGATTTCACTGGTAACGGACCTGAACGCGATATCCGCGTAAGCTCCACCTTTTTCAGTCGTGAATCGGCGCTCGATTCTCATTTGGACGCCCCCTGTCCACCGTCAACGGCAATATGAATTTCAGGTCCCGGACTAGATGCTGTGTTCCGGAAGCAAAACCCTACCGAATGTGGTGGTTTGGTGGCAAGTGAAATATTCGCCAAGATCAAAAATAATATTCGCAAGAATAAATTAAGAACATAAAAAGAACATTAAGGGAACAAAAAGCAACAATACATAAAAGATAAATACAGAGAAGAGCTCGCGCCACGCTGCTTGTGGCCGAGCTCAAAAACTATTCACAATCCGTTCTAGCTCTCCAAGAGCCGACGGAACTCGCTCCATCCATCAAGGACGACTCGAACGAGTCTCAAATGGGTCCGTGCCAAGAGACCGAACCTTGATGATGCCGCCGAACTTGAAAGCGCGCAATACATTTTGTGGGTAACAATCTTGCTTTCCCAACATATAGGGCCTTCGGAGATGATCCCCATATCGCGGGCGCGGAATGTCTATCCGGAAGTTCGACCCTGTCGGTCCAGCCCCCGTTCGCTTGTCATCAAGAGAATCCCCAGGATCACGATGACGCCGCCACCCATCTGAAGCGGAGCGATGAGCTGTCCCAGAATCAGAAAGGCGGCGGCGACGCTGATCAACGGTTCGATATTGATCAGGACCGCCGCCCGTAGCGCGCCAAGCCGGGCGATGGAGCCATATAGACATACCGATCCGACCGCGTAGCAGAGTGAATTGCCAATCACCCCGATTCCGGTCGCCATGGTTTCGGGCAGCATGATGCTGGATTGCGCCAGACCGAACAGCAGATACAAGGCGCAGGGAATACCGGTCGCGTAGGTGGTGATGGTCAGCGATGGTAGTGCCTGGGTCAGCGGCCTTGATACCACGAAGGACGCGGCGACGGCCGAGCTGGCGGTGAAGGCTAGCGCCACGCCTGTCCAGTTCACGTCAAGATCTCCGCCAAGCACCAGGCAAATACCGGCGAAGGCGACGATGATCGCGATCAGCTTGCGCGGGTTTAGCCGATCCATGCCGAGGAGGTGAGAAAGCGGCCCGACGATCAGGGGAAAGGTAAAGAATGTCAGGCTCGCGACCGCGACCGAGACGTGCTTCACCGCCGTCATATAACAATAGGACGCGGTCGCCGTGCAGAGCGCCAGCAGGATCAGACCCGGCAAATGCCGCCTGTCGACGATCGGCGAATGGCGGAGCACTTGGGCCGTGGCGAAAACCGTGGCGAAGGCGATGATGAAGCGAAAGGTCTGAAGCGAGACGGCGTCGATTCCCCCATCAAAGGCCATCTTGGCAAAGCTTGGGGCGGTGCCGAAAAACAGTCCGGTGACCCCCAGTAGGGCGTATCCGACCAGGTCGCCGGCGGGCTTTGGCGAACCCGAGGCCGAAACACCACTCGCCGATGCGTTCGATGACTGGACGCCGCCTTGATCGGATGACATAGTCTGGCCTCTGATTAACGAGCGCGGGATCGCGTTGATGAGCGTCGGAACGCTTCTTTACACGTGGATGAACGGGCGGCAAGTCGGCTCGGATTCATTCGGCAACAAATACTACGAGCACAAGTCGCGCACCCGCCTGGACGGGCGGCTAAAGCGATGGGTGGTCTATAACGGCATGACCGAGGCTTCCAAGGTGCCGCCGGAATGGCACGGCTGGCTGCACTATAGCGTCGACGAGACGCCCGGTTCCGAAAGTCAGCCGCGTCATGAGTGGCAGAAGGACCATCTGCCGAACCTGACCGGCACGCGCTACGCCTATCGCCCACCCGGGCATATCTTGAACGGCGGCAAGCGCGACCAGGCAACGGGCGACTATGAGCCATGGACACCGTCCTAATTTCAGCGTCCTAATCGGACGAGGTGGTTTCGCGCCAGGAGGGCGGCGCCTATGCAACGCAGCATGATCGAAACCCTTATGGGGGCCGTGGTTCTCGGGGTCGCGGCGATGTTCCTGGTCTTCGCCTATAGCGCGGCGAACCTTCGGGCGAGCACGGGCTACGAGATCACCGCGAGCTTCAACAAGATCGGCGGTGTGAAGATTGGCAGCGACGTGCGCGTCAGCGGCATCTCGGTCGGCAGCGTGACCAGCCTTTCGCTCGACCCAGGGACCTTCAAGGCAATCGTCACGATGACCTTGGATGACAGCTATAGCTTTACCGAGGACACCACCGCGTCGATCGCCAGCGAAGGGTTGCTTGGTGGCAACTATATTGAATTGGTGCCCGGTGGCTCGCCCGAGGTCCTAGAGCCTGGCGGTCGCATTGAATATACGCAGGATTCCGTCGATATCGTCCAACTCCTCGGTCGGTTCATTTTCTCGGTCGAGAAATCCAGCGGTGACACATCGAATTAGCACCGTTTTAAGTCGGGTCCTCGCGACAATGCGGCGCGGGGTCGCGCATGCGTGTCTGATCCTCGTGTTTCTGGCGATCACCGCCGCCGATACCTCGGCGCAAACAGTGCTGAGACGCTCCGACCCATGGTTGATCATGGAAGGCGCGGTGCTGCAAGGTTTGGACAAGATTACCGCGCGAGTCTCCACGGTTCCCATAGCGGTCGGCGGGACCGGTGGTTACGGGACATTGCGGATAACGGTCCGGGCCTGTCGTGAAAGACCGCCGACGGAAACGCCTGAAAGCGCGGCTTTCTTGGAGATATCGGACCAGAAGCCGGGGGAGCCCTCGGTGGCGCTGTTCACCGGCTGGATGTTCGCTTCCAGTCCGGCGCTCAATGCGCTGGAACATCCGGTCTACGACATCTGGTTGTTGAACTGCGGCAGCGCGCCGAGCAACGAACCGTCATCCGGCAAGGAATAGAACGTCGCCGGCCGCCGGAGCGCGTCGGCGAGAAGCGTGTGATACTCGGCGCGGGGAATCTCCCGAGCGCCGAATTGGCGCAGATGGTCGGTGATGAACTGGCAGTCCAGTAGACTGAATCCGCCGGCGCGGAGCCTGGCGACGAGATGCACCATGGCGATCTTGCTGGCGTTGGTCACGCGGCTGAACATGCTTTCGCCGAAAAACGCGCCGCCGAGCGCCACGCCGTAAAGGCCGCCCACCAGGGTATCATCGGACCAGACCTCGACGCTGTGACAGCGGCCCAGAGCGGCGAGTTCCAGATAGAGCCTGCGAATTTCCGGATTGATCCAGGTATCCGGCCGATCCTCCGTGGCCTCGGCGCAGCCATCCAGCACTGCCTCGAACGCGGTATCACAAGTGACAAGATAGGGCGCGCGGCGCACGGTTTTTCTGAGACTTCTGGGGATATGAACCGTATCCAGGGTAATCACCCCGCGCTTGTCCGGATCGACGAAGAACATTCTCGGATCGTCGCGCCCCTCCGCCATCGGAAAAACCCCGATCGCGTATGCTTTCAGCAACATTTCCGGATGCAGATCCGTCACGCCAAGCCGTGCTCCCAATCATCAACCCAGGAATTTTTTCGCGTCATGCCGCGTCTTCTTCAAGACTTGAGAAACTCATTCTCCAACCAGTGGATGTCGTAATCACCGTTGATGAAGTCCGATACCTTGGTTAATTCCTGGTGCAGAGGCACGGTCGTGTCTATTCCGCCGATGACATACTCATCCAAGGCGCGACGCAGGCGAAGCAGACACTCATTGCGGCTGGAGCCGTGCACGACGAGCTTTGCGACCAGGCTGTCATAATGCGCCGGAACCACATAGCCCGCGTATAAGGCCGAATCGACCCTGACCCCAAGGCCGCCCGGGGAGTGGTAATCCGTAATCCGACCTGGAGAGGGGCGAAAGCTCCTGGGATCCTCGGCGTTGATCCGGCACTCGATGGAGTGGCCGTTAAAAACTATGTCGTTCTGACTGAAACTCAGTTGCGCGCCCGAGGCGACCTGGATCTGTTCGCGGACAAGGTCGATCCCGGTGACCATTTCCGTGATCGGATGCTCGACCTGAAGCCGGGTATTCATCTCGATGAAGAAGAACTCTCCATTCTCGTATAGAAACTCGATTGTCCCCAGGCTCTGATAGCCGAACTTGCGCATCGCGTTGGCGGCGATCTCTCCGATGGAGGCTCGGGACTCGGCGTTCAAGGCGGGCGATGGGGTTTCCTCGAGAATTTTCTGATGGCGGCGCTGGAGCGAGCAATCCCGCTCTCCCAGATGCACCACGTTACCGTGGCTATCGCCGAGAATCTGCACTTCGACATGGCGTGGTTGGCCGAGATACCGCTCGATATAGACCTCTCCGGAACCGAACGCCGCCTCGGCCTCGGTTTGGGCCATGGAAATCGCCTGGCCGAGTTCACCCTCGGAATGCGCGACCTTCATGCCGCGCCCGCCGCCACCCGCCGCCGCCTTGATCAGCACCGGAAAGCCGATGTCCCGGGCGATGCCACGGGCTTCATCGGCCGATGTAACCGCTCCGTCCGAGCCGGGAACACAGGGGATGCCAAGCTCGATCGCCGCCTTCTTGGCCGCGATCTTGTCGCCCATCGTGCGAATATGATCCGGCTTCGGGCCGATGAAAGTAAAGCCGTGCGCCTCGACAATCTCGGCGAATTCGGCGTTCTCGGACAAGAACCCGACGCCCGGATGGATCGCGTCGGCCCCGGTCACCATGGCGGCCGATAGAATTGCGGGTATGTTAAGATAGCTGTCGCGGGCAGGCGGCGGGCCGATGCAGACACTCTCGTCCGCCAGTCGCACATGCATGGCGTCCGCGTCCGCGGTGGAGTGCACGGCAACGGTCTTGATTCCCATCTCGCGACAGGCGCGATGAATACGCAGCGCGATATCGCCTCGGTTCGCGATCAGAATTTTCTCGAACATGGCCTAAAACGCCAAGCGATGGGGTGGCTTCCCGACGTCGCGGGCGGCGCGCGTCGACGTGTTCATTCGATCACCATCAGCGCCTGACCGAACTCTATCGGTTGGCCGCCGGAGACCAGGATCTCCCTGACCACGCCGGAGCGGTGGGCCGGGATAGCGTTCATCACCTTCATCGCCTCGATGATCATCACCGTATCGCCTTCATTGACCCGTCCGCCGACGGATACGAAGGCCGGTGAATGCGGATCCGGCGTGAGATAGGCGGTGCCGACCATCGGCGACTTCAAGGTGCCGGGGCCATCCGCCGCCGGAGCCGCCGCCGACTCGGCCGGTTGCGCGGCGGCTGGCGCGGTTTGCGCGACCGGGGCGGAGGCGGTTTGTGGCGCCGCGCCGACCACCTGGGCTACCGGGCGCGCGATGCGGATCTTCCAGTCTCCCCTGGCGATTTCGATCTCGCCGAGGCCGGTTTCCTCAAGCAATCCAGCGAGTTCGCGGATCAAATCACTGTCGACGTCCTGAGCCACCCGATGCCTCCACGCGCGCCCTGATCAAGCGGCGTCCAAGATTTGCGCCATGGCTTCCACGGCCAATACATAGCCATGTGCCCCGAATCCACAGATGATACCACGCGCCGCCGGGGAGACGAATGAGCGATGGCGAAAGTCCTCGCGGGTATGGGGATTCGACAGGTGAAGCTCGATCACCGGAAGGTCCGTCAGCTTGAGCGCGTCGAGAATCGCCACCGACGTATGGGTGTAGCCCGCGGGGTTGATGATGATCCCGGCGGCCGAGCCTCGGGCGCTCTGGATCATCGTGACGAGCTCTCCCTCGAAATTCGACTGTCGGAAATCGACGGACACGCCGAGAGCCGCCGCGCGTTCCTCGCACATGGCCTCGATATCGGCGAGGGTTTCATAGCCGTAGATTTGCGGCTCGCGGACCCCGAGCATGTTCAGGTTGGGGCCATTAACGATCATGATTTCGGGTTGGTCGGCCACGGACTTGCCTCGTGCTGGTGTATCGGAGTCGTTATATCATGACGGTGAGGGCGCGCAATGAAACGGCCCGTGGCGATCGTCGAGAGGATGCGTGATGCCTGAAGTCCCTTATGTGGTGGTTGATGTGTTCACCGAGGAGCGGTTCGGCGGCAACCAGCTCGCCGTGGTAACCGACGCGCGTGGCCTTACCGATCACCAGATGCAGCGCATCGCCAATGAGTTCAATTATTCCGAATCGACCTTTGTCCTGCCACCGGAGGACGCCGCCAATACCGCGCGGATCCGCATTTTTACCCGATCCCGCGAGGTGCCGTTCGCCGGCCATCCGAATGTGGGCACCGCCTTCGCGTTGGGGCGCCTGGAGGCGGTGTTCGGCGAGAAGCCATCCGGGAAAATGCGGTTCGAGGAACGCGCGGGCTTGGTGGATGTCGAGCTCGCGACGGAAGCCGGCGCGGTCGTCGGCGCGACGATCAAGGCGCCCCGCGCGCTAGAGATCGGTCCACCGATCGAACCCGGCTACGTCGCGCGGTGTCTCGGCTTGGAGGAAAGCGGCATCCGCTTGGACCGTCACCCTCCGATGCCCATGTCGGTCGGTCTCGTTTTCGTTGTCGCGGAGGTCACCGAAGCCGCGCTGGAAGCGGCGCAACCCGACTTCTCGGCGTTTCGCGCGGCGGCGGCGGATCACGCGCATCTGGAACTCGGGGGACGTTTTTCGTTGTTTATTCACGCGGCCTCTTCCAGCGAGGTCGGCCTCACCCGCGCCCGCATGTTCTCGCCGCTGGGCGGAACGGTCGAGGACCCCGCGACCGGAAGCGCCTCCGCCGCGCTTGGCGCGTTCCTGGGATCGCTCGCGCCGGACGGTGACGGAGATATCGTCACCAGGATCGCCCAGGGCTTGGAAATGGGGCGGCCAAGCCGGATCACGGTAACCGCGCGCAAGACACAAGGGGCGGTGATCGACGTTGCCGTATCCGGTCGTTGCATGCCGGTTATGCGCGGCATGCTCGAGGTCTGAGCGACGTGGCCGCCGTCGTTGAAAGCAGGGAGTAACCAAATGATCAGTCGCACGGACTGCGCCGCGATGGATCGCGAAGACCCAATGGCGGCGACGCGGAACCGGTTCATCTTGCCCGAGGGTGTGATCTATCTTGATGGTAACTCGCTCGGCCCGGCGCCCAAGGCGGTGCCGGCGCGGGTCGCCCGGATGATTGAACGGGAATGGGGCCAGAACCTGATAACCGGCTGGCTCGCCGACGGGTGGATGGAAAAGCCCTTGGCCCTTGGTGATCGCGTCGCCCGGTTGATCGGCGCCGGGCCGGGCGAGGTCGCGGTCGTCGATACCACTTCCATCAATCTGTTCAAGCTCCTTGCCTCGGCGCTAAGACTGCGGTCCGAGCGCAAGGTGATCCTCTCGAATCGCGAAAACTTTCCGACCGATCTCTACATGGCCCAGGGCCTGAGCGATTGGCTCGGACAAGGTCATGAACTTCGCTTGGTGGCTGAAGACGAGATAGCGGCCGCGATCAACGAGGACGTCGCCGTGGTGATGCTGACCCAAACGAATTTCAAAACCGGACGGGTGCTGGACATGGCGCGGATCACGAAGGCCGCGCATGAATCGGGCGCCTTGACGCTGTGGGATCTCGCCCATTCCGCCGGCGCGTTTCGCGTCGATTTGGACGCCGCCAATGCCGATTTCGCGGTTGGCTGCAGCTATAAGTACCTGAACGCCGGACCGGGTGGACCGGCTTTCCTATTCGTCGCCGAGCGCCATCAAGCCGAGGCGGAACAGCCCCTTACAGGTTGGCTCGGGCACGCGGCGCCTTTTGATTTCGATATCCAGTTTCGGCCGGCCGAGGGCATTCGCCGCCAGGTCTGCTCGTCCCCGGGGGTCATGGGGCTGGTGGCCCTCGAGGCGGCATTGGATGTATTCGACGAGGTCGATCTGGATCAGCTCCGGGTGAAGTCAAACGCGCTCTGCGATCTCTTTATCGCCCTGGTGGAGGAGCGGTGCGCGGACCAAGGTTTCACCTTGGTGACCCCCCGCGAGGCGGGCTTGGTGGAGCCTTTGATCCGGGGCAGTCAGGTCTCCTTCGCGCATCCCGAGGGCTATGCCATCGTTCAAGCGCTTATAAAGCGTGGCGTGATCGGGGATTTTCGCGACCCGGATATCATGCGCTTCGGCTTCACGCCGCTCTATCTTGGTTATCGAGACGTGTTCGACGCGGTCATGCATCTACAAGACGTGATGGAGAACGGTGAGTGGGACAGCCCGGCCTTCAAGATCAGGGCCGCGGTAACTTAATCGCGCCGCGGGCCGAGCCCGAAAATTGTGGATTTGTATCCGGCCGGATCTTTGGTTAAGCTTCCCACTTTCATGCCCCGCGCGGCGGTCGTCGTCGCGTGCAAGCGTGGATGGGAGGATTACCATGAAATCAATAACCGTTCTGAAAACCCTGGCGGTCGGCACGTTTGTCGGCGCCGTGGCTTTCGCCGTCGCGGGCGACGCGATGGCGCAAAAGAAAGTTAAGTGGAAGATGCAAAGCGCTTGGGGTACCCAGGTGCCGAACGCCGGTGAATCCGGTGTGCGCTTCGTCGAAAGCGTCAATACGATGTCCGGCGGCAAGTTCGACATCAAGTTCTTCGATCCGGGCGCGCTGGTTCCGGCGCTCGAGACCTTTGACGCGGCCTCCAAGGGCTCGATCGAGTCCGCCTGGACCACGCCTGGCTACCATGCCGGTCGGTATCCCGGTCTGTCTTTCATGACCACGGTACCGTTCGGCCCGGCCCTGACCGAGTTCGTGTCCTGGAAGTGGTTTGGTGGCGGCAACGACATTCGCGACCGTGTCTACGCCACGCATGACCTCAAGGCCTTCGACGCCTTCTCGCACGGCGCCGAAACCTCCGGTTGGTTCAAGGAGCCGATCAAGGATCTCTCCGAGCTGAAGGGCATGAAGATGCGTTTCTTCGGCCTGGGCGCCAAGGTGATGACCAAGATCGGCGTGTCCACCCAGCTGCTCGCCGGCGCTGACATCTATCCGGCCCTGGAGCGTGGCGTCATCGACGCAACCGAGTACTCGATGCCGACCAACGACATCAAGTACGGCTTCTACCAGATCGCCAAGAACAACTACTTCCCGGGTTGGCATCAGCAGTCCTCGGTTTCCGAGTTCCTGATGAACAAGACCAAGTACGACGCGCTTCCGGCGGCCTATCAAGAGATGATCCGCAGCGCGACCTACACTCAGGTCATCTACACCCACGCCAAGGCTGACTCCGAGCAGTTCGGCGCGATGAAGACCATGCGGGAAAAGCATGGCGTGACCATCCATCGTTGGAAGGATGACCAGCTGGCCGTCTTCGAGAAGGCCTGGCTCGAGGTCGTCGCCGAGGAATCGGCCAAGGACGCTCTGTTCAAGGAGTTCGCGGATAGCTACTTCGCCTTCCGTAACGGCTTCAAGATCTGGGGCGATGCCCAGGCTCTTAAGGCGACCTATCTGGACTAATATGTCCGACAGGGTTTGACCCATCGCCTAGCGGCGCCGGGTTGCGGGGAAGCCGGGTCCTTTGGGTCCCGGCTTTTTCGTGCCCGGCTTTTGGATCGCAAGGGAATGTTGAACTCCATCGTCCGGCGACGCATGCTAACTTTTGGATGCGAGCATTCCCGAGGCGGAGGAAAGTGCACATGGTGGGCGACTACTACGACGATCTGGAAATTCGAAGCACGGACCATAGGGCAAGGGAGCAGGGTGCGGCATTGGCGGAACAGATCGCTCACGCGAAAGCCGCGTCTCCCGCCTTCGGAAAATCGCTGGCGGATGTTGATCCGGCGAGCATTACCTCGCGCGAGGCGCTGGCGAGCCTGCCGGTGGTGCGTAAATCCGATCTGGTTGCCCTTCAGGCCGAAAATCCGCCTTTGGGGGGGATGGGGGCGGTGGCTCCTGGAGAGATGGCGCATATCTACATGTCGCCCGGCCCGATTTTCGAGGGCGAGGGGCGCGAGGCGGATCCCTGGCGTTTCGCCCGCTCGGCCCATGCGGCCGGTTTCAGGGCCGGTGACATCATTCACAACACCTTCGCCTATCATCTCACACCAGCCGGTATGTTTGTTGATTCAGCGTGCCGGACCCTCGGATGCGCGGTATTTCCAGGCGGGGTCGGCAATACTGAGATCCAGGTGCAAGCCATCGGCCATTTGCGTCCGAACGGCTATGCCGGTACGCCGAGCTTTCTGAAGATCTTGCTGGAGAAGGCGGGGGAGATGGGCATCGATGCCTCCAGCCTGACCAAGGGGCTGGTCGGTGGCGAGGCCTTGCCGCCGAGCCTGAGAGTCGAGATCGCCGCGCTTGGTTGCGATGTGTTGCAGTGCTACGGGACCGCCGATCTCGGTCTCATCGCTTATGAATCCGAAGCCAAGGAAGGCATGATCATCGACGAAGGTGTCATTGTCGAAATCGTGCGCCCGGGCACCGGCGACCCCGTGCCGGACGGGGAAGTCGGCGAAGTCGTGGTGACGACTTTCAATCGCTCCTATCCGTTGATCCGGTTCGGTACCGGGGACATGTCGGCGATCATGGACGGTGCGAGCCCTTGCGGTCGCACGAATGCGAGGATCAAGGGCTGGATGGGACGCGCCGACCAGACGACCAAGGTCAAGGGCATGTTCGTGCATCCGGGCCAGATCGCCGAGGTGGTCAAACGCCATCCCGAGGTTGCCAAGGCGCGCCTTGTCGTTACCGGCCGGACTGGCAACGATGTGATGACCCTTCACGCGGAAAGCGACGGCGACGGCGAGGGACTGGTCGACGCGCTCAAGGAATCCATTCAATCCGTGACCAAGCTGCGCGGCGAGGTCGCCTTGGTACGGCCCGGGTCATTGGCCAATGACGGGGTGGTTATCGAGGATGCCCGTAGCTATGACTAGAACGCCGCTCAGGGCTCAGGAATGTTCCGCCTTGATCAGCTTCTTCGTCCCGGCTTCGCGGTCGTAGATGTGGAAGTCATTCAGCATGCGGCCATAAAGATGCAGGCTCAGGGTCGCGGGGCGATCATCGGCGACGCCGGTCTGGTGAATGTGATCGGGGTTCGGCACGAATGTGGCGACCGCGCCGGGCGGTAGCAACACCAATCCACCGGGTGAGAGGTCTATCCGAGCACCCTCGCCGGCATCACCGGTATCGTTGGCCGGCACGTAGGCCTGCTCCTCCAGCAACCCCTCGACCACGCCGACCACGCCCCAGGTTCCATGGTCGTGGATTGGGGTCCATTGTCCCGGACGCCAAACAATCGCGTAGAGCGACAGGCCTTCTTCCTCCGATCCGAAGATCAGATTGCGCGTATACCCCTCCGCCTCACTCCGGCGATGACAGGGTTCCAGAAAGTCACCCGCCCGTCCGGCCAGATCCCCCATTGTCGGCGCAAGAGCGCGGACGATATCGCAAGGGGCGGCGTGTTCGCTGATGATCGAGGCGCAGGACTTGCGAAAGTGCTCCAGTATCGGGTTCACGGCGCGACTCTCCAATATTTCATTTTCGAAGATGTAGCATAATCATTCCCATATGGAAATAATATTGACCGTATTATTCCGAATTTACGACTATTAAAGCCAATTTTCCTCCAGGCTCGGGTCGTCCTCTCCGGGCACATGAACGACCGTATAGTGGAAGGGATCGCCGGCGAGCGGCTTGGTGGCGTCCAGCCCCATCTTGTCGACCAAGCCGTTATCCGCGGATGGATCCAAACGCGAGCCTTGGGCGCGGGGCACGACCACCAAGTCGCTCGCCGCTTGGAAGCGCGTCGCCACGGCCCACTCGACCGCCGTTGGATCATGCACGTCGACATCATGGTCCACGACGGTGACCTGTTTGATATCGGCATGACCGGCGAAAGCACCCATGATGATGTTCTTCGGCTCGCCCTCCCACCTTTTGTCGATCTTCACGGCAAGGTGATAGCGACACACCCCGCCACGCGAGAGGTGAACGTCGAGCACGCTCGGAAAGCTGCGTTGCAGAAAGGCGATCAACGAGGCTTCTCGAGGGATCGCGCCCAGCAGCAAATGCTCCATCGCCGCCGGGACAATGGTGTGAAACAGCGGTTTGCCGCGATGGGTGATTGCGTCGACCGCGACGACCTGGCGCTTGCCCGCGGGACCGTAATACTGCGGAAACTCGCCGAACGGTCCTTCGATCTCGCGCAGTTCGGGCAACAGACGACCTTCAATGACGATCTCGGCCTGGGCCGGGACCCGCACGTCATTGGTCACGCATTTGACGACATCCAGCGGTTGGCCCATCAAGGCACCCGCGACCATGAGCTCGTCATGATTGATCGGCAATATCGCTTGGCTGGCGAGCAGGGTCATCGGGTCGACACCAATCACGATGGCGACCGGCAAGGCTTCTCCCTTGTTTTCCGCCGCGTCGTAAAAGCGATGCAGGTCGCGGGGTAGAATCAATATACCCAGCTTGTCCGGACCACTGACCTGAAGGCGGTTGATGGAGACGTTTTGATCGCCGGTTTCGGGATTGCGGGCGATGACAAGACCGGCGGTGATATAGGCGCCGTTATCGTGTTCGTTATGGGTCGGTATGGGAAGCGCCGAGGTAAGATCAACGGCGTCGCGGTGCACAACCTCCTGGACCGGCGCGTCATCGACTTCCTCCCAGGGAAGAGGGTTGAGAACCGCGTCGCGAAACCGATCCAACAGCCCGTCTTCATCGGACCCCATTGCCTCGGCGATCCATTCCCGGCGCGACACGATGCCGGAGATTACCGAAATCGGATGCCCATCGGGCTCGGGAAACAGAACCGCTTTGTCACCATCCAGGCGTTTCGCGAGCGCGGCCAGGGTGAAGGTAAGCGGAATACCGGGCTTTGCGGTGGCGAGACGACCGTTGGCGCGCATTCTATCCAGCCAATCGCGCAGGCTGGTGACGGCGGCGGGTTGATTGGAGATCGTCTTAGTCATGTTTGCGTCCACTGGTTGGGATTCGGCTATATCCTGGTGAAGCCTAACAGATCGGAGGGATCGGAACACAGCCGGTAGAGGCTTAATCGCGCGCCGCCGCGGGTAGGTCGATGCGGCTTGACCCCGGTGCGCCGGCGTCGCAGTTTCCCGCCCGCGATCAATGATTGGACCGGTGATGACGATATCCGCCGCGCATATCCTCGGTTGGTTCGAAGGCTCGGAGGGTTACAACGTCCTCACGCGCAACTTCGCCGACGCCTTGGCACGTCGTATGCCGGTCTATCGGACGCGATTGCCACGCAAGCACGGCGATTGGGCCCGGGTGGCGCCGGAGGTCGCCGGGCACCGCGGGACAGGCGATCTCGCCAATATTCTCTTCTCCTGGGGCGACCAGACCTTTCACCTCGCGAAAATGCCCGGCCTTAAGATTGCCTATGTCATCTGGGAAACCACCAAGCTTCCCGATAGTTGGCTGGAGCCCCTGCGCGCGGCCGACCGGTACTGGGTACCGTGCCATCAAGCCAAGGACATGCTGATCCAAAACGGTTTCTCGGCCGACGAGATCGATGTCGTGCCCCTGGGCATGGACGTGTCCGTGTTCCACCCGAAGGTTCCGCCCGAGCCCGCGATCGCCGATCTGGAGGGGTTCAAGTTCATCCATGTCGGACGATGGCAACACCGCAAGGGTACCAGGGAGCTGTTGCGGGCCTTTGACGCCGAGTTCGCCGGAGATCCAGACGCGCGACTGATCCTTAGCTGCGCCAATCCCATGCGTCCGGACATCGATATCGCGTCGGAACTGAGGGCCATGGACCTGTCTTGCCTCGATCAGCTCACGTTTCTTGGCGACGGGATCGGCAATGAGAGGATGGCTGGAATATTCGCCGCCGCCGACGCCGGTGTTTTTCCGACCCGCTCGGACCCTTGGGGCCTGCCGATCTCCGAGGCGATGGCCTGTGGTCTTCCGGTTATCGCAACCCATTATAGTGGTCCCGCGGACTACATGACCGCTGACACGGGCTATCCCTTGTCCTGGGAGCCGGCGTCCTGTCCCTGGATGCCGGCGATGATGGCGGATGGGGATTTCGGGATGTGGTCGGAGCCGGATTTCGATGAGCTCCGCCGTCTCATGCGGCGAATTCATGAGAACCGCGAGGAGGCGCGCGCCATCGGGGCGCGAGCCGCCGCGCATATCGCCGAGAACTGGACGTGGGATCACGCGGCCGAGAAAGCCCAGTCCGCGCTGCGCGTTCTCGGCTACAGCGGATCTTGATTGAGTGTGGACAATTTTGTCCACGCGAGATTAAGTGAATCCGCTGTAACTTCAAACAGATCGAGCAGATTCACCGGTTCGTGGAATCATTGGAAATGATTCCACTCAACCCGGATCTGCTCTAGCCGACGATCCGAAAACCCGTCGACCGGTGTGAGGTTGAAATTCCACGACGGGATGCATCCTGGGTCACAGGCTACTCATCACCCTCGGTTCCGCGAGGGCAGGCGTCCAGGAATGCGGGATGGAGTGAGGGATGCGCGGTGCGAACCGGTGCTTCCGTAAAGGCCAGAAACGGTCTAGGAGACCGATATTGTCAGGATTTCATAGCCCTTGGTGCCGCGTGGCGTGGTGACCTCGGCGCTGTCGCCGACGCGCTTGCCGATCAGCGCCCGGGCAATGGGCGAGGAGGTGGAAATCAACCCCTGCGAGATGTCGGCCTCGTAGGGACCCACGATCGTGTAGGTGGATTCCTCGTCCGTGTCCTCGTCGGCGACCTTGATGGTCGTGCCGAAGGTCACGGTGTCGCCGGCGATCTTCGATGAATCGATTACCTCGGCGCGGCTGATCACATCCTCGAGCTCGGCCACTCGGCCCTCGATGAAGCTCTGGCGGTCACGGGCGGCGTGATACTCGGCGTTCTCGGAAAGATCCCCGTGCTCTCGCGCTTCCGCGATCGCGCGGATAATCGCCGGCCTCTCGACGGATTTCAGCTGTTTCAGCTCATCCTGCAGCCGCTCCAGGCCTTCTCGCCTGATCGGAACCTTCTCCATGATAAAAGACCCAAACCTACTAAATGCCGAATACCCTGACTTTGACGAGCCCCGGCCTTACCGATGCTCGCCCACTCCGGTCCCATCGCCGGAGGTCAGAAGGACCCGCTTAGATAGGTTTGCAGGGGGACGACTTCAAGATGTCCCCCACGGATGGCGTTTATAGCCTTAACAGCGGCCTTCGCGCCCTCCACCGTCGTGTAATATGGAATATTGTGGGTCAAAGCGGTACGACGCAAGCTGAAACTATCGGCGATGGCTTGCGCGCCCTCGGTGGTGTTGATCACCAGATCCACATGACCGGACAGCATGTTGTCGACGATATGCGGCCGGCCCTCCAGCACCTTCTTGGTGCGGTCGACCCTGAGGCCGGCTTCCTTGAGCGCCGTCGCGGTTCCCGAGGTCGCGAGCAGAAGGAACCCGAGCGCCGTCAACTCCCTCGCGAGGCCGATGACCTCGGCCTTGTCGTCATCGCGCACGGAGATGAAAACCGTGCCGGAGGTCGGCAGGTTGGTGCCCGCCGCGATCTGGCTCTTGGCGAAGGCGGCGGCGAAATCCTTGTCGATGCCCATGACCTCGCCGGTGGACTTCATCTCCGGGCCGAGAATGCTGTCGACGCCGGGGAAGCGGGCGAAGGGGAAGACCGCTTCCTTGACCGCGACATGCGCCGGGTCGCGGGTCGGAAGATCAAAGCTTGCGAGCGGCTCTCCCGCCATCACGCGCGAGGCGATCTTGGCGATCGGCGATCCCGTGGCCTTGGCGACGAAGGGCACCGTGCGGCTGGCCCGAGGGTTGACCTCAAGCAGGAAGACCTCGTCGTCCTTGACCGCGAACTGGACGTTCATCAGCCCCTTGACCGACAGCGCCTCGGCCAGCAGGCGGGTCTGGCGGCGGATGTCCTCGATAACGCTATCCGGCAGGGATTGCGGCGGGAGCGAGCAGGCGCTGTCGCCGGAGTGAATACCGGCTTCCTCGATATGCTCCATGATCCCGGCGATATGCGACGTCACGCCGTCGGCGATGCAATCGACATCGACCTCGACCGCGTGAGACAGGAACCCGTCGATCAGCACCGGGTTGGAGCCCGAGGCGATCACCGCCTGGCCCATGTAGCGGCGCAGGGAGGCGACGTCGTGGACGATCTCCATCGCCCGACCGCCGAGAACGTAGGAGGGGCGGATGACGACTGGATAGCCGATCCGCGCGGCCTCGGCCTCGGCCTCGTCGCTGGAGGTGACGATGCCGTTATCCGGTTGCTTGAGCCCCAGCTTGTTCAGTAGCTGTTGGAAACGCTCCCGGTCCTCGGCGAGATCGATGGCGTCCGGCGAGGTGCCGAGGATCGGAATACCGGCCGCCTCCAGCGCGTGCGCCAGCTTGAGCGGCGTTTGGCCGCCGAACTGGACGATCACGCCCTTGACCACGCCGTTGCGCTGTTCGACCCGGATAAGCTCAATGACCGTCTCGGCGGTGAGCGGCTCGAAATACAGCCGGTCCGAGGTGTCGTAATCCGTTGAAACCGTTTCGGGATTGCAATTGACCATGATGGTTTCATAGCCGGCCTCGGAGAGCGCGTAGGCGGCATGGACACAGCAATAGTCGAACTCGATGCCCTGGCCGATCCGGTTCGGCCCGCCGCCGAGGATCAGGATCTTCTCGCGATCCGTCGGTTCCGACTCGCATTCCGCCTCGTTCAGCCCGTCGCCCTCATAGGCGGAGTACATATAGGGCGTCTTGGCCGGAAACTCGGCGGCGCAGGTGTCGATGCGCTTATAGACCGGCGTGACGTCCAGCGCCCGGCGGGCCGCCGCGACCGCCGTCTCGTCCTGTCCAGTGAGTTTCGCCAGGCGCATATCGGAAAAGCCCAGCTTCTTGAGCGCCAGCATGCCCTGGCGGTCGCCGGGCAGGCCGTTCTCGCGCACGCCGGCCTCGGCGGCGACGATCGCCTCGATATGGCGCAGGAACCAGGGATCGATCGCCGAGGCGCCGTACACCTCGTCCACCGTCAGGCCGTGACGAAACGCCTGGGCGACGCGCAGCAGCCGCTCCGGCACCGGCTCGGTCAGCGCGGCGATGATGCCCTCGCGATCGGCGTTGCCGTCGGCGTCCACCGGCAGCTCGACCTCGTCCAGACCGGCCAGCCCGGTTTCCATCGAGCGTAGCGCCTTTTGCAAGCTCTCGGGGAAGGTACGCCCGATCGACATGGCCTCGCCCACCGACTTCATCGAGGTAGTGAGCTTGGCTTCGGCGCCGGCGAATTTCTCGAAGGTGAAGCGCGGCATCTTGGTGACGACATAGTCGATGGTCGGCTCGAAGCTGGCGGGGGTAACCCCGGTGATGTCGTTGTCGAGCTCGTCCAGGGTATAGCCGACGGCCAGCTTGGCGGCGATCTTGGCGATCGGAAAGCCGGTCGCCTTCGACGCCAACGCCGAGCTGCGGGAGACCCTGGGGTTCATCTCGATGATCACCAGGCGTCCGTCATGCGGGCTCACCGCGAACTGGACGTTGGAGCCGCCGGTATCCACCCCGATCTCGCGCAGAACCGCGATCGAGGCATCCCGCATCCGCTGATATTCCTTGTCGGTCAGGGTCAGTGCCGGGGCCACGGTGATCGAATCGCCGGTATGAATGCCCATCGGGTCGATATTCTCGATGGAGCAGATGATGATGCAGTTATCCGCGTTGTCGCGGACCACCTCCATCTCAAATTCCTTCCAGCCGAGCACCGATTCCTCGATCAGCACCGTGCCCACCGGCGAGAGACGGAGACCGGTGCGCACGATCTCCTCGAATTCCTGGTGGTTATAGGCGATGCCGCCGCCGGTGCCCGCTAGGGTAAACGAGGGCCGGATGATCGCCGGCAGCCCCACCGCCTGGAGCGCCGCCTCGGCTTCTTCCTCGTTCGAGACCAGGCGGGAGCGGGGCGATTCAAGCCCGATCTTGTCCATCGCCTGGCGGAACAGCAGTCGGTCCTCGGCCTTTTCGATGGCCTCGAGATTGGCGCCGATCAGCTCCACGCCCAGCCGCTCCAGGGTGCCGTCCTTGGCCAGCGCCAGCGCCGTGTTCAGCGCCGTCTGTCCGCCCATGGTCGGCAGCATCGCGTCGGGCTTTTCCTTCTCCAGGATGCGCGCGACGGTCGAGGGCGTGATCGGCTCCACATAGGTGGCGTCGGCCAGCCCCGGATCGGTCATGATCGTCGCCGGGTTCGAGTTCACCAGGATCACCCGGTAACCCTCGTCCTTCAGCGCCTTGCAGGCCTGGGTCCCGGAATAGTCGAACTCGCAAGCCTGACCGATAACGATCGGCCCGGCGCCGATGATGATGATCGAGGAGATGTCGGTGCGTTTAGGCATGGGGGGAGGGCGCCCCTATTTCATCAAATCCACGAACCGCTGGAACAGATAGTGGCTGTCCTTTGGTCCGGGGGAGGCTTCGGGGTGATATTGGACGCTGAAGATCGGCTTGCCGGTAACCCTGAGGCCCTCGATGGAGCCGTCGAAGAGCGAGCGGTGGGTGATCTCGACGCCCTCCGGCAGCGTTCCTTCCGAAATCACGAAGCCGTGGTTCTGGCTGGTGATCTCGACCTTGCCGGTGGTCAGGTCCTTGACCGGGTGGTTGCCGCCCCGGTGGCCCATATGCATCTTCTCGGTCTTGGCGCCGAGGGCCAGCGAGAGCATCTGGTGACCGAGGCAGATGCCGAAGATCGGCTTGCCGCTGTCGACCAACTTCTTGATCTCCGGCACCGCGTATTCGCCGGTCGCCGCCGGGTCGCCCGGGCCGTTGGCCAGGAACACCCCGTCCGGGTCGCGGGCGAGGATGTCGTCGGCGCTGGTGCTCGCCGGCACCACCGTCACCTCGCAGCCCAGCGCCACCAGATTACGCAGGATGTTGCGCTTGGCGCCGAAATCCATGGCGACGATCCGGTGCTTGACCTCGGGGGCCGGAGCGTAACCCTCGCTCTCGGCATCGCCGAAGGCCCAGATTCCGCCGTCCCAGGCGTAACTCTGGGTGCAGGAGACCTGGGCCGCCAGATCCATGCCCTCCAGGCCGGGCCAGTCGGCGGCTTGTTTTTGCAGCGCCGGGATATCGAAGACCCCGTCCGGCGCGTGAACCAGCACCCCGTTCGGCGCGCCGCCGTCGCGGATGCGCCGGGTAAGGCGCCTGGTGTCGACGCCGCTGATCCCCGGCAGGTTCACCGATTTCAGCCAGTCGTCGAAGTGGCGCTCCGAGCGATGGTTCGACGGATCCGTCATTTCGGCGCGCAGGACCAGCCCCAGCGAGTGCGGGGTCGCGGTCTCGATATCGTCGGTATTGGCGCCGACATTACCGATATGCGGGAAGGTGAAGGTGATGATCTGACCGGCATAGGAGGGATCGGTCATGATCTCCTGATAGCCGGTCATCGAAGTGTTGAAACAGACCTCTCCGACCGTGGTTCGCGCCGCGCCGAGCCCGCGGCCCCAGAAGACGGAACCATCGGAAACAATCAGGGCGGCTGTCGCGCCATCGGGCTTCGCGGGTGCGGCCTTGGGGCCAGGTTCGGTCGCCTGCGCGTCCGCCATCGGTGGGTTATCCAATGTGTCTTGATCGGCACGGTTGATACGCCAAGCCGGCCCAGGGGTCAACCCCGTGGATCAACCCCTATGTTTTTGGAATATTTGATTGTTTTCAAGGCGTTAACAAATTGCTTGCGTTTCACCGGCGATTCAACGTTAAGTGTGCCGCACGCTGCCCGCGCGGGTCCGACAGACCCCGGGCGGTCAAGGGCAAGGGGAAATCCGACGTGATTCGCAATGACTTGAACGAGGCACTGAAGGTGTCCTTGAAGGCGCAGGACAAATGCGCCGTTAGCACCATCCGCTTGATTCTCGCGGCGCTTAAGGATCGCGACATCTGCGCGCGGGCCGACGGGAATGCCGACGGGGTGTCCGACGGCGACGTTCTGACCCTGCTGCAGACGATGGTCAAACAGCGTGCCGAATCGATCCGCCTCTACGAGGAAGGTGGGCGCCTGGAACTCGCCGAGCAGGAGCGCGAAGAGGTGGAGGTGATCCGCCGCTTCATGCCCACTCAGCTTGAGGGCGAGGAAATGGACAGCGCGGTCCGGGACGTGATTCGCGAGATCGGCGCCCGCGACATGAAGGACATGGGCAAGACCATGGCGCTTTTGAAGGAGCGCTATCCGGGCCGGATGGACTTCTCCAAGGCCAGCGGCATGGTGCGTCAGGCGTTGGTCAGCTAAGACCGGCGTCCGCCCGCCGCCGCGGGGCCGATTGATAGTGAACATCACCCGTTTCCCCAATCGTCCTGGCGCAAGGCAGGACGCCGCGATGGTCGTTCCGGGTGGCGACCTTCCGATTGCGTGGTGACGTCGGAGGCCCTGCCGTTCGCCAGGGCGACGGGGTTGAATAGTCCGTCTCGAGTTTGCCGCGGATTCCCGCTACGGCTCGACCAGATCGCTCCAACCTGACTCCAACAAGACCTCGGCCGGCTTGAAGCGGGCCTTGTAGGACATCTTGCGGGTCTCGGCGATCCAATAGCCGAGATAGACATAGTCCAGCCCTTGGTCGAGCGCGCGCTGGACCAGGTCCAGGACCATGTAGCTGCCCAGACCGCGGTCGGGTTCCTCGGAGCTGAAAAAGCTGTAGACGGCGGAAAGGCCATCGTCTTGAACGTCGACGAGCATCACGCCCACCAGGGTGCCGTCATCGTCCCGCCGGTGTTCGATCAGGCGGGAATCGATGGGAGAGCGCTCGATCATGTCGCCGAAATCGACATAATCCATCAGCCCCATCTCGCCCTCGGTATGCCGCGAGGCCTGGTAATGCTTGAACAGCGCGAACTGTTCGGGGGTCGCGCGGGCTTCTTGCCAGGCGCCGGAGATATCGCGATTCCGGTTCATGGTCCGGCGGAAGGACCGCGACCATTCGAAATCGCGGGTCCGAACCCGGATCGGCAGACAGGCCTTGCAGCTTGGACAGGCCGGGCGATAGCACAAGTGCTGGGTCCGCCTAAATCCCGCGCGGGCGAGGGCGTCGTGGCTGCTCCGCCCGCGACGGCTGGAAATGTCCGCGACCAGCCGGCGCTCGATCCGCTCCGGCAGATACGGACAGGGCATCGGCAGCGTGTGAAAGAAAACCAGCGGTGGGGTCGTGGTGCCGTCGAACATCGCGTGGTCATCTCGCGTTTCAAGGGTGGCGCCGGGGACGCGGATGGTGAGGGTGAACGATTTCAGAAGTGATCGCAACCGCGCGGGATAACCCCGGCGACCCGACTATCCGTTCACGGGAAGACCTCGCGTTAATCGGTGACTTCGCGTGGATGTGGAAGACTATCCGCCGGTCCTGGGGAGGGTCGAGGTCACCGAGGAGTTGTTACCGCCTTGGGCGCGAACCGATGGCAGGCTGGTTTCGGTGGCGGTCGGCGTTTGATCGACGATTGGCACTTCCTCGGTCCCGGCATTGGTCCGCTGACGCAGAAGGACGATGCTGATCCGGCGGTTCTCGGGCGCCAGCGGATCATTCGGCTCAATCGGGTCGCGATCGGCCATGCCGACGACCTGGGCGATCCGGCTTTCCGCCACGCCGAGCTGTTCAAGCGCCCGCCGGCTGGCATTGGCGCGCTCGGCGGAGAGATCCCAGTTGGTCCGCTCCGAGCCGGCGGCGAAGGGGCGGGCATCGGTATGGCCCGAGATCTTGATCTTGTTGGGCAGCTTCTTGATGATCTCCGCGACCTTTTCCAACAGCTTGCGTAGCTTCTCGTCCATGTTGGAGCTGCCGAGTGGGAAGAGAGCGACCTTCTCCTGATCGATCAGCTGGATGCGCAATCCCTCGGGCGCCGACTGGATCTGAAGACTCTCGGCCACTTCCTTGAGCTCTTCGTCGTCGGAATCCTCGACAGCTTGCCGGATCAGCTTTTCCGCCTCGGCGAACTGGGCGGCCTCGCGCTCGGCCTCCTGTTGCTGCAGGAGTTGTTCCAGCTGCTCCTGGCTGATCGTGCCTTCCTCGTCGGCGTCGCTGCCGGTCTTGGATTCGATATTCTCGGGGTCGTCGGAATCCGGATCCAGGGACTCGGTGTCCTCGGCCTGCGGGCGGGCGACTTGAGGCGTGCTGATCATCGGCGGCGAGGACGCGGTTTTAAGGGCGCCGGGCTTGGTGATCGAGGTCCCGCCCAGGATACCGCCGGAGCCGCTTCGCGTGGACCGGGAAATGGCGGTCGGGTCGAAATAGTTCGAGATGCCCATCTTCTGTTCCTCGGTCGTGGCGTTCAGCAGCCACAACAACAGGAAGAAGGCCATCATGGCCGTCACGAAATCGGCATAGGCAACCTTCCAGGCGCCGCCATGGTGCCCGCCATGCCCGCCCTTCTTAACCTTCTTGATGACAATGCTAGCTTGCCCGTCCACGTGCTATCGCGCCCCGATTCGCTTCGGCCCGAAGAACCTTCTGGTTTATATGGTGTCGTATCCCGTTGATTGGAAGACGGGCTATGCAAACATCATACCGGAGGCAGCGCGGCGACCGCCTCTTCGACCTCGAAGAAGGACGGACGGTCCTTCGACATAAGTATTTTTCGCGCGAATTCGACGGAAACCGCGGGCGCGTAGCCCGATACATGCGCGAGCAACCCCGCCTTGATGCAGGCCAGGTATTTTGCATCCGCCGCGAACACGTTGTTCATGCAAACCGCCAGGGGCGAGACCATTCCGTAGGCCAGGAAAATACCTAGAAACGTTCCAACCAAGGCGCCACCGATCAGCTTGCCAAGCACCTCTGGTGGCTCGGTGATCGACCCCATGGTTTTGATGATGCCCAGAACGGCGGCGACGATGCCCAGGGCTGGGAAGCCATCGCCCATGGTTTGGTAGGCGGTCGCGATTTGCGCGTCCTCCGCGTGATGAGTTTCCAGTTCCTCGTCCAACAAATCCGCCAGTTCGTAGGGATTATCAGTGCCGAGGGTCATCATCCGCAGGTAGTCACAGAGAAACTCAAGGGTGTGATGGTCCGACGAGAATCGAGGGAATGCCTGGAACAGGGAACTTTCCTCGGGCCTTTCGATATGGGATTCAATCGCCAACATGCCCTTGGTCTTGGCGAGCTTGAAAATCACGTACATCAGGCTCAGGAGTTCGAGATAGTCGTCCTTGTTGTATTTCGGCCCCTTCAGAGCCGCCTTGAAGGCGCGACCGGATTGTCCCAGGACGTATTTCGGGTTGGCGACGATATAGGCGCCGACACCGGCGCCGCCGATGATCACGAGCTCGAAGGGCTGCCACAGCGGACCGAGCTTGCCGCCCATGGCCATGTAACCGCCAATCACGCAAACAATAACAACAACCCAACCGATGATGACGAACATGGACAATCTCCCATCGAGCGCCGGCCACGGCGCGCGAATCAGCGCGCTGGCGTGGATTATCGCCTGATTTGCCGTGATTTGCAAAGACTAAGCTATATCATATTGATAAAGCGCTATTTTTTTGAGATCGAATAGGCGCTGTCTGTCACTAAATTCATCGCGTGCGAGATGGCGCTTCGGAACCAATTGAAATGCCCTGTGGGAACGGAGATAAATGCCGAGGTGTTTCAGGGTCGTCCTCGACCCCAACGCGAAGCCATGGCGGGGGTCGGTCGCGATACCGTCCGACGAGCGTCGCGGCGCATTGATGGGAGAGACGGCCATGGCGATTGACCAGCGCCACTTTCGGGACGTGATGGGAACCTTCGCGACCGGCGTGACCATCATAACGACGGTGGTCGACGGCAAGCCGCACGGCATTACCGCGAATTCCTTCAGTTCGGTTTCCTTGGACCCGCCGTTGGTGCTGTTTTGCCTCGGCAAATCGTCGACCAATTTCGACGCGTTCATGGCAACGGACAATTTCGCGGTGAACATTCTTTCCGCCGGTCAGGATAAACTATCCACGCATTTCGCGATGTTCGAGGGAGACCGTTTCGACGGGACCGCCTGGATTGCGTGGGAAACCGGCGCGCCAATCCTGGACGGCGTGGTCTCGGCGGCGGATTGCGTCTTGGAGGCGCGGCACGACGCCGGCGATCATGTGATCATTGTCGGGCGCGCGCTTCGCGCGGAGACGGTCTCGGACACGCCGCCGCTGCTTTACCATCGTGGCCGATACGCGGCCCTGGCCGGCGACTAGACCGTCTGCCCCGACCTCGGTGCGGCCAAGCAGACGTGACTTGAAGCCCGCGTCCTCGAGGGCGGTCAGGATTTCCAGAACATGATCGGCGTTGCGGGTTTCGATCACCGCGTCGAGTTCCGCCAGTTTCACCGGCACGTCCTGGAAAAGCCGGTGGTGATAGATCTCGATGATGTTTCCGCCGCGCGCGCCGATAAGGCCGCTGATCCTGGCCAGGACGCCGGGTTCGTCGTTGATCTCGACCCGCACGCGTACCAGCCGACCGTCTCGTACCAGACCGCGCATTAGAACCGATGCGTAAACCCGGGAGTCGATATTGCCGCCGCAGATGATCGTGGCCACCGTCGCGCCCGCCAATCGGGGGGCGAGGTTTTCAAGCGCCGCGACACCCGCCGCGCCCGCGCCTTCGACAACGAGCTTCTGTTCCTCGGCGAGGCGGTGGATGGCGCCCTCCAATTGCGGTTCCTCGACGAGAATAATCTCCTCAACCAAATCGGTGATGACCCGCCGCGTCAGCTCTCCGGGGGTTTTCACCGCGATACCCTCGGCGATGGTCTCGCCGCCGGAACTCGGCGGGGAACCGTTGATCGCCTCGGTCATTGACGGATAGAGCGCCGCCTCGACGCCGAAGATCCGCACCTCGGGCTTGAGCGCTTTCAACGCCAGCGCTATTCCCGCGGCCAGGCCACCACCGCCGATCGGCACCACCACCGCGTCCAATTCCGGCAGATCCTCCAACAGCTCCAGGCCAATCGTGCCTTGCCCGGCGATAATGGCCGGATCGTCATAGGGATGGATCAGCACATAGCCGTGCTCGGCGATCAACTCCCTGGCGCGCTCGGCGCAATCACTGATGTTGCGGCCATGCAGCACCACTTGAGCGCCGTGCCCCCGGGTGCGCTCCACCTTGGAGAACGGGGTTTGGGCGGGCATGACGATGATTGCCGGGATGCCCAGCCGATTGGCGTGATACGCGACTCCCTGGGCGTGATTGCCCGCGGACATGGCGATCACGCCGCGTGCTCGCTCGTCCGCGGTAAGTTGCGACAGTTTCACCGCCGCTCCGCGATCCTTGAACGAACTGGTAACCTGCTGGTTCTCCAGTTTCAGAAAAGACCGGATCCCTAGTTGTTTGTCGAGCCAGGGGGCGGGCACGACTGGGGTGCGAACGGCGCTGGCTTCGACGATTCTCGCGGCCGCGCGGATATCCTCAAGCGTGGGAATGGCGGGGATGTCCATGGCATGATCCATCTTGGGAAAACGTATCCATCGTGGGGGCTCGCGGGCGCGGGTGGAGCGCTGTCCCCGCCTACCCGAATGCTCTCCGTCTGGCTAGCGGTAACCGACTTTTGAACATTCCGGAAAACCGAGGATTCGGCCTCGCGTCGAAGCTTCCTTAACCCGTGACGGTGGGGTCGCGTTTGCCGGATCTCGTCGATTTTCCTTGTGAATCGGACATCCGGTGATAATTTTGATCATCGTAACAAGCTTCCGTAAGAGAAGCCGTTTCCACGGGGGTCGTTACTCGGGTTGTCGGTGTCGGGCGACTTGGGTGGAGGACTTTTGAGATGAAACGCTTACCCGTGTTACCCGCGCCCGTGTTACGGGCGATTGCCTGCTTGATCTTGCTCACGACTCCTTTCGGGGTTGGAGAGGCACGCGCCGACGACGACAAGAGCGCGGAGGTGACCTGGTATTTTATCGGCGATAGCAACTCTCCCTGGGCCCGGCTGGATCGCGACGCGCGGGAACCGTTCCTGACGCTTGGCGAGGCCGACGGGACGGCTGCCCGCCATGAATTCGTCCTAACCTTGAGCGACGATCCCGACCCGGAGCGATTGCGTTTTACCGCCGGGCAATCCCTGGAGCTTTCGGGGCGAACCGAGACCTATACCTTTTTGGTCAATCGATCGTTCGATTGGAGCAATGACACGCCGATCACGCCGCATTTCATGGCCGGCTTGGGGATGACCTATACGGACGATCAGGGCGTGGCGGACTTGGCGGGGCGTGGCGCGGAGGAGGACGCGACCTGGCGACCAGCCTTTCAGATCGGCTTCGGCGCGTCCTATGAACTGTCAACCAGTTGGGCCTTGGTGGCGCAATATCGCGCATTGATGGTCGGCGCCGAGTCGTTGACCCTGGATGGTGACCGCGACGGTGCCTTCACGCAAAACTTCATGATTGGCGCCCGCATCAAATTCTAGGCTCGCGTTGAGTTTGGGATGGGTGGTTTCCGAAGGCTCTTCAATCCATCTTGGCGACCTTTTCACCCTGTTTCGCCTTGATGTTCGGATATTGCGAACCGAACCAGAGCATGTATTCGGTGTAGGTCGTCGGCTCGTGCCGCGCCGGATTATCCTCGGAAACACAGCTCAGAAAACACTCCATCACCGCGTCGATATTGCAATCGAAGAAGAACGGCGCGGCGTAGCGGTCGCGGTTCTCGCGGTGGACGACCCGATGCGGCGTCGACAAGAAGCGGTGATTGCTCCAACGCCGCATCATATCGCCGGTATTCACCAGATATCCGCCGGGTAGCGGAGGCGGCTCCACCCATTCCCCGCTGGTAAGCCGGATCGCCAGACCGGGTACCTCGTTTTGGGGCAGCAAGGTCATGAAGCTTGAGTCGGTATGCGGCGCGAGCGCGAACTGATTGGCCTCAATCCGGTCTTCCGGCACCGGCGGGTAGTGGGTCAGACGCAGCGAGTATTGCGGCTCTTGAAACGAGTCGTCGAAAAAGCCGTCGGGCAGTTCAAGCGCTTTTGCGTAAATCGGCAAAAGGCCGAGCGCCGTCGCCTCGACGGCCTGACAATAGTCGACCAAGGTTTCGCGAAATCCGGGAAGCAGTTTCGCGTCAGGCCATTGATTGAGCCCTCGATAGCGTCGACCGGAGAGTACGTCCGGATGATCGGGCGAGAGATCGCGCTTTACGAAATACGCGGCGTTGAGGTTCGGTTGTGTGTTTTCGTGTATACGCGATGAGCGCGACGTATATCCCTTGTAAGGCATGTAGCCGAGTTGGTGTTCGTTCACCTTCAGCGCCTGTTTGACGTCGATCGGCAGGGCGTGAAAACGCGCGGCTTGCTCAAACACCGAGGCCATCTGGTCCGCCGTCACGCCGTGATTGACGATGAAATAGAAGCCGACATTTTCGCAAGCGTGGCGCATCCGCTCGGCCAGATGGTCCAGGGCGTTCGGATCTCCGTCTCTCAAGGGGGCGAGATCGAGGATTGGAATTTCGTCATCCGAGGCGGCGGGCCGAGCGTCGAACGGACCCTTGTGAATGTTTGTCATCGGCTCGGCTCCCTGTTCCTTGGCCCGTCATGCCCGGAGTCGCCTTCCGGCGCGGCGACACGGGCAAGGGGTAGCGAAATTGTCGCGGTTGTTCCGACACCGACCGCGCTGGCGATTGTCAAGGTGCCCCCGAGTCGTTCCATCAGGGTTTTGGAGATTGGCAGTCCCAAGCCAAAGCTCTCGGGCGCGCGTTCGCCTTTCGCCGTGGCTCTCTGGAACGGTGTGAAAATGGTTTGCAATTCATCCTCGTGGATGCCGATGCCGTCATCCTGGACCTGGATCTCCAAGAAATCCGCGTCCGCGCGTGTCGAGATCACGCAGGATCCTCCGGGAGAGTTGTACTTCACCACGTTCGTCATAAGGTTCAATAGAACCTGCCTCAGCTTGGCGGAATCGGTTTCGATACACGGAACATCGTCGGAAGTTTCAGACGCAACGGATACAGCGGTTCCCGCGCCAACGCCGATCCGGATATCGGCCATGCATTCCGCGATCAACGCGGACAAATCGACCGGAGCGATCTCAAGGTCCAGGCGATCAGCTTCGATTTGCGATAGGTCGAGGATATTGTCTATCAGGCGAAGTAGGTAGCCGCCGCTTCGGACGATGTCACCGGCATAGTCGACGTAGCGCTGGTTGCCCGCGGGGCCGAGAACCTCGTCATGGATGACTTGGGAAAAACCAAGTATGGCGTTCAGTGGCGTGCGTAGCTCATGGCTGAGGTTGGCGAGAAACAGGGATTTCGAACGGTTCGCGGCCTCGGCGCGGTCTCGGGCCTCCAGCAATCCGGCCTCGGCCGATCGTAGGACCGTGACGTCGAGCATCACCCCGATCATGCCCGCCGGCGCGCCGGTCTCGGCGTCCCGGAAAACCGATTTTCGAAACTCCACCCTATGGTCGGAACCGTCGGCGTAACGGACGTCCGCTTCATAAATCTGCACGCCGCCCTTCAGCAGGAGCTCCTTGTCGGCTTGGTGATAAACCGCGGCCAATTGAGGAGGAGAAACACCATAAACGCTCTGGCCGATTACCCTCTCTCGGGGCAGCCCGATGAACTCAAGGAACGCGGCGTTGCAGCCGCGATAGATTAGGTCCGCGTCCTTGTAGAAAATCGGCGCCGGAATTGCGTCCATGAGTGTCTGGAGAACCTGATCGCCGATATTCATTTCCGTGAGGCCCGCGAAAGGAGTCGGAAGAAACGGTCATCCGGGATGGCCGCCGAGGAAGGGCGAGCTCCGATGTCGAGCGTCCCCCCCGGTTCGGCGCCATGGTGGACATAGACAATAGCGAATTGTAGCCTGACGCCAAGATGAACAGCCAAAATTCAGCGGAGTTTCACTAAATGTTCGAGATTGAACGGTTTTGCGCCGATTGCCGGCAAGCCATGAAGGAAACCGACCAGGAACGGGCCGTTCGCGAGGTCGTGAACCAGGCCGTCGCCGATCCGGCGGCGCTGATGCGCGATATCGGCGAGCCGGAGCGCGCGGGGGTCTTCACGCTGCATCGCTCGGACGATCTGACGGTTCTCAATTTGATCTGGGGGCCGGAGATGACGTTGCTGCCGCATGATCATCGGATGTGGGCGGTGATCGGCATCTACACTGGGCGCGAGGAAAACACGTTCTACCGGCGCTCGGAAGAGGACGGCCTGACCAAGCTCGGCCTTAAGATAATGGACGCCAAGGATTGCAGCTATCTGGGCGAGACGGCGATCCACAAGGTCTATAACCCACTGACCAAGCTCACCGGCGGTCTGCATGTCTATGGCGGCGACTTCTTCGGCACGCCGCGCAGCGAGTGGGATCCCGAGAGCTACGAGGAAATGCCTTACGACGTCGACAAAAATGTCGGGCTTTTCGAGCTTTCAAACAAGCGAATGGAAGAGCTGAAGCGCGGCGCCGCAGACTGACGCATAGTCGCATCCATCGCGCCGCCGAACACCCAGGAGCTTGTCATGCCGATCATCAATCGTATCGCCGACTACGCGGAGGAATTGACCGCGTGGCGTCGGCATATCCATCGGAACCCCGAACTCGGTTTCGAGGAACACGCGACCGCCGCGTTTGTCGCGGAGAAACTCGAGGCGATGGGCATGAAGGTGCATCGCGGCCTGGCGGGGACCGGGGTGGTCGGTTCACTGACCGCCGGTTCCGGCGAGGGGCCGGCGATCGGACTGCGCGCCGACATGGATGCGCTGGCGATGGAAGAGCATGGCGAGCACCCACACCGCTCCGCCAATCCCGGGAAAATGCATGCCTGCGGCCATGACGGTCACACCACGATGCTGTTGGGCGCGGCGAAGTATCTCTCGGAAACCACAAATTTCGACGGGACGGTGCATTTCATCTTCCAGCCCGCGGAGGAAGGCCTGGGTGGCGGCAAGAAGATGATCGAGGACGGCCTGTTCGATCTCTTTCCCGTCGACGAGGTCTATGGGATGCACAATATGCCCGGTATCGAGGTCGGCGGCTTCGCGGTCGCCGAGGGGCCGATGATGGCGGCGCGGGACAATTTCGAGATCCGGGTCCAGGGGCGAGGTTCTCATGCCGCGATGCCGCACCAGGGCGTGGATCCGGTCGTCGTCGGTTCGAACATCGTCATGGCGCTGCAGACGGTCACCAGCCGCAATCTCGATCCCCAACAGGCTCTGGTGATCAGCGTTACCCAGTTCCACGCCGGAACCACGGCGTTCAACATCATTCCCGATGAAGTCACCCTCCGCGGGACCTGCCGGGTCTTCAATGGCGAGATCCAGAAAACCCTGCCGGAGCGGATCACTCGGATCATCGAGGGCGTGGCCGCGACCTATGGCGCGACGGCGGAGCTGACCTACCACCACGGGTATCCGGCAACGGTGAACGCCGGAGGGCCATCGGCGTTTTGCGCCGAGGTCGCGCGTGAGATCGCGGGAGAGAACGGCAAGGTGGATCTCGCGCCCCTGCCGTCCATGGGGGCCGAGGACTTCTCCTATATGCTGGAGGAAAAGCCGGGCTGTTACATCTGGGCCGGCAACGGCGCCAGCGCCGGGCTGCATCACCCCGAATATGACTTCAATGATGAATTGCTGATCGTCGGCGCGAGTTACTGGTCGCGTCTGGTGGAGCGGCGGCTGGCGCGCGCGGCCTAGCGCGAATTCGGCGCCTAAGCGGGGTGGTTAACTGGACTTGGGTTTCGGTGCGCCGGGCGGTTGGGTCCGGGGGGGTGTACGCGGCGCGGCGGTAACGGTATCGGGACGCGGTTTTTGGGCGCCGGGGCTATCGGAGCGCTTCAGTTCGCGATCAATGGCGGTCTTGAACCGCAACATCATCATGTCCTTGTCATCGCTCAACGTCCCGCCTCCCAGGCCATGGCGTCTGAACAGCGACGCGATTATACGCGGAATCTCATCGATTGATACCGAACGTCGTTCCCGAGCGCCGAACGCGAATGCCAAGATGCTGGCGCGTCCTTTGATTAATTGCGATAAGACCCCATGAAATCCTGGGCTCAACGGTCGCTTCAGGCGAAATTTTTCATACTCACCATCCCCTTGGTGCTGTTGGTCAATCTCGCTTTCTTCGCGGCGTTTGAAACTCTCGAGATCCGCTCGCAACTCGATGCCCTGAAGAAAAAGCAGGAAAGCATGACGGCGAGCCAGACAATCATTCTGGCCGGGCCGGTGGCGCGGGGGGATGAGGTGCAGATCACCTTGACCTTGGCGGTGGCGCTGGCGGATTCGGACTTTATCGCCGCCGCTGTCCATGACAACAACGGTGTTGAACTTGCTTCCTTCGGTGCTCCGCTGGAAGCCACCGACCCCGACTATCGCATCATGCAACCGATCAGCCACGCCACCCGTTTCGGCTTCAAGACCGTCGGCCGGTTGACGACGGTGACCTCGGACGAGAGGCTTTGGCAGGGCTTCTATCGCCGCGCGACGGTGATGGTCGGCCTTTTGGTGCTCGTATCGGCGGTGATCATTATCGGGGTTCACGTCGCACTGCGTGCCTCGGTCGTGCGCCCGGTGCGTGAACTGATCTCGGCGATCGAAAGGGTTGATAGAGGCTCGGCGCGCCAGGAGGTGAGTTGGCCCAGCGACGATGAAATCGGCAAGGTCATTCAGGCGTACAACCGGCTGGAACAGAATCGTGAGCTTTACGAAGCCGAGTTGAGCGAGACCCGTCGGTCGCTCGAGAACCGGGTTCAGGACAGAACGCTCGAGCTACAGGTCGCGCATGATCAGGCACATGCCGCGAACCAGGCGAAATCCCGCTTTCTCGCGAATGTAAGCCATGAGCTCCGCACGCCTCTGAACGCGATCCTTGGCTTCGCCGATCTCATTTCCAGTGAGCAGTTCGGCCCCATCAGCGACAAACGCTACCTTGAATACTCCGTCTTCATCTCGCGTAGTGGCCAGCACCTGTTGACGCTCATCAATGATATCCTCGACCTTTCCAAGGCCGAGGCGGGACAGTTGGAGATTCACGAGGAGCTCGTCGATCTCTCGGGAGTGACCGAGGACGCGGTGCGCATGGTGCGCCAGAGGGCGGAGGCCGAGCGGATTTCCCTGAACGTCATTGACATGGACGCGGCGCCGGTCGTGCGGGCGGACCGGCGCATGATGGTGCAGATTCTCGTTAACTTGACGTCCAACGCGGTCAAGTTCACGCCGCGCGACGGCTTGGTCGAGGTGGGCTGGAAGATGGTGGATGGCGGTGTCGGCATCGTGGTGGCGGATACTGGCATAGGCATTCCACCCGAGGACATCCCGATGCTCATGGAACCCTTCACGCAGCGCGACGGTGAACTCGCGCGCGGCTATGAGGGGACCGGGCTCGGTCTACCCTTGACCAAGCATTTGACGGAATTGCACGGTGGTCGGCTGGAGATCGAGGCGACCGAGGGCGGCGGCACGATGGTAACGGTGGTGCTTCCGGCCAACCGCGTGGTTGACTTGGAAGCTGTCGCCGCGCTCTAGACATACCAGCTAATTGTTGCCTTGCTTGCCGGCTTTCTCCGCCGCCTCGGCCAGTTCCGTGTCGGTTTGTGGCTTGATGACCGGCCAAAGAGTGTGCGCGACGTCGATATTCTCTTTCATATTAGCCAGCCAGATAACCTGGGTCCCCCAGTTCAGCTGAAAATAGAGCTTGTCGTCGACGATACGGTAAACGTCGGGATCAATGTCGAACTTTCGCCCGACCCGAACCCCGTAGGCGCAATAGCCACCGAATTGAGGGACGTAGCGTCCGGGATCGGCGAGGAACTTGGCGCGGCTCTCGGCGCTCGCGAACAGATAGCGCGCGCCGTCATGCTCGGCTGAATGGGTTTCAAGGCCCATCTTGGGATGATCACCCTTGAAATAGCTGACCGGATCGTAGCCTTGAAGAGCGATACCGTCGGCGTCCAGATTCTTCTCGACCGCCCAGGCCGAACCGGCGGCGAAGACGAGAAACATCGCCAGGGTCACGGCGATCCGGCGAGCGAGGGACGACTTCATCCTAACTCTCCAAACTTGGATGTGATGGGACGGGTTAATCGGCGGCGACCGAGCCATCGAGAACACGAACCAGGCGTTCCGCCCGGGCGCGTTTCGCCGGATCCGCGTCGCGCTGGATGATCCGAAGCAACGTGTCCCGCGCCAGCACATCGCCGCGCTCGGCCATCTCGAAGGCCATTTGGTCACGGCGTTCATAGTGGCTGTTGTCGAAGTCGATTACCTCCGGCGCGAGATCGCGCCAGTAGTATTGCTGATCCGCCGACGACCAGCCCGCGTAGACTTCCTCCCAGGTGCCGCAGCCGGAATAGGGCCGCATGTTCGGCTCGGCGATCGGCTGGCTCGCGGGCTGATAGCGGGCATCGAATGACTGGCGCAGTTCGTCTGTCTGGTTGGGCAGCGCCTGGTGGACGGTGGTGTCCGAAAAGATCAACGCGTCCCCCGCCTCGAAGGCGCCGGTTACCCATTGGCCGGAAATATCGACGGCGATATCCATGCCTCCCGCGCCCGAGCCGACCTTGGTCTCCAGAACGCCCGCGCGGTGCGAGGTCGAGGCGACGGCGAGCGCGCCTTTTTCCCTGGGGCAGTCGCCAAGCGGCATCCAAAGCGCGTGATTGGTCGCCCCGCCGATATGCACCCTGTCCTGGTGAATTCCGGTGGTGAAGTCAAAGTCGCCCCGCTTGGGGAAGATGTTGCGCTGAACGAACATCGGATGGGCGAGGGCGGGCTCGCCGAATATCCGCTCAAAGAACGCCAGGACATCGTGATGCGTGCGCAGCCGGTGCAACTCCTCGTCCCGCCACATATCCCGGAACACCTTCATGTAGCGCTCTTCCGGATCCTTGCAGGCGGCCTCGGGATTGGCGATGCCGTCGCCCGCGGGGCGTGAGATGTCCAGCCATCCTCCGGCGCCGGCAAGCGCCAGTAGACGCGCCCGGACCCGCAGGATCGTCTCTCTCGGCAGCAGGCCCCGCACGAACAGATACCCGTCTTCGTCAAGGCGCTGCTTCAGCGCCGCGCCGTCATTCATGATTTCGGTTGAATCACGGAAGTCAGGGAGATCCAGCATGGCGCACCGAAGGCTGTTTTCCATTGCCCGAAGAGTGATCGCTGGCCCCCGTGTCGTCAAGCCGTCTCCCGACTTCTTGAACGGCGCCAGTCGAACGGTACCAGTCGGGCGTCCAGCCCTGGGGAATGGTTTGGTTTTATTCCGCCGCCTGACCGGGCTTCGCGCCTTGATAGTAGATCTGGCGCTGCATCGCGTCGGCCTTCTCATGCAGCGCGACCGCCGCCGGGTCGAAGTCCCGGCTCGGTTTCGGCTCCAACTCAAAATTCCCGTGGGTGTCGACCCCGCGCATCAGCGAGGCGGAGTCCCAATCCGCCACAACCTGGCGCGCGGTCGGCGGGATATAGCGGATGCCGAGCCCGATCCGCCGGTCATCGCTCCGGTTCGCGTGGCTGGCATGGGCGAGACGGTAGTCGAAAATCGCGGCCTCGCCGGGCGCGAGCTCCAGATTGACCGCCTTGCTCTCGTCGATCCCCTCGATGGTCTGCCCGCGCGTGAGCATGTTGTCCTCGGCCCAGGTATCCACATGCTCCAGCGCCGCCTGTTTGTGGGAGCCAGGCAGGATCCGGATGCAGCCGCTCTCCAGGGTCGCCGGCGAAAGCGCCAGCCAGACCGAGACCAGATCGTCGGTCTCGACGCCCCAATAGTTGTTGTCCTGATGCCAGGACACGAACTTGGTCGAGTTGGCCTCCTTGATGAACCAATGGGTGGTCCAGCACAGGATGTTCGGGCCGATCAGATCCTCGACCATGTCCAGGATCCTTGGATGCAGTATCGCGTCGGCGAGACATTTGAACAACAAGTGACTCTTGAAGCGATACGAGCCTTGGAACGGGTCGCCCGGCCGGGGCCGGTTCTCGGTGAAGATCGGGCCTCGCTCCGCCTCGTGCGCCTCGACGGCGGCCCGCAAGGCGGTGGCCTCGTCCGGCGAGAAAACCCTGACCGGCGAATGAGCGCCGGTCTCGCGATACTCGGCGATCGCTGTTTCGGTGAGGACCTTGGGCATGGGGCGCCTCCGGGAATGTACGCACACGGAAAGCTTACCGGCAAGAAAGGCACGGGCGCAACGACGCCCCTGTCTGAACCGTCTCAAAGAAAGTGTTTCTGGATGTTAGGGATGTTCGAACCACGAGGGCTTTCGTCGTTTGCTCCGCAAACAACTGTCGCCCGATACAGCTCGGAATGGTCTCGCGCTTTCGGTTGAAAGCGCGGTGGTGGGCGCGGCTGGGATTGAACCAGCGACCCCTCGCGTGTGAGGCGAGTGCTCTCCCGCTGAGCTACGCGCCCATTCCGGTGGTGGGCGGAGATAGCGGGTGAGGGTGGGGGCTGTCAAGCGGGCAATGACGGAGGTGGATTGGGCCAACGACATTCGGCTTCCGCGTGGATCCGCTGCGTCACCCCGCACTCGATGCGGGGCCGACGCCTGATGCGGTCGTGAGTGACGGATAGTGGAGCACTTTCAGCGATCCACGGTCGTGATCGGCTTGCCGTCTCTCGCCAAATTCTCGGGCGCCGACCCCGCATCGAGCGCGGGGCGACAACGGGGCTGGGGCGCGACCGAGCCGCCGGCCAAGAATTCACCAATCCCACCGCCAAATCATCCGGTTCGCTCTATCCCCGAGCCGCCGGCGTCGCTAGTCTTCGTTCGATGGATCATGGCTTAACCGGGAGTAGCCAATGTCAGTTGATGTGGGGGTGATGCTGCGGGGGCAATACCCCATGGGCGCGGATATGGCGGCCTGCGCGGATGAGTTGATCGAGCAGGCCAGGATGGCCGATCGGCTGGGTTATGCCTCGATCACCAAGGGCTCGCATTATTCGACGCCGGATTACCAGGCGTTGCAGCAGTTTCCGGTCCTGGCGCGGCTTTCCGGCGAGGTCAAGAACGCGCGGCTGAACGCCGGCATCGTGTTGTTGCCGCTGCACAAGCCGCTGGATATCGCCGAGCAGTTGGCGACCATTGATATCCTGTCCAATGGGCGGTTGATCTTCGGTGTCGGGATCGGTTATCGCGAGGTTGAGTTCAAGGCCTTCGGCACCACCATGAAGGAGCGCGGCAAGCGGGCGACCGAGGCGTTGATCGCGATCAAGCGGCTGTGGTCCGAGGACGTGGTCTCGATGAAGGGCAGCCATTTCGAGCTCGACGAGGCGGTGTGCTGGCCGAAGCCGATCCAGAAACCCAACCCGCCGATCTGGATCGGCGCCAATGCCGACGCGGCGTTGAAGCGCGCGGTGGAGCACGGCGACTGCTGGTACATCAACCCGCATACAACGATCGGCACCCTGGTCGGCCAGGTCGAGACCTATATGCGGATGCTGGACGAAGCGGGCAAGCCTTTCCCAACCGAGTTTCCCATGCGCCGAGAGGCCTTTGTCGCGCCGACCCGCGAGGAGGCGGTCAAGTTGGCCGGACCGTTTGTTTCCAAGAAATACGCAGCCTATCATTCCACCGGACAGAGTGACCAGTTGCCCGAGGGCGAGACCTTGGCCGGCGGTTTCGAGGAGCTTGTCGGCGACCGCTTCCTGATCGGCTCGCCCGACGACGTGGCCGAGCAAATGATCGACATCAACAAGCGGCTTGGCGTGAACCACATCATCCTGTCGATGGAATGGGCGGGCATGGAAAAGAATGTCGCCATGGATTGCATGCAATTGATGGCCGAGGAAGTGATCCCCCGGGTTCGCCAGGCGACCTGACGGGCGGTTCTATTGGAGGAGGTTTCGATGGCCGACGCTTTATGGAAACTGGAAGCCGGCGAGACCGCCGCCAAGATCGCCGCCAAGGAGATCTCGGCGGGGGACGTGATTGAGGCGCATCTCGCGCGCCTGGACGCCGTCAATCCCGCGCTGAACGCGATTACCCGCCCCTTGCATGACAGTGCCCGCGCCGCCGCTCGAGAGGCCGACGCGGCGGTGGCCCGGGGCGACGCGCTCGGCCCGCTGCACGGGGTGCCGGTAACCATCAAGGACAATGTCGATATCGCGGGGCAAAGCAGTCCGAACGGCCTGCCCGCCTTGAAGGATATGGTTGCGGCCGCGAATTCGCCTGTCGTGGATAATCTTCTGAAGGCCGGGGCGATTGTCATCGGCCGGACCAACGCGCCGGAGTTCTCGTTGCGCTGGCATACCGACAATCCGTTGTTCGGGGCGACCGTGAACCCGTGGAAGGCGGATTGGACGCCCGGCGGCTCCTCCGGCGGCGCCTCCGCGTCGCTCGCGGCGGGGGTGGGCTGCCTCGCGCATGGCAATGATCTCGGCGGATCGGTGCGCTATCCCGCTTATTGCACGGGGCTCGCGACCGTGAAACCGACCCAGGGGCGCATTCCGGCCTTCAACCCGACGGCCAAGGAAGAGCGTCCACCGCTCATGCTGTTGATGTCGACCCAGGGACCGATCTGCCGCTCCGTCGCCGATACGCGGCTTGGCCTCGAGGTGATGGCGGGCGGGGACACGCGAGACCCGTGGTGGGTGCCCGCGCCCTTGACCGGGGCTCCGGCGAAAAGGCCTATTAGGGTGGCGCTGGTCACCAATTCGCCCGGCACGCCGGTGGACCCCGAGGTTACCGACGCGCTGGAGCGGGCGGAGAAGATGCTGGCCGGCGCCGGGTATGAGGTCGAACGGGTCGAGCCGCCGGAGATCGCCCGCTGTGGCGAGGTTTGGGCCGGGCTGATCACGGCGGAAACCCGGGCGATCATGGGCAAGGCGATGCGCGAGATCGGCTCGGCCGATATCGTGCGCTCCCTCGACCATTTCGAGAGTTTCGCCCCGGAAGTCGATCTCGCGGGCTATATGCGCCTGGTGGGCGAGCGCACGCGCCTGATGCGGGCGTGGATGCAATTCCTCGAGCGCTATCCGCTGATCGTAGGCCCGGTCTCCAATATCACGCCCTTCAAGCCGAACGAGGATGTCGGTTCCCGCGCCGAGGTTGAGCGGATCTTCATGGCTCAGGTGCTGATGGTCAGCGTGAACTTGCTGGGACTGCCCTCGGTGGCGGTCTGCACCGGGCTGCGCGATGGCCTGCCCGGCGGTGTGCAGATCATCGGTGCGCGGTATCGCGAGGATCTATGCCTCGACGCGGCCCAGGTGATCGAGGACGCGGCGGGACAGGTCACGCCGATTGATCCAAGGATGTAAGCGAGGTGGGGAAGGGGGCTCGGCGCCCCCGTTCCCTAGCAATGAGCCGCTAAAGGATCGGCCCTTCTACACTCGACCCTTACACGCCGGGACCGGGCACCGTCGCGGCGAGGGTGAAGTCGCCGGCGGGGATGAAGGCGGGGGACGGTGCGTCGGCGATCCCGCTTAGCTTGAAGCCTTCATAGCCGTTTTCCCGAACATTCTTGCATATCAGGCGATAGCGGGTCATGCCGCCGGCATAGGGCATGAAGACCCGCGGCTTGCCGGGAACATTCGCGCCCCAATACCAGGTGCCGCGCGCGAAGGGCATCAGCGTCGCGTGGGCCGCTTCGTTCACATGAACGCGCCATTTCTCCATCGATTCCTCGGTGGTCTCGATGGTGGCGACGCCCTGCTCGCGCAGATCGGAGATGCAATCGGTGACCCACTCCACATGCTGCTCGATGGCGACCGGCATGTTGCAAAGCACCGACGGGCTGCCGGGACCGGTGATGGTGAACATGTTTGGGAAGCCGGCGACCTGAAGGCCGAGATAGGTCCTCGGTCCGCCGTCCCAAACCTCGCGCAGGGGCAGGCCGTCCCGGCCTTGGATATCGATGTTGAGCAGTGGCCCGGTCATGGCGTCGAAGCCGGTGGCCAGCACGATGATATCGACCTCGTATTCCTCGCCGTTCTCCAGCAGGATGCCCTTCGGCGTGATCGCCTTGATCGGATTGCTTTTGACGTCGACCAGTTCGACATTGTCACGGTTGAAGGTCTCGAAATAGCCGGTGTCGATCGGCGGACGCTTGGTGGAATAGGGGTGGTCGATATCGGTCAGCAGCGCCGCGGTTTTCGGATCCTTCACGATTGAGCGGATCTTGTTTTTGATGAATTCCGACGCGGTGTCGTTGGCCTTCTTGTCGAAGACGATATCCTGGAAGCTGGCCCGGAAACGAAGCCCGCCGATCTCGTAGTATTCCTCATAGATCTTCGCGCGTTCCTCGTCGCTCACGTCGAAGACCTGGCGATCCGAGATCCGAAAGGGATGACCATTCGGAGTCGACTGGATGATCTTGCGGATTTCCTCGTGGTTTTCCTTGACGTACTTCTTGAACTCGTCGTCGAGCGGGTGGTTGTTCGCCGGAACGCTGTAGTTCGCGGTGCGTTGGAAGATAAAGTGGTGCTTGGCTTGTGCCGCGATCACCGGCGCCGCCTGAATGCCGGTTGAACCGGTACCGATCTGGGCTACCCGCTTGCCGGTGAAATCCACGCCTTCGTGAGGCCAGGTGCCGGTGTGGTACCATTTGCCCTCAAAGCTATCCAAGCCGGGGAATTTCGGCGTGTTGGTCGAGGAGAGGCAGCCGACCGCGGTGATCAGATAGGTTGCCCGGAACCGCTCTCCGCCATCCGTCTCCACCATCCATTGGTTCGTGGTTTCGTCAAAACGCGCGGCGGTCACCCGGGCGCCGAACTGGATGTCCTTCTTCAGATCGAACTTGTCGGCGACGTAGTTCAGATATTTCACGATTTCCCAATGCTCGGGATAGCGCTCCGACCATTCCCACTCCTCAAGCAGTTCCTTCGAGAAGTAGTAGGAATAGGAGTGGCTTTCGGAGTCGCAGCGCGCGCCGGGATAGCGGTTCCAATACCAGGTGCCGCCGACGCCGTCGCCGGCCTCGACCACGCGGGCGTTCATCCCGAGACGATCGCGCAGGCACAGCAGTTGATAGAGACCGGAAAACCCGGCGCCGATGACCAGGGCGTCCAGTTCGGTGACGGCGGCCTTGGATGGTGATTGTCCTGTCGTCGGTCCTTCAGGCATGGCGAAACGATGCTCCCGATTTCCGTATCAATGCGGTGTATTCAGCATCTTTTTGCCAGAAACAGCTTGCCATGTCACACCCGAATGACCGCCGCGCATGACATGAACACAGGTGAAATAACAGCGGTCGGTTGACGGGGGCGGAAAGTTTCACACGTCGGCAATGTTACCGTCGCCCTGGCGAAAGGCAGGGCCAAACATTGGTGGTACCGCCCGGCGGATTCCACCCAAGTTGGACTGTAGCGACGACGAAAGCGGACTTGGTGGCTGAATATTGCGCGAGGCCCTGCCTTTCGCCAGGGCGACGGACTAGGAGTTACCGGGTGGGAGCGGTGTTGTAGAAGGCCTAAGGCGAAGACACGGTAACCCGCAAGCCCCTATCGATTGCTCGTGGAAGGAACGAAGGCGTCCGCCCGCTCGTCCGGTCCCGTCACCACCAACTCGCTCTCCGGCTCGCCCGCGACCCGGACATGGCGCATCACCCGGATCTCGTTGTAGTCATACGGGCAGGCGCGATGCAGGATGCAGCGATTATCCCACATCATAACGTCGCCGGCTTTCCACTGATGGGCATAGGTGCGCGGCGGCTTGCACGCGGCGTCCAGCAGAGTGTCCAGGAGGTCCTGCGCCTCGTCATCCGGCATGCCGGGAATGCGATAGGCGTGCCGCCCGATGAACAGGGATTTACGCCCGGTCAAGGGATGAACCTTCACTAGCGGACGCAGTGGCGCGCCCTTGGTGTGATAGCCGTATCCCTCGCCGGTCTTGAAGGTGTACCCGGCCTTGGCCTGCGAGGCGTAGAGCGAGTGATAGGCCGAGAGATCGGCGATCCGCTCCTTTGTTACATCGTCCAAGGCGTCGTAGGCGGCCCGCATATCCGCGAGTTCGGTCTCGCCGCCGCTGGACGGAACGATCTGGGCCGCCAGGATCGAGGCTTTCGCCGCCAAGGGCATGTAGGAGCTGTCGGTGTGCCAGCCTTCGTTGCCGCGCAGGGTTTTGTAGCGGGTTTCCTCGGCGGACATCGCGGTTCCGTCGGGCTTTTGATTGCTGATCGCGACCGCTTTCTGCGAGCCGTCGCGAAGCATCTCGATATCGCCGAAGCGTTCTCCGAAGGCCGATTGCTCTTCCCCGGTGAGGTGCTGGTCCGGGAACACCAGCGCGCCGTGCTCGTGAAAGGCGTTTTCCACCACCGCCCACTCGTCGGCGGTCATTTCAGGGATTCTGATGTCGGTAATGCGCGCGCCAAGCGTGGTTTCCAGCGGGGTAACGGTCACCATGATCGGATCCTCCGGCGGCTGTCGTCGAAACTCTCTCGAAGCGGTTCGACATTAAGCGTAGCTGGCCAGGTCGGCGGCCCGCAACCGGTTGCTTTTAGCGGAACCCGGGAAGATCCGCGATCATCCGAACCCTGATGGTGTTTGCCTCGCCGATGCCGTAAACAGGCGCGACCATTCTCCGGAAACCCACCATGGAGCGGACTCATGAGCGAACTCGCGGGCAAGAGCGCCATCATCACCGGCGCCAGCAGGGGGATCGGCGCCGCCGCCGCCAAGGAACTCGCGGCGCAAGGTGTGTCGGTTCTCCTGGTGGCGCGCAATACCGGCGAGATCGAGGCCAATGCCTCGGAAATCCGGGCCGCCGGCGGCAAGGCCGAGGCGATGGCCTGCGACGTGGCGGTCTATGATGACCTGGCCAAGGTCGTGGCCCGTTGCCGCGAGGCTTTTGGGAGCGTCGATATCCTGGTCAACAATGCCGGGCTGATCGACCCGATATCAAAGCTCGCCGATTCCGATCCGGAGGAATGGGTCAAGGTCGCCGACGTCAACTACAAGGGCGTCTATTTCGGCTTGCGCGCCGCGATCCCGGCCATGTTGGAGCAGGGGGGCGGGACCATCGTTAACATAAGCTCCGGCGCCGCCACCGGGGCCCTGGAAGGCTGGAGCCACTATTGCTCGAGCAAGGCCGGGGCGCTGATGCTGACGCGCATGGCGCATCTGGAATATGGCGGCCAGGGTATCCGCGTGGTCGGGCTTTCCCCCGGCACGGTGATGACCCATATGCAGGTCGCGATCAAGGCCTCGGGCATTAACCCGATCAGTCAGATGGACCCGGCCGCGCACGCCTCGGTCGACCGCCCGGCCAAGGCCATGGCCTGGCTGTGCACCGACGATGCACGCGAATTTGACGGCGGCGATGTTTCGTTGCGCGACGAGGAGATTCAACGCCGGGCCGGGCTCGACGCGGTGACGGCGATCCCGTTCCCGAACCGTTAAGCGGTGACGGCCCGAAAATCCTCTGATTCGGAGTCCATCACCCACAGCTCGCCCTCGGCGATATCGAACCAGGCGCCGTGCAGGGTGAGCCGGCCCTTTTTCTCGAGAATCGAGACGCAGGGAAAAGTCCGGAGATTGGCGATCGAGAAACGGATCGACGCGAATTCCAGCATCTGTTGACGCTCCGCCGGGGTCGACCATTTATTCGCCGAGATCGCTTCGGCCGCCGGTCCCAGCAATTCCATCCATTTGCCGATGAAGTCACCCGGTGACAAGGGCTCGGCGCTGGGGTTGAGCGCCGCGTTGATGCCGCCGCAGCGGCCATGCCCCATGACCACGATATTCTTGACCTTCAGGCTCTGAACCGCGAATTCCAGGGCCGCCGAGGTTGAGTGGTGCTGGTCGTCCGGAGCGTAGGGCGGGACGAGGTTCGCGACGTTCCGCACCACGAAAATCTCCCCTGGCGCGGAGTTGAAGATCGTCTCCGGCGCGGCGCGGGAATCACAGCACGCGATCAGCAATGTCTCCGGGGATTGGCCAGCCTCGGCCAGCTTGCGATAGCGCTCGTTCTCCTGGCTATAGCGATTATCGCGAAAGGCCTTGTAGCCGCTAAGCAGGGAGGGCGGGAAACTTGTCATGGAATGAGCCGTCTCAAGTTGCGCTGGGCCATGGATAGTTCAAAACCCGCGGCGCGTGAACCCACTGAATTCACGGTGTCGCGGGTTGCGGCGGCGCTTGGTTGACGGCTCGCCGAGCGGAGACTCATACTCTTGCCAGGGCGCGACCGACGAGAGACCCCGCATGAGCCGCTACGCCGAAAATCCCGCCGCCGTAAAAGCATTGATTCGGCCCGCCGAGGTACATCGCGACGTCTATGTCGATGCCGAGATCTTTGATCTGGAGATGAAGCATCTTTTCGCCAATACCTGGGTCTTTGTCGGCCATGACAGCCAGACGCCGAATCCCGGGGACTACTTCACCACCGAGATCGGCCGTCAGCCCATCGTCATGATTCGCCACCAGGATGGCGAGGTCCATGTCCTGTATAACCGCTGCGCCCACAAGGGGACCAAGCTGGTCATCGACCGGACCGGCAATACCGGGAAGTTCTTTCGTTGCCCGTATCACGCATGGACCTACAAGACCGATGGGACCCGGCTCGGCATGCCGTTGCGCAAGGGCTATGACGGAACCGGCCTGGAGAACAGCGCGTCGGGCAACGACATGGCCCGGGTCGGGGCGGTCAGAAACTATCGCGGTTTTGTCTTCGCCCGGCTCTCCCACGAGGGGCCGGATTTCGAGAGCTTTTTCGGCGAGAGCCTGAGTTCGATCGATAACATGGTCGACCGTTCTCCCGAGGGGCGGCTTGAGATCGCCGGTCCGCCCCTGCGCTACATGCATCGCTGCAACTGGAAGATGCTGGTCGAGAACCAGACGGACACGTGTCATCCGATGGTGGCCCATGAAAGCTCCGCCGGGACGGCGGTCCGGATATGGGAGGAGAGCCGGCCCGCCGAGGACGCGCCCAAGCCGATGGCGATCCAGGTGATCGCGCCCTTCATGTCCTCCTATGAGTTCTTCGAGGAGATGGGCATCCGCACCTGGCCGAACGGCCATGGCCATACCGGCGTTCATCATTCCATCCATTCGGACTATTCGGAGATACCCGGATATTTCGATCAAATGACCGCCGCTTACGGGGAGGAGCGGGCCCGCGCGATCCTCGGCGAGAACCGGCACAACACGGTCTATTTCCCGAACATCATGGTCAAGGGGCCGATCCAGCAGCTGCGGATCTTCATTCCGCTGGCCGCCGACAAGACCCTCGTCGAGAGTTATATCTATCGTTTGGTAGGCGCGCCGGAAATGCTGTTGGAGCGCACGGCGATGTACAATCGGCTGATCAACGCGCCGACATCGATTGTCGGCCATGACGATCTGGAAATGTACGAGCGCGCCCAGGAGGGCCTGATGGCCGACGGCCTCGAATGGGTCAATGTCCAGAGGCTCCATACCGACGGAGAGGATTTCGACGCCATCGCGGTCGAGAACGGCACCACCGAGCGGCAGATGCGCAACCAGTTCAACGCCTGGGCCAAATACATGACGATATCGATGCAAGGGGCCGGCGCGTGACCTTTCCCAGCCGCGATGACCTGATTGAATTCGTGTATGACGAAGCCCGGATGCTCGACGAGGGGCGTTTCGACGACTGGCTGGCGCTATGGGCGCCGGACAGCCATTACTGGATGCCGCTAGATCCCGATGCCGAGAACCCGAAGCTGGTTACCGCCTTGATGCACGAGGATGACTATCTCCGCCGGTTGCGGGTGGAGCGTCTCAAGGGCGCGCGCACCTTCTCGCAAAAACCGCGCAGCCGCTGTCACCACGTATTGCAACGCCCGTTCATCGACGCGGTTGACCATGACGCCGGGACGTTCACGACCACCACGCCGTTTCTCTATGTCGAAAGCCGGCTAGACGAACAGTTCCTGCTGGCGGCGACGGCGCGGCATGAGTTGGTGCTGCTGGATGGGGGCATCAGGATGAAGCTCAAGCGCGTCGACCTGCTGAACCCGGAAGCCGCCTTCGGCAATATTCAGCTTTTCCTTTAGTGGGCCTGGGCTTTCGGAAACTTCACCAACGCCCTTGACCTGGAGTGACCGTCACGACGCGAAACTGGCGGCAAAAGCCCCCGCCTCCGCGGGGGCAACGGGAGATTGGGAGCGGGATTTCCTCCGAGCCCGCCTAACCAAAGACCGCCCGAAGGATGTCGCTCCCCGCGTCGTCGGTGATATTGGTGCCCAGCGGCGTCACCGAGACCGCGTCCCGGCGCAGGGCGGCGATGTCCTCGTCGGGCTTGGGGTTGTCGTTTTCCTTGTGCATGTAGATCCAATAATAGTCCTGCTGACGAAGGTCGGTACGCCTTTCCACGGTCGGCATGATGACGGCCGAATGGCCCTGCTGGGTGACCTCAATCCCGGTGACGGAAGCCGGGTCGGTGGCCGGAATATTGATGTTCGGCACGAAATTCCACGGCCAGCCCTCGGCGTCGACCAAGGCGGCGACCACCTTGGGCAGCCATTCCCGCGACGTCTCCCACGGGATGGTCGAACGATCGCCCTTCCAAGCCTGACTCAGCGCCATCGCAGGCACGCCGAGGCCATGCGCGGTCATCGCCGCGCCGACGGTTCCGCTAAAGCCCACATCGCCGCCGATATTGACGCCGGCATTGACGCCCGAGAGCACCAGATCCGGTGGGTTGTCCTTCAGGACCGAGGCGATGCCGACGAACATGCAATCCGCGGGTGAGCCGGTAAGCGCGAAGCGTCGCTCGCCATGCTGGTTAAGACGCAGGGCTTGATGCAGGCTCAGAACCCGTGAGCCGCCGCTGAAGTCTCCCGCCGGCGCGACGGTCCAGACCTCCTCGGCGATACTGGCGGCGACCGCCTCGGCGACCTTGAGGCCGGGCGCGTCGATGCCGTCGTCATTGGTGACCAACACCCGTTTCAGCCGCTGCGTCGTGGCGTTACTCATATCTCTGATCCTTCCTCGGCCCGGTTTCGGGCGGGTTTGGCGTTTCTCGACAGGCTCGGAGCCTAACCTTATAAGGATGCGAACACATTACGGAATGCGACCACGGACGAGATTGTCGGTGGCGTTATCGGATTGACGCGAGGAAGCGAGGATGACGGGAGCGGGAAGCGGGCGGCTCGGGGGCAAGGTCGCGCTGATCACCGGCGCCGCGTCGGGGATCGGTCTGGCGACAACGGAGATGTTCATCTCCCAGGGCGCCGCCGTAATTCTGGGCGATATCAACGCCGAGGCCGGAGAGGCCGCCGCCGCGTGCCTTCGGGACGGGGGCGGCGTCGCCGACTTCGTTTCCCTCGACGTAACATCCGAGGAAAGCTGGATCGCCGCGATGGATGCCGCGCGGCGGTTGCATGGACGTCTCGATATCCTGGTTAACAACGCGGGTGTCGGAACCGCCGGCTCGATCGAGGAGGCGACCCTGGAGGAATGGCGTCACACCCACGCGGTGAACGCCGAGGGACCGTTCCTCGGATGCAAGCACGGCATCGCGTTGATGAAGGAAAGCGGCGACGGCGGTTCGATCGTCAACGTCTCCAGCGTGGCCGGGATCATCGGCGCGCCGCAACTCGCGGCCTATTGCGCCTCCAAGGGGTCGGTTCGCCTGTTGACCAAGTCGGTGGCGCTGCATTGCGCGCGCAAGGGCTACGGCATCCGCTGTAACTCCGTGCATCCTTCCTATACCGATACGCCGATGGTCGACGGCATGGTCGAACAGCACCATTCCCCGGATCGCTATCGCGCCGCCCTGGAAGGCGCCTCGCCGGTGGGGCGGCTGGGGCATCCCGACGATATCGCCGGCGCGATCCTCTATCTCGCGAGCGACGACGCAAAATTCACCACCGGCGCCGAGCTGGTGGTCGATGGCGGCCTGACCGCCACATAACCGCGACCTGACAGTCCAATTCTGAAAACGGAGTTATCACGATGTTTGATCTAACCGGCAAGGTGGCGGTGATCACCGGGTCCACAAAGGGTATCGGCAAGTCGATCGCCGAGAACATGGCCGCGCTCGGGGCCAAGGTGGTGATCTCCAGCCGTAAGGCGGATGCTTGCGAGACAGTGGCCCAGTCGATCCGCGACAAGGGGCACGAGGCGACGGCCATTCCCTGCCATATCGGCAGCAAGGAGGCGCTCGCCGCGCTCGTGGCCGATACCCACAAGGCCTATGGCAAGATCGATATCCTGGTCTGCAACGCCGCGACCAACCCGGTCTATGGCCCGATGCGCGAGGCCGATGACGGCGCCTATGAGAAGATCATGGACACCAATGTCAAAAGCGTCTTCTGGCTGGCCAACATGGTTTGCCCGGAGATGGCCGAGCGCAAGGACGGCGTGGTGATCGTGATCTCCAGCATCGGCGGCTTCAAGGGCAGCAAGAACCTCGGGCTCTACGCCCTTTCCAAGGCGGCGGAGCAGCAGCTGGTCCGCAATCTCGCGGTCGAATGGGGGCCGCACAACATTCGCGTCAACGCCATCGCGCCGGGCCTGATCCGCACGGACTTCGCTCGCGAGCTTTGGGCGGATCCGAAGAAAACCGCCGCGGTCGAGAAAATCACACCGCTTGGCCGGCTGGGCGATCCCGACGATATCGGCATGCTGACGGCCAGCATGGCGACCAGGGCGGGTAACTACCTGACCGGCCAGACCATCACCATCGACGGCGGCCGGATGATCACCGATCCGTCCTAGATCGAGAAGTGATCGGGACCGGCGATCCGATGTCGTGAACCGAAGGGATGGCGGCAAATGAACGATGATTCTCGAGTAGCCCCGTCACTGCCGTTCGACGCGCGGTTCCTCGACGGCTTGACCGACCCGGTTCTGTTAGTGGATCCGTCGAGGATCGTCGTGGGCGCGAACAGGGCGGCGCGCCATTTGCTGGGCGAGCACGCGGTCGGTACCAAGCTGGACGATCTGCTGGGCAATTCCGAGATTCAGGAAGGCGTCGAGGCCTCGTTGGGCGGAGCGCCTGGGACGACGCGTGAGATCTTCTTGCCCTATCCGATATCCCGAACCTACGACCTGAATATCTGGCGTTTACCTGATCTGAAATCGCCCGGTCCGACCTGGGTGATGATGATTTTTCATGATGTCACCGCCTCCAAGAAAGCCGCGCAGATGCGGGCGGATTTCGTGGCCAATGTGAGCCATGAATTGCGCTCGCCTCTCTCGTCGCTGCTGGGATTTATCGAGACTCTTCAGGGACCGGCACGGGACGACCCCGAGGCGACGGAGCGTTTCCTCGGGATCATGGAGGCCGAGGCGCGGCGGATGACGCGCCTGATCAATGATCTTCTGGCGCTCTCGAAACTGGAAACCGAGGAGCATATCCAGCCCGAGGATGAAGTCGATCTCCGGCCGATCCTGTCTCATGTAACCAACCTGTCGTCGGTGCGGGCCCGGGAGCGGTCGATGGAGATCGAGGTCGAGCTTCCCGACGAGCTGCCGTCTATTCTGGGGGACCCGGACGAGCTCACCCAGGTGTTCCAGAATCTCGTGTCGAACGCGGTGAGCTATGGACGGCCCGACTCGCGCATTCGAGTCGCCGCCGCGCGGCTGGAAAATCTCGCCGACGGCGCGGTGACGGGGGTCAAGGTGAGCGTTACGAACGACGGCGACGGCATTCCAGAGGATGAGATTCCACGCATCACCGAGCGGTTCTATCGCGTCGACAAGGGACGCTCGCGCAGCATGGGCGGAACCGGCCTGGGCCTTGCAATCGTTAAACATATTGTCGCTCGCCACCGGGGCCAACTGGATGTCAGAAGCACGCTCGGAGCGCAAACCACCTTCTCGGTCAGCCTGCCGAGCACGGACGCCTGATCCACTATTTCGCGATGTCACTAAATTGTAATATTTCAGTAACGTTCACGACTCCGAGCGATCCTAGGTTCCAGCCGCGAACGGGCCATCCGGGTCCGTAACCCAGCTGGAGCTGTAGAATCAGATGATCAGGAAATCCTTCCTCGCGGCAGCCGCCGTTATCGCCATGACTGGAGCGGCCGAAGCCCGCGATCAGATCCGCGTCGTCGGCTCGTCCACCGTCTATCCGTTTTCCACCGCCGTCGCCGAAACCTTCGGCCGGACGACCTCCTTCAAGACCCCGATCGTCGAGAGCACCGGTTCCGGTGGTGGTCTGAAGCTGTTCTGCGCCGGGTCCGGCGACGGTCATCCCGACATCACCAACGCTTCGCGCCGGATTAAGAAGTCCGAAGTCGAGAAATGCGTCAAGAATGGCATCACCGAAATTCTCGAGGTCAAGGTCGGCTACGACGGTATCGTGATCGCCAATTCCAAGAAATCCGGTCAGGTTGAACTTTCGCTCAAGGACATCTTCCTGGCGCTGGCCAAGGATGTGCCGGCCGGCGAGGGCAAGACCCAGCCGAACCCGTACAAGACTTGGAAGGACGTCAACCCGGCGCTTCCCGACACCAAGATCGAGGTGCTTGGCCCGCCGCCGACCTCCGGTACGCGTGACGCCTTCGCCGAGCTGGCGCTTGAGGGCGGCTGCAAGAAGATCGGCTGGATCAAGGCCATGAGGAAGACCGACAAGAAGGCCTATAAGGCCCTGTGCCACACGGTCCGCGAGGACGGCGCCTATGTCGAGGCGGGTGAGAACGACAACCTGATCGTCTCCAAGCTCGACGCCAATCCCAAGGCCTTCGGTATCTTCGGCTACAGTTTCCTCGACCAGAATTCGGACAAGCTGCAAGGCAGCATCGTCGATGGCCAGGAGCCGGAGTTCGAGGCGATTGCCGCCGGTGAGTACCCGGTGTCCCGTCCGCTCTACTTCTACGTGAAGAAGTCACAGATCGGCAAAGTGCCCGGTATCGAGGAATTCACCAACGCGTTCGTGAGCGACAATGCGTCCGGTCCGGACGGCTATCTCTCGGACAAGGGGCTGATTCCATTGGGTGACGCGGAACGCGCGGCTCGCGCCAAAGCGGTGAAGACCCTTGCCAACCTCGTCATGTAATCTCCCGAATTCGGGTGGCACGGGCGCCGGCGGAACGACATCCGCCGGCGCCCGTCGCGTTGCTCGACGCGTGCTTTACGAGCGGCTGATCATGGGGATCCTGATCGCCGCCTCCTCGGTCGCGATCTTGACCACGGTCGGTATCGTTCTCTCGCTCATCTTCGAATCGATTCAGTTCTTCAGACAAATCCCGATCACCGATTTCGTGTTCGGCCTACATTGGTCGCCGCAAACCGCGATCCGTGAAGATCAAGTCGGCGCGAGCGGCGCGTTCGGCGCCATACCCTTGCTGGTCGGCACGCTCCTGATCAGCGCGATCGCGCTCTGTGTCTCCGGACCCGTTGGCTTGATGGCGGCGATCTATCTTGGGGAATACGCGTCGGCTCGTTTCCGGTCCATCGTCAAGCCCGTGCTGGAGGCGCTGGCCGGAATCCCGACGGTGGTTTACGGGTTTTTCGCGGCGATCGTGGTCGCGCCGATGTTGCGTAACAGTGGCGAGGCAATCGGCCTCGACGTTTCCTCCGAGAGCGCATTGGCGGCCGGGCTTGTCATGGGGATCATGACCATACCCTTTGTCTCCTCGATTTCGGACGACGCGATCACCGCGGTGCCGGAATCCCTGAAGGCAGCGGCGCTCGGGCTCGGCTCGACCCGTTCCGAGGCCATCCGCAACGTCATTCTGCCCGCGGCGCTCCCCGGTATCGCGGGGGGCTTGCTGCTCGCCGCTTCCAGGGTGATCGGCGAGACGATGATCGTTGTTATGGCGGCGGGCCTGGCGGCCAAGCTCACCGTCAATCCGCTCGACGCGGTTACCACCGTGACGGTTCAGATCGTCACGCTTTTGACCGGCGACCAGGAATTCGACAGCCCAAAGACACTCGCGGCATTCGCGCTGGGATTGATGCTGTTTCTGGTGACCCTGGCGCTCAACGTAACGGCGCTGCGAATCGTCAAGGCTTATCGAGAGCAATATGACTGAGACCTCGGAAACCCAAGCACGCGTCGCGCGTCGGCTCGCCAGTCGTCATGGCGGCGAGAAACGCTTCAAATTCATTGCGTTGGTGGCGGCGTGGATCGGCCTCGTTTTTCTCGGCGTGCTGCTTTTCACGGTGATTGAATCCGGCCACACGGCGATCTTGCAGACCAAGATGCTGCTGAAGGTCACGTTGCAAGAGTCCGATCTCCAATCGAACGATGGCGGAGATCGCGCGCAAGCGATCGCGGGCGCGAACTACAACGCGGTTCTCAAGCGGACCATGCGCGAGACTTTCCCGGACGCGAAATCCAGATCCGACAAGCGAAGCATGTACCGGCTCGTCAGCGTCGCCGCCCCCTATGAGATCCGGGAGGCGATGCTGGAACATGAAGACCCGGTCGGCAAAACCCTGGGTATCTGGGTTAGCGCTTCGGATGATGTTGATCTGATTATCAAGGGAACCGTGCCGCGGACGGCCCCCGCCGATCAGCGACACCTCAGTGACAAGCAGATGAAATGGCTCGAGGGCCATGAGAGCGCGGGTGGCGTCGAGGCCAAATTCAACACCACGTTTTTTACATCCGGCGATTCCCGCGAGCCGGAACTCGCGGGGATCCTGGGCAGCGCCGTGGGCTCGCTCTACGCGATCCTGGTGTGCCTCGCGATATCCTTTCCATTGGGGGTGATGTCGGCGGTTTACCTTGAGTGCTTCGCGCCTAAAAATCGGATCACCGAGTTCATCGAGGTCAACATCAACAACCTGGCGGCGGTGCCGTCGATTGTGTTCGGCTTGCTTGGATTGGCGATTTTCCTCAACACCTTCATGCTACCGAGATCGGCTCCGCTGGTGGGCGGCATGGTTCTGTCGCTCCTGACCCTACCGACCATCATCATCGCCGGGCGCGCGGCGATAAAATCAGTCCCTCCCTCGGTGCGCGAGGCGGCCCTGGCGCTTGGCGCGAGCCCGATCCAAGCGGTGTTTCACCACGTGCTTCCCCTAGCGATGCCGGGGATCCTGACCGGCACCATCATCGGTACCGCCGGGGCCTTGGGGGAAACCGCGCCGCTGTTGATGATCGGCATGGTCGCCTTCATCGTCGACGTGCCGACCTCGGTGACGGATCCCGCGACGGTGCTTCCGGTCCAGATCTTCCTGTGGTCGGACATTCCCGAGAAAGCCTTTGTCGAACGCACCTCGGCGGCGATCCTGGTTCTGTTGTCATTTGTCTGTTTGTTGAACCTTTTCGCGGTATATCTGCGAAAGCGTTTCGAGACCCGGTGGTAGTGGAGAGCCCCATGACTTTTGATCCCGTTGATCACATGGTGGCCGAGGCCACCGATCTTGAACACTCCGCGCGGATTGGAGCGATAATGAATAGCGAGCCCGGCCAGGCTAAAGGAGCGCCCGATGCGCCACCGAAGATGGCGAGCCGGAACCTCAGGGTTCACTACGGCGACAAACAGGCGCTGCACGATGTCTCGCTGAATATCCCGGTTAATCAGGTGACCGCGTTCATCGGGCCTTCGGGATGCGGAAAGTCGACTTATCTGCGTTGCCTCAACAGAATGAACGATAACATCGATATCTGTCGCGTGGATGGGTCGGTGACCTTGGATGGACGGGAGATCTACGCCAAGGATCAGGACGTGGTGCAACTTCGCACCCGCATCGGCATGGTCTTCCAGAAGCCCAATCCGTTCCCGAAATCGATCTTCGACAATGTCGCATACGGCCCTCGCATCCATGGCATCGCCAGGGACCGCGAGGAATTGAACGGCATCGTGCTGGGTAGTCTGGGGCGCGCGGGCCTCCTGGAAGAGGTGCGTGACCGCCTGGACGCCCCCGGCATCGGCCTGTCCGGCGGCCAGCAACAGCGTTTGTGCATTGCCCGCGCCATCGCGGTGCGCCCGGAAGTGATCCTCATGGACGAGCCTTGCTCCGCCCTCGACCCGATCGCCACCGAACGTGTCGAGGAGTTGATCATGGAACTGAAGGCGCAATACACAATTGTCATGGTGACTCATTCAATGCAGCAGGCACGACGGGTTTCGGACAGGACGGCGTTTTTCCATCTGGGGAACCTGGTCGAGCATGGCGCCACGAGCGAGGTGTTCGAGAATCCCCGGGATGATCGCACCAAGGATTACGTCACGGGTCGAATTGGTTGAGGTTGGGATAAGGCCATGGCATCGCTGATTCTGATCGTCGAGGATGAGGCACCTCTCGCGGAAATGCTCCGCTACAATCTGGAAAAATCAGGTTATCGAACCCAGGTCGCCCATAGCGGCGAGGAAGCCCTGCAAAGGATCGCGATCGAACCGCCGGATCTGGCGGTGGTCGACTGGATGTTGCCGGAACGCTCGGGGATCGAGGTTTGCCGTTCCCTTCGCGCCGGCGAGGATACCAAGCGCCTGCCGATCATCATGCTCACCGCGCGTGGCGAGGAAAGTGACCGAGTGCTCGGTCTGGAAGCCGGCGCCGATGATTATGTGGTGAAACCCTATTCCCCGCGCGAGATGGTTGCTCGGGTGAACGCGCTGCTTCGCCGCAGTGATATAAGAGGTTCCGCGACGGTTAAGGAATATGCTGGCATCGTCATGGATCTGGAGGCCCATAGGGTGACCCGGGACGGCAAGAATGTTCACCTGAGCCCCAAATGCTTCCGACTTCTCGAAACCCTGATTGATCGGCCAGGCATTGTCTTCTCAAGGGACAAGCTTTTGGGCCGGGTATGGGGCGGTGATGTGTTCGTCGAACCCAGAACGGTGGATGTGCATATCCGCCGCCTGCGCGAGGCGCTTGAGGTTGACAAGGGCGCCAAGAACCTGATCCGTACGGTCCGCGGCGCCGGTTACGCGCTGGACCAACAACGCTGAGACGCGCGCCGAGGTGTCGGGTCAACCGGAAACTCAAATCATACCCGAAAGGCGGGGCGGCCTAACCGGCGCCATCCCGGATGGTTGCCAACAGTCGCTCGAACCGTCCACCGGGATCGCCGGCGCGCAGGGAATCGGATTGGAGGTCGAACTCTCCCATCAATGTGTCCAAATCCAAGGCCGGCAGATGTTGTCGGGCTAGTTTGAAGACGCCGGTGTTCTCGTTCAGCATATGGTTCTTATAGGTATCGACAAAGCCGCGCCCGGCGTTCAGCAGGTCTTCTCGCATCACCGCTTCGCCGGCGACGACATCTCGCAACTTGTTGGAGAATTCGCGGGTAAGCGTCGCTAGGACGATGTGTTCGTGCTCCAGGTCGTCGAGACTGTCGCGGATCTCGGGGAGTTTGCGAAGCAGCATCTGATAGATCAGGTCCTCCTTGGGGTGATGAACCTGATCCGGATAGGTGAGGAGATAGTCGAGGATCAGGGACATCAAGGTATAGTCCGGCTCCGCCAGCGCCGCGATATGGTCGAGTTCGCGTTCCAGGATCTTCAGGAGGCCGGCGAAGTTCCAGTGGTCGGTTTCCAGATGATCAATGATCGTTGCCATGTCGGTCTCCCCTGGGGGAATGTTCAAAAATCCCAGCATCCGTCACCAAGGATAGGGCGCAAGCGCGTCACGAAAATTGCGCTGGATCAACTTCCCTTAAAAAAATCAACGGCGGTCGTCTCGACAACCTGCCTTGCCCGTGTTCGACTTCGCGGACCGTCTAACCGGTTCGCCACGGGGTGAAAAATGAGTGCCGTAAAGAACATCCTGTTCATCATGTGTGACCAGTTGAGGGCGGATTATCTATCCTGTTACGGGCACCCGCGGCTTCACACGCCGCATATCGATGCCCTGGCGGCACGCGGCGTGACCTTCTCCCGAGCCTATTGTCAGGCGCCGATCTGTGGGCCGTCTCGGATGTCCTTCTATACCGGTCGGTACATGTTCTCGCATGGGGCGTCCTGGAACAATTACCCGCTGCGCGTGGACGAGCGGACCATGGGAGACTACCTGCGCCCCCTCGGCAAACGCGTGGTCCTCGTCGGCAAGACCCATATGGCGGCCGATCGCGAGGGCATGGCGAAGGTCGGCCTTGACCCGGTCTCCGAGCTCGGCGTCTTGACGGCGGAATGCGGGTTCGAGCCTTTTGAGCGCGACGACGGGCTGCATCCCGACATGTCGGTCAAACCGGACCTTGCCTACAACGAATATCTACGCGCGAAAGGGCATGAAGGGCCCAATCCTTGGCATAGCGCCGCGAATTCCATCGAAAGCGAGGATGGAGAAACCCTTAGTGGTTGGTTTTGGGGACACTCCGACGGCGCGGCGCGGGTCGCCGAGGAAGATTCCGAGACCGCCTACATGACCGACCGGGCCATGCGGTTCGTGACCGAGGCGGCGGACCAGCCCTGGGTCATGCATTTGAGCTATATCAAGCCGCATTGGCCCTATATCGCGCCGGAGCCCTATGCCTCGATGTATGGCGTTGACGACATAGTTCCGGTGGTCCGCCACGACGGCGAAAAACAAGATCCACACCCGGTCTACGCCGCGTTCATGCGTCAACGCGATAGTGCCCTGTTCAACCGGCCCGAGGCGCGGGAGACCATCATTCCGGCCTATATGGGGCTGGTAAAGCAGATCGACGATCACGTCGGCCGCCTGATGGCGTTTCTCGAGGAACGCGGTCAATTGGACGACACGATGATCGTCTTTACCTCGGATCACGGCGACAATCTCGGCGACCATTGGCTCGGCGAGAAAGACCTGTTTCATGAGTCCTCGATCCGCCTGCCGATGATTGTCGTCGATCCGCGGAGCGAGGCGGACGGAACTCGCGGCGCCGTTGACGCGCGCTTCGTCGAGGCGATCGATCTGGTGCCGACATTCGTGGAAGCCGCCGGAGGCGCGGTTCAGTCGCACCGCATGGAAGGTCGCTCGCTCTTGTCGTTGTTGCGCGGCGAGGACGTTGACTGGCGGGACCATGCTATCTGCGAAAGCGATTATTCGAGCAGGCCCGCCCGCGAGGATCTCGGCATCGATCCCTGGGAGGCACGCTCCTTCATGATCCGCACCGAGCGTTGGAAATACATCCTGCACCAAAAGTTTCGCCCGCAGCTCTTCGACATGGAGAATGACCCGAGCGAGTTTCGAGACCTCGGCGACGACCCTGAGTATGCGGCGGTCCGGGCCGAACTTCACGAGGCGCTATTCGAGTGGATGCGCGATCGCCGGCTCCGGGTGACAACGTCGGAGGAACGCATTCGCGGCAACCCGACCGATACGAGCGTCCGAGGGATCTATATCGGTCACTGGAAACCCGAGGATTGCTAGTCTTTTGTCCGCGATCGTACCGGGATACTTGCCGCCACGGGGATAACGTCGTCCTGGCGCAAGGCAGGACCCCATGCCGCGCGCGAGATCGGCGGTATTCATTCTCGTGGCCCAATCGGAGGCCCTGCCGTTCGCCAGGGCGACGGGTTGGGGTGGGCCATGGTGTTGTTTCAGGATTGGGCCTTTCCTTAAGCCGTCGTCCTGGCGCAAGGCAGGACCTCGCGATAGTTATCACCTAAGCGGCAATCATCCGATCACCTGGAACCGTTCGAGGCTCTGCCGTTCGCCAGGGCGACGCAACGGGGTGGAGAGATCATCCGGTTGTCTTGAAACTGGGATGTCGTCAACGTCCCGCGGGTTCCACCAAGAACAAGCTATCGCCGATCTGTCTGATGGCGGCGCCACCGGCTTGTCCCACCAAGTCGTTCAACTCCGTCCAGGTTTTCTCGAATTGCGGCTGTGACAGGTTGATCTTCTCGCGTTGATAGTCCGTGCGTCGCACCGCGCCGAGATAGCTATTCGGGTTCGTCGGCTGCCAGCGAAAACCGCCAGGCTTGCCGCCACGCTCAAGGAGCAGGGAGGCCGCCGCCTCGGCGATGCGTTCATGGGCGAAAGTGTCGTCCAGGCCGGTTATATGGTCCGCGAGATCGGACATCCTGTGGTCTCGCCCTTCGTCGAAGATGGCGGTGTCGCCGGCGAGACTCGGACGGATCAGCTCAATCGCTTGATCGCCCGTCGAGGCGGACAGATTGGCGATATTCGCGATGTAGACCCGATGCAGCGATCGCTGATGGTCCTCGGGCCGGAGATTGATCGCGGGCCGCCCCAGGATCTCGGACTCCAGGCCCGTGGTGCAACAGGTGTGGACAACCGCCTTCGAGGCGAGAATCCAGGAGGAATGCCGTCCCTCCCGGATCACCGTGATATTCGGATAGTCCTTGGCGAAGGCGAGCCAGGTATCGAGCCGCTCCGAGCCGTGAGGACGGATAATGATCCGCCTATCCGGGAAGGCGGCGCTGAGCCGCGTGGCGACATCGCGGCTGAGCGCCATGTTCGCCTTGTCGAAGGCGACGATGGTCTCGAACAGGGCGTTATCCTCGGGACTGTTCGGGTCCATCCAGCCGATGCGTATGACCACCTCGCGATATTGTTCAATCCCGCCGAAGGCGCTGTTCACGCCGCCGATATTGGTGTTCAGCAGGATGAAATCGCCGAAACGCGCGCGCAGGGCGTCGGCTTCTTGGCTGAAAAGCGAGGTGAAGGGCGGGCGGAGCAAATCGATCCGCGCGTTGCCCACGGGCCTGATCGCCGTGTCCGGAGCCTTGGTTTTGCCGGCGATGGCGCGGGCGTGAAGCGGTCCCTGGGCTAGGAAAAGATCGCAATAATCAGCGATATCGGCGTCGATATCCCGCTGAATATAGGGAATGTCCGCGAGGCCCATGGCCTCTTCGTCGGTCGCGGCGGTCAAGTGGCCGGTCGCCGAAGCAACCTGCATCGCGTTGGCCTGTCGGGCGTTCATGCCCTTGAAGACCATCAGCCCCAAGGGTTGGGCCGCGTGATTGTTCACCAGGAGCCATTGCTGGCCGATCACCACGCTGAGCCCACGCGCGACCGCCGCGCCGGCTATCAGAACCTTCGAATCCAGTTCCCGCGCCGCGTCCTCGATCGGCAGGTAGAGCGTGGGCGTTATGGCGGACATGCGGTGTCGCGCTAGTTCGTCAGCACCACGCGCCCGACGATCTTGCCCTCGCGGAGGTCGTCGAGGGTGGCGTCGACCTCGGCCAGGGGGCGTGTCGCCACGGGGATCGGTTTGACCTTGCCGTCCTTGACCAGTTGGATCAGTTCCTTCAGCTCCGCCAGATTGCCGGTATATGAGCCGAGGATGGATACCGCCCGCAGGGGCAGCGACGGGAGCGGCACCCGGAGCTCTCCGCCGAACAGGCCGACAATCACATAGCGTCCGCCCTTGACCAGTGATGCAATGCCGAAGGATGACGTCGCCTCGGCGCCGACGGTATCGACCACCGCGCGCGGGCCGCCACCCGTGATCTCGCGCAGCCGGTCCGCCGCGTCTCCGGATTTGAGGTTCACCGTGGCCGAGGCGCCGCTCTGCTCGGCGGCGGCGAGTTTCGCGTCGTCGATGTCGCAGGACACCACGTTCTTGACACCCATTGCCTTGGCGATGGTCACCGCGCCCAGCCCAAGGCCGCCGCATCCCATGATCACCAGCCATTCGTCATCGCCGACCGGAAGCGCCTTCTTCAAGGCGCTGTATACCGTGACGCCCGAGCAGGCATAGGGAGTGGCGACGGCGGGATCGATCCCCTCGGCGTCGACCAGAAACCTGGGGTGCGGAACCAGGGTGTACTCGGCATAGCCGCCGTCGCGGAACACGCCGATGGATTGCGGCTTGGCGCAATGGTTCTCGCGGCCCCGCTGGCATTCGGAGCACTCCATGCAGCCGATCCAGGGATGGATCAGCCTGGCCGCCCCGACCGGCACCGGGCCCGCGTCGGGGCCCGCCTTGACCACCGTGCCCAGGACCTCATGGCCCATCGTATGCGGCAGATTGATGCCCCTGTCACCCAGGGTCAGCCGCGCTCCGCCGCCGATATCGTAATAGCCGTCGGCGATATGCAGGTCGGAATGACAGACCCCGGCATGGGTGACCTTGACCAGCACCTCGGTCCCCGTCGGCTCCGGGATGTCCTGGATGACTTCGGAAACCGAGCCACCAAACTCGGTGATACGATAGCTGCGCATGGTGGCCATGGGGACTCTCCGTTGGCGTTCTCGTTGGAGGGTGTCTCGTCGACGGGTTTCCTACCCCACCGGGCGGGATCAATCCACCAGATAGTCGAGGTTCTGGCAGTTCCGGGTGCTGCCGTCGCGCAGGCGCTGGGCAACCGTCGCGACGGCCTTGGAGCGCAAGTCATGCAGGCCCGGCGGGCTGTAAAACGCCGCGTGCGGGGTGATCATCAGCCGGCCGTCCAGCCATTCCTCGCGGTTCATATAGGCCTTCACCAGCGGATGGCTGGTATCGGCGGGCTCGACCGGGAGAACGTCGAGCGCGGCGCCGGCGGGGGTGCCGGCCTTTAGCGCCTCGAACAGATCGTCCAGGTTCACGATCGGCCCTCGCGCGGTATTGATCACCAGGCCGCCAGGCTTCATGCGCGAGAGCAGATTGGCGTTGATCGCGCCCCTTGTCTCGTCGGTATGCGGGGAATGGATGCTGACCGTGTCGGCGGTCTCGAACAGCTCCTCGGCCGTGGTCATGCGCTTGTAGCCTGTGGACAGATCTACCCCGTCCGGCAGGTGCGGGTCATAGAAAACGACATTCATGTCGAAACCACTGGCCCGGCGCGCGGCGGCGAGGCCGATGCGGCCAAGCCCGAAAACGCCGAAGGTTCGGCCCCGCAGGCGATCAATGCACGGGCTCTCGAGGTAGCGCCATTTGCCGCTCGGGTCGGAGCGCATCAGCCCGTCATAGCGATCAAGGCCGCGCCGCATGGCGAGCATCAGGCCGATCGCGTGGTCGGCGACTTCCGTCGTGCCGTAGTCGGGCACGGTGCAAACCGCGATGCCACGCTCGCCCAGGGCTTTCAGATCCAATCCATCGAAGCCGACGCCGCCGCGCACCACGATCCGGGCGCGCTGAAGCTTCGGTAGCGCCGCCATCACCGCCGCCGTGCCGCGATAGGTGACGATCCCGTCGGCCCGCGCCCAGGCATCGTCGGTGACCTCGTCATGATGGTCGAAGAACTCAAGCTCGATATCCGGCCCGACCGCGTCTTGTTCGATATGTTCGTCGCCCTTGGTGTGGCGGTCGGTGATGAGAATGCGCATGGAGTCCGTCCTTTTCACGCGGGGAGTTCGGTGGCGATGTCCGCGAACGATCAGTGATGGCCGTCAGCGGGAATTTCAGCGAGTTCTATCAGCAGGTTACCGGTGGCCTCGGGGTGCAGAAACGCGATCCTCGCGCCGCCATGGCCGATCCTGGGCGTCTCGTCGATCAGTTTGACCCCCTTGCCCTTGAGCTCGACCAGCGCCCCGTCGATATCGTCGACCTCGAGGCAGATATGGAACAGGCCTTCGCCATGCTCCTCGATCCATTTCGAGGTTTCGGTATCCGGGCTGCTGGATTCCAGAACCTCCAGATAGGTCTCGCCGATGGGATACATGGCCAGCTTGGTGTTGTAGTGCGGCAGGTCCTCTTCGTATTCCATCTCGATGCCGAGCTTGTTCTCGAAGATGTCGCGCATCTTCTCCATGCTCTTAACCGCGATCGCGACATGTTCCACGCGCTTGAATTTCATGGCTGGCCCCTCCCTTTTGGTTTCCGGCTCTGTCTTGGCGGGATGCGTTTCAGCGAGAATGCCACCCCGGCGGCATGGCAACAACGCCCGAGGGCCGGATGCTTCATCGCATGTCGGATACTAGATCCCGTTGCGTTCCACGCTCTCGGAGAAGTCACGTTCGAAAATCAGGTCTTCACCCTCATAGGCTTCGATCCGACCGGAGAGATGAAAATGGGTCGCGTCGCACCACATGGCGCTGAAGGTTTGGGTCCGGACCTTCCAGTCTCCGCGCTCCAGTTCCTGGGTCCAGTGGGTCGTTGCTCGCGCCGAAAGCGGATCGTCGGGATGGATTTCGTGGGTCTCGCGACCGACGCCGCCGGTAACCAGCCCATGCTCTAGATTGCGATGCTTGCCGAAGTCGTCCTCGATGTGGATCTCCACGCGACCGCTTTCCACATCCCGCGTGACGGTGCGTTTGTTGGAGCTCTCTCGCAGGGTCTCCTGACGTAGCGGTGGCGCGGTCTCGGCGGGCTCGAATACCGGCGAGATCTCTCCATCGCGTCTCGGGCGGCGCGGCAGGGTGAGGCGGCTTTCACCTGTCGTGACCTCTATCGTCACCCGCTCCTGCGCCGGCCAGATCATCGGCCAATAGCTGGTCGAGATCGCCAGACGCGCGCGATGGCCTTGCGGGAAGACATAGCCGATATCGTCCAGCGCGATTGTCACCGAAATCGGCTCCCCGGGTGTCAGCGGCGATACGGTGTCATGCCCGTGAATATGGGTGAGATTGAAAACCCCGTAGCTCACCCGCGCCGATGTGCCGTCCGGCGCCACGTCACAGAGCCGAAGGGCGATCTGCGCGATCGGCTTGTCGCTGGAAAGCCGGAGCTCGACGGTGGGAGCGCCGAGAATATCAAGCTCTTCCGCAAGTGGTGGCGTGTCGAAACAGAGCGATCCCGCATCGTCGTAACGCTGGTCGGTCGGGCCTTCCGGGCCGATCCAGATCATGCAGTATTCGCCGCCCGCCGTGCCGGTCGCGAGGGGGGAGGAGATCGCGCGAGTGGCGGTGGAGCCGGGTCGTTCGCCGAGGCCGTCCGGGTTGAGATAAAACCTCCGCGCCTCGATCTCCGGGGATGGCCAGGCCTCCTCGGCGACCCACCGGCCGGGTCGGGTCGGATAGCTGGCCCGGGGAGGCACGGCGTCCTGCATATAGGCCCGTAGCGCCGGTTCCCCCATAACGCCGGTATCGATCCCCTTCAGCCACTGGTCCCACCAGCGCAGACATTCCTGGAGGAAGCCGATCGCCGGTCCCGGCACCGCGAAATGCGGGTACTTGTGGAGCCACGGTCCGATCAGGCCGCGGCTCGGCGCGGTGAGATTGGCGAGCATCGCCGGGACCGCGTTGGTATAGGCGTCGTTCCAGCCGCCGACAGCTAGAACCGCTGCCTCGATCCGTCCGAAATCCTCGCAAATCGAGCCATGCGCCCAATAGGCGTCGCGCCGCTGATGGCCTAGCCAATCCACCGCGAGCAGCGGGTTGTTTTCCAGCCGCTCGAGCCAGATGTCGCGCCAGGCATCACCAACCAGCACCGGGTCCGGTGGCCGCGAGGAATAGGAGAACATCGTCACCGACCAGCCGAGATTCTCGTTCAGCAGGCATCCGCCCTTGTAGTGAATGTCGTCGGCATAGCGGTCGGCGGTGGAACAGATGGTCACCACGGCCCTCAACCCCTCGGGGCGGCGATACGCCACCTGCAAGCCGTTGAATCCGCCCCAGGAAATGCCGATCATCCCGACCGTGCCGGTGCACCAGGCCTGCCCGCGTAGCCACTCGATGACCTCCAGCGCGTCGTCCTGCTCCTGTTGCAGTTATTCGTCGCGCATAAGGCCCTCGGAATTGCCGTTGCCGCGCATGTCGACCCGGATCGCGGCATAGCCATGACCGGCGAAATACGGATGGGTCAGCGCGTCTCGAACCGCCGTTCCGTCGCGCTTGCGATAGGGCAGGTATTCCAGGATCGCGGGTACCGGATCGCTCTTCGCGTCTTCCGGCAGCCAGATCCGCGCCGCCAGCCGACAACCATCGGATAGGGTGATCCAGGCGTTTTCGATATGGCGGACGGGCCGGGGGAAGGTGTCGATGACGGTCATGTCGAAGACCGTTACCCGCGCGCCTGGCGTGTCTCCAGAACCCGGGTCAGCCAATCCGGGTCCATCTCCGGCACCGAGGATAGCAGGAGTTCGGTGTAGTCATGGTGCGGCGGCGTCATGACCTCGTCCTTGGGGCCGGACTCGACCACCTTGCCTTGCAGCATGACCACCACATCGTCGGCGATCGCGCGAACCGTCGCCAGATCATGGGTAATGAACATGTAGGAAACGTGCAGATCGTCCTGCAACTTTTGCAGCAGTTTCAGCACTTCCTCGGCGACCAACTGGTCCAACGCCGAGGTGACTTCGTCGCAGATGATCAGTTCCGGCTCGGCGGCGAGCGCCCGGGCGATGCAGATGCGCTGCTTCTGGCCGCCGGAAAGCTCGCCCGGCAGACGGTCGATATAATCATCCGGCTCAAGTTCGATCAGCGACAGCAGCTCCCGCGTGCGTTCCTCGCGCTTGGCGCCGGTCATGCCGAGATAGAAGGACAAGGGACGCCCGATGATTTCGCGTATCCGCTGCTTTGGGTTCAGGGCCGTGTCCGGCATCTGATAGATCATCTGCATGGTTTGGAGGTGACCACGCCCGCGGTCCTTCAGGCGCGGCGGCAGCACCTCGCCCTTATAGGACACGCTCCCCTCGGAGAGCGGCAGCAGGCCGGTAATGACGCGGGCGAGGGTACTCTTGCCCGATCCGGATTCCCCGACCACCGCCACGGTACGGGCGTGACCGATCTCGACGCTGACGTCGTCCAGGACCTTCGGGCCGGAGCCGTAGCTCGCGGTAACCCCCTCAACCTTGAGCAGGGGCGCTTGTTCGGCATCGCCCGTGGCGGCCTTGCGAAAGCTTCGAACGGACAGGAGCTGCCGCGTGTATTCCTCGCGCGGATTGGCGAGCATGGCGCGGGCGTCGCCTTCCTCGACCAGGTTTCCGTGGCGCAGCACCATGATCCGATCGGCCATCTGGGCCACCACGGCCAGGTCATGGGCGATGTAGATGGCGGCGGTATCGAACTGCTCGACCACGTCGCGGATCGCCGCCAGCACCTCAATCTGGGTGGTGACATCAAGCGCCGTCGTCGGCTCGTCGAAGATGATCAGATCCGGCTTGCACGACATCGCCATGGCGGTCATCGCGCGCTGAAGCTGGCCGCCGGATACCTGATGAGGATAACGGAAGCCGATGGTCTCGGGCTCCGGAAGCTTGAGGCGCCGGAACAGGTCCACCGCGTCGGTCTCGGCGGTGGCGCGATCCAGCACGCCGTGCTGAACCGGCATTTCCGAATACTGATCGATCAGGCGATGCGCCGGATTGAACGAGGCCGCCGCGCTCTGCGCAACATAGGCTATCCGGGTGCCCCGCAGCTTACGCTTCTCGGCCTCCGGCATCGCGGTCAGATCCATGCCGTCGAATGTGACCGTGCCGCCGCTGATCCGGCAGCCGGGCCGGGCGAAAGCCATGGAGGCGAGGCCGATCGTCGACTTGCCGGCTCCGGACTCGCCGATCATACCGAGGACCTCGCCGCGCCTGAGAGTGACATCGACACCGTGGACGATCTCGTTCCACTGATCCTCTGACTGTCCCTCGATGCGCAGGCCGCGCATTTCCACCAGGACTTCGCGTTGCTCGGGCGCTGTTTGATCCATGCTCATTCGCGCAGCCCACTTG